>JALRDO010000004.1 GCA_023262185.1 Flavobacteriaceae bacterium
ATCTCAGCCAATCACATGTATTTGTTTAAATGTCTTGATCAAGAGATTAAATTGGTTGCAGTAGAGGTAGCGAATTCAGCCATTGATTTAAGAGAGAAAGATGGATTTGATTGGTTCAAAAAACATTACAATTCAGATTATGTTACCTATAAAAGAGCCTCTAAAGCCTATGCTGGTAACAAAAACTCTGATAAATTTGAGATTATTGAAAAAGGCGGAGTAATCACAAAGGGTTCACTTTACTATTGGTTTGAAGATCTCTTAGATAGCGCTGAGGAATAATTTACGGAATTACTATGGCGACACAGGCAGGCTTAGCAAAAGGAACACGAGACTTTTTTGGAGACGAATTGAGTAAACGTCAATTCATGATCGCCATTATAGAAAAGCATTTTAAACGCTTTGGTTTTTCAAGAATTGAGACCCCAAGTTTCGAGAACTACGCCACCTTAATGGGAAAGTACGGCGATGAGGGTGACCGATTGATTTTTAAAATTCTGAAATCTGGTGATTATCTTGCCAAAGCCGATATTTCTGCACTAGAGGCTAAAGACAGCCAAGCGCTGACTTCTTCTATAAGCGACAAGGCTTTACGCTATGACCTTACGGTGCCATTTGCACGCTTTGTAGTGCAGCATCAGAATGAGCTCGCTTTTCCGTTTAAGCGTTATCAGATTCAGCCGGTTTGGCGCGCAGATCGACCTCAAAAAGGAAGGTTCCGCGAGTTTACTCAATGCGACGCAGATGTTGTTGGTGCAGATTCGCTCTGGCAAGAAGTTGAACTGTTGCAACTTTACAACGCCATTTTTTCAGAATTAGGACTAAAAGAAAAACACAAAGTAACCGTTAAACTCAATAATAGAAAACTGCTTAGTGGTATCGCTGAGGCCTTTGGCATAGGGGATCGTCTTTCAAGCTTTGTGGTTACTTTGGATAAGCTCGATAAGATAGGTTCAGAAGGCGTAGCTGCAGAATTGAATTCACAAGGATTTGATCCGTCTATTTGGGAGACCTTGGCGTCTTTTCTAGATCACAATGTATCTGTAGCATCGCGATTAGAACGGTTAAGAAAGCTCTTTACCTCTTCTGAGATTGGAACTAAAGGAATAGAAGAGATGCAATTTGTTTTAGATCAAACCGCTCAGCTTTCTCTTGCTTCTCTATCACTTTCTTTTGATCTTACTTTAGCACGTGGTCTGCATTACTATACGGGTACGCTATTTGAGGTAAGTGCTCCTAATGGTGTTCAATTAGGTGCGATAGGAGGAGGTGGACGCTATGACGACCTGACCTCTGCATTCGGAGGAAAAGATTTGAGCGGGGCAGGGATCTCATTTGGTTTAGATCGGATTTACCTTGTATTGGAAGAGCTAGGTCTGTTTCCATCCACTATTGGAGATCAGATTGACGTTTTAGTTCTTCACCTTACCGATACCAATCCTTTGCAAGCATTACAATTGGTAAATAGCCTGCGTTTTAAAGGAGTATCCTCTGAATTCTACCCAGAGGCTTCAAAGCCAGCCAAACAGTATAAGTATGCTGAAAAACGCAAGGCCTTAAATGTTGCTTATTGGAATACCGAGGCAGCTACTTGGGTCATAAAAAACATGAAGACCTCCGAGCAGCAAGAATTTCAGCTCGAAAGTCTTCAAACGATTCTTCCGTTAAAACGTGAATAAGGAATTATTCGAAATACGAGAATTGATCTCCGTCTTTCATGTTTAAGAGCGATTGGTAGATCAATCGTATCACATTGGCCACATCTTCTTTGTGCACTGTTTCAACCGTTGTATGCATATAACGCAAAGGAAGTGAGATGAGTGCAGAAGCTACTCCTCCATTACTATAGGCAAAGGCATCTGTATCTGTACCGGTATAACGAGACGAAGCGTTACGTTGAAATGGAATCTTGTGCTGCTCAGCCGAGTCAATGATTAGATCTCTCAACTTGTGCTGAATGGCAGGAGCATATGAGATTACTGGTCCTGCTCCCATTTTAATTTCACCTTGCTCGATTTTGCTAATCATTGGTGTGGTGGTGTCATGGGTGACATCAGTGACAATTGCGGCATTAGGCTTTAATCTAGCAGTAATCATTTCGGCTCCTCTCAAACCAATTTCTTCTTGCACAGAGTTGGTAATGTACAATCCGAAAGGGAGCTTTACCTTATTTTCTTTAAGGAGTCTTCCGACTTGAGCGATCATGAAACCTCCTGCCCTGTTGTCTAAAGCACGGCAAACAAAGTGGTTTTTATTAAGCACCTTAAATTGGTCTGGATAGGTAATAACGCATCCTACATGCACCCCCATTTTTTCCACTTCTGCTTTGTCCTTTGCTCCGATGTCGATAAAGATGTTTTCAAGCTTAGGTGTCTCTTCTTTACCGGGCTTTCTGGTGTGAATTGCTGGCCATCCGAATACACCTTCTACGATTCCATTTTTTGTATGAATATTTACCCACTTTGAAGGAGCAATTTGGTGATCGCTGCCACCATTTCTAATGACGTATATAAGTCCGTTTTCAGTGATGTAGTTGACATACCATGAGATTTCATCCGAGTGTGCTTCGATCACTACCTTGTATTCTGCTTTAGGATTGATGACCCCAACAGCCGTTCCGTAAGTGTCTGTGATGAATTCATCTACATAAGGCTTTAGGTAGTCCATCCAGATTTTTTGACCCTGGGCTTCATAGCCTGTCGGAGAAGCGTTATTGAGGTATTTTTCTAAAAAGGTTAGCGCTTTTTTGTCTAGAATTTCTGCAGTCTTCATGATCCTTTAATTTTGCTCTAATTTAGCGAATATATGACGGTATGAGATACGGTATTCTATTGATTTTTACGTTGGTTTTGGCTCATTCCAATTCAATGATGGGGCAAGAGGCTATGCGCTATAAATTCGCGAATGATTCTATCTTTTCTGAGACCATTGAGTTGGATGAGGTCTATGTGTTAGCGCCTCTAAGATTTAAAGATGATGCGACGCGTATTGCCTACTTAAGGCATAAATACCGCATTTTTAAAGTGTACCGTTATGCTATTATGGCTTCGCATCGATTAGATAGTTTGCGCGACCGTTTAGATAAGCTGGAATCTAAGCGTAAAAAGAGGTTGTACACTAAGCAGGTCAAAGAGTATCTTCAAGATGAACTCACCGATGAGCTTAAAAAATTATCTAGGAACGACGGCAAAGTGTTGATTTCTTTGATTGATCGTCAAACTGGAATCAGCGCTTTTGACCTCGTAAAAGATTACCGAAACGGATTCACCGCCCTTTGGTATCAAACTGCAGCCAAGTTATACGATATGGATCTCAAGTCGACCTACGACCCTTATAGCAACAAGTTAGACTATTGGACCGAAGATATTTTACAACGCGCCTATTTAAGAGGGTTGTTGCCTTACGAGGAAGCTCATGAGCCCGTAGATCTGAAAAAGATGGAAGCTATTTGGTTGGATCAGAAGGATCAAACAGAAAGCTCACAATAAGTTTAATGGCCTTAAATCCGAAGTAAAGTGCAGCAAGGCATATAAGTCCTCCAATACTGGCAACCATCCAGAATAATGGATGGCTTTCGTTTTTAAAAGCGCTGCTTAGAATCACAGGCCCAGTTGCCATTAGGAGTAGCGTAATTAGCCACGTTTTTATTCCCTTTCTGAGTTTACCCAAATCAAACTGAGATTAGAATTCTTCAATCAGGGCATTCAAGGTAGCACTCGGACGCATCGCCTTCGAGGCTAGAATAGGATCGGGAGCGTAATACCCTCCAATTTCTTGAGCTTTTCCTTGAGTGTCGTTGATCTCACTTAAAATAGTTTCTTCGTTTGAATTTAAAGCGTCACTAAGGTTCTTGAATTTATCCCGCTGTACCAGCTCTAAATTCGATTGTCCTAGGGCTTCAATCCAGAATTTGATCAAGTGAAAATGACTGCCGCGTGTATCTAAAGACCCAATGCTTCTCTGAGGACCTAGATTTTCGTTGAGTAAGCGCTCAACGGCATCCCCTAAACAGTTGGCGTAAATAGTAAGGGTATCTAAATGGTTTTTTTGGGCAATAAATTCAAGCGCAACTTCTAGCGCTAAAAATTCACCCAGTGAATCCCAACGCAAGTGACCTTCTTCTAAGAATTGCTCCACGTGTTTAGGAGCTGATCCTCCAGCACCTGTTTCGAAGAGTCCTCCTCCGTTCATAAGCGGAACGATCGAGAGCATCTTGGCTGAAGTTCCTACTTCGAGAATAGGAAAGAGGTCGGTCAAATAGTCTCTCAATACATTTCCGGTAACTGAGATCGTATCTTTTCCGTCTTTCAATCGTTTTAGGGTTTCTAAAGTCGCCTCTGCTACTCCTAGAATTTTAAGGTCTAAACCAGCCGTATTTTCTTGAGCAAGGTAGGTTTTAACCTTCTTAATTAATTCAGCATCATGGGCTCTAGTTTCATCTAACCAAAAAATGGCAGGTGTTTCTGAAAGTCTTGCACGTTCTACAGCCAAAGAAACCCAGTTTCTTATCGGTGCATCCTTGACTTGGCACATTCTCCAAATGTCTCCTTGGTCTACTGCAATTTCAGCTAAGATTTCTTTGGTGCTTTCATCGACAATCTGAACTGAACCCTTTTGGGCTATTTCAAAGGTTTTGTCGTGGGAACCGTACTCCTCTGCCTTCTGAGCCATAAGCCCAACGTTAGGCACCGTTCCCATTGTAGACGGATCAAAAGCACCATTCGCTTTACAGAAATCAATAGTGCTTTGATACACTGCAGCATAAGAACTGTCAGGGATAATGGCCAAGGTGTCTCTTAATTGTCCCTTGGCGTCGTACATCTTACCCGAGTTACGAATCATCGCGGGCATAGAGGCATCGATAATCACATCGCTCGGAACGTGCAGGTTAGAAATTCCTTTGTCTGAGTTTACCATAGCCCAAGAGGCTTGTGCGTGCAGCTGATCTAGTATTGCTTCGTGAAGGGCATTAGCCTCTTTAGAATCGTCTTGGGCCAGACGAATTAGAACACTTTGGAGCCCTTCATTTGGATTGATCTTTAATCGCTCTAACGTACCGGCATATTCAGTAAAGAGCGATTCGAAATAGATGTTAATACCGTGACCAAATATGATAGGGTCAGACACCTTCATCATAGTTGCTTTCATATGAAGCGAAAGCAAAAGCCCCTCTGAAGCCCCCTCATTATATGCCTCTCTGAAGAAATTGGCAAGAGCGCTGCGTTGCATAACGCTCATGTCTATAATTTCATCGGCGATCAGTTTAAGATTAGATTTTAAGCGAATCTCTTCGCCTTTATCGGTTTTTAAGAGAATAGACACTACACGATCTTTGTCAAGAGTCAAAGATTTCTCATTTGATCTGAAATCTCCAGAAGACATTGTTTTTACTCGTGTACCGCTATTTGGCTCCCATGCACCCATATGGTGTGGATTATTCTTAGCAAAGTTTTTCACAGCCCGCGGAGCGCGTCGGTCAGAGTTACCTTCACGAAGAACTGGATTCACTGCGCTACCCTTCACCTTGTCGTAGCGTGCTTTGTAATCTTCTTCTTGAGGAGTCGAAGGGGAGTCAGGATAATTAGGAACAGCAATTCCTTTTTCTTGTAATTCTTTAATGGCAGCCTTTAACTGAGCCATTGAAGCACTTATATTAGGAAGCTTAATGATGGTTGTATCTTCTTTTTTCGCTAACTCTCCAAGTTTAGCAAGAGCGTCTTCAATTCTTTGGTTATCGGGTAATAGATCTGAGAAGACAGCAATGATACGACTTGATAGAGAGATGTCTTTTAGGATAAATTGAATACCAGCTTCATTTGTGATTTTTTTAATTAAGGGTAAAAATGAATTGGTAGCCAACGCAGGGGCCTCATCGGTCATCGTGTAATAAATCGTCTTCATTTTGCTTTAGTTTTGGTTAAGCGCGGTAAATATATCGCACAAAAAATGCCGTGAAGCTAAACTTAACACGGCATTAAAAAATTTTCAAATATAAAGGTGTTTAGTTTCTTTCTTCTTTGATTCTTGCCTTTTTACCTGTCAAATTTCTAAAATAGAAAATACGTGATCTTCTTACTTTACCACGCTTGTTCACTTCTATTTTCTGAAGAGCAGGCATATTTATTGGAAAGACACGCTCTACACCAACGGTTCCAGACATTTTACGGATTGTAAAGGTTTCAGTAGCACCTGAACCTCTTCTTTGAATCACTACGCCTTTGAAAAACTGCGTTCTTGTTTTTTCACCCTCTTTGATCTCGTAAAATACAGTGATGGTATCACCAGAGCCAAAGTCTGGGAAGTCTTTTTTATCTATGAACGTGTTCTCAACGTATTGTACTAAGTTCTCCATGACGGAATTTTCTTTAAAACTGACCGCAAAAATAATACTTTATTTTGGTTTTTGCCACAGTCATTATTTTTCTTCAATCACTTAATAAATCTGGCCTTCTTTCTTGGGTTCTGCGCAATGCTTCAGCTTCTCTCCATGCTTCAATTGCGCTAAAATTACCACTGAGAAGGACCTCGGGTACCTTGTGTCCTTTAAATTCTGATGGTCTTGTGTATACCGGAGGGGCGAGTAAATTGTCTTGAAAAGAATCGTTCAATGCTGATCCGGCGTCATTCAATACCCCTGGGATCAGACGAATTATGCTGTCTGACACGACCGATGCCGCCAACTCTCCACCCGAGAGCACGTAATCTCCAATAGAAACTTCATGTGTCACCCATATGTCTCTGATACGCTGATCGATTCCTTTATAATGCCCGCAGATGAGAATAATACGTTCTTTTAAAGAAAAGCCATTGGCCATTGATTGATTCCATGTTTCGCCGTCAGGGGTCAGGTAAACGATGGCATCAGCAGACTGCTCTTTGGTGAGACTCGTTAGTAGCTGATCTAGTGGTTCGGCCATGAGTACCATTCCGGCTCCACCTCCAAATTGGTAATCGTCTACCTGGCGGTAATTTCCAAGACCGAAGTTTCTTAAATCGTGAATTTTAAGTGAAACTAAACCCTTGTCAATCGCTCGCATTAAGATGGAGTGACTGAAAGGGCTTTCGAGTAGTTCGGGAACGACAGAGATGATGTCTATATGCAAAACGGCATTATTAGGCCCTAAAACTAGTTAAATATTAGGGTTTCTTTCTCACCTGCACTGTTCAATATAGTGATGGCTCTCCGCGAACTTCTTTTTGCCTCAGCCAGTCGTTCTGCATCTTCAATTGAATTCACTGGGCTACCGTCAATAGCAATGATTACCTTCTCTTCAAGGTCGTAAGATTTATAATATTCGGCTACGGCAATGATTTTTACACCACCTTCTATATTTAACTGTTTTTTATCCTCTTTGCTTAAGTTTTCAACCCGCATGCCGAGATAGGGTAGGTCAATAATTTCATTTTTGCCCAAACGAACCTCTTTCTCAAGGAGTTTTCCGTTTCTATCCACCGTAACGCGAACCAGGTCTCCAGGTCTTCTTGAAGAGAGGTGTCCGGTCAGGCCCGTAAAGTTTTTGATGGTTACTCCGTCTACTGAACGAATAACATCACCTGGCTTTAGTCCGGCTTTTTCTGCGCCTGAATTTTGAGAGACCCCAGCGATATATACTCCTTCAATATGGTCTAAACCTTGCTCTATTGCCTCTTTTGAGTTCGCTCTTAAAGTGGTGATACCTAAGATGCCTTTTTGAACGGCTCCGAATTCTAGCAAGTCTTCAACCACTTTTTTTGCAATATTGCTCGGAACGGCGAATGAATAGCCGACATAAGAACCTGTTCTCGATTTGATCGCAGTATTGATTCCTATGAGGTCGCCACGGGTGTTTACTAAGGCTCCTCCGCTATTGCCGGGATTTACGGCGGCGTCTGTTTGAATAAAAGACATGGAATTCATAGGAGAAATTGAACGTGCTTTTGCACTAATTATTCCTGCGGTCACGGTAGAAGTTAAATTGAAGGGATTACCAACGGCTAACACCCATTCGCCAACAGCCGATCCGTCAGAATCACCGAATGCTAGATAAGGCAATTCTCTTTCGGCATCAATCTTTAGAAGCGCAATGTCTGATGAGGCGTCTGAGCCAATAATTTGGGCTTCATAGGATTGATTGTTGTTAAGTGTAATTTCTAATGATTCAGCATCTTCGATAACGTGATGATTAGTGACAATGTACCCGTCAGGCGAAATAATTACCCCTGAGCCGGTGCCAATTTGGGGTTGCTGAAACGACTCATATCCATAAAAGAAATCAAAAAGAGATTGAGGTGAACGTTCTAAAGAGACGTTCTTCACATGAACTACGGCATTCACCGTCTTCTCGGCAGCTTCAACGAAATTACTGTTTGATGGTAATGCCCCGAATGATGTTTTAAAAACGGGCTCCTCGTAAGTAGTGGCTACCGTAATGGGTTGCTCAGAAAAAAAATAGTGCTGCGCTACAATGGTGATCAACGCAGCACTAATTCCAACAAATGCATAACTGATGTATTTTTTCATAACGCGTAAAATTTTTTACAAAGTTTATACTCTTTTACAAGGTATGAAACTGCTTTAACGCTGCTTTAACGCAATATACAAGCTTTAAAATCTGTTATCTTGCAACCGAATATGACGCAATCACTTCATTTCTCTAAATATCACGGAGCAGGCAACGATTTTATCATTGTAGACGCCCAAGATTTGAATTCCATAGACCTTACCGAATCTCAAATTGCTTTATGGTGTCATCGCCGTTATGGTATTGGGGCTGATGGCTTTATGGTATATGAGCGTTCAACCGATTCTAAAAAGGCCTTTGCGATGCGCTATTATAATGCAGACGGAAAGCAGGGGAGCATGTGTGGAAATGGTGGGCGTTGTATAGTACGTTATGCATATGAGCGCAAGGGAGCTCCTTCATCTTTGCAATTTAGTTTTGGTGAAGATGTTTACAGTGCTGAAGTACATACTGCGGATAATATCTCCCTTTACATGAAGCCGGTTCATACCATTAAAATTCAAGAAGATCAAAGTTGCTTTTGTAATACGGGTTCACCTCATCACATAGAATGGGTTGATTCGGGACTTCAAGAGCTTGATGTTTTTCAATCGGGTAAGGTGATGAGAGACCGTTATGGATCAGAAGGTTGTAATATTAATTTTGTAGAAATTATAAATGATTCCGAGCTAGCTGTACGCACCTACGAAAGAGGCGTTGAAGACGAAACACTTGCTTGCGGTACAGGGGTTACAGCAGCAGTTTTGAGCGCGCACCATATGGGAAAGATTCGAGCGACTTCGGTTAAGGTAAATGCGCTGGGAGGACTATTAGAGGTAGCCTTTAAGTTAGCTGAATTGGGTTATGAAGATATAGTGCTGAGAGGCCCTGCTGAGCACGTATTTGACGGAAATATATTGGCATAATGGGGCAGCTACTTAAACATAAAGAATTGATTTTAAGAGCGCTAGAGCCAAGCGATTTAGAGTGGTTGTATCAGATCGAAAATGACACCTCGCTTTGGACAGTTTCGGACACCTACAAGCCTTATTCAAAAGATTTGCTCGCTCGCTATCTCGAAAATGCACATCAAGATATTTATACTGCCAAACAGTTGCGTCTGGTAATAGAATGGTCAGCTCAAGCTATTGGTTTGATCGATCTTTTTGACTTTAATCCTAAGCACAAAAGAGCATCTGTAGGAATCGTTGTTGCAGCGGCCTATAGATCAAAGGGGTTCGCAAAACGCGCGCTAAACCTTATAGTAGCTTATGCAAAGGATACACTCGATTGTCACCAGATAGTGGCAACCATTACTGAAGACAACTCGAAGAGTATACGGCTATTTGAATCCGCTGGTTTTAAACGTACAGGTGTTCGTGAAGATTGGGTGTTTGAGAAAGGCGTTTATAAAGGTGAATACTTTTATCAACGTATATTGTAGTATGCAAAAGAAAATTGTTTCAGCTATTGCAGTGATTGCGCTTATCGCATTAAGCGTAGGAGCTTATCTTAGTTACCGAGTCGTAATGGCTGATAATACCAACTTTGATCAAGACGAGTGGGTGGTTTTTATACAATCCGACGCCTCAATAGATGAAGTCCTCAATACGTTATCACCACTCCTTAAGAATCCTAATGATTTTATTAGGCTAGCCGAGCAAAAAGGCTACTTCAACTATTTTAAGCCCGGAAGGTTTTTGTTGGTGAAAGGGATGAGTAATAATGATATTATCAATGTGTTGCGGTCTGAAAACAAGCCTATTCAAGTAATCGTTCCGTCTATGGAGCGTCTAGAGGATGTGATGGGATATGTGAGTCAATTTATTGAGGCTGACAGCCTAGATCTTCTGCATGCATTCAATGAACGTGATTTTTTGTTTCAGACAAAGTTGAATAGCTATAATGTGTTGTCGTTGGTCATACCTAATACTTACGAATTTTATTGGAATACTTCTGCCACTCAGTTTAGATCTCGAATGCTAAAAGAGCATGGGAATTTTTGGAACGATAAGCGTTTGGCTAGTGCTCATGACAAAAAACTTTCTCCCGCAGAGGTTTATACCTTGGCTTCTATTGTATCAAAAGAGTCTGTAAAGCCTGAAGAATCACGAACTATTGCTGGAGTTTATCTCAATCGGCTAAAGCGAAAAATGAAGCTTCAGGCAGACCCTACTGTGATCTATGCTTTAAAAGAGCGCTATCAAAGCTTTGACACCATCATTCGTCGTGTTTTGTACAAAGATTTACTCATTGTTTCGCCGTATAACACCTATCAAATAGGGGGTTTACCAGTGGGGCCGATAACTATGCCAGAGATCAGCTATATTGATGCTGTTTTAGAGGCTGAAAAGCATGATTATCTCTTTTTTGTTGCTGACAGTACTCGTATTGGCTATCACGACTTTTCTAAGAATTTATCAGAACACAAAGCAAAGGCAAAAGCTTACTCTGCCTGGCTTAATAGTCGACAAATAAGAAGGTAATTACCTCTTTAAGATTCCAAAAATACAAGGTCTCTTGTGCAGGTTAGGGGCAGGTGAGGCAAGCCAATCAGCAACCGTCTTTGTCTTGATCTCTTCGGTTTCTAAACTCACTTCAATTCCAAGTGTGAGTAAAGTGTCTAGACCGAGTTGGTCTAGTAGTTCATGAAAGAGCTTCTCATTTCTGTATGGCGTTTCCATGAAGAGCTGTGTTTGTTTCTTTTGGTGGGATTCTCGCTCTAATGTTTTAAGCATCTTTTTACGGTCAGACTTTTCATGTGGCAAGTAACCGTTAAAGGCGAAATTTTGCCCACCTAATCCGCTAGCCATGAGTGTGAGAAGAATAGAAGATGGGCCAATTAGCGGTTGTACTTTGATATCGTTTTCATGACACAAGCGGACTAATTGAGAGCCCGGATCGGCTACCGCAGGGCATCCGGCCTCAGAAAGAAATCCAAGGTCATAACCTTTTAAACAGGGTTCAATGAAGGAAGCTAAAAGCGCATCTGGTGTGTGCTGATTTAGCACCTCCATTTTAAGAGAGGATTGATCTATATCTTGATAGATATAGCGCAAATGTCTTCTCGCTGTTTTTTCATTTTCAACTACGAAGAATTTAAGCGATTGGACGATTTTTGAAATCTCGGCGGGTAAGGTATAGGAGAGACGTGAGTCTCCAAGAGGAACAGGAATGAGATAGAGCGTTCCCTTTTTCATGAAAATGAATGATGAGGTATTAAGAAAACTTCTTTGAGAGGTCTTCGATGTACTTCTTGAACTGTTTATCAGTGTCAGCAAGGTTTTCGACGGTTCGACAGGCGTGAAGAACTGTGGCGTGATCGCGTTTCCCTATCTGAGATCCAATACTAGCCAAAGAGGCCTTAGTGTAGCGCTTCGCAAAATACATGGCCAATTGACGCGCTTGAACAATATGGCGTTTTCTTGTTTTAGACTGTAGGGTGTCAAGGTCCATTTCGAAGTAGTCTGCAACCATCTTTTGGATGTACTCAATAGACACTTCTTTTTTGGTGTTTTTAACGAATTTGTCGACCACCTGTTGAGCGAGCTCTAGGTTGATCTCCTTTTTATTGAATGAAGCTTGTGCAATGAGTGAAATGATAACTCCTTCTAATTCTCTGATATTACTCTTAATATTTTGAGCGATGTAGTCGACGATCTCTTCAGGCATCGTCATTCCGTCTAGATAAAGCTTATTCCTTAAGATAGATACACGTGTATGGTAATCTGGCGGGCTGAGTTCAGCAGAAAGCCCCCATTTAAATCTTGAGAGCAATCGTTGCTCAATATCTTGCATATCTACCGGGGCTTTGTCTGAAGTTAAGACAACCTGTTTGCCATTTTGGTGCAAGTGATTGAATATGTGAAAGAACACGTCTTGTGTCCCGCTTTTTCCAGCTAAAAATTGGACATCATCGATAAGAAGCACATCGATAAGCTGGTAAAAATGAATGAAATCATTTCTTGTGTTGTTCTTAACTGATTCGATGTATTGCTGTGTAAACTTTTCGGCGGATATATAGAGAATGGTTTTATCAGCATGC
Source organism: Flavobacteriaceae bacterium (assembly GCA_023262185.1). Classification (GTDB taxonomy): domain Bacteria; phylum Bacteroidota; class Bacteroidia; order Flavobacteriales; family Flavobacteriaceae; genus UBA3478. The sequence goes on from JALRDO010000004.1 coordinate 12,526, forward strand.
TTTTCTTTTATATCTACTCCAATGGCATGTAATAGGTGTGTTTTACCTAATCCTACATTACCAAAAATCAATAGGGGATTAAATGAAGTTCCTCCAGGTTTATTTGCTACTGCTTGTCCGGCTGATCGTGCTAATCGATTCGATTCACCCTCTAAAAAGTTTTCAAAGCTGTAAGAGGCGTTTAACTGAGCGTCAATCTTAATATTACGAATGCCGGGAATGATAAACGGGTTCTTTAAACTAGGATCTTTACTTACAACAGGGATGTCAATTTCTTGTGGAGCAAATAAACTTTTTTGTTTGCTCGGAATTTGCTCAGTAAACGAACTCGACTTGTCAGCATTCTCCATCTTGATGACATAAACTAGCTTTGCGTTTTCACCCAATTCTTTTCTCAGTGCTACTCGAAGCAATTTCACATAGTGCTCTTCAAGCCATTCGTAGAAGAATTTACTCGGCACTTGAATGCTTAGGGCGTTGTCTTGAAGTTTTACAGGTTGGATGGGTTCAAACCAAGTCTTGAATGCTTGAGGCTGAATGTTGTCCTCTATAAAGGACAAGCATTGACTCCAAACATGTTCAGCTGACATCTTCAAAAGACTGGTTTTAGGTGTTTCCGATTACTACAAATGATTGCACTCAAAGACCAAGATAAGATACCTGAGTCTTAAGACAAATATGTTCACTTCTTTTGGTTAAAAAAAATAAAAAAGGGGTTGTAATTATACTTTTTTTATCATAACTCTTAGGCAAGGGAATTTACTTTTGCGTGATCAAAACTTTACATTATGAAAAAGGGAGTTGTTGAAGTGCGAGTACGGTATGCAGAGACTGACCAAATGGGTGTTGTATACCATTCTAACTACTTGAACTACTTAGAGTTAGGAAGGGTAGAATGGCTGAGATCCTTGGGATATTCTTATGCCGAACTCGAGAAGAAAGGAGTGTTGTTGCCTGTGGTACACGCAGAACTAAATTACCGATTTCCAGCACGTTACGATGAGTTGATTCGGGTAGAAACAGAGGTGAGTTCTATAGGCAAGTCTTTGATAGAATTTAGCAGTCAACTTTTCAATGAAAAGGATGCCTTGGTGCTTAAAGGTAAAGTAAGGCTCGTGTGTTTAAATGCAGATGCCTTTAAGCCCATTTCTATACCTGAAGATTTGCGAAGTCTTATCAGCGATGTGATGAACGTTTAAGTCCAAAAACTTCATCCTTGTCACTTTGAAATAGCCATTCGAGTTGCGGTGTTTCAGGACCTTTAACTCCATCTTTAAGTAGGCGTGGAGATTTGATACAAATCATTTCATCCCAAAGACCCTCTTCAATAAAAGACTGAATGACCTGAGATCCACCTTCGACCAACACCGAGGAATAGCCCTTCGAATAGAGTGTCTCCATTGCCTTTGTTAATGTCGATACTTGAATAAGGTTAGGGAACTCGTTGTCTGTGTCAATTTGTGTTCTTATCTCATCGCTTATTTCAATAATCTGGAAAGCGTTGTCTGTATTCTGAATAGTTTTATGATTACGAGTAAGAACAAAGGGTTTAGGGGATGGACCTGAAACATGTCTTGTGGTCAATGTTGGGTGATCTTTCTTCAGGGTTTCAGCGCCAACCAATATAGCGGCGTGTTCTGCTCTTAAGAGATGTGCGTACTGCTTTGACCAGCTGTTCGAAATCCAAAAGATTTCTTCTTTTCCTTCTTGTGTATTGAGCGGAGCGATAAATCCGTCAGCCGATTCGGCCCATTTCAGCGTTATGTATGGTTTCTGAGTTTGGATACCTTTTAAAAATACACGGTGATGATAAAGGCATTGGTCTCTTAAAACCCCCACCTGTACATCAATGCCCGCTCCTTTAAGAATGTTCATTCCTTTACCAGACACTTTTGGGTTAGGATCTGTGCATCCAATGATTACGGCAGCTGGTTGCTCTTCTGCAATACGAATGGCGCAGGGTGGTGTTTTTCCATAATGCGAGCAGGGTTCTAAGGTTACATAGAGTGTCGAAGCGGGTATGAGGGGCTTGTCAGCTGATTTTACGCTATTAAGTGCATTGATTTCAGCATGATTTTTTCCATACGAACTCGTAAAGCCTTCTCCTATGATTCGATTGTCGTGCACGATTACGCAGCCAACCGAAGGATTTGGGCTAGCCATAATAGTCCCCCTTCGACCTAAGTCTAGGGCCCGTTTCATATAGATTTCATGTATCTTCACGGGGTAAAATTAACGATTTGAATTCGTTGAATCTCCTAGGCATGAATCCTATTGAAATTCGTGAGATACGTCCTGAAGACGATGTTGAGTTGGGCACCTTAATCCGTAAGGTTTTAGAAGAAATGGATGCACCTAAAACCGGAACAGCATATGCTGATCCTTATCTATTTCACTTATCCGACTATTATACTGCACCCAGAAGGTCATATTATATCCTCACTGATGGGCTCAAAGTTTATGGAGGTGGTGGATACGGAGATTTACCAGGGGCCGAGGAAACTACTTGTGAAATTCAAAAGATGTACTTCGATAGTATAATTAGAGGAAAAGGTTGGGGTAGACGTTTGATTGAGCATGTTATGGTGCAAGCTAGGGCGGATGGGTATAAAAAGGCGTACATAGAAACCTTAGAGTCTATGATTTCGGCGCAAAAACTATATGAGAAGATAGGGTTTAGGCCCTTGCCAGGTCCGCTAGGAAGCACGGGACATTGCTCTTGCCCCATACACTTGATAAAAGATTTATGACTTATTATGAGTTGTTGCATTGGGCGCGTATAGAGCTAAGCGATTTTTATACTACTGAAGAGGTTAGGATGCTATTGCGTTATTGGGCAGATGACTGTGACGCAAAGCTGTATACAAAGCTACTTAGCGATCCCATATTAGTACTAGATGAACCGCACCAAAATAGCGCAAACTTGTATGTTCAAGCGCTAAAATCGGGTAGGCCCTATCAATATATTTTGGGCACCTCTTGGTTTCGAGGCTTAGCGTTTGAGGTAGCGGAAGGCGTATTGATTCCAAGACCCGAGACAGAGGAACTCGTCGATTGGATATGTGCTACCTATTCAAGTGATAACCCACTTGCCATACTAGACCTAGGCACAGGGAGTGGTTGTGTAGCTATTAGTCTTGCAAAGCACTTTCAAAGAGCAGCAAAGATTCATGCTATCGATCTCAGTACCTCGGCCGTAGAATGTGCTCAAAGAAATACAGTAAAACACCAAGTGCGTGTTGGTATTGAAAGGGCAGATATGTTTGAATATAGCGCGAATTATTCCTACGATGTTATAGTTTCAAACCCACCCTATGTTAGAACGTCTGAGATAAAAGTCATGGAGGCTAATGTTCTAGATCACGAGCCTCATGAGGCACTTTTTGTTAGCGATGATGATCCTTTAGTTTACTATAGACATATCGTTGATTGGTCGTTCGATGCCTTGAATGAAAATGGAATGTTATTTTTAGAGATAAATGAAAATTTTGGAGCCGAAGTGAAAAGCTTGTGCCAGCAGCGCTACGCACATGTTGAATTAAGAGATGATTTTAGGGGTAAACCTAGAATGATTCAAGCTAAAAAACGAGATTTATAGCATGTCTGAACACGACAAAATTCATGCGCTTCGTCAAGAATTGCACGATCATAATTATAGGTATTATATTCTTGATAATCCGATAATTAAAGACTTTGAATTTGATCAAAAGTTAAAGGAATTACAAGCGCTTGAAAATGCCCATCCTGAGTTATTCGATCCCAATTCACCCACACAGCGTGTAGGCGGGGGGCTTACCAAAAATTTCGAAACTGTTGCGCATCAGTTTCCTATGTATAGTCTTGACAACAGCTACTCTTTTGAGGAGCTTAAAATGTGGATTGAGCGCATCAAAAAACGCCTTAATGAAGATGCGCTTGAACTCTTCGCTCCAGAACTCAATTTTAATTGTGAACTAAAATATGACGGAGCTTCTATTTCGCTAAAGTATAAAGGGGGTCGCCTAGTTCGTGCCTTGACAAGAGGAGATGGTGTTCAAGGTGATGACGTTACTCAAAATATCAAGAAAATTAAGACAGTACCGTTAGTGCTGCAGGGTGAGTATCCTGATGAATTTGAGATTAGGGGTGAGATCGTGCTTCCGAAAGATGCTTTTGAGGCTCTAAATAGAAAAAGACAAGAGGCGGGTGAGTCCTTATTCATGAATCCAAGAAATACGGCCTCAGGCACCTTAAAACTTCAGGATTCTTCTATAGTGGCTGAAAGAGGGCTCCAGTGTATCGTGTATGCTATGGTTTCAGAACAAACGGTATATACCTCTCAGTATGAAATGTTGAGTAGGGCCAAAAAAATGGGGTTCTATGTGGCTGATACTGCACAATTATGTCGTAGTGTAGAAGAAGTGGAATCTTACATCAATTACTGGGACACCCATAGATCAAACTTGCCCTTTGAGATTGATGGGGTTGTAGTTAAAGTAGATACTATTCAACTGCAAGAGCAACTCGGATTTACGGCAAAAGCGCCTCGATGGGCTATGGCGTATAAGTTTAAAGCCGAACAGGTGCTCACCAAATTACTATCTGTTTCTTATCAAGTTGGGCGAACGGGTGCTATTACCCCTGTCGCGAATCTGCAACCCGTTTTAGTGGCAGGAACGACGGTGAAGAGAGCTTCTTTGCACAACGCGGATCAAATCGAAAAGCTGGATTTACATCTAGGCGATACTGTGTTTCTCGAAAAAGGAGGCGAAATAATTCCTAAAGTTACAGGGGTAGATCGTTCAAAGCGCAAGAGCGATTCGAAGCCAATCGAGTTTCCAAATTACTGTCCAGAATGTCAAACTCCTCTCGTCAGAAAAGAGGGAGAAGCACAGCATTATTGTCCTAATGAAGAAAGTTGTCCGCCTCAAATTACAGGTCGAATTCAACATTTTTGCTCCCGAAAAGCCATGGATGTTGAGGGGATAGGGGAAGAGACCGCGGTTCTGCTCGTTCAAGAAGGGCTTATTAAAAACGTTGCAGATCTCTACGCCCTCTCGGCGGATCAACTTACAGGAATACCTCGATTAGGAGATTTATCGATCCAAAACCTTTTAGAAGGAATAGAGAAGAGCAAGTCTCAGCCTTTTCAAAAAGTTTTATTCGGTTTGGGGATTCGCTATGTTGGTGAAACAGTGGCTAAAAAACTGGTTAAAGCCTTTGAAACTATAGAGTGCATACAAGAGGCTACTATTGAAGAACTTGAAGCTATAGACGATGTGGGGCAGAGAATCGCAGAAAGTGTTTTCAGTTATTTAAGGGTTGAAGACAATAAGCATCTAATCCATCGATTGAGGTTAGCCGGACTTCATTTTGAGTCGACCTCGAACAATAACGAACAAGACGGCACCTTAGCAGGCAAAAAAATAGTGGTCTCTGGTGTTTTTGAGCGTTTTGGTCGCAATGAGATCAAAGATCTTATTGAGCAACATGGAGGTGAAAACAGTTCTAGTATATCCTCTAAAACAGACTATATCATTGCTGGGGATCAAATGGGCCCGAGTAAAAAGGCTAAGGCTGAGCAACTTGGAATACCCCTTCTGAGTGAAAATGAGTTTATTGAAATGTTAGGGATATGACGTTTTGATAAAAACCTGTGAATAACCCCCTAAAACCCTCAATTATTTAAGTAAGCTCTCAGGCCGACGGTTAAATAGCGTATAAATTTGTTGTGTTCAAAACAATACGTTATGAATCTAAATGGTTTAGGGGTGGCATTGATTACCCCATTCACACAACAAGACGAAATTGACGAGCTAGCCCTGAGTCAACTCACCGATCGTGTTATTAACGAAGGAGTAGACTATATAGTGGCCCTTGGTACTACGGCAGAAACCCCTACGCTTACTGCTGAAGAAAAACAGCGCGTACTTTCTATAGTTGCTGAAGCTAATGGAAAGCGTGTACCTCTTGTTTTAGGAATGGGATCTAATGCTACCAAAAGCCTGTGTACTGAGCTACAGCAATTAGAGGCAAGTCGATTTGACGCCATTTTATCGGTCACTCCGTTTTACAATAAGCCTTCTCAACAAGGTTTAATCGCTCATTATGCTGAGGTTGCTTCGGCTTCCCCACTTCCTGTAATTCTTTATAACGTTCCTTCAAGAACCGGAGTGAATATGACTCCTGAAACCGTTTTAGAGTTAGCGCATTCGTCCTCTCAAATCATCGGAATTAAAGAGGCGTGCGGGGATTATGCTCAAATAGATGCCATAACGCAGCATGCCCCAAATGGATTTAGTGTGTTATCTGGGGATGATGCCACGGCTATACCTTCTATTTTAAACGGGGCTAGTGGAGTTATTTCTGTGATCGGACAAGGAATGATAGATCATACGGTAGCCGCTGTTAAATTGGCTTTACAAAAAGATGAGACAGCTTTAAGCCTACACCATTCGCTTTTACCCATGATTGATTTAATCTTTGAGCAAGGTAACCCTGCAGGTATTAAGGCGCTGTTATCTATGCAAAACGACCTGCTTCCGAATGTCCGACTACCTCTAATACCGGCAACGTCAGATTTAGCAGCGCGTATCGGAGAGGAATTGCAAAAACTGCGATCTATTACGGTTTAAAAGTTTAATTTTGACCCCATGAATTTGAGGTCTTTACTGTTTATGGCTGCAATCGGGTTAATGCTTTTAACCTCGTGTAGCGAATACCAACAGGTACTTAAGAATAATGATTTGACAGAAATGTACGAGCTGGCGAATCGTTATTATCAAGAAGAGGATTACTTGAAGGCTAAGCGTCTTTACGAACTGATTGCTCCAAAATACGCAGGTCGTCCTCAAGGAGAGCGATTGAGCTTCTTCTTCGCCGATGCACAATTCAAAACCAGAGCCTATTATCTTTCGAGCTATCAGTTTGAACGCTTTATTAAAGCGTATCCTAATAGCGATAAACGAGAAGAAGCGAGCTTTCTAGAGGCAGAGAGTTATTATCATATGAGCCCTCGCTTTAGTTTAGATCAAACGGATACAGACAAGGCTTTAGAAAAGCTCCAAAACTTCATCAACAACTATCCGAATTCAGAATATTTCAATAGAGCAAACGAGCGTGTTCAAGAATTGAAGATCAAAAAAGAGCGCAAGGCTTTTGAGATCGCCAAGCAATACGATAACCTTGGAGAATTCAACCTTCCAGTCTTGTTTTCATCGATTAAATCGCTGAATAACTTTATCATTGAATATCCAGGTTCAATCTACAGAGAAGAGGCGCTTTTTATTCGTATAAAATCCGCTACCGTATTGGCTGAGAATTCTACAGCAAACAGAATGATGGAGCGTTATGGAGAAGCCTTAGACTATTACAAAGACTTCAGAAGGTATTACGAGCGCTCAAAATTTGACGAAGAAGTGGAATATTACCACTCCAAGATACAATCCGGATTAGAATTTGTAAATTCGCTGAATTAATTTAGGCTATCGTGAAAGAAAATAAAGCTGCACTTACTACTAAAACCTTCGATAAGAACGTTTTAGATCAAAAAACCTCGAATATTTACGAGGCGTTATCTATTGTTGCTAAACGCTCAGTTCAAATCAATGCTGAGATCAAAAAAGAGCTTGTAGATAAGCTTGAAGAGTTTGCTACCTATACGGATAGTTTAGAGGAGGTATTTGAGAACAAAGAGCAGATCGAAGTGTCTAAGTTCTACGAAAAAATGCCTAAACCACACGCCATGGCCATTGAAGAATGGCTTAACGACCGTATCTACTACAGAAACACCCTTACAGAGGAGTAAAAAGCTTCTTATGCTTGCGGGAAAACATATTCTGCTCGGCGTCACTGGCGGAATAGCCGCCTATAAAACTACTTTTCTAGTCCGCCTTCTCATTCGTCAAGGAGCGCAGGTCAAGGTGATCATGACATCATCTGCTAAGGATTTTGTTTCTCCCTTAACCCTAAGCACTCTGAGTCAGCATCCTGTCTACTCAGATTTTGTTGATGAGGCCGACGGCACCCTGCAATGGAACAATCACGTAGAATTGGCTAAATGGGCTGACCTCTTCTTAATAGCCCCGCTAACGTCTAATACATTAGCGAAAATGGTTTCGGGGGCCTGCGACAATTTATTGCTTGCTGCCTATATGTCATCGAGCTGTAAAGTGTTTGTAGCCCCAGCTATGGATCTTGATATGTACGCTCATCCGGCTACTCATGAGAATCTTTCAGTATTGGAGTCTAGAGGTGTCGACGTAATTCCTGCGACATCAGGATTCTTAGCTTCTGGCTTAGAAGGAGAAGGTCGCATGGCTGAACCAGAATCGATTGTCGAGCAGCTTATTGATCGTCTGCAAGCAGAGGCTCCTCTGTATCAGAAAAAAGTATTGATTAATGCTGGTCCTACCCGTGAATCGCTAGACCCGGTGCGCTTTATGTCGAATCATTCAACCGGAACAATGGGGTATGAATTGGCGCTAAGAGCCTACGAGTTGGGCGCTGATGTGACATTGATTAGTGGCCCAGTTCGTCCATTAGCTTTGCCAGAAGGTATAAACCGTATTTATATTAATACCGCTGCTGAAATGTACGATCAGGTGATGGCACATTTTTCGGCTGTAGATATTTTTATTGCCTCGGCAGCTGTTGCTGATTACACCTTTGAAGAGACACATCCGCATAAACTTAAAAAAGGAAAAGAGGCGCTAGCCTTAAACCTCATTCGCACAAAGGATATTCTTGCTGGCCTAGTCCCCATCAAGAAAAATCAGGTGGTAGTAGGTTTTGCCCTAGAGAGCGACAATGACCCTTCAAAAGCACTATCAAAAATGAAGGCAAAAGGACTTGATGCTATTGTATACAATACATTGAGTGACTCTGGAGCTGGTTTTGGCCCAGATACAAACAAGGTGACACTTTACCAAAAGGATGGATCGCATTCTGATTTTCCTCTTCAGTCTAAACATCAACTTTCAAAGGCGCTTTGGAGTGATTTTATCGCGCAATGGTTTTAAAAAAGGCGCTCATTGTTTTTCTGGTGCTAGTCTATGGAGTCCTAACGGCTCAGCAAACACGTATTCAGGTTAAGCTTGAGAATCGAACTCAGAATATTACCTATCAGTTTCAATACCGGCAAATTGAAAGGGACTTGTCTAGGATGCTCTCTTCAACCTTAAATGGTTCAACGATTAGTGCAGCAGAAGACGCCTCCATTGAACTCAGCTATGCGTTTTCCGTTCTTGAGCATCTTAATACCAATATACGCGCTGCTTTGAGCGTAGGGGTTTACAAAGTGCACTCCACTGGCCACCGTACTTTATTGATCCGCTGGTACGAACCTTCTCTATCCTTTACCTATATCCCTGGAACGCCTCTGTTCTTCAACTTAAATAACATCAACTCAAATTTGGTTGCTAATGCGGTGTTCTTCGCCTACGTGGGTTTAGGATTTCACGCTGATTCAGAGGCGATTAATGGCGGAACTGCCTATTTTCGAAAGGCTGACGAACTGATGACTAGGATGCAATCGACTTCTTTTGTCGGATGGGAAATGAGAAGAGGGGGAACTTCAAAGTACCGCTTGATCTATGAGCTACTAAACCCGGCTTACGTTTCTGCAAGGCTTTTTTATTATCAGCTCAATAGTGGGTGTATATCCAAGCAACAACTAAAGACGGCTTACGATGAATCCTGCGTTAAAGAGAGTCTTTTGGTGCTAGATAATCAAGATGTGCTTGTGGCAAATTCACTTTTGTTACAGCGGATCAAAGACGCTCATCCAAGTCTCTTTTGATGCCTCTATGAGGTTTGCCTAACGGCGCAAGTAAATTGCACTTGACTCTACTTATATTTACAGTATTATAAGAAAGAAATGCTCGTTTCGCTCTACATAAAGAATTTTGCGCTCATCGACGAATTACGTGTTGAATTTGGTCCTGGTTTTAACGTGGTTACAGGAGAAACGGGTTCCGGAAAATCGGTGGTTCTCCAGGCCCTTCAGTTGGCACTCGGTGCTCGAGCAGAAGGAGTTTCATTTTACAACCCAGATTCGAAGTGCGTACTTGAGTTAGTTATAGCAATTGGCTCGCATTACAAACAGTGGTTTGAAGAGAACGAGCTTGATTACGACAAACATTCTATTATTCGAAGAGAGATGGGCAAGGCCCAGAAGTCTCGAATTTTTATCAACGACACTCCAGTAAAACAGGCAGTGTTGAACCAATTAACGGATCAACTGTTTTCCTTTCACTCGCAAAACGAATCCTATTCTTTTTTAAAGAATGCTGAACAGCTCGATTTTCTTGACGAGCAGGCCCGGCAGCAAATTTTGGTAGATGATTACCGCAAAAAATACAAAAGCTATAAGGCTTTAAATGATGAGTATGAGGCGTTGAGGGGTCGATCTGAAGAAATGGAGAGAGAGTGGGCCTATCAACAACATTTAAAGAGTGAGCTTGACGCCTTGAATCTTGAACACATCAACCAAGAAGATTTAGAACGGCGCTATGAGATTCTGAGCCAGTCAGAAAAGATACAATCCATCATCGATGAACTCAACGGCTTATTTGAATCTGAGCCGTATGGTCTCAACGAACAGTTGCGACAAGCGCAGCGTTTGAGTTCTTCTTTAGTAAAAGCCTCAGAATCTTTTGCAGAGATCAACAACCGTATGCAATCATTGGCTATAGAGGCTCAGGATCTGTATTTAGAAATCAATCAGTCACTAGAATCTATTGATTTAGAATCCAGTGCTTTAGAGGAGATTTCTGCACTCTTGTCAGAATTGCACCGCCTTCAGCAAAAGCATGGGGTAAGCACTGTAGAAGAGCTTAAGGTGAAGCATAATGCTTTTGCCTCTAGTTTGGGTGAGGATGGCAGTTATGCTGATCGAATAAAAGGGCTTGAAGATGCATTGTTAAAAGCACGTACAGAACTAGAACCTATTGCGTACCAAATCAGTGATGCTCGCAAAAGTGCAGCCATTGCTCTAAGCGGCTCGATTGAAACTGTTTTGTCTTCTTTAGAAATGCCAGGATCGCGTATCGCAATAGAAGTTAGCGAGAACGAGGATTTAGGCACGAATGGAGTAAACGAAGTCAACTTTAAATTCCAGGCAAATAAGGGGTCTGACCTTCTTGAGTTGAAAAAAGTGGTTTCTGGGGGAGAACTTTCTCGTTTGGCGCTTGCCATTCAGTACATTAAAGGAGAGGCAAATACAATCCCTACTCAAGTTTTTGATGAAATAGATACCGGGGTTTCAGGACAAGTGGCGGAGCGTGTTGCGCAATTGTTTGAGGCTATGGGTGAGCGTAATCAACTTTTGGTTATTACTCACCTACCACAAGTTGCCGCAAAAGGATCTACGCATCTTAAAGTATATAAGGAAGAGACTGAAGGTCGAATCAATACCCGTGTGGCCCAGTTAACTGAGACTGCACGTCAAGAAGAAATTGCGTCAATGATAGAAGGAAACAATCCTTCTGAAACGGCGCTAAGCCATGCAAGAACACTTCTAACGAGACATTAGTGGTGTTGAATCTTGCTATATTTGAGCATTCATTAAATAAACAATCATGAATTATAATCTTTTAAAGGGTAAACGTGGAATCATATTTGGAGCGCTAGATGAGAATTCTATCGCTTGGAAAACCGCAGAACGCGTACACGAAGAGGGGGGTGCATTTGTTTTAACTAATGCTCCTATCGCCTTGCGAATGGGAGAGTTGAATGCCCTTGCTAAAAAAACAGGTGCCACGGTAATTGGAGCTGATGCGACCTCAACTGAAGATTTAGAAAAATTGATTGCTGAGTCGATACAGATTTTGGGTGGTAAGCTTGATTTTGTATTGCACTCTATAGGAATGTCTGTTAATGTGAGAAAAGGTCGTCACTACACGGATGAGAACTATGACTTTACCACTAAAGGATGGGATGTTTCGGCTCTATCTTTTCACAAACTCCTTCAGCAGTTATACAAAGCAGATGCAATGAATGAATGGGGTAGTATTTTGGCGCTCACTTATATGGCTGCGCAAAGAGCCTTTCCGGATTACAACGACATGGCCGACAACAAGGCCTACTTAGAATCAGTAGCTAGAAGTTTTGGCTACTTCTTCGGAAAAGAAAAGAAAGTTCGTGTCAACACTATTTCTCAATCTCCGACAGTAACCACAGCTGGTAAAGGGGTTAAAGGTTTTGACGCCTTCCTTAATTATGCTGAGAAAATGTCTCCACTAGGGAATGCTTCGGCTGAAGATTGTGCAGACTATGCGGTAACCTTATTCTCAGATCTTACACGTAAAGTCACCATGCAAAATCTCTTTCATGATGGAGGTTTCTCAACGACTGGTGTGAGCCAAGAAATTGTTGATTTCTTTTCTGAGAAGTAACAGGGGTACCCCTCAAGGGTTAGCATGAGTCAGTCACCCTTATATTATTCTATTATAGTGCCGGTTTATAATCGGCCAGAAGAACTAAATCAATTGCTGAAATCTATTGCCCTCCAGGACTTTGAAGGGGAATTTGAGGTTGTAGTGGTTGAGGACGGTTCTCAACGTCCTGCGTTAGATGTTGTTGGACAAAGTCCTTTAGGCGCAAAAATATCCTATTACCAAAAGAATAACACAGGCCCCGGGGACAGTAGAAATTACGGGATGTTGCGTGCTAAGGGTTCTTATTTTTTGCTTTTTGACTCAGATTGCATCCTGCCCAAAGAGTATTTAACTACCCTTGATCGTGAGCTCTCTTCAGGCTATGTTGATTTTTTTGGTGGACCTGATGATGCCTTGCCTTCTTTCTCACGGTTGCAACGTGCCATTAACTTTGTGATGACTTCAAAAGTTTCAACAGGTGGTATAAGAGGAGGTTCGTCCAATAGATTCGAACCTAGGAGTTTCAATATGGGAATGTCAAAAGAGGTGTTTGAATCAACGGGTGGTTTTGGTGTTATCCATCCTGGAGAGGATCCTGAACTGAGTATGCGGGCATGGAAAAGAGGTTTTAAGTCACGACTTATACCAACCGCTAAGGTATATCATCAAAGAAGGATTTCGTTTCGTTCCTATGCAAAGCAGGTTTTTAAGTTTGGTGCTGTACGGCCTATCTTAGAACGAATTCATCCGGAGTTCAAGAGAGTTGTTTACGCATTACCCTCTTTATTCACACTCTACGTTATGGTTCTTGTTTTGTGTGTGATGTTAACGCTCTTAAGTATACTCAGTATAAAATTCATGCTTCTGCTGAGTATTCCTCTCATCCTTTATGTAGGAGCCTTGAAAATTGATGTTTTGCTAAGATCTAGATCTATATATCTAACAGCCCTCACCGTTGCTGCCCTGTTTATTCAAATGGGAGCTTATGGCTTAGGTTATTTTATTTCAAATCTTAAGTTGCGGTCCTCATCACATAAGAGTGCTGAAGAACTATTTCCACAGTATTTCTTTAAGGTTGAATCTAAAGTGTCTTAGTCATGCGAAAAATAGGATTTAAGCAATTTGTATACTTCTTTATTATCGCAGCCCTAATATGGTTCTTTAATCAATTGAGTAAACCAGTAACGTTTAGTTCAACAGTGAAGATTAGGTTTTCTGAGGTTCCAGACACTCTTTTGTTAGAGTCAATTGACGCTTATGATATTCCCATTCGCATAAGCGGCACAGGATTTAGAGTGCTTTTTGACTTCTCATCAAATAAGGAATTACAAGTACCACTTACCCCTCTACAGTATGTAAATGGCACGTATCTCATGTCTGCAGAGGCTATAGAGGATGCTATATTCTCTCAAACACCTGAAACGATATCGATTGACTACCTATCGGCAACGGATATTGCCGTCCAAGCATCCCTTTTAAAAACGAAGCGAATTAAAGTAATTCCAAGGATGTTTGCCTCGTATGTCCCGAACTACGTCGCCATCGATTCGCCAAGAATCGATCCGTCTTTTGTTGAAGTGAGAGGTACAGAAGAAAGCCTAATGAGTATAGATAAAATCTTTACAGAGTCTGTACGTCTAGAAAACATTAAAGCTTCAATTAATATTAAGGTTCCCTTAGATCTTAAAGGCTTAGAAGATCTTCGAATTTCAGATTCTGAGATCCTTTTTTCTCAAGAGGTAGCGCGTTTTTCAGAGCGCATCTTTGAAGTTCCTGTTCTTTTGCCAACCCTAGAGGATGGAAGCAGAATACAGCTATTTCCCAGTACCATTTCAGTGTTGTGTAAAGCGCCAACTACAATACTGAATAATTGGTCTGAACAAGACTTCGAGGTCAGTGTTTTGATAGACTCGACCTTTAGGGTAGACGATAAACAGCTGCCGCTAAAATTAACTAAAGAACCGGTAGGGGTTTTGTATACGGAGCTATTAACTTCTACCGTAGACTTTTTAATTGAGAGATAATGAAAAAAGTCGCAATTACAGGGGGTATAGGTTCAGGTAAAACAAGGGTGTGTAACCTGCTTCAGGAAAAGGGTTATCCCGTTTATTTTTCAGACGAAAAGGCCAAGTATCTCATGGTACATGACAAAGGATTAAGAACAAAATTGCTAGCCTTGTTAGGCTATGAGGCCTACTTAGCAGGTAATGACGGTCAGGTTCTGGATTTAAACAAGGCCTTTATTAGTTCGGCTATTTTTGAGGATTCTTCGTTGAAGACTCGATTAGAAATATTGGTTCATCCGGTAGTGAGAGAAGATTTTGAAAAGTGGTCAACTGAACAAGCTTCTTCAGTAGTATTTCACGAATCTGCCTTGGTTTTACTGACTGAGTATTATCTACAATTTGATGCTGTTGTTCTCGTGAATGCACCCGAATCTATTCGTATAGATCGCGTTATGAAAAGAGATGGAGTAAGCAGAGAGGCCGTAATCAAGAGAATCCAAAGCCAGCCTATCTATGAAGAATTAATAGAGCGGGCTACTTATCTCATCGATAACTCCGGAGTGATTAGTCTTGAAGATCAAGTCTTGACTTTACTCGAGGATCTTATCGAGGCTTAAGGTTTCTAACATTAGCCCTAACTTTAAGGTAGATTAACCCTGTTGATAGATGAATAAAAGAGGTCTGTATGCGACTATAGTGCTGATGTCTATAGCCTTATTGGGTTCTATACTTGTACAAGGCTACTGGATTCAGTTGTCTCTGCAAAGTCGCTCTGAAGAGTTTACCACAGCGATGATTGATGTTATGGAGCACGCGGCTGACCTGGTCGAACAGCGTGAGCGAAATGATTACTATTCAAAGTTGGCGGTATTGATTGATAGTGTAGGAGCACCTAAGTCTACTCAAATCCGAAATTTCTTTTTTGTAGATAGAGGGTTGTCAAATGATGAAATCATCTATTACTCACATGGAATCTTAGAACAAGGATACGATGTTGCTACAAGTGCTTTGCCTGGATTTAGGGCATTGAATTCGAGCGATACCACCCGAATTTATAACTACACCTCAAGGCGAAGTAGAAAGACATTTCGCACCGAATCTTCTTTAGACGGTTCAACGATTTCTCTAGAGCCTATCGATGTTATTGATAAAATCGGAGGTCTCAGCAGCATTGAGAAGGCACAATACGAAGATGTTTTTTTAGAGGCTGCAAAACTAACGCCAATACATCAGCGTGTTTCTGCATCTGAGATACGATTTGTGCTAGAACAAGAAATGGCGAAGCGCGGAATTAAAAGTGATTTCGAGTTTGGGATTGAGCGGTTAGGATATCCAACGGCTATTAAGTCTGATGCTTTTGATTTCGCAGTAGAGCCTGGGTTTTCAGTTACTTTTTTTAAGGATAGTGAAGGCGTGAGTGAGTATTCCTTGAATATCAGTATTCCGAATCGCGAGGCTTTGATTTGGCGTGACGTTATTGGTCTAGTAGCTATATCTATCGTATTTACGCTTATTATTTTAGTCGCCTTTAGTGTTGCGCTGCATCAGCTTTTCACCCAAAAGAAAATTGCAGAGATAAAATCTGACTTTATCAATAATATGACCCATGAGTTTAAGACTCCTATTGCGACGATAAACTTGGCGGTAGAGGCACTTAGAGTTTCTTCGTCACTAGTACCCTCAAGTATGCCAGAAAACTTTGATCGTTACATTAAGATGATTAAAGATGAAAATAAAAGGATGAATGCTCAGGTTGAAAATGTTTTACAAATATCTCAGCTCGAAAAAGGCCAACTAACCATTGAGAAAGAACAGATTAGTCTTTACGATGTTCTTGATGAGGCGATGGATAGAGTGAAATTATTTGTCGCCGAAAAAAATGGCACAATAATTGTTAAGAAAGAGGCAGATGACGAAATCATTTGGGGAAATGCTATGCATCTCATCAATGTTTTTGTAAATATTTTAGATAATGCTCTAAAATATGCTGATACAGATCGACCTCTTGAAATTGAAGTGAAAACGTTTAATGTAAACAGAACAGTGATTACCACAATTAAAGACAATGGCAAAGGAATGAGCCGGTCATCTCTTAAACATGTTTTTGAGAAGTTCTACCGTGAAAATACGGGGAACCTTCACAATGTTAAAGGGCATGGACTTGGTCTCGCTTATGTCAAACAAATTGTCGAAGCACATTCTGGTGAGGTAAGTGTTGAAAGCGAGAAGGGCATTGGAACTGAATTTTCAATTAAACTCAATTTACATTAAGAGCCCATGAGTGATGCAAAGAGAATTTTACTCGTTGAAGACGATCCTAATTTTGGTATTGTTTTAAAGGATTACCTAGGATTAAATGGATTTGACGTGACCCTTGCAAAAAACGGGATGGAAGGCTTTGATAAATATAAAAAAGGAGCTTTCGATGCCTGTATTCTTGATGTCATGATGCCTTTCAAAGACGGATTTACTCTAGCCAAGGAAATCAGAGAGGACAACGCTTTCATTCCTATCATCTTTTTAACTGCCAAAAGCCTTAAAGAAGATGTGCTAAAGGGCTATAAATCAGGGGCAGACGATTACCTGAATAAACCCTTTGATTCAGAGGTATTATTGGTGAAGCTTAAAACCCTTTTAAAACGCAAGGCGGTGAGCGTTGTTGCAAATAATCAACAAGTAGATTTTGAGATAGGGGACTTTAATCTCAACGCAAAGCTTCGTTTTTTAAAGTATAAAGATGAGGAGCCTATTAAACTTTCTCCCAAGGAGAATGAGCTTTTAAAAATGCTAGCTCTTCACTTGAATGATCTTATGCCTAGAGAGCGAGCACTTACACAGATATGGAGAGATGATAACTACTTCACTTCTAGAAGTATGGATGTGTATATTGCCAAGCTGCGCAAGTATTTAAAGAAGGATGAAAAGGTTGAAATTCTTAATATCCATGGAGAAGGTTTTCGGCTTGTAGTTAACGCTTAATTCGATTTAAAAGCTGCGAAAGAGGATCCTTATTGGAGAGTACCTCCATTTCACGTGCTTTTCTGTACCAAGTGAGTTGGCGTTTTGCGAAATTTCTACTGTGTTGTTTGACAGCAGCAATAGCCTCGTCTTTAGAACACCTCTTTTCGAAAAACTCAAACCATTCGTAGTAGCCCACGGTTGCTTTTACTAATTCGTTGTCTTTCATCCAAAGCGCATGTGCCTCTTGTTCTAACCCCTGATCTAACATAAGGTCGACCCTTTTGTTGATACGGTAATACAATGTCTCTCTTCCCCAGTCTATTCTAAAGCGCTTTATCTCGAAATCTGGTTTTTTTCTGGGTTTGTTGATATGATGACTAAAGGTTTTTCCGGTCTGCTCAAAGACCTGAACTGCGCGCTCAAGTCTTCTTCGATTCATATGATCTATGGTGTCGTAGAAGTGAGGATCACAGTCCTTTAATTTCTGCTGAAGTTCTTCAAGCGTTAGCTCTCGAGTTGATTCTACAATTGCCTTATCAATGTGAGGCAGTTCATCCAAACCAAACAACAGAGCCTCAGCGTAGAGAGGGCTGCCTCCAACCAGAACCACTATTTCATTCTTGGTAAAGAGTTTGTCGATGTGATTTTTAGCTTCAATTGAAAAGGTGCCAGCGTTTAGGGGTTGAGCTATGCTATGACTTTGAATCATATGGTGCTTTACCTTGACTCTTTCTTCTAGGCTTGGTACCGCAGTCCCTATCTCCATTTCTTTGTAGCACTGCCTAGAGTCGGTTGAAACGATTTCAGTACCGAGTTTTTGTGCTAGATCAATACTCAAAGCGGTTTTACCACTTGCAGTGGGTCCTTCTATTGATATGATGATTTTTGAGCTACTCAATGATTTTGTATGTATGTTGCTTCAGTTGATAAGAGATGATACGCATAAAGAATGGATCATTTGGAACCTTGGTTAGTCTATGCTCTAGAACCGATGCTTTGGTAGATTGAAAATTCAAGTCTGTATAACCGTAAGCCATCAGAACTCCTTCTGAAACCTTTAGTAAGGCGGATTCTCCATTTGTTCTCCCTTTATCAACAATTATTCCGTTAAGGCTATCATTAAACCCACCCTCTTCTCTTTCTTTGATATGAAAACGTATAAGTGGTCTTTGCGTTTTTTGGTAGTGATAGGTTTTAATAAGACCTAGAAGCTTACTAGGACACTCTTCATAAGAGAGTTTTTTTACAGACCTAAACAGTGGTTTCTTAAAATAATTGGCTGCAGAGAGCAGTGTTTCAACCGTGTTTTTAATAGAAGTTGTATAAGCGCAATAGACGAGCTTGTCTTTTTTTCCGAAGAGTTGAAGCACTCCGGGCACATCAGCTGCCGTGCGCACCATTTCAAGGTGAGAAGGCAAGGTGTCAGACTCCTTACTGGTTCTGGTAATTAGTCTTTCAGCCTCATTTAAGGGATCTTTTTCGCGCAGTATCTTCAATAAAGATAGCGTCGCTTCAGCATCACCTAAAGCGCGATGTCGATTACTTAAAGGGATTCCCAGAGCCTTTGCCAACTTATCTAATTTAAAGCTTTCATGATCTTTAAGCAGGCGTTGCGCCAATTCAACAGTACATAAGGTGGCCGATTTGAAGTCGAAGCCTAGGCGGTTAAATTCTTCTTTTAGAATGCGGTAATCGAATTGAGTGTTATGCGCAACTAGAACTGCATCATTGGTGATTTCAACGATTCGTTTGGCTAACTCGTAAAATTTGGGAGCGGTTTGGACCATTTTAGGAGTGATTCCTGTCAAAGAGGTCACAAACGGTTGAATTTCTCTCTCGGGGTTGACAAGGCTGTGAAACTGATCTACGATACGGTGGCCATCAAATCGAAGAATGGCAATATCTATGATGGCCTCTTCTTCAATTTTACCTCCAGTACTTTCAACGTCAATTATAGCATAGATCACTTGAGTGTTCGGTTTAGCGATGTCCAAAAATAGCACTTCCTATACGTATCATGTTACTTCCGC
Source organism: Flavobacteriaceae bacterium (assembly GCA_023262185.1). Taxonomy (GTDB): domain Bacteria; phylum Bacteroidota; class Bacteroidia; order Flavobacteriales; family Flavobacteriaceae; genus UBA3478. The sequence continues at coordinate 31,879 of JALRDO010000004.1, forward strand.
AGTCTATGGCGATTTGGTAATCTGAGCTCATCCCAATGGAAAGAATGGGATCCTTTTCCCATGAACCTAGATGTTTATCGTATAAGGTCTTTACAAAGCTGAATTCACTACGAATTGCTTCACTATCTTCAGTAAAGGTTGCCATTCCCATTAAACCTTTGAAGGTAATATGAGTATAGTGTTCCTTCAGTTTCAATACGTCTTCTAGCTCCTCTTGGTCTAACCCGAACTTAGTAGCTTCTTTTGCGATATGTACTTGCAGCAAAACAGCTACCCGCTTATTGACATTTTTAGCTTGTTTTTGAATCTCGTCTAAAAGGCGTTTCGAATCTACAGAGTGAATAATGTGTACAAAAGGAACAATATATTTCACCTTGTTTCTCTGCAGGTGGCCTATCATGTGCCATTTAATATCCTTTGGTAGTTGCTCGAATTTACTCGTGAGTTCTTGAACCTTGTTTTCTCCAAAATCTCGATGCCCCGTCTCATAGGCTTCCAAAATAAGAGCCTTGGGCTTGGTTTTAGAAACCGCAATGAGGGTTACAGATTCAGGAAGAGTGTTTTTTAGAGTAAGGAGTTGTTGAGTTACGCTCATGTGATCGGGTAAAGAATCAGTCCGGTTAAGGGTTTTGGTTCAATATAGGTAGACTTAGGGGTAAGAGGCTGATTTAAATCTGCAGCCCTTTTAAGCTCTTCAACGGTGTATTTCTTCGGCCTTAAAGTCAGCTTAGTTTCGCTCTCGCGAGATTGCTTGAGGCTCATCTGAGCTTTCAATTCTGCTTTAAGTTCTGGTAGGCTCGATGAGGAGTTGAACCTAAAATTATAAGGTATTCCTGATAAAAATATTTGATCTAGCGTCTCGTCAACTACCTCGGCTTTTGAGAGCACAACGTGATGCTGTAAAAACTCGATACATTGTTCGCTAGAGCGGTTTAAGGTATAGGTGTCAACAGGGGCCTTAATAGTAAGTTCTACTTCAGGTATTAGAAAACTCAAAAAATGAGCGGGGCGCGCCCCATTAGGTGTACTTTCTTGTCTCTGTGAATAATGCAAGACAGATTCTATTCGATGGTGTCCATCGATTAAATAGAGCGTGTGATTCGAATTAATTAGCCTTTCGATTTGATTTACCATTGAAGTTTCAGAAAGTTGCCACAACTCATGAAGTTCATGGTGAATACGCACGGCAATAGTAGGATTGGTACCAGATGTAAACCTCTTTACCATAGACTGAAACTCTTGTTGTTGCTCTTCAAAGGATAGAACCACGGGGTCAGCATGAATGCCCACTTCTTCGAGGTACAATGAGAGGTTATTTCTTCTTGATTTCTGGACTTCTTCGTGTCGCTTTATGCGACACTCTCTATAGGCATCAATTGGGGTCACACCAACAACCCCAGTTGCTGAGTTAGTGTTGCTTGATATGCGATAAACCCACAGTGAATTGGTGTTAAATCTTTGATACGTCGAGGTAGATAATTGTTCTAGCAAACGTTCTCTTACCAATGCAAAACGTTCTTGAAGATCGATTTGATCACATCCAAATAAACTCGGTTCTAAAACCTTAAAGAAAGAGTGTTCGTTTGAAGTCAAAACAGACTCAATGTCTTCTTTCGAGTAGGTATCAATATGTTTTATGGGTACCTTTTCTGAAGACTCTGCAGCTGAAATCCAACCTTTAAAAGCGTTTAGTAACGTCATAGCGTTTTAGCTTCTAACTGCTCTATGATTTCTTGGGCAACCTCTAGTGCCTTAAGGCCATCCTTAAAGGTTACACGCGGATGTTGATTTGTTCGTATTGCTTCTGCAAAGTTGTTGTGCTCTTCTTCAATGGCATTCGTTGGGGTGACAGGAGGATTTTCGAAATAAATCTGTTTTTGAACGCCTTCAGCTGTCGAAAGTATCATGTCAAACGGCTCTGGATTTGAGGGAGCCTCTTTCATGCGAACCAATTCGGTTTTCTTTTCGAGTAAATCAATAGTGATGTATGCATCTCTCTGAAAGCATCTGAGTCTTCTCATGTTTTTAAGAGATATTCGGCTAGCGGTAAGATTAGCCACACAACCGTCTTCGAATTCGATACGTGCCGTTGCAATATCTACTGAATTACTAATGACTGCTGCTCCGTTGGCGTCAATCTTGCTGATCGCTGCCTTTGAACATTGTAGTACAAGATCAATATCGTGAATCATTAGGTCTAGAATCACAGAAACATCTGTCCCTCGAGGGTTGAATTCAGCGAGTCGGTGTACTTCGATAAACTTAGGATGGTCTAAATGCGGAAGAGCCGCTAAAAAGGCTGGGTTAAAGCGTTCTACATGACCTACTTGACCTGCGCATTGGTTTTCTTGAGCCATACGAACCATTTCTTGTGCATCTTCAATGGTCTCGCAAATGGGTTTTTCAACGAATACGTGCTTGTTTTTAAGTAGCGCTTCTTTTGTTAAGTCAAAATGAAAAGGGGTGGGGGTGATAACAAACGCAGCATCGATAAGATCTAATAATTCGCTCGAGTTTGAGAAAGAAGGGTATCCGAATTCAGTCTCAATCTCCTTTGCATAGTCTTGATGGGGATCAAAAAATCCAATAAGCTCAAAATGGGGCGAAGCCTGTAGCAGTTTAAGGTGAATTTTTCCAAGATGGCCTGCTCCAAAAACTCCAGCGCGAATCATAGTTCAGTATTTTGCTCAAATTTACGCAGAAGCGCTTTATTTTAGGCGTGAAAATAGAGTGGTGCGAAAAGATAGTTTAAAGCATAAGGGGCTAAGAAACCAATTGGCGAATCAACTGGAGACCAGGGGAATTCACAACGAGAGTGTTTTAGAGGCTATACGCACTGTCCCGAGACATCTTTTTTTAGACAAAACACTTGAGGCGTATGCCTATGAAGACCGTGCCATTCCAATAGGTGCCGAGCAGACCATTTCGCATCCTTATACGGTGGCATTTCAGACAGAACTTTTAGAGCTACAGCCAAAGATGAAGGTGCTTGAAATTGGAACGGGTAGCGGATATCAATCCGCAATCTTGAGTTATTTAGAGGCAGAGGTGTATTCTGTTGAGCGCCAATTGGAACTTTTTAGAAAGGCTGAAATGTTCTTTAGCACCTTTAGATGGAAGCCTAAACTCATCCGTTATGCGGATGGATACAAAGGTTTGCCTGAGTTTGCCCCGTTTGATCGGATAGTGGTTACTGCTGGTGCGAAAGAGGTGCCGAAAGCACTCTTAGCGCAGTTAAAAATTGGAGGAATCCTTGTAATACCTGTGGGAGAAGAGCAGCAAAAAATGACTGTTATTGAACGAAAAGGGAGCAAGGAGTTTCACAAAACGGTTTACGGAGATTTTCAATTTGTTCCGCTGCTCAACAGTACCGAAGGGGTTAAGCGCTAGTTATTTTGTATTGTGCTGCTTTTTAATACGGTCTAGATCGCGTTTATTTTCTCGGTCTTTAAGTGTTTCGCGCTTGTCGTAATTTTTCTTTCCTTTTGCGAGGGCAATATCCATTTTTGCTCGTCCACCTTGATTAATGAATAGGCTGAGCGGAACGATGGCCATTCCTTTTTGCGCGATCTCTTTTTCAAGCTTATGCAATTCTCTCTTTTGCAGAAGTAATTTTCGAGAGGCTTTTGGTAAATGGTTGACATATCCGCCATTTGAATAGGGATCAATGTTCATATTGATAACAAAGAGTTCTCCGTTGTCGTTGAATTCGCAGAAGCTATCTGTAATTCTTGCCTTACTTGCTCTGATGGATTTAATTTCAGTCCCAGCCAAAACTATGCCTGCCGTGTAGGTCTCGATTAACTCATAATCAAACCGCGCCCTTTTATTCTTTATTGAAACAGCTGTTTTCATGACAAAACTTTAGTTTTTTGTGGCGCTTTCAAAGAGGTATTCTAAGTAAGAAGCAGTATTCTTTAAATACTTAAAGTCATTAGTTATAAGTGACTGACTTACACCACCTTGCATTAAAGCAAATAATTGCTTTGCGAAAACTGATTCAGGGATTCCTAAATAGAACTCATTGGCGTTTAAACCAGCCTTCAAAACTTCGGTAAGGTAGGTCTCAATTCGATGAACGGCTTCGTTTACTTTTTCTAAAAGTTGAGGAGAATTATAGGTGCTGTGAATTCCAAAACTTACTAATGGGCAAGAGCCCCATTTTTCAATGATTTTAGGGTAAGAACGATAGAATTCAAAAAAGGCACGCATCTTTCCTCTGTGATTGCCCTTTCTCTCTAATGCACTTTTAATCCCTTCTTCAATGCCACTAAAACTGTATTCAAAACAAGCGAGTCCTAGATCGGCCTTATCGGTAAAATTGCCATAGATGGCTCCTTTTGTTAGCCCTGTAGCCTTGGTTATCATACTCAAGGAGGTAGCCTCAAAACCGTGCTTAACAAAAAGCACGGCTGAGGTTTCTATGATAAAAAGTCTGGTGTTTTTAAGCCTTTTCATTTTTTCGCTATTCAAGGCTAAATTACATAATACTAGTCGGTATCTAACTCGCGTACCACTAATTTGTCATCAAAGGCATCTAGCAATAATACGGAGCCTTCATTGATCTTTTGTGCGATAAGGTCTTTAGAAATGACATTCATCACCTCTTTTTGGATTAGACGTTTGATTGGCCTTGCCCCAAAATCTGGATCATATCCTTTCTGTGCCAAATAATCTAATGCTTCTGGTGTTGCATCGAGGGAGATATTCATGCCTGCAAGTTTGTCTTTGACTTCTTCAAGCTGCAGACTAACAATACCGCTAATGGCATTTTTACCAAGAGGATTAAAACTTACAATTTCATCGATTCGATTTAAAAATTCTGGACGAAGTCGTTGTTTTAACAATTGCATTACTTGAGATTCTAGATTCGATAGTTCATCATCTAGATGATCGCTGTTTTGATCAATTGAAGCCCAAAGCTCACTACCTAGATTACTGGTCATTATAATCAAGGTGTTCTTGAAATCGACGATTCTACCTTGAGAATCGGTGAGGCGCCCATCATCTAATACTTGTAGTAAAACGTTAAAGATCTCAGGATGCGCTTTTTCAATTTCATCTAAGAGCACCACAGAATAGGGTTTACGCCTCACGGATTCTGTGAGTTGTCCGCCCTCTTCGTATCCGACATACCCCGGAGGAGCTCCTATCAATCTGCTCACGCTATGGCGTTCACTATATTCGCTCATATCAATACGCGTCATGGCACTCTCGTCATCAAACAGCGTTTGGGTAATAGCCTTCGCTAGAGCGGTTTTTCCTACACCAGTGCTCCCTAAGAATAGAAAGCTACCAATAGGTCTATTTGCGTCTTGAAGACCTGAACGGCTTCGTCTGATGGCGTCAGCTAATAAGGTGATCGCTCTATCTTGTCCAACAATCTTTTTCTTGAGGTCAGATTCAAGGGTTAATAGTTTTTGGCGTTCAGAACCCAGTAGTTTTTGAACACGAATACCTGTCCATTTAGCCACTACCTCTGCGATATCATCACTTGAGACCTCTTCTTTAATCAAAGTGTTCTTGGCTTTTTGAGCCTCTTTTTCTAGGCGGTTTAATTGATCTTCAAGCACTTTGCTGCTGCCGTATCTTATCTCGGCCACTTTTGCATAATCGCCATTGCGCTCGGCCCGTTCTGCTTCAATTGAGAGTGCTTCTATCTCATTCTTTACCTTTTGAATTTCGTCAATGACACTGCGTTCTTGTTGCCATTTTCCGAATAAGCTGTTTCGTTCTTCTTTGAGCTCTGTGAGTTCGAGGTTGAGTGCTTTTAGTTTGTCGGTATCGTCCTCTTTTTTCAAAGCCTCAATCTCAATTTCTAATTGCATGATTTTACGATCCATGACATCTAATTCTTCGGGTTTAGAATTGATTTCCATCCGAATTTTTGAGGCTGCTTCGTCCATTAAGTCAATAGCTTTATCGGGTAAAAATCGAGAGGTGATATAGCGCTCAGAGAGTACAACGGCACTGATCACTGCCTCGTCTTTAATGCGAACCTTGTGATGGGCTTCGTATTTGTCTTTTAAACCCCTTAGAATTGAAATCGCGTTTTCGGTGTTTGGCTCATTGACGGTAACCTTCTGAAATCGCCTTTCAAGCGCTTTGTCCTTTTCAAAATGCTTTTGAAATTCATCTAGCGTCGTGGCTCCAATCGTTCTGAGCGCACCTCTTGACAATGCTGGCTTTAATATGTTCGCGGCGTCCATTGCTCCAGATCCACCACCTGCGCCGACTAAGGTGTGAATTTCATCTATAAAGAGTACGATTTCACCAGCCGCCTCTGTAACCTCCTTGACGACTGCTTTAAGGCGCTCTTCAAATTCTCCTTTGTACTTTGCTCCTGCAAGTAAAAGCCCCATATCAAGACTGTAGATTTCTTTCTCCTTTAAGTTCTCAGGTACATCTTGACTTACTATGCGCTGTGCAATTCCTTCAACAATGGCGGTTTTACCTACTCCCGGGTCACCTACGAGTATAGGATTATTTTTTGATCTTCTCGATAAGATCTGCAAAACCCTTCTGATTTCTTCGTCTCTACCAATGACCGGATCTAATTCGTTGTTGTCAGCAAGTTCGTTAAGGTTTTTTGCATATTTATTAAGGTTTTCTCGGCCTTTAGAAGGGGTAGATGTGGGTTGCTGCGTTTTCTGATTATCGATACTATAGGCGGTTACCCCAGCATCTTTTAAAATGCGAGAGGCTACTGATTCCTTTACTGCAAGAGCCTTTAAGAAATGCCTAAAATTTGCTAATGATTCTTCGTCCTTGCGTGCCTCAGCAATGGCCTTTGTAAGAATTGAAGCAGCTTCTTGGCTTAACCCTTTTTGAGTGCCGTTACTTTTACCCATACTGTTAAGTTGAGCCTGAACTGCAGTGGAAAGTTTTTGGAGACGGTCTGTGGACGACTCTAAAACAAGACCAATCTCTTCCTTGGCCTTGTTCAGAGCGGCTTGAAGTAAATGAATATCGTCTATTACAGGATGTTCGTGACTTTCGGCGACAATATGCGCCTCGCCAATGATGTCTTGGACTTTTGAACTAAATGCGTTTATATCTAACATGATGATTTTTTTACAAGATGGATGTCAAAAAGCGAGCCCATTTAGTAGGGACGCTTTCGAAGCACGGTATTCATGTCGTAATGGCATGATTTACATGGATTTAGCTGACTTTTTGACAGCTATTTCGTGAATGACAATGTTTATAACTGTCTTAAATAGGCACTTAATTCTTGAGGCTAGTTTGTATTTTTACGCTTCAATTTTATGGTATGAAACGAGATCAACAGCTATTTGATTTAATTGAATTAGAACACGAGCGGCAGCTTCGCGGTATAGAGTTAATTGCTTCTGAAAATTTTACCTCAGAGGGTGTGATGGAGGCCGCAGGTTCAGTACTGACTAATAAATATGCTGAAGGCTATCCGTCAAAACGTTATTACGGAGGTTGTGAAGTAGTTGATCAAGTTGAAACCTTGGCGATAGATAGGGCCAAAGCTCTTTTCGGTGCTGAGTATGTGAATGTACAACCCCATTCAGGTTCTCAGGCTAATGCGTCTGTTTTTCATGCTTTGCTCTCACCAGGGGATACTATTTTAGGATTCGATTTATCACATGGCGGACACTTGACGCACGGTTCTCCCGTCAATTTTTCAGGAAGGTTATATCGCGCAACCTTCTATGGAGTCGATAAAGAAACCGGAATCTTGGATTACGATGAAATTGAAAAAATTGCAGTTAAAGAATCGCCTAAGCTAATTATCGCTGGTGCTTCAGCGTATTCAAGAGACATAGACTTTAAGAGATTTAGGGCTATAGCCGATAAGGTAGGAGCGATGCTTATGGCCGATATTTCGCATCCGTCTGGTCTCATTGCAAAAGGTGTTCTTTCTGACCCTATTCCTCATTGTCATGTAGTTACCACCACCACACACAAAACGCTTAGAGGTCCTAGAGGAGGTATGATTATGATGGGTAAGGATTTCGAAAACCCTTTTGGAGTTAAGCTTAAGGATGGATCATTACGTATGATGTCTGCACTCATGGATCTCGCGGTGTTCCCAGGAAATCAGGGTGGACCTTTAGAGCATATTATTGCTGCAAAGGCTGTTGCTTATGGAGAAGCCTTAACTGATAAATTCTTGCACTACATCATTCAGGTGAAAAAGAACGCGTCTACTTTGAGTGATACTTTGACTTCAATGGGTTACAATATTATTTCTGGAGGGACAGATAACCACATGATTCTTATTGATTTAAGAAATAAGAACATCACCGGAAAAGCTGCTGAGAAAGCCTTGGAGCTCGCCGACATCACTGCGAATAAGAACATGGTTCCATTTGATGATAAGTCACCATTTGTTACTTCTGGTATTCGTTTCGGTACACCTGCAATTACCACTAGAGGACTGAAAGAAGGAGAAATTGTTCAAGTGGCTCAGCTTATCGACCGAGTGCTAATGTCTCCTGAAGATGCAGCGTCGCTAAAGCAGGTAAAATCAGAGGTGAATGAGCTGATGAGTGGAAGACCCTTGTTTGCGGGTTAGGTCATTATTCTTCGCTAAAGCGCATCTCAAATAAGAGATTCCAGTTTTTACCGGTCACGAAGAAGGTGCCTCTTTCTTTGTGATAAGCAATACCATTTAGTACTGAATTCAGCGGATCAAAATCTGAGGTCTTTTCGATTTTATCTGCTAAGAAACCCAGATCCAATACGCCGACTAGCGCACCCGAATCTTTTTCAATCACCATGATACTATTTTTTTGATATACATTGGCGAATAGAAATTCGTTGACAATCTCAAGCTCGTTTGCATTTTTAAAATAAGCCTTGTCTGAACTGATGGTTCTAGTGGCTTTTTCTTCTAATGTTTTGGGGTCTAACAAGAAGATTGTCGCGCTACCGTCACTTTTATAAATATACTGCTCATCATGACTCAGGCCCCATCCTTCTTGAGAAGATCCATAAGAAAATTCTCCAATACGCTCGAGGGAATCAAGCCGGTAAATGAATCCTTTTTTTGCCTGCCAAGTGAGTTGTATGATACGATCGTTTATTATGGTAATCCCTTCACCGAAAAAGGTGTCTTCTAGAGGGATAGTCTTATAAGTTTCACCAACGAATGGATCGTAACTAGTGATCAAAGAATTACCCCGTTGACCCGTACTTTCAAATAAGACATTGCCCACGAATTCAAGCCCTTGGGTGTAAAATGAGGTGTCGTGCTTATAAGTGTTTACAAGTGCTGCCTTCCATTTCTTTGGAGGGTTTTGAGCATAAAGATTCAATGGCTTTTTTTCAAGTTTAGGAGTGTCGTCCTTGGAATAACGAACGCTGAGTTCGCCCTTTCCTAAAGGCAAGCCACCGAGCACTATTATGCCATTCGAGAAAGTTAGGTCTTGTCCTAGGTAGGTGAAGCTTAAGTTAGAGATACTCGAATCGAGTAACTTAAACCTAAGCGTGTCAGAAGGGCTAAGAAATTCATTGTGCCCGAGAAATTCAATTGCGTTTTTTGGGGCCTCAACTTTTGATTCACAAGCCGATAAAATAGCAAGCATCCCTGAGAGGCTTATAAGGATCCATTTCATACTGAAAATTACAGTTTAGTTGAACGGCTAACAAATTTAAAAGACCTTATCTTTGCACGGGCAAGGCCTACACGACCAGCTCCTACAGAACTCCCCCAGGGCGGGAACGCAGCAAGGGTAAGTGGTTGTAGCGGTGCGATGTAGGACTCTTGCCTTTTTTGTATGAAAACATCAAAAGTTATTCTTGTTACGGGTGCCTCTTCTGGTATAGGAAAGTCTATTGCTACCTACCTTGCCTCAAAAGGACACAAGGTCTATGGTACCTCTAGAAATCCTGAAAATATAGTCGACACTCTAAACTATACTTTGTTGGGGTTTGATGCGACCAAAGAAAAGAGTGCAAAATCGCTTGTAGAAACTGTTTTAAAAGAGGAAGGTAGTATAGATGTGCTAATTAATAATGCGGGTAAAGGAATGACTGGTGCTGTTGAAGAGACGCCTTTATCTGAGGCTCGAGATCTGTTTGAACTCAATTATTTTGGAGCTATTGTTTTAATTCAAGAAGTGTTACCCAGTATGCGCAAGCAAAACAGAGGTTTAATTGTCAACATCACCTCTATCGCAGGATATATGGGATTGCCTTACCGTGCGCATTATTCCGCTGTAAAATCGGCTCTGAGTATGATGACGGAAGGACTTCGATTAGAGGTTAAATCTTTTGGTATAGACGTCGTAAATGTAGCACCCGGAGATTTCGCAACGAACATAGCGGCTGGTAGGTACCATGCACCTTTAAGAGAAGAATCGCCGTATTATTTTATTTATAAAAATCAATTAGAGCAGTTTGATGGACATGTGACCAAGGCGGCGTCTCCTATTGCTGTTGCGGTAGCCATTGAAGGAATCCTAGAAAAACGAAACACAAAAGCCCACTATTTTGTAGCTTCGACTTTGCAAAAATTGTCTGCTCAAATACTCAAAAAAATCCTACCCCAAAGGTGGTATGAAAAGATGTTAGCTAACCATTATAATCTTCCTCTATGAAATTTTTTATCGACACTGCCAATCTAGATCAAATTAAAGAAGCCCAAGATTTAGGAATCATTGACGGGGTGACTACAAATCCTTCACTCATGGCTAAGGAAGGTATTGCAGGTGAACAAAATATTCTAGATCACTATAAGGCCATCTGTGAAATTGTAGATGGGGATGTCTCGGCTGAGGTTATTGGTACCGACTTCGAAACGATGGTAAAAGAGGGAGAGATGCTTGCCGAATTGCACCCTCAAATTGTGGTTAAAGTTCCAATTATCCGCGAGGGACTTAAGGCTATTTCTTACTTTTCAAAAAAGGGAATTCGTACCAATTGTACCCTGATTTTCTCTTCAGGGCAGGCATTACTGGCTGCCAAAGCAGGTGCAAGTTATGTTTCGCCATTTATCGGTAGGCTAGACGATATTTCTTCTGATGGTTTACAACTGATTGAAGACATCCGCTCGATTTACGACAACTACGATTTTGACACAGAGATTTTAGCGGCTTCTGTTCGTAACGCTATGCATATTATTGAGTGTGCCCATATAGGAGCAGATGTGATGACGGGGCCTTTATCAGCGATGGTGTCGCTATTGAATCATCCGCTTACAGATAAGGGGCTTGCGACCTTTTTGGCAGATCACAAAAAATTAAACGGATAGGTCTTAATGTTATCAGTATCTAATCTCTCTATTCAGTTTGGAAAGCGCGTTTTATTTGATGAAGTAAACGTAAGCTTCACTCAAGGAAATTGCTACGGTATTATTGGCGCCAATGGGGCAGGGAAATCTACCTTTATGAAGGTGCTTTCAAAGAAGATGGAGTCCACTTCAGGACAGGTGATTTTAGAGCTAGGAAAGCGTATGTCGGTGCTAGAGCAAAACCACAACGCTTGTGATGAATTTTCGGTTTTAGAAACGGTTTTGCGAGGCAATCAGCCTTTGTTCAATGTGAAACAAGAAATGGATGCCTTGTATGCAGACTATAACGATGCCAATGCAGATCGTATAGGTGAATTACAAGTTCAATTTGAAGAAATGAACGGTTGGAATGCTGAAAGCGATGCCGCAGCGTTACTTTCTAACCTGGGAATTAGAGAAGATTATCATTATCAAATGATGTCTGATATTGACCCTAAGGTTAAGGTGAGGATTTTGTTAGCGCAAGCCTTATTTGGTAATCCTGATGTATTGATCATGGATGAGCCTACCAACGATCTTGATTATGAAACAATCAGTTGGCTTGAAGACTTTCTAGCAAACTATGAGAATACGGTGTTAGTTGTTTCTCACGATAGACACTTTTTAGATGCCGTATGCACACATGTGGCGGACATTGACTTCGGTAAGATTAACCTATATAGCGGTAACTATACCTTCTGGTATGAGAGTAGTCAGCTAGCAGCTAGACAAAGAGCACAGCAAAACAAAAAAGCAGAAGAGAAGGCTAAAGAGCTGCAAGAGTTTATTCAACGCTTTAGTGCTAACGTGGCTAAAAGCAAGCAGGCCACTTCACGTAAAAAGATGTTAGAGAAACTAAAGGTTGACGATATCAAGCCTTCTTCTCGACGCTATCCGGCGATTATTTTTGAAAAAGAGCGCGAAGCAGGAGATCAGATTTTAAATATCACCGGCCTCGAGGCACATTCTGAAGAGGGTGAATGCCTATTCAAAGGAATAGATCTTAATCTGGTGAAATCCGACAAGGTTGCTGTGATTTCTAAAGATTCTAGGGCTTCTACTGCGTTTTATCAAATTATTTCAGGAGCACAAAAAGCAGTTAAAGGGGAAGTGCAATGGGGAATTACGACCACGCAATCATATCTTCCAGCCGATAACGAGTCTTATTTTTCTGACCCCTCGAGTCTTGTAGATTGGCTACGGACCTATGCAAAGACCGAAGAAGAAAAGGAAGAGGTTCACTTAAGAGGATTTTTAGGAAAGATGCTATTCAGTGGTGAAGAAGCGCTTAAAAAATGCAATGTTCTCTCAGGTGGAGAGAAGGTGCGATGTATGCTTAGTAAGATGATGTTGCAAAGAGCTAATGTTCTTCTCTTAGACGAACCAACCAATCACTTAGATCTTGAAAGCATTACGGCATTCAATAACTCCTTAAAGCAATTCAAGGGCACGGTGTTGCTAACTACCCATGATCACGAATTTGTGAACACGGTTGCGAATCGTATGATAGAATTAACACCAAATGGGGTTATAGATCGCTATATGACCTTCGATGAGTATATGGAGAACAAAGACATCAAGGCCCTTCGTGAAAAGATGTACGCTTAATATTTTGAACGAAGATTAAGCGTTAAAGTACTTTGAATTCCAAATAAAGGGATTGAAGTTTTTGCCCATAGCAAATCCGTAAAAGATTGAAAGTCCCACAACTCCTTTGAAGAAAAAGAAGAAGAGAATCCAGAACTCTGCAGTTGAATTTTCTTTAGAAAACATCCCGTCAGGGATCATTAGTGTTAATACAAAACTGATAGCTGCCAATAGCGTCAGTAAATGAGCTGGTCCTCTAAAAGGCCATACTAGCCATTTTCTCAATGGGTGTAAGTCGCTTCCCCATTGCGCAACAAGGTAATAATATCCATTGCCCATTGGTGCAAACAATACTGGATCGTCCTTGTCTTCTAATTTAAAAAGCTTTGACGGGGCCATAATTTGAAGGCCTTCTAGTTCTATGCCGTGTTGGTCTTCTAGTTCTAGAAGAGCATCCTTAGCTAAATCTGGAAGTTCTGGCTTAAAATATTTTAATGGCAAAAACCTTAACCGATAAGTTGTAGCCACCTGTTTGATCGCGCTTATGTGGAAAATCCGTGAAGTGTCTAAACGGTCAAAATCAAATGAGTTACTCGCTACTCTATGATTTTTTAAGCGTTCATCAAGGTTTTCATCGGCAAAAGAAATAGTACTCTTAAAAAGAGACTCTAAAGCAGATTTTTCAAGTGAAGAAACGTGTTCTTCTTGAGCAACATGAAGTTTCTCTCTGAGGTTTAGACCTTTTAGATTCATCAGATTTTCTTTTTTAGCGCAATAAAATTAACGAATGAATCAATAAAGTGAAAGGGGCTAGCTTCTTAAAACTGCACCGAAATCACTTTTGAGTTTCTTAAAGATTTTTGAAACTGATTTGTCGATCTCTTTATCTGTAAGTGTTTTTCTAGGGTCGTTGAACTGAAGTTGTACAGCATATGATTTCTTGCCGCTAGGAATACCTTTACCGGTGTACACATCGAACAAACGTACACCCTTTAAAAGCTTAGATTCGATTTTTTGGCAAGCCTCTAGTAGTTGACCGAATTCGATATTTTCATCAATAATTAATGCTAAATCTCTGTAGACCTGAGGATGCCTTGAAATTTCTTTGAGCTTAAATTCTTTTTTATGAGCCTTTTGGATCACATTATCCCAATGAATGAGGATAGAAATCACCTCTTGCGTCAGACCAAAAGATTTAGAATATTCTTTTGATACCAACCCAATCTCTGCAAGTAAAAGATCATTGCTACTTAAGCAAATTCCATCTGCGAAAAAGGAATGTGATTCAATTTTACGCTCTGAATAATCAGTGATTTCAAGACCATTGAAAAGGGTATTACATATGCTCTTTAAATCGTAGAATGAGATACTTTCGTCTCCGCTAAGCCAATGTTGAATGTGCTTACGACCCGTTGCCATAATCAGTAATTGCTGATATTCACGGCGTTCTTTGCCTTCTTGATGGTACACTTTACCAAACTCAAAAATCTTCAAGTCTTTTTGTTGACGATTTGCATTATAGGCTAAAGTCTTTAATCCGCTACTCAACATTTCAGTGCGTAAAGATTCAAGATCAGAACTCAATGCATTCTTTAGTAAAATGCTTCGTGGATCGTCATTTGCTATGGTTAGACTGTTAGACAAAGTCTCTGAATAGCCCAAGGCTACCAATTGATCTGAAACCTCATTCTGGAACCTTAGGTTCTGATTTTCGGCACTTGAAGCGTGAGTGTAGCTAAACTTCTCTGGAACAGGAATAGTATTGTAACCATAAACGCGTAATACCTCTTCGATAACATCGATTTCACGAGTTACATCATTTCGGTAGGTGGGAACAATAATGCCTAAACCCGCCTCTGTCTCATTAAGCACCTTGAATTCAAGATGCACTAATATATTTTTGACAATATCCTTAGGTAATGCTGCACCTGCAAGACGGTTAAGTGTGGCGTAGTTTAAGAAAAGACTGATCGGCTCAACTTCCTTAGGATAACTCTCAATAAGATCACTGCTCACAGTTCCACCTGCAATTTCTTTAAGAATAATTGCGGCGCGCTTCAAGGCTATTTCACAGGTATTGATGTCGACTCCGCGTTCAAACCTAAATGAAGCATCTGTATGCAATCCGTGCCGTTTAGATGTCTTTCGAATACTAACAGGATCAAAATAGGCGCTTTCAATCAATACCGATGTTGTGTTTTCACTGACACCAGAGTGTAGGCCTCCAAAAATACCGGCGATGCACATCGGCTTTTTAGCGTCACAAATAACTAAGTCTTCTGTATGAAGTTCACGCTCAACACCGTCTAGGGTGAGTAGTTTTTCTCCTTTTTCTGCGGTTCGAACAATCACCTTTTTTCCTTCAATTTTATCGTAATCGAAGGCGTGTAGCGGTTGTCCCAATCCATGAAGGATGTAATTGGTGCAGTCTACAACATTGTTGATTGGATTTAAACCAATTGCCTTTAATCTATTCTGCAGCCAAGCAGGAGAGGGTGCAACACGGATGTCACTTATCACAATGCCAAGATAACGTGGCGCTTTTTCTTGAGACTGTACGGTAATTTCAATGGGGGTACTGTAATTCTCAACAGAGAAGCTTGAGGTGCTTACCGTATTTAAGGGTGCTAATTGATTATTTTTCGCGATCCCTGCTCTTAGATCTCGAGCAACACCATAGTGCCCCATGGCATCTGCTCTATTCGGAGTTAATCCTATTTCGTATACAGTATCAGAATAATTATGGAATACAGCGGATAGGGGTTGACCAATTTTTAAATCAGAATCTAAGACCATAATGCCATCGTGGCTTTGGCCAAGTCCTAACTCGTCCTCTGCACAAAGCATTCCTTCACTAGATTCTCCTCTGATCTTTGTCTTTTTTAAAGCTATTGGGTCTCCGCTCGAGGGATAAATGGTAGTGCCAACAAGGGCTACGGCTACCTTTTGACCTTTGGCGACATTTGGCGCA
This sequence comes from Flavobacteriaceae bacterium, assembly GCA_023262185.1. Lineage (GTDB taxonomy): Bacteria > Bacteroidota > Bacteroidia > Flavobacteriales > Flavobacteriaceae > UBA3478. The sequence continues at coordinate 47,682 of JALRDO010000004.1, forward strand.
CCACAAATGATTTGCAACGTTTCTTTGCCAGTAGAAACGCGTGTAATTTTTAATCGGTCGGCATTCGGATGCGGATTGCATTCAAGTACCTCGCCAACAACAACGCCATCAAGCCCTCCTTTGATTGACTCGTAGGTGGTAACTCCTTCTACTTCTAACCCTAAATCGGTTAGAATTGCGGCATTTTCACTTGGTTCTAATTGGCTGTCAAAGTAATCTTTCAGCCATTGATCAGAGATAAGCATGGTTTGTGGCGTTTTGGGGCTTAAATATACTACGAATCGAACGGTTCATCTATTTTGATTGACAGTATAGGAGATTTTAAGGTAAGTACCACTCTGACGTCTTGAACCGGATGTTGAAATTCAAGATGTTGGGCAACAAGGTCAATGCTACCGTTTGGGTTACTGCGTTTAGCCCCGTATTTAAGATCTCCCTTGATGGGGTGACCTATCGCCGAAAGTTGGGCTCTAATCTGATGATGTCTTCCGGTATGCAGTTCGACTTGCACTAAACTAAAACGCTCAAGGCAAAGAATACATTTGTAGGTTAAATGAGCGCGTTTTGAATTTGGAACTGGCTTTTGATGTGCAAATGATTTGTTTTTTTCGGGTTTACGAACAAGATAATGTTCAAGATCTCCTTCGATTGGTTCAGGATGACCTTCCACTAAGGCCCAATAGGTTTTGTGAATTTCTCTTTCGGCGAAACTTTTGTTCATTCGACTCAGAGCCTTTGATGTCTTTGCGAAAACCACGATGCCCGAGGTGGGGCGGTCTATACGGTGAATAACCCCTAGAAACGCTGCCCCTGGCTTGTTGTATTTTTGAACGATATAAGATTTGACGATGTCTACTAATGGTTGGTCGCCAGTTTTGTCACCTTGTACCAAGACTCCCGAGGGTTTATACACCGCAATAAGATGATTGTCCTCAAAGAGTACCTCTAAATCAGTACTGTTCATCTTGGTTCGGGAACTCAACCGATTTTACATCGGATACATATTGGCTTAACGCTCCTCCGATTTGTACATCTAAATTGAGATAACGTCTTAAAAAGCGCGGACTAAATTCTGTAGTCATCCCCAACATGTCGTGAAGTACCAATACTTGTCCGTCTACACCAGATCCCGCACCGATTCCAATTACTGGAATATGAAGCGATTCCGCAACAGTTTGTGCTAGGGCTGCAGGAACCTTTTCTAACACAATGCTAAAGCAACCTTGCTCTTGAAGAAAAAGGGCATCGGATTTCAGCTTCTCAGCTTCAGCTTCTTGTTTAGCTCGAACGGTATACGAACCAAATTGATAAATGGATTGAGGGGTAAGTCCAAGATGGCCCATAACCGGTATTCCTGCGCCAAGTATCCTTTTGAGGGCATCACCATTCTCAGTTCCACCTTCTAGCTTTACAGTGTGGGCTCCACTTTCTTTCATGATCCTAATGGCAGAACGCAGCGCTTCTTTTGAATCACTCTGGTAACTTCCGAAAGGAAGGTCAACTACAACTAATGCACGTTTAGTGCCGCGAACTACAGCACTTGCATGATATATCATTTGATCAAGAGTGATCGGTAGGGTGGTTTCATGACCTGCAATCACATTACTTGCTGAATCTCCTACTAATATGACATCAACCCCTGCTGTATCTACCATTTGCGCCATGGTGAAGTCGTAAGCGGTGAGCATGGCAATCTTTTCATTTGCCGCCTTCATTTCACTTAAGGTTTTAACCGTGATGCGCTTGTATTCTTTCTTTGCTGTTGACATAAGATGTAATGCTATAGCCTGTCCTCAAAGGTACTCTGAAAAAAAGAAACCTTTTAGCAGTCCGAAACGTTGACCTGAATAGCTAGGCCACCAGTAGAGGTCTCCTTGTATTTTGAATTCATATCCTTCGCCGTTTCCCACATCGTTGCAATAATTTGATCCAATGAGACACGGATATCCTCGCTTTGTGCAGAAAGGGCGAGTTCAGAAGCATTGATTGCCTTTATGGCGCCCATAGAATTACGCTCTATACATGGGATTTGAACGAGTCCTGCGATGGGGTCACAGGTTAGGCCAAGGTGGTGTTCCATGGCAATTTCTGCGGCTGCTAATACCTGGTAAGGGCTTCCGCCCATAAGCTCAGTTAGTCCTGCGGCAGCCATTGCTGATGAAACTCCAATTTCTGCCTGACATCCACCCATTGCGGCTGAAATTGTGGCATTTTTTTTAAACAACGAACCTATCTCTGCGGCTACGGCTAAGTAGCGTTTTATTTCATCAAATCCAGCACGGTGATTCTCAATCGTTAGGTAATAAAGAAGTACTGCTGGTACAACACCGGCGCTTCCGTTTGTTGGGGCCGTAACGACTTTACCCATTGCAGCATTTTCTTCATTCACTGCTAGTGCAAAGCAACTTACCCATTTTAAGATTTCTCTGAAATATATTTTTGTTTTTCGGATGGCTGAAATCCATTCCTCAGCAGTTCGGTATTCAGAATCCTTTATTAAAGATTTATGAATATCGAATGCTCTTCGCTTCACCTTCAAAATTCCCGGTAAATGTCCGCTACTATGACATCCTTTGAATGCACAATCGCGCATAACCTCATAGATTTTTAATAGACGCTCATCTACAAAGTCGCTTCCATACCTTTTAGATTCATTTAAGAGAACCAACTCCGAGAGCTTTAAATGCTCAAGCTCACAATGTTGTAGAATATCCTTTGCGCTGTTAATGGGAAAGTGATAGGCATAATCTGGTTCAATTTTCTGAGAGAGTTCCTCGTGGGTACTGATGAATCCGCCACCTAGGGAATAATAGATTTGCTCGTAATGGTGATTGTTTTCTGCGCCAATAGTGATCTTAAAGGCATTTGGATGGTGTTCAAGAAATTCTGACCTAAAGATTAAATCCCTTTCAATGTCGAAATCAATCCATTTTTGCTGAAATAAATAAAGCTTTTTAGTAGCTACTATCCTTTCTATAACATCATTGATTTGATCTGCTTGAACCTCTTCATAATTAAACCCTGAAAGTCCCATAAAAATGGCCTTGTCTGTGTAGTGACCTTTTCCGGTTAATGACAATGAACCATATAGTTCAATGGTAAGGGTGTTGATGGTGGCAATTGATATTTGCTTAGCGCAGAGTCGATTATTCAAGTCCATTGCAGCTCTCCATGGTCCTAATGTGTGTGAACTAGAGGGGCCAATTCCGACGCTGAACATTTCAAAGATGCTAATCGCGCTCATTATTTGTTTTTACTCAAAGATATTTCAAAAACTCTGACAGCTTGTCATGAATTTCGGTCTGGCATAATGATTGTCTAATGAGAAGAAAAAAGTAATCATTCAGTTATGAGCAAAATTATAGGTATCGACTTAGGAACCACAAACTCTTGTGTTTCGGTGATGGAAGGTAACGACCCTGTTGTTATTCCAAACGCTGAAGGAAAGAGAACCACTCCGTCAATGATCGCATTTGTTGAAGGAGGAGAAATCAAGGTGGGTGATCCGGCAAAAAGACAGGCGGTAACCAATCCAAATAAAACTATTTATTCGGTTAAGCGTTTCATGGGTAACAAGTTCTCTGAATCTTCTAAAGAAGTAGGACGTGTTCCTTATGAAGTAGTAAAGGGAGATAACGATACGCCGAGAGTAAAAATTGACGATCGCCTTTACACACCTCAAGAATTATCAGCAATGATTCTTCAGAAGATGAAGAAGACTGCTGAAGACTACCTTGGGCAATCGGTAACACGAGCGGTAATTACCGTACCGGCTTACTTTAACGACGCACAGCGTCAAGCCACCAAAGAGGCGGGAGAAATTGCCGGACTAGCCGTAGAGCGTATTATTAACGAGCCTACTGCAGCTTCATTGGCCTACGGATTAGATAAGAAAAATAGCGATCAGAAAATTGTCGTATTTGATTTCGGAGGAGGTACACATGACGTTTCAATTCTGGAATTAGGAGACGGAGTTTTTGAAGTGCTTGCTACAGATGGTGATACGCACCTAGGAGGAGACGACGTTGATCAAAAGATAATCGACTGGTTGGCAGAAGAATTTAAGGCGGATGAATCTATTGATCTTCGCGAAGATTCAATGGCACTGCAACGTTTGCGTGAAGCGGCTGAAAAGGCTAAAATTGAGCTTTCATCTTCAAACCAAACCGAAATTAACCTTCCGTATGTGACAGCAACAGCTTCAGGGCCTAAGCACCTTGTTCGTACGCTATCTAAGGCGAAGTTTGAACAACTTATTGCAGACTTGGTAGAGCGCACCATTAAACCATGCGAATCTGCACTAAAGGCCGCTGGTCTTTCGAAAAGCGATATAGATGAAATTATTTTAGTTGGGGGATCAACGCGTATTCCTGCCGTTCAAGCAGCAGTAGAAAAATTCTTCGGAAAAGCTCCTTCAAAAGGAGTAAACCCTGATGAAGTTGTAGCTGTTGGTGCCGCAATCCAAGGAGGAGTATTGACAGGTGATGTCAAGGATGTTCTTCTCTTAGACGTAACCCCTTTATCGCTCGGTATTGAGACTATGGGAGGAGTAGCAACTAAACTGATTGAATCAAATACAACTATTCCTACCAAGAAATCACAGGTATTCTCAACTGCTGCAGACAATCAGCCTTCAGTAGAAATTCATGTGATTCAGGGTGAGCGACCAATGGCCGCCGATAATAAGACGATCGGACGTTTCCACTTAGACGGAATTCCGCCTGCACCAAGAGGAACACCTCAAATTGAAGTAACCTTTGACATTGACGCCAACGGTATTATTAAGGTTTCTGCAACAGACAAGGCTACTGGTAAGTCTCAAGACATCAGAATCGAAGCTTCTTCAGGCTTGACTCAAGAAGAAATCGAGAAGATGAAAGCAGAGGCAGAGGCAAATGCAGAGGCGGATAAACTCGCTAAAGAAAATGCTGAAACTTTAAACCAGGCAGATCAAATGATCTTCCAAACTGAAAAGCAATTGTCTGAATTTGGAGACAAATTGTCTGAAGACAAGAAGAAACCAATCACAGAAGGACTAGAAGGGCTTAAAAAGGCCTTTGAATCTAAAGACGTTGCTGCTATTAAGCCTGCCTTAGACGCCATCAATGAAGCTTGGAAAAATGCTTCTGAGGAAATGTATAAGACTCAAGCTGATGCTGCTGGTTCTGCAGAAAACGCAGGTGGTTCGGCAGATGCTGGAACTTCACAAGACGCCTCTGATAATGTAGAAGACGTTGATTTTGAAGAGGTGAAATAGTAGAACTTTTTCATTTGAACATAAATGCCGCGCTTTTTTGTGCGGCATTTTTTATTTTATGATTAAATCGATTTATATTTGCCCCCCAATAGGAGAGATGGCAGAGTGGTCGAATGCGGCGGTCTTGAAAACCGTTGAGGGTCACACCTCCGGGGGTTCGAATCCCTCTCTCTCCGCTCCCAAAAAGCCCTTGCACCAAACGGTGTGAGGGCTTTTTCTTTTCAGCCTCTTGAGCTTGCTCGACAGAGGCAAGAAAAGAAAAAGCGCACCGCTGCACAAAGTGCTGCGGGAGGGCTTTTTGGGAGTAGGATCTCCCTTTGCGGATCAAGCGCTTTAGCGCTTAATCCCGAAAATTTCCCTATATAAACATTATCACTAAAACTTATGTAACCCTTGTAACACATAAGAAAATGCGATGATTGAATAAAACCAAAGGATTGAAACTTCCCAAATACCGAAATCACTCAAGATACCTCTGTACCATAAGATAATCCCAAAAACACTATACAATGGAATCTAATCAAGAGATCAATAGCATGCCAAGAATCGGAGATACTGCCCCTGATTTTGAGGCTGTAACAACCACAGGTAAAATGAAGTTTTCGGACTATGCTCCAGGAAAATGGAAAGTTCTATTCTCGCATCCGGCTGACTTTACTCCGGTGTGTACTACAGAAATGAGTGGTTTTGCCGAAAACCAATCCACCTTTGATGAGCACAACACGGCCCTAATCGGACTTTCAATTGACTCGATTCACTCGCATTTGGCCTGGGTGAATAATGTGCGCCAAAAGACAGGAGTTTATTTTCAATTTCCGATTATCGCTGATTTAGATATGAAGGTTTCTAAATTATACGGAATGCTTCAGCCAAACGAAAGTGAAACTGCTGCGGTACGGGCAGTATTCTTCATTGATCCTGAGCAAAAAATTCGTCTCATCATGTATTACCCACTAAACGTAGGGCGTAATATGGATGAGATTGTAAGAGCTCTAAAGGCACTTAAATACAGCGACGCTAATAAAGTGGCTATTCCATTAAACTGGCAGCCAGGGGATAAGGTGATCGTTCCTCCACCAAAGACACTAGAAGAGATGGATGCTAGAATTGCAGACAAGAGTATCGAGAAAATCGATTTCTATCTCGCCAAAAAGCAACTTTAACAGTGAAAAAAGAAAAAGCGCCTCAAGGGCGCTTTTTTATTTCAATGCGAGATCATATTAGTCTTCTGAATCAAAGCTCTCTGCAATAAGCTCTAATCCTTTGTGCGAGATCACAATAGCTTCCATTGTACTAATTTCACCGGTGTAATCTTGTTCTGCTACAAAAAACTCTAAACCGGCTTGATCGCGAAGTGTGAAAATATCCACAAAGTCAATTTTACCTTGGCCCACCGGAGCCATACTGCCATCTTCTTTCATGTCTTTCACATGAAATGCCTTAATACGGCCTTGGTTCTTATTGATAAAGCCTTTGATATCGGCTCCAGCAACAGTTGCCCAATACAAATCAAGTTGAAAGTTGACATAGCGAGGATCAGTGTTTTCAAGAATATATTCGGCTAACACGAGCCCTTCTTCATTGGGTTTAAATTCAAAATCGTGATTGTGGTATAAAAGAGACAATCCAGCATTAGCTGCTTTTTCTCCTACCGTATTTAAAAAGGCTACGAGCTCTTCTGGACTCCCTTTCATTCCCATAGTGCGCGTTTCAAAATTGTACGTATACATTCCCATTGGTGGTACAGGAATTACGACAAACTTAAATCCAGCGGCAACCGCGTCTGCGATCTCTTGATCGGCGTTTTCGTAGGTCAAAGAACCTTGGTGCGAACTCATGGGATCAAGATCTATCGATTTCATGTAATCATGAAAATCGGTGGGAGTCATTCCGTAATAAAGTCCATTTTCATATCCGGCCGATTCAACATAATCGTAGCCAATCTCTGCAACACGATTTAATTTCTCTTTTGGATTTTCTTTCATTTCTTCTCTTATCGTATAGAGCATAAGACCTAAGTCATCATCTAATTCAACTGTGGATGAAGTGCCGCAAGCACTTAAAAGAAATAAAAGAATAAAGAGGTTTGATAATTTCATGATTAGATATTTAAATTAAATATACTCAAATGCGGGTATCTTTGGTCCATGACCGAAGAACTTCAATGGCTACTTATTACAGTGGTGGGATTTATCGCGGGCTTTGTAAACACACTTGCTGGGGGAGGATCGATTATCACTTTACCGGCAATGATTCTCGTGGGTCTTGACCCTACAGTCGCAAATGCTACCAATCGTCTCGGGATTATGCTTTCAGCTCTCTCTGCAGCTGCAGGTTTTAAGAGCAAAAAAGTAAGTGTATTGCCTTTTAGCCTGTACTTAGGATTGGCAGCCACCATCGGGGCTGTTATCGGGGCTATGATTGCCGTTGAGTTTGACAAAAGATTGTTTAATAAAGTATTGGCGATCATCATGATTATCATTGTGGTGCTGATGATTTTACAGCCAAGAATTAAACGTGCAATCAGCGTAGAGCGATTAAGTGGAAAGCCCCTTTGGTTTACCTTAATGATTTTTTTATTGTTAGGGGTATATGGTGGTTTTATTAATGCCGGTATGGGATTGCTAATGATCCTCTGGTTAAATCTCTTCAACGGACTTGACCTTATAAGGACTAATGCTACAAAAGTCTTGGTGACTGCGATCTACACTAGTGCAGCGCTTGCCGTTTTTATTTGGAACGATTTGATCGACTGGCTTATAGGGCTTTTATTAGCTATTGGTAATTTGGTCGGTGGGTGGATTGCAGCCCGACTATCGGTCAAGAAGGGCGAAGGTTTTATTCGGGCCGCTCTACTTGTTATGGTGATTTTGATGGCTGTGAAACTCTGGTTCTATTAGTAGGGTTGAACCCCATCAATCTGAAGCCCATAACCACTGAGCCCTACACGGTGTATAGGTGAAGAGTTAGACATTAAACGCAGTGATACCAAATTCAGGTCGTGTAAGATTTGCGCTCCAATACCAAAGTCTTTGTCGTCCATATTTCTGACCTCTTCGTCTTTATTCGATGCAATAAGTTTTTGAATATGGTATTGAAAATCTGAGGCGTTTGACTGTTTATTGATAAAGAGTAATGCCACCTTATCCGCTTCAGCAGCGAGCTTAAAGATCCGCTCTAGACCTTTATTCTGATCTCCTTTTAAGAATGAAACAAAAGACATAGCGCTGTCGTAGGACTGAATACGGGTAAGCACAGATTCTTCTCTTTTCCAAACCCCTCTTGTCAGTGCTACGTGAATAGCGTTGTTGGTGGTTTGTCTATAGGTGGTCAATACATATCTGCCGTAAATCGTCTCAATATCCTTGGTAAAAACACGTTCGATGAGACTGTCGTTCATCATTCGGTACGCCACAAGGTCTTCAATACTGATCATCTTTAGATTGAATTGATCTCGCACTTTCAGTAGGTCGTCAAATCGAGCCATACTTCCATCTTCATTCATGATTTCAACGATTACACCAGCAGGAGAGAGACCTGCTAGCTTTGCCATGTCAATCGCTGCTTCGGTGTGTCCTGTTCTTCGTAGCACGCCTCCTTCCTTTGCAATCAAAGGAAAAATGTGACCTGGTCGCGTAAGATCCTCGGGCTTTGTTTCATTTTTAGTGAGTGCCATGATCGTCTTTGATCGGTCACCAGCTGAAATACCTGTTGTTACACCGTTCCCTTTGAGGTCTACTGAAACCGTAAACGCGGTTTTCATAGGATCGGTGTTGTCGTTGACCATTTTACTAAGACCAAGTTGTTCACATCTCGTACCTGTTAGAGGTGCACAGATAAGGCCTCGGCCGTATTTGGACATAAAATTAATAGCCTCAGGAGTGACCTTTTCTGCAGCCATTACAAAATCACCTTCGTTCTCACGATTCTCATCGTCAACAACGATTATGATTTCACCATTCTTAATGGCATCTATAGCTGAACGTATACTATCTAAGCTAGAATTCATTAGTTATCGTCTTTTTCTAAGAAGTTCCCAGAGGTATTTAAAACTTAATGAACCTCCTTTGATTCCTCTGTCGAGTACTGCCATCCGCGTGACATAGATACTAACAGGAAGCATGACAAAGGTAGAAAACCAGGCTCCGATAATAGGGTGGATGTTTCCTCTTTTTGCATAATTCTCGGCAAACACACCTAAGAAGTAATAACTCAAGAACAATACAATGGCAATCACCATCGGTAGGCCAAGACCCCCTTTTCGAATGAGTGCTCCAATAGGAGCCCCCACAAAAAACAAGAGTATACACGAAAGGGCGAGAGCAAACTTTTTATGAAGAGAAATGATATGGCGGTTATAGAATTCAAATCGCTTCCCCAACTCTGTCGATTTAGTAGAGGCTATAATTCTAAGGTTGTCTAATTGATTGGTTGCTGATCTAATGGCACTAGAGCGTTCATAGGTGGGCAGTACAGATAGGAGTTCTGCCTTCTCGTAAGTTTTAAAAAATAAAGAATCACGATCAGCTACCGGTAGGTATTGAGAGATCCATTTCTCGTGATAAGCAACCTCATCATCTGCTTCTGTACGCTCTTTTAGCCTAAATGTAGCTGCCATGCGTCTCATGGTCGACTCAGAATACTGGATGAGCTGTTCTTTGGTGTCTATTTCTAAAGAGTCGATGTCTTTGAGCAGCTGCCGTGTGGGTTTCATCTTGTCTGTTGTAATAGAAGATTGCTCTTCAAGATCAATTTCATTTAGGCTTGAGAGATCAATGAATTTGATATAGGTGTCAAACGACGCTCTTGCAAAGGGTTGTTTTTTGATGTCTTCGGGTTTCTTTAACAGTATATCTTCATAGTAGTATCCGTTATACAATACGAGCTTTAAAAGCTCAGACTCTTTACTACTTATAAATTCGCCCTCTTTAGCACTAATTACTACAGTGTTTTGTTGATTCGCCGCCTTCTGATGAATGAGAACGTCCCTGAGATAACGGTCGTTTTCACCGTATTTCTCGCGTACTTTCATGTTCATATTCGTTCCTTCAATGTCGGTGAAAATACCCTCGACTAAAGCTGCTGAGGGCTTTACTTTAGCAATATTTCGTCTGAGATTGAAAATTTTCTGCTCGGCAGCAGGGATCAAATTATTTGAGACAAAAAACGCAGCTATTCCTAGTAAAATAGAAAAGACAAGGGTGCTGCGCATTGCTCTTAAAAAAGAGATTCCGGACGCTTTAATGGCAGCAAATTCGTAGTGTTCAGCGAATGAACCGTAGGTCAGAATAGAGGTGACTAGAACTGCCAAGGGCAGTACGTCATCAATGATGGTTGGCATGTAATAGAGTAGAAACTTCCCTATGATTTCTAGGTCTAGATCTTTTCCTGCCAGTTCGTCAATAAAAAGCCAAATGGCTTGAAATATGAAAATAAAGAGTACGATGAGAAAAACACTAAAGAAGGTGCGAACGAATTGGGTAAGTAGGTATCGGTCTAAAATCCGCATCTTTTCTTATTCGATAATGTAATATCCTTGGCTTTCGTATGCTGACTTGTCAAAAACAAATAGGCTCTGATTTACGGATGAGCTGGTGTCGTATTTAGTTACCGTGATGGTAGTCTGGGTTTGGTTAAAGCCAAATTGTACCAACGTATTTATGCGGTAGTTGAGTGTGTCAATTTTAACGACCACCTTTTCGATCTCCGCTTCTGAATCAATAGGGTATAAGACCACCTCAGCTTCATTTACAGAGTATTCAACGCCTTCTTCAATGCGGTACCCTTCTTTGTAAAACGAAAAGAGTTCAGAGGGATTAATTTGACCCGTTTCATCTGTGCGCGAAGCCTTAGTGATGACAACTTCTAGATTTTCAGGAATAATGCTATAAGTTGTTGTTCCGTCAAAGAGTTGAGTACTACCAAAGAGCTCTAACCTGTACTTAGAACCTGAGAGGTACACTTTTCCGGGTGTGCTTTGTCGTATGTCGGCTTCTTTATTCTCTAATACATATTCGAATTCTAGCGTAACATGGTTGTAACGAGACATGCTGCTGTATACGCTATCAAGTAATGCTTCGGCCTTTAGGCTCGAACTTTGAGCTCCTACACTTGAAAGGGTCAAAGTCAACAGTGCTGTTAATGCACCATAAAATGAGATCAACTTCATATTAGGATTCTGTGTCGAAAAATGATTGTAAGCTTGTGAGATCTTTAAATAATACCTGTCTTGCGCGAGAACCTTCAAAAGGTCCTACAATTCCAGCAGCTTCAAGTTGATCAATGATTCTACCTGCTCGATTATAACCGATCTTCATTTTGCGCTGGATCAGTGAGGTAGATCCCTGTTGCGCACCAACAACGATCTCTGCAGCTTCTTTAAATAAGGGATCGCGTTCATCCACAGAATCACTAAGCATTGAAGAGGTATCATCCGCCTCGTATTCTGGAAGTAAGTAAGCGTCTGCGTAGGCGCGTTGTGAACCAATGTAGTCGGTGATTTTCTCTACCTCAGGTGTGTCGACGAATGCACACTGCAATCTGATCATTTCATTACCCTGTGTATAAAGCATGTCACCTCTACCGATAAGTTGATCAGCTCCCGAAGCGTCTAGTATGGTTCTCGAATCTATTTTTGAAGTCACTCTGAATGCTAAACGTGCCGGGAAATTTGCTTTGATAATTCCTGTAATCACATTTACTGAAGGTCTTTGCGTGGCAATGATGAGGTGAATTCCAATGGCTCGAGCGAGTTGGGCTAATCGAGCGATTGGGGTTTCAACTTCTTTGCCTGCAGTCATGATTAAATCGGCGAACTCATCGATCACCAAGACCAAATAAGGTAGAAAACGATGTCCGTCGTTAGGGTTGAGCTTGCGCTTTACAAACTTCGCGTTGTACTCCTTGATATTGCGCACCATTGCTACTTTAAGTAGATCGTAGCGATCATCCATCTCTAAACAAAGAGAATTTAGCGTGTTGATTACCTTTTTGGTATCCGTAATAATGGCCTCTTCTGAGTTGGGAAGTTTAGCGAGAAAATGACGTTCTATTTTATTGTAAAGGGTCAACTCCACTTTTTTCGGATCAACGAGTACAAACTTGATTTCTGCCGGGTGTTTCTTGTAGAGCAATGAGGTTAGCACAGCATTGAGACCCACACTTTTTCCTTGTCCGGTCGCCCCAGCCATCAATAGGTGAGGCATTTTGGCGAGATCAACCACGAAAGTCTCATTAGAGATTGTTTTACCAAAAGCTATAGGAAGGTCAAAAGGTGCAGTACTGAACTTTTTCGATGCGATTACCGAACGCATACTAACAATAGTTGCATGCTTATTAGGTACCTCAATACCGATAGTCCCCTTACCAGGAATAGGAGCTATAATGCGAATACCAAGGGCTGATAGCGATAGCGCTATATCGTCCTCTAGATTCTTAATTTTTGAAATGCGAATTCCTGCTTCGGGCACAATCTCATACAGGGTAACTGTTGGCCCCACTGTGGCAGTTATGCGCTCAATGGCGATATTGTAATTATTTAGGGTTTCTACAATTCTATTCTTATTGGCCTCAAGCTCTTCTTTGTCAATCTCTATTTGTGATTGGTCTCCTCCGTGCTTGTCTAATAAGTCAATATGAGGCGCCTGGTATTTGCTTAGTTCGAGGGTAGGATCAAATTCTCCAAAATCTTCAACGAGTTGCTTTGACTTCTTTTCGAATTCGTCCTCTTCTAACGCGTTAATCTCTAGCGCCACCTCATCGATAGTAGTTTCATCTGAAATTTGAGGTGTCGAGGCGCTCTCTGCTGGAGTGTCTTCAAAGGTATATTCCTCTTGAAGTGGGGATACTTCTTTTTCGATCGTGTCAATAGTTTCTTCCCACTCTGAATCATCTTCCGTAAGAGTCTCTTTCGGATTGTTTTGTCTCTTCAAGGAGGGTAGACTGATTTTTGGCAATGAAAAATGTATCCTCGGAAAACTCAGTTGAGGGGTCCACGACCAGGCGACTACTGCGTATACGATTGCAGAAAACAACAAAGTAAAGAGCAAGCCTAAACTTCCTATATAGCTGCTGATCAGCTGACCAACTTCAAAACCTACTACACCCGAAAAGATAGATCCTGATTCTAAAATGAGAAAGAACAAGAAGGTAATCCACATCATCCAAAACAAGGCGGTTGTCCACCAATTCAGAAAACGCTTAAGAGTAAGTGTGTCAAAAAAAAGAGAGAAACCGCTTAGAGATACGGTCAAAGGAATAAGCAAAGCTGAAATACCAAAACCTCTGTAAACCAAAATATAACCGATCCATACTCCTAGATGGTTGAGTGTGTTTTGAACTATTTGTGAGCTGTTTCCTATGGCCTCCACGGCGCTGAGATCGGTTTTCCAGTGTAGCAAAAACGAAATGCTTGCGATAAGACTCGCTAATCCTAAAAAGAAAAGTAAGGCCCCAGAAACGATGCGAAACTTGGCTCTTTTTGTGGTTATTCTTGCTGCTCGACTCATGGAGGTCTAAATTACGATAATTCCTTGCTGCGTGGGGGGATAAGTGCAGACTTAGGTGCTGGGAACTAATTTTCGTATTTTAAGCGATAAGGCAGCAAATAATAAGGTCATAACTGGGCTAACATAATTAAAGACCGCATAAGCGAAATATTCGAAGACGGAAACGCCTAATACGCTACTGTGGTATGCCCCACAGGTATTCCATGGTACAAGTACTGAAGTTACTGTCCCTGAATCTTCGATGGTTCTGCTGAGATTCTCGGGGGCCAATCCTTTTTGCTCATAGGCTTTTGCGAACATCTTGCCTGGAACGACGATAGCCAAGTACTGATCTGATGCCGTTACATTTAAGGCTAAACAACTCCCCACAGTATTAGCCACTAGACCAAAAGTTGATTTTGAAAGCTTGAGTAATGCGGCTGTAATTTTTGAAAGTGCTCCTATAGATTCCATGACACCTCCAAAAACCATTGCACAGATGATAAGCCATATTGTTCCTAACATACCAGCCATTCCTCCTGATGTGAACAGGTCATTAAGCACAGTGTTAGAGCTTTCTACAGCAAGATCAACGGTGATAGCGTTCAACAGAGTTATGTAAACCGATTCGAAGTTAAGCTCGGTGGTTCCGCTTAGGGCGCGAATGAGTTCAGATTGAAAAAGTAATGCCGCAAGTGCACCTCCTAATGTTCCAATTAACAGAGCTGCCAATGGGGGAGTTTTACGGACAATTAGGGCAATCACAAGAACAGGAACGCTGAAGAGCCATGGATTTATAGTAAAGGATTCGGTAATAGCGTTGAGAAGGCTTGCTGTTTCAACCGCAGCAGCAGGTTCTACAGTAGCACTTAAGACACCAAATACAATAAGTGTTATCACCAGGGTAGGAACGGTGGTGTAAAGCATATAGCGTATATGGGTAAATAAATCAGTCCCAGCCATAGCTGCTGCAAGGTTAGTGGTATCGCTCAAAGGAGACATTTTATCTCCAAAATAGGCTCCTGAGAGAATTGCACCTGCGGTCATTCCCATAGGTATCCCCATCGCGTTTCCCACACCAATTAATGCGATCCCGACGGTTGCCGAGGTAGTCCATGAGCTCCCTGTAGCCACCGAAATCAATGCACAAACCAATACACTGACCAAAAGAAATATACTGGGATTCAAGAGCTGAATGCCGTAGTAGATCATAGTAGGTATGATTCCACTTAACAACCATGTTCCAGAAAGGGCTCCCACCATAAGAAGAATAAGTAAGGCAGAAGAGGTTGACTTCAAATTGTCTGCAACAGCGTTCATCATCTCCTCGTACGTAACCCCTTTGACGAATCCGACAATAGCGGCAACGGCTCCGCCTAATAAGAGTACAAATTGATTGGATCCGTCGAGACTGGCATCCTTAAAAAAAAAGACGTTGATGGCGAGCATCACAATTAAAGCAATCAGCGGAAAAAGGGCTTCACTTAGACGGATAGAACGAGAAGAACTCATAGGCAGATGATTATCTTGCGATATTACAACAAATCACCTGTTTCTGCCAATTTATAATGCTTGGCATTAATAAAGATCTACTAGTGTTTACCGTTAAAACGTCTTAATTTTGCAGGACAATTATTGATCCATTATGCAAAAGTTTGACGTTATCGTTATCGGAGCCGGACCTGGAGGATATGTTGCTGCAATTCGTTGTGCACAACTAGGAATGAATACCGCTATTGTTGAAAAAGAAAACACTTTAGGAGGTACCTGTTTGAACGTAGGATGTATTCCTTCAAAGGCTTTATTAGATTCTTCTCATCATTACGAGGCGATCTTACACGATAGTAAAGCCCATGGTATTGATATCCAAGGTAAGATCTCGTTAGACTTTGAAGCTATGATTGCTCGAAAGCAGTCAGTTGTTGATCAGACCGTTAAGGGTATCGATTTCTTAATGGATAAAAATAAGATTACCGTTTTAAAGGGGGTAGGAAGCTTCAAAGATGCACATACGCTAAAGGTTAGTGGCTCAGAAGGAATACAAGAGATTACCGCAGACAAGTTCATTATCGCTACGGGATCTAAACCTGGCAATCTTAATTTCATAGCCCTCGATAAAGAACGTATTATCACCTCGACTGAAGCGTTGTCACTCAAAGAAATTCCCAAGCATCTTGTGGTAATAGGAGGAGGGGTAATAGGCCTTGAACTTGGCCAGGTATATAGAAGATTAGGTGCAGAGGTAAGCGTGGTAGAATACGCTGATCGCATCACTCCTTCTATGGATAGTGCTCTTTCTAAAGAGCTTATGAAGGTATTAAAGAAACAAGGCATTAAATTCTATCTTTCTCATGCCGTTCAAAAGGTAGATAGAAAAGGAGACGGTATAGTCGTAGAGGCCTTATCTAAGAAAGAAGAAAAGGCAGTGCTCGAAGGGGATTACGCTTTGGTTTCTGTCGGTAGAGTACCAAATACAGAAGGTTTGGGTCTTGAAAACACCTCTTTGACACTTGATGAACGAGGTCGAATCACAGTAAATGACCATTTGCAAACGGCTGAACAACACATCTATGCCATTGGTGATGTGATACAAGGAGCCATGCTCGCTCACAAGGCTGAAGAAGAGGGTGTATTTGTAGCCGAAACACTAGCGGGACAAAAACCCCATATCAATTATAACCTTATACCTTCTGTGGTGTATACTTGGCCAGAGGTGGCTTCAGTAGGTCAGACCGAAGAACAACTTAAAGCATCAGGTGTGGCCTATAAATCAGGTTCGTTTCCAATGCGTGCATTGGGAAGATCTAGGGCTAGCGGTGATATAGATGGATTCATTAAGATTCTAGCAGACCAGCAAACCGATGAAGTATTAGGGATACACATGATTGGTGCACGTTGTGCTGATCTAATCGCAGAAGCTGTAACTGCCATGGAATTTAGAGCTTCAGCTGAAGATATTGCTCGTATGTCACACGCGCATCCAACCTATGCAGAAGCCGTTAAAGAAGCTGCCCTTGCGGCTACAGAAAACAGGGCCCTTCATGTTTAGTGTCTGAAAAAATCCATATCGAAGAGGTTTTTAACCAAAGCCTAGAATCGTTCCGCTCTAATAATCTCCTTTTAGCTTGCAGTGGCGGAGTTGACAGTGTAGTTCTAGCACATCTTTTACATCGAAACGGATATTCTTTCGGAATGGCTCATGCAAACTATCAATTGCGTGATGAAGAGAGTGAAACAGATGCCATCTTCGTTCAGGACCTGGCCAATGGTTTCAACGTTTCATGTTACAGTGAGGTGTTTGAACTCGATCAGTCAAAGAGCATTCAAGAAGAGGCTAGAAATCTTCGGTATAACTGGTTTTATTCATTGTTAAAATCAAAGGGGTACGACTACGTACTTACAGCACATCACGAAGATGACAGCATCGAAGGAATGCTCATGAGTGTTTTTAGTGGTGCTTCTTTACACCGTTTGAGCGGAATTGATCATAATCAATTCGTGTTAAGACCTCTTAAGGAAGCTACTAAGCGTCAAATCATTGACTATGCTCATAGCAACCATATTAACTACAGATCCGATTCTAGTAATCAAAAAAATGATTACCTCAGAAATTTCGTGCGAAACAAAATTCTCAACGATTTAAACACAAAACTCTCACATTCAGATGAAAAGCTACGTTACAGCCTTTATTACTTTAAGCGAACATTAAGGCTTCAAGAGTCTTACAGAAGACTTCTCTTAGATGAACTCTGGTCTCAAGGTGAGGATTGGGAGGCTTTTACTATTGATGTGCTCAAAGCACGCGAGAATAGTGCAGATGTACTCCAGCTGCTTTTTGAACCCTATGGGTTTAAAGATTTTCGGGCCCTTAGTCGATTGCTGGATGCTGAAAATGGTAAAGAGGTGAGTTCTTTGTCGCATAGGATTTATAAATTTGACCAGTACTTGTTACTGACTTCTCATACATCTTTAGAGGTTCGTTACCAGTTTTCTTTTGACGATCCTCGTAGCGGCAATAATGCGCTCAAAGCTTCAATTATCGAGATAAATGTTCATAGAGAATCCAAACTGTCGGATATTGAAGTGAGAAAGTGGAATGCTACAGATAGCGTTCTATTGAAGAATCAAAAAACCCCTAAAAAGCTTTCAAAGGTTTTAAGAGATATGAAGCTTAATCCAATTGTAAAAGAAAGACTTCAGGTGGTATGCCACAAAGACCAGATACTAGGTTACCTTACCAACACTACTATCGATATTCAACTAGAGGCGAACATTTCATCTTATAAAACCTTGTACGTATGGCGAGATTAGTAGTGCTCCTTCTGGCTTCTTGCTTATGGGTATCGGGTTATACTCAATTTAGTGCGACTCAGGTTTCTTGGGATACAGAATGGGAAGAAATTGGTAACGCTCAATACAGATTAATCTTTAACGCCACTATTGAAGAGGGCTGGCATATATTCTCTCAGTATTCTCCAGAAGGTGGAAGTCAACCAGCGTTTTTTGAATTCCTAGAGACAGATGTATACAAAAGGATAGGCCCAGTAATTGAGCCTACTCCTGAAGCCTACTACAATGATGTATTTGAAGTTACCGAGCAGATCTTTAAATATGAGGTACGATTTGAGCAATTGGTTGAGGTATACGACCTATCGAAACCTATTGAAATCACATTGTATTATCAGGTCTGTAAAGAGCTGTGTATCTCTGCGAGTGAAGATTTTGTATTTCAAATCGGACAGCCTTCTAGTGCTACTGCTAAAGAAAGTGTTGCTGAGGCTAGAGATGATCTTAAGTTGGCGCTGGATTTAAAGCTTGATCTTAAGAATGAACATTACCTTGAAAGTATTGGAGTAGAAGACGGATCATTAAATATATGGAGCCTTGCCTTATTGGGATTTTTAGGTGGACTCATAGCTCTGTTAACTCCTTGTGTACTCCCTATTATTCCGCTAACGGTTTCGTATTTCAATCAAAAGAAGAATGCTACAACTTGGGCCATACTCTATGGCCTTTCTATAGTTGTATTGTATGTAAGCGCAGGGCTTCCGTTTTTATTCGGATCCAAGGCTGATCCGCAGTTATTCAACGAAATAGCCAGTCACCCAGTGGTGAATTTCTTACTGTTTATGGTACTGTTGCTTTTTGCTCTTTCGTTTATTTTTCGCTTCGAATTAAATCTACCCACAAACTGGATTCGTAGTACAGATCAAAGAAGTGAAAGAACGAAAGGATTTGTTTCAGTCCTTTTCATGGCTTTGACCTTAGTTTTAGCCTCGTTTTCATGCACAGGGCCCATCTTAGGTGGAGTGTTAGGAGCCTTAGCGACCCAAACAGAGGCAGGAACTTTCGGGGTTTCATTACTCGTTATATTAGGTGCTTTTGGGTTAGCATTAGCCCTTCCGTTTATGCTTCTCGCCATTTTTCCTGGTGCCTTATCAAAGTTGCCGAAAAGTGGGGAATGGATGAATTCAGTGAAGTTTATTTTGGGGATTCTTGAACTCGTCTTAGCGTTCAAATTTTTATCGAATACAGATTTGGTCGCGGGTTGGTCATTCTTTAAGTATGAGATAATCGTTGGCATTTGGTTTGTTATTGGTGTAAGTGCTACCCTTCATTTACTTGTTAAGCTTTGGAATGATGCCACAAATCGATTAGTTAATGTACTGTTTCTGTTGCCTGTGCTATGGCTTGCAGTTGTTAGCGGGCTTGCATTGAAGGATCCTTTTAAAGGTGGTGTTATTAACACCTTTGCACCTCCCTTGTATTATGCGTTGAATGCTGAAGAAACGCCTTGTCCTCTGGGCCTTGAATGTTCCCTGAATTTCGAAGAAGGCCTGCAGAGAGCTCAAGCTGAAAACAAGCCTATTTTCATTGATTTTACTGGATATTCTTGCGTCAATTGTCGCAGAATGGAGGCCGAGGTTTGGAGCGACCCTCGTATCTATTCATACTTAAAAGAAGACGTTATTCTCGTTAGTTTATACGTTGACGATAGAACTGACTTAGCTTCTTCATTAAAAGGGAAATACCAATTACCTGATGGACGTATTAAATCCATCCGTACCATGGGTCAATATTGGTCTTTATTTCAAGCGGTAAACTTTAAGTCTATTTCACAGCCTTTCTACGTGCTATTGAATCCTGATCTGACGGTAATTCAAGAACCCATTCAATTTTGTTCAAGAAGTGCCTTTTTATCTTGGATAGAGCGCGCTTTATCAGAATAGCGTAAATCCTTTAAACACTGTTTGAGAGTTGCGGTAAACCCTCTGTTCTTTGAGGGATGGTTTTCGCACAAAAGACATTCGTTCAAAAAGGAATCGATGTAGAAATAAGCACGATCTCTCTCACTTTACAAAAAGGATTCGGTGTTCGCAGCTCAGGTATTCCCTTAGCATTAATTAAGGATCAGTTTGATCGCGCCAAAATCTTGTTGGATCAAATAGGCCTTCGTCTCAAGAGAGTAAGGTATTTTTTTCAAGCCTCGATTTCTGCAAATAGTTCTTCTTATGTCGTCTCTGAAATGGCTATTATTGCTCTTTTGGTTAATGGTTTAAGGGGGCAATCACATAAAGAAACGTGTAACGATATTTATGTTGGCAGCTTTGATCTTAATGACAGGGCACTTGCTCTAGAGTATCCAGAGAAATATTATGTGGCGGCTCTGAAAAGGAATGTTAAGCACCTTGTTTTACCAGAGACAAATATCAAACAACTCCCTAGATCCAATGAGGTAGTCCTAGTTGGAATCCGCACGCTTTCAGATCTATTGCAATTTTTGGAAACGCGAAGCGTTCGCCCTATAGAGGATGAACCGGTTAAGCTTTCTTGCGATCAAGAGATAATGCCTTTCTTCTCTCAACCTATGGCAGCTAGAGCCTTAGATTTAGCGATTATTGGAAGACATCATTTAGTATTGTTCGGAAGACCAGGAATTGGTAAGACCTCAATCATACAGCATTATACGAAGGTTTTACCTGCCTTGAATAAAGAACAGAAGAAGAGTCTGTGGCCTATAGAAGTTAAGAGAAATAAGCCATTATCGGAATGTATTCCGGCAGTGTATATTCACCCCAAAATGAGTGTAGGTGAAATTTATGGGGGCGGACGCCAGGCGTTTCCTGGAGCCATCTCTTTAGCGCACCACGGGATTGTCTTAGCCGATGAATTGGATCATTTTTCCAAGCTTAAACTTGAAACGCTGAAAATGGGACTCGAGGAGGCCGAAGTGGTATTAGATAAAAATCAAAGCACGGCACGCTATCCTGCAGCATTTACATTGATCGGGAGTTGCAATGAAGATCTACGAGAACTAAGTGCTTCACAATTTTCATCCTCATTCTTAGATCGTATTGACCTCATTGTTCAGCTCCATAAGCCTAATTTAGATGAGGGGCTAGGCTTTTTTGTTCCCGCTGAAGTTCGCTACAGACTCGAGCAAGCCATTGGCTATAGAGATGAGATGAAAGCAAAGTATTCATTTGAGTCACCTATAACCACTTACCGCCACTTACCTATTTCAAAAGAGGGTATGTCGTTTATTCAAGAGGTTTTAGGTGCTGATAAAGGTTCGGTAAGAAGCCTTAATCGTTGGCTTCAAACATCTTTTTCAATGATGTTTTTAGATCAGAATTCTCAGCTTACCGAAGAACAGTTAGCCGAAGCCTTGAGTTTTAAAAGACTGAATTAACTGATATAACTCCAGAGTAATTTTCCCCTTAAGAGCATTTGTAGGGTAGATCTGATGCATTGATGTTCTTGAAGCTCTAAGGTTGAATCTCTTTCCAAAAGTCCTTGCACAAGCCCTCGAATAGCACCCATCAAAGCGACATCATCCACTAGATCAGCAAATTTTAATTGGAGTGAGCCACTTTGCTGGGTTCCCATTAGATCTCCTGGACCTCTTAGCTTCAAATCAATTTCTGACAGATCAAACCCACTGCTGTATTTTACCATGCTCTCAATGCGTGTTTTTGCATCTTCTAACAAATTATCTTTGGTCATAAGTATACAGTACGATTGATGTGTTCCTCTACCGACACGACCCCTAAGCTGATGCAGTTGAGCCAAACCAAAGCGCTCTGCACTCTCGATAATCATAACCGTAGCGTTCGGTACGTTTACTCCAACTTCAATAACTGTAGTGGCTACCATTATTTGAGTAGTTCCTTTCTCAAATTGATTCATCTCATACTGCTTTGCCTCTGCGCTCATTTGACCGTGTAAAATGGATAAGGCATATTCAGGGCTTGGAAATTCGCGGCAAAGACTCTCATATCCATCCATTAAGTCTTTATAGTCTAAGGCAGCAGATTCTTGAATGAGCGGATACACGATGTATACCTGCCGACCGAGTTTAATTTGTTCGCGTATGAATGCGAATACCTTTAACCTTGAACGATCTGTTCTGTGAGAAGTAATGATGGGGGATCTTCCAGGTGGTAATTCATCAATGATTGAAATGTCTAGGTCCCCATAGGTGCTCATCGCCAACGTTCTGGGAATGGGGGTCGCTGTCATTACCAGAATATGTGGAGGCACCTCGGCTTTTTTCCACAACTTCGAGCGCTGGGCAACCCCAAAACGATGTTGTTCATCAATAATTGCCAATCCTAAGTTTTTAAAGATCACATTATCTTCAAAAACGGCGTGTGTTCCAATCAAAATTTGCAATTCGCCAGAACGTAGCTCTTCGTGCAAAACGCTGCGTTCCTTTTTAGGGATCGAGCCGGTTAAGAGTTTAACAGAGCTATTTAATGAGGCTAGTTTTGAGGCTATATCGTGATAGTGTTGTTGGGCTAAAATCTCTGTCGGGGCCACAATGCAGGCTTGAGAACCATTGCCAATTGCAATGAGACAAGCCATGAGCGCGACCATTGTTTTTCCAGACCCTACATCCCCTTGGAGCAGACGATTCATCTGAAGTCCTGAACCCATATCGTTTCGAATTTCCCTTAGCACGCGTTTTTGAGCTTCAGTTAATTCAAAGGGTAAATGAGATTCGTAATAGGCTAGAAATGGGGTGCCTACCGCCTCAAATCGCTGACCTTTGATTGCTGTTTTCTGCTTTATTTTTCGGTACAGTAGCCCCAATTGCATGTAGAATAATTCCTCAAACTTTAAGCGGTCTAAAGCCCTTTGTGTCTCCTGCATCTCTGTAGGTGCATGAAGATGTATCAAAGCCGAGGTTTTATCTATTAGCATTTGCTCTCTTACGATATAAGCAGGTAGGGTCTCGTGAAGTTCAAAGTCAATAGACTTAACAATAGGTTGAAGAATAGAGCGGATCAGGCGCTGTGTAATCCCCACCTTTTGTAGTTTATCAGAAATGGGGTAGAGGGGCTCGATATGGCCTTTAAAGTCTTGCTCTGATTGAATTGAAATTTGACTCATCTCAGGGTGGGCTATGCTAAATCGATCCTGAAAACGAGAAATTTTACCGTAAACCTTATAACTCTGACCTTCTTTGAGTTGTTTTTCGATGTACTGATACCCCTTAAACCACACCAGTTCAAGGCGATGATGGTTATCGACTAATTCTGCAGACAGTCGATAGCCTTTCGCCTGCTTAACAAGTTTTATGTTTTGCAGAACACCTTGAGTTTGTACGATGCTATTTTCAAGCGAAATAGTAGAGATAGGGGTTAACGCTCTTTTATCTATATAGCGATTAGGTATAAAGAATAAGAGCTCATAAACTGTATGAATACCTAGCTCCTTTTCTATAATTATTGCGCGCTTTGGTCCAAGCCCTTTGACGGCTGCTATAGGGGAGGCTAAGATTGAAGAGGCTTGCATACGCACAAACTTATCTAAATTAGAGCGTTGAATGAAATAATCCATTTGAATGCGAGCGATAGTAATTTCTGGGGGCGGGAGTAAGGGAGCTTTTGCCGGAGGAGTGGCCCAATATCTTATAGAAGAACAAAAAAGAGACTACGATCTATTTGTGGGTACTTCAACAGGTAGCTTGCTTCTCATTCATTTGGCGTTAGGGAAAATAGAGAAATTGCATTCGGTCTATAAAGAAGTAGATAGCGCTCAGATTTTCAATCTTAACCCTTTTTACACTAGAAAAAAGGAAGGGGCTATTCAACTAGAGATGAATCACTTTAATGTCTTGCGCAGTTTTCTGAGGGGAAATAAAACCTTTGGAGAAAGCAAGAATCTTAGGGCGTTTTTAGAAAGACATATAACTGCCTTCGAATTTGAATCAGTTAAGAAAAGCAGTAAGGATGTAATAGTCACGGTTTCTAATCTAAGTAAGAATGGAGTAGAATATAAATCGATTAAAGATTTCAGTTACGAAGATTTTCTAGATTGGATCTGGATATCAGCCAATTACATTCCATTTATGTCGTTGGTATCAAAAAACGGTTATGAGTATGCAGACGGTGGTTTAGGGAGTATTGTTTCAGTGGATCGCGCCATTGAAGCCGGTGCAAAGGAGATCGATATCATTGTCTTAAGGCAAGAGAAAAAACAAGCGCATCGTTTGCCTACGTCTAACGCCTTTGATTTAATGCTGGGTATGTTTGGTTTTTCACTCGATCAGATCGAAGAGCATAATATTTCACTTGGTGAATTTCGAGCAAAATCAATAGGAGTGAAGTTGAATTTCATCTACACCCCAACACTGCTCACTCAGAACCCTTTGCTTTTCGATCAAAAAAGAATGATTCGCTGGTGGCAGAGAGGTTACTTGCATGCTAAGCAACACTTTAACCTATAGGGTTATTGTATCATCGCTTTTACTTCTTTATAAAAGCTTGAATGGTTTGGCGTTAGTCTAAGATACAAGGTGTCTGCAAGCGTACGAGAAAAGCTAAAGCGCTCAACCGGTTGATTAAGCTTTTCTGTAAAGGTTTTAAATAGGGCCTCTTTAAACGTGCTGTTTGTAGCGTTGTGAATGATTTCGAGCTGATAAAAAGGGTGGGCATTTAGGACAGTATCAATACTTTGAATGCGCTTGTCGGTATGCAGCGAATCTAATACTATTTGAGCGTTTTGAGTAAGAGGGAAACGCACTCCTCCTGGTTCTAGCACCATTCCTTTGGCTTTTGATACGAAGGGTCTAAGTTTTTTCAACGTTTCAATTAGAATAGAATCGTGTCTTGTCAGTGCACTCTTCAAAAATTGATTTTGTTTCTCTAAAGAGCGCATGCTTTCGATCTGATCACCAATATTCATGATGTTGGTCACCGATTGGTTGGCGAATTTGCTCAATCGCTCCATAAGTGCCTTATTGGTGGTCTTTAAATTGTCGGATTCAAACTTGTAGGTTTCGTTGATGGCTTCTAGTCTTGATACTTGCTGCTGAAGATCCCGAATAGTAGCTTCGTTGCGTTCTACAAGTGCGTTTAGTGCACGATTATCTTCTAATAAATCTGTTTTTTTTTGGGCTGTTACAAAAGGGATAACGAGTAAACCGAATATGAATAGTGAAATCCTTTTCATTTAATTAGTAGCATTTAAATAATCTATGGTCATTTGACTTAAGACCTTTACCCCATATATCATTCCTGATTCATCTATTTTAAAGTCTGGGGTGTGGTGTGGATAAGGGGTCTGATTCCCTGGCGTCATTCCGCCTAAAAAGAAAAAGAAGCCAGGTACATCACGCACAAAATAAGAGAAATCTTCTGCTCCAGTTGTGGCTTTGGTAAGCTTTACATTTTCTTTCCCCAACACTTTCTCTATGCTAGGAAGCATTTGGTACACAAGATCAGCATCGTTGTAGGTGATATCTGTCATTTCAGTGATTTCTACTTCAGCTGTTCCACCAAAAGCTTTTGCTATCTGCGGAACCATTTCATGCATACGTTCTTCAATCAAATCTCTCATGTCGTAGTCTAGCGTTCGAATGGTTCCAATGATCTCTGCAGTTTCTGGAATGATATTGAATCGCAATCCGGCCTTAATCTTTCCCACGCTAATAACAGCTGCTTCTTTTAGAAGATTAGATTCTCGGCTGATTAACGATTGTAAACCATCAATGATTTGCGAACTGATATAAATCGGGTCTACTCCAGACCATGGTTGAGATCCATGCGTTTGTTTGCCATTAACCTTGATTACAAATCGTTGTGCAGACGCCATGAGCCCCCCTGTTTTATAGCGTATAGTACCCACAGGGGTTTCTGAATTGATATGTAGACCAAATACAGCATCTACTTTTGGTTTTTCAAGAACTCCTTCTTTTACCATGAGTAGTGCTCCTCCTTGTTCCCCTGGAGGAGGACCTTCTTCGGCGGGCTGAAAAATGAACTTTACGGTACCTTTTAATTGGTCTTTGTGCTTCGAGAGAATTTCTGCAACCCCCATGAGTATCGCCGTATGTGTATCGTGTCCGCAAGCATGCATAACACCAGTTTCTTCTCCTAAAAACTGAGCCCTTACCATTGATTTAAAGGGTAAATCATTTCTTTCAGTGACAGGCAGGGCGTCGATATCTGCGCGTAATGCGATAACCGGACCAGGCTGATTTCCTTTAAGTAGTCCAACCACACCGTTGTGTGCAACTCCTGTTGTGACATCTATACCTAAATCTCTAAGGTGTTTGGCAATTTTTTTTGCCGTTTCAACCTCTCTGTTACTGAGTTCAGGATGTTGGTGAAAATCTCTTCGCCATTCAATAACTTTTTTCTCAATGGCTTTAAACTCTTGATCTGAAGGATTTTGACCGTATGTCACTGAGAGTGTGAGGAAGAAAATTGAACTGAAAGCAGCCCTTAAAAAATGAAGCATGATTGAAGATTAAAAACTTGTTACTAAATATATAAAGAAGAAAGGGCACGACCTTAGCAAATTCAATAATTTCACTTTGCGAAAGAGAAAGGAGTATGAAGTTTTTAGACGCTTTAAATGAGGCCCAGCGAAGTGCTGCTTTGCATAAAGATGGGCCTTCTATGGTGATTGCTGGTGCCGGCTCAGGAAAGACACGAGTCCTGACCTATCGCATTGCTCATTTAATTGAAAATGGAGTAGACTCATTCTCCATTCTAGCCCTAACATTCACCAATAAGGCAGCTCGTGAAATGAAAGCCAGAATTGGTGCTTTAGTAGGCGAGTCTGAAGCTAAGAACCTTTGGATGGGTACCTTTCACTCCGTTTTTGCGAGGCTTTTGCGGTCGGATGGGCATCACCTAGGCTTTCCAAGCAACTTTAGTATATACGACACTCAAGATTCACAACGCCTTATCAATTCGATTATCAAAGAAATGGGGCTTGATAAGGATGTCTATAAATACAAGCAAATACAACAGCGTATTTCATCGTACAAAAACAACCTAATCACGGTGAAGGCTTATTTTCAAAACCCTGAACTTCAAGAGGCTGATGCCATTGCCAGGCGCCCTCGTCTAGGGGATATCTATAAGGAGTATGTCGATCGCTGTTTTCGTGCTGGCGCCATGGATTTTGACGATCTATTACTTCGTACCAATGAACTCCTTAATCGTTTTCCTGAGGTGCTGTTGAAGTATCAGGAAAGATTCAAATACATACTTGTCGACGAGTATCAGGATACCAATCATTCGCAGTATCTAATTGTTAGAGCCTTGTCAGATCGCTATCAAAACATTTGTGTGGTGGGGGATGATGCTCAGAGCATTTACTCCTTTAGAGGTGCGAATCTTGATAATATGCTAAATTTTCAGCGCGATTACGAAGGAGTAGAGGTGTATAGACTAGAACAAAACTACCGATCAACCTCTACCATTGTGAAAGCAGCAAATTCTGTTATCGCGAACAACAGAGACCAGCTAAAGAAAAACGTTTGGACTTCAAATGAGCTTGGGAATAAAATTGTGGTACATAGAAGTCCTACCGATGCAGATGAGGGGCGCTATGTAGCGAGCACTATCTTTGAAACTAAGATGAACACACAGTGTTCAAACGGGGATTTCGCCATCCTGTACCGCACTAATTCACAGTCTCGAGCGATTGAGGATGCGTTGAGAAAGAGAGATATTCCTTATCGGATTTATGGAGGACTTTCGTTTTATCAGCGTAAAGAAATAAAGGATGTACTCGCTTATTTACGTTTAGTGGTAAATCCAAAAGATGAAGAGGCCTTTATGAGAGTAGTTAATTTTCCTGCTCGAGGAATCGGACAAACCACACTTGAAAAACTTTCGGTCGCTGCAAGAGCCAACGGGTTTTCAATTTTCGAGTTTGCAGAGGATCAAAATCAGCTTAAATCGGCTTCTATTACGTCTTCGATTCGTTCTAAACTGGAGCAGTTCTGTATAATGGTAAGGAGCTTCCAGATTTTTAGTAACGATCACAATGCCTTTGAAACTGCTGATCACATTGCCCGAAAAACAGGGCTTATTCAAGAATTTAAAAAGGACGGTACGCCAGAAGGCATAACCCGTCTTGAAAATATTGAAGAATTACTTAACGGAATTCAAGATTTTGTCGAAGGACAAAAGGAGATTGACGGTGCAACGGGTTCTATTCATGAGTTCTTAGAAGATGTAGCCCTTGCTACTGACCTTGACAATGCTACTGATACTGATGATCGGGTGGCGTTAATGACCATTCACCTTGCAAAAGGCTTAGAATTTAATACCGTCTTTGTGGTAGGTATGGAAGAAGACTTGTTTCCTTCAGCTATGAGCATGAATACGCGTTCTGAATTGGAAGAAGAGAGGCGTTTGTTTTATGTGGCCTTAACCAGGGCAGAGCACCAAGCCTATCTTACTTACACCATCAATAGGTACCGATGGGGAAAACTTATTGATGCCGAACCCAGTCGATTTATTTCTGAGATAGACGAGCAATATGTCGATAATCAGACCGTAGATTTCGGTGGTGCTGTTCGCCGATTCGTAGACCCATCACTTTTTGGAGAAGTGGATAACAGTAAACTTCGCACAGTGAAACCTAAAGGCAATATGCCAGAAGAACGCAAAAAACCAACAGAAGATCAGCTAAGAAGATTGAGAAAATTAAAGCCACAGTCTTCTAGCACAACAACGTCAAGCACACAATACGAGGATCTTGTTGTGGGTTCCAAAGTGAATCATGAGCGTTTTGGGTATGGTGTGGTGAAAGCAATTGAAGGAGTGGGGCCAGAACGCAAGGCTGAGATAGAATTTGATTCGGGTGGGGTTAAAAAATTATTGCTTCGTTTCGCAAAGCTTAATTTAATCTCATAAAAAACCCCCCAATTTTGGAGGGCTTTTGTAGTTCTAGTGGTAAAGTGATTTTACTTAATTAATAGCAGGATCTTTCATGCCGTCTTCAATCATTGAATAGAACTGGTCAAGTTTTGGTAAAACTACAATTCTAGTTCTTCTATTGCGTGCTCGATTCGCAGCAGAATTGTTTTCAACTAGAGGAGCGTAATAACTTCTTCCTGCTGCAGTCATGCGTTTTGGGTCTACCTTAAACTCGTTTTGTAAAATGCGAACAATTGCGGTTGCACGTTTTACCGATAAATCCCAGTTGTCTTTAATTTCAGCATTTGTTTTGTAAGGAACATTATCCGTGTGTCCTTCCACCATAAATTCAAAATCAGGCTTTGCATTAACCACAGTAGCTACTTTTCCTAGTACACGTTTTGCTTCAGCTGATACGCTGTAACTCCCACTTTGGAATAAAAGTTTATCCGCTATTGAAACGAAAACCACTCCCTTTTCTACATTGATCTCAATGTCTTGATCGTTTAAGTTTCCGAGTGCGCCTTTAAGACTAGCAACTAGAGCAAGGTTTACAGAATCTCTTCTAGTAATAGCGCTTTGAAGCTTATTTATAGTTAACTCTTTCTCTTTTAGACTCTCGAGTGTTTTTTCAAGGTTTTCAGCACCTTTAGAGGTAAGGGTGGTGAAATTGTCCATGTTATTGATCAAATCTTGGTTATTTGATCTTAAGAAACTGTTCTGTTCTGAAAGGGCTTTAACCTGAGCCTCATACTTTCCTATTTCAGAAGCATAATCGTTCATGGTTCTTTTAGTTGAAGCCAATTCAGCCTTTGTACTTTCTAAATCTTTGTTTACGGTATTGAATCGTTTTGAAGAGACACAAGACCCTAAGGTGAGTGCAGCAATTGCAACAGTTAAAACTTTTAATTTCATGAGAATGTATTTTACAACCTTAAAAGTAGCAAATACTTTGCCAAACACAGAATACCTCCCTAGTATTTTAAAATCTTTTTGCGATTTAGGATAAAGTGCTGAATGACAATAGATAAAGGTTTTCGCATTCGAAACCTAGGCTGAATACTACGCCTTTGCTTTACGAGGCGGGGTAGGGCAAAATAGAAACTGAAATGGGCTTTTATAATAGCAAGGGTATGTTTGGGTTTGCCTTGAAAGAGAAATACAATTCCGGCTATTCCGTCCAACACCAGCCTATTCAGTATGATAAAAGGTAGTTCAATAGCAAGAAGGTTCTTTACCAAAGTAAAGAGTGAATTTCTAAAATTGAGATAGGTTTTAAAGGGATTGTGATTGGTTAGGGTAGATCCGCCTAGATGATATACAGTGCTTTTTGAAGTGTAAAGAAGCTTTAAACCTCGATGATGAAGTCTCCAACACAAATCAATCTCTTCTTGATGGGCAAAATAGGTGGTGTCAAAGCCTCCTGCCTCTTCAAAAGCTGAGCGTTTTATGAACATACATGCTCCTGTAGTCCAAAACACTTCTATTTCATCGTCGTATTGCCCGTTGTCTTTCTCAATGCGTTGAAAGAGTCTCCCGCGACAATAGGGGTATCCTAAATAATCCAAAAATCCACCCGCGGCACCCGCATACTCAAAATAGTCTGGTTGCCTTTCACTTCTAACTTTTGGTTGTACAGCGGCGATATCGGGATTTGTTTTAAGAACCTCAAGTGGTCGTGAGATATAATTAGTAGTGACACGTACATCCGAATTGAGCAAACACCAATAGGGCTCATTAACCTTTGTGAGACCTTCATTATAGCCTCTGGCAAACCCGTAATTTTTTGATAATGAAATGACCGTTAGTTGGTCTATATATTGCGTTTTTAACCAGTCGACTGAATCGTCTTCAGATCTATTGTCAATAACATAAATAGAGGCTTCAGTAGAATGCGAAATGACTGAAGGAAGGAATTCTTGTAAAAGGTTTCTTCCGTTGTAATTCAATATGACTACCGCAATTTCTTTCATAGACTATACTAAGTTTGGGGCAGCATTGATCTGATGGTATTCTAATTTTTCTGAATCCCATTCAAAATAATAGTGTTGCATTCCATTGGTTAGTGCTAAATATCGCGATTTTAAGTCGTAGGCATAGCGCAAGAGCTGAGCTATTGCATCTTCATTTATGGTGATCTCGCTAGCCTTGCATTCTACAACTAATAAAATGGAATGGTCGTTATTAACGACTGCAATATCATATCGAGAGGCCTTCATTGCTGTCATGACTTTCTTTTCTAATAGAATGCGCTGAGGCCGCACGCCGCATTGAGAGATCAAATAATGCACATAGTGCTGCCTAACCCACTCTTCTGAAGTTAAGGCGAGATATTTTTTTCGGATATTATCCCAGATGAGCGTGCGGTTTTCGGTATTTTTAACCCTAAACCGAGCCGAAGGCAAGTTCAAAATGGCGAGTTCCATAAGGCGATCAAAAGTACCATTTTCCTATGCGATTTGAGCAATTAAAAAGACATCTTGAAGCGAAGTCATTTGCCCCATGTTATCTGATATATGGTGAAGAGTCTTTCTTCATAGAAGAGATCGGACAGTGGTTTGAAGAAAGTATCATTCCGAAAGATTTGAGGGATTTTAATCAAACGGTTTTGTATGGGTCAGACAGCAGTATGAGTGAAGTGGTTGAACGAGCGAGACAATTGCCAATGATGTATGAGCGCACTACAGTAATTGTCCGTCAAGCCCAAACCCTTATGCGTCAAATTGCTGAATTAGAGACTTATCTAGAACATCCAAATCCTCAATCTGTAGTGGTATTCTTGATACATAGCGGATCTATGGACAAGCGTAAAAAAGTGATAAAGCAGGTAGATAAGTTTCAAGGTCTTTATGAATGTAAACCTCTTTATGAGAATGAACTTCCCGCCTGGCTAGAATCTCATTTATCACAGCGCAATCTGGAGATAGAGGTTCAAGCGAAACAATTGTTGCTTTCATTTATTGGCGGAAATCTTAGACGAATTAAAAGCGAGATTGATAAAATTCTACTTGCAATTCCTGAGCTTACGACCATAAGGCTAGAACATATTGAAAAGCATGTGGGAATTCACAGAAACTACAATGTTTTTGAGATGCAAAAAGCACTTAGCTCGGGTCAGCTTCAAAAGGCCATTAGCATTTTGAATTATTTCTCAGAAAATGCCAAAGATTATCCCATTCAAATGACCTTGCCCGTGCTTTCGTCTTTCTTCTCAAAAGTGTTTAAATATCATGCACTTTCGAACAAAGATGAAGCAGCGAAGGCTCTTGGCGTTTCTCCTTATTTTATTAAGGACTATCAAAATGCGGCTCGAATTTATTCAATGAAACGTCTAACCCGAATCTTGGGTTCGTTAAAACAAATTGATTTGGCTTCAAAAGGTGTGGGGCAATTGAATTCGCCAAATAGTACCACTCAACTCTATCAAGATTTGAGTCTGGTGATGCGACCTTAGAATAGTTTATCAAATCTAGACGGATTCGATTCATACATGAGCGTGTACAGTTTTTCAAAAATCTCGTCAGCATTGGGCTTAGAAAAATAATCCCCGTCAGATCCGTATGCAGGTCTATGCTCTTTTGCACTGATCGTTATGGGTTTGCTATCTAAAAATCTGTACCCTTCTTGGTGTTCAAGAATCTGTTGCAGTAAGAAGGCTGAATATCCACCAGGAACATCCTCATCTACTATGGCAAGTCGGTTTGTTTTCTTTAGACTTTCTACACAAACCATACTTTGGTCAAAGGGCCACAGGGTTTGAACATCAATAAGCTCAATGGATATCCCGTATTTTTCAAGCTGTTGAATTACCTCCTGAACAATTCTCAAGGTTGAACCGTAACTCACCACCGTCATATCAGTTCCGTTTGATAGTACTTCAACTTCACCAATAGGAACGGTGAATTCACCAAGATTATTGGGTAATTTCTCTTTTAGTCGGTAGGCGTTTAAGGGTTCAATGATCAATCCCGGCTCGTTAGCGCTCAGTAGTGCATTGTACATCCCAGCAGCCTGCGTCATATTTCGGGGAGATAGAATGTGGATTCCTCTTAACAAATGCACCAAACCACCCATAGGTGAACCTGAATGCCAAATGCCTTCTAGGCGATGTCCGCGTGTTCTAATGATTAAAGGCGCGATTTGCTGTCCTACAGAACGATATCTTAAGGTGGCCAGATCATCAGTTAGAATGTTTAAAGCGTAGAAGATATAATCGAGGTACTGAATTTCAGCTATAGGTCTTAAACCTCTCATCGCCAACCCTAAACCTTGACCAATGATTGTTGCTTCACGAATACTAGTGTCAAAAACACGTTCGATTCCAAAGATTTCTTGAAGCCCTTCTAGTGATTTATTCACGCCGCCAATTTGACCTGAATCCTCTCCGAAAATGAGTACACGTGAATCGCGACGCATTATAGCTTTAAAATTTTCAAGTAAGATCTGTCGACCATCAACCGTTTCTGCCTCTTGATCATAGGTCGCTTTATGGGGGTTAACCTTTGTGAGAGCCTTTGGTGTTTGATCTATCAATTCAGAACTGTAGTGACGCTGTTCCACTTCTTGAATAGAGTGTATCAATTCAGAAAGTATTTGCTTAGTAGAGGAACTTAATTGGGATCCTTGTTTTATGAGAAGTCCTTTAGCTAACGAAAGAACATCGCGCTTTAAAACTAATTTTTTAACCTTTAAAGCTTTAAGGCTATCAGACAGATGTGTTTCTAGCGAAATGTTGTTTTTTTCAAGGACCTTAATTAATTCATCTCTGTAATGTAAGGCTGGCTGTTGAAATTCTGCGAAAGCAGTTTTTTTGGCCTCAGCTACCGTTGTTTCGATTTCACGCTCTAACCTATCTAAAGTAGCCTCGTCTGAAAACCCTTTCTCAAGAATCCATTCTTTGAAGCGTTTGAGGCAGTCGTTTTCGCGCTCCCAATTCAATCGTTCTTCGCTCTTATAGCGCTCATGAGACCCAGATGTACTGTGCCCTTGAGGCTGGGTCAATTCAACAACATGAACAAGTACAGGGATATGTTGTTCACGACACAACAGTTCAGCCTTCTGATAGGTTTCAATAAGCGCTGCGTAATCCCATCCGTTAACTTCAAGAATCTCAAGTCCTTTGTGCTTTTCGTTTCTTTTAAACCCTTTGAGCGCCTTTGAAATACTTTGTTTTACCGTGTGGTACTCTGGACCCACTGAAATACCATATTCATCATCCCATACACTCATTAGCAAAGGAACTTGCATTACTGCGGCTGCATTCATAGTTTCAAAGAATATGCCTTCAGAAGTAGAAGCATTCCCAATGGTTCCCCATGCAATCTCGTTTCCTTTTACTGAAAAGAGTGTGGAGTCTATGGTATCTGATTGTGAACGATAAAATGACGAGGCCTGAGCAAGGCCAAGTAAACGAGGCATTTGTCCGCCTGTTGATGACACATCAGAAGTAGAATTGAACTGTTTTGTTTGGTCTAACCAGCCACTCTGATCACTCCACATTGGGCTGGAAAAGTGTCCGGTCATTTGACGTCCACCGTGCATGGGTTCATGCGCTAAATCAGTGGTGCCAAAAAGGGTGTGAAAGAAAGATACAGGGTTAAGTAATCCTTGCGCAAGATGAAAAGTCTGGTCTCTGTAATAGCCACTCCGATAATCTCCTTTTTTGAAAAACTTACTCATGGCGATTTGTGGAAGCTCTTTTCCGTCGCCAAAAATTCCAAACTTCGCCCTTCCGAGTAACACCTCTTTCCGTCCTAGTATACTACATATACGGCTAGTATATGCAGTCCTATAGTCGTTTAAAATTTCGTCTCGAAATTCTTGAAATGTCATCTCGCTGTTTCCCATAAGATCGCGTAGAATGCGCCTGGCAAAAATACACAATTATGGGGCTTAGAATAGAGAGCGCGTGAACAATCTGCTTATGGTCTCAATTTCAAGACTTAAGACAAATCTAATCTTTGAACCATAGTCTTTGTCAAAAGCTTCAAACCCGGTGTGATTATGAACCGGAAAGTATACTTCTAAATAATCAGGAACGAGATTTAGTCGCAGTCCAGACCCGTATAAAAAGCGAGCTTTTTCATCTTTGCTTTTTAAATACCCAAGCTCTGTATATACTTCGACGAATCGCCATAGGTTGACGGCTACATTTGAAGCTGCAATAGCCCCATTTGAAAACCCTTGATCTACAGAAGAAACAAAGCCTCCTTCACCGCGAATTAACTGTTGAGCAGATAATCCTTCTGATTCAGATCGACCGATGAGATTGTAGTCGTATAAGTAGTCGTTGGGTCTTCCGATTGAAAAATCAAAATAACCATTGGATTGAGTGTTTCTTAGAAAAACACCACCGTACAAACGAAAGCTTAGCTGGGTGTTATTGTCAAAGAGTTTTCTATACTCGGTAGAAGAGGAGAGTTTAATGAAGGCTGGAGTAAGTTGGATATCCCCTAAGAGACTTCGGTAGTCAAAGAGACTTTGCTTTGTTTTTTGATAACGAAGATTCAATACCACATAATCAGGATTTTCTATGGCTTGAGCTTCAACATTGTTGCCATCTATAAAACGACTAACAGATCTAAGTCTTGCAAGAAAAGATTGGTTCGTTCTAGAAGTGATTCCTGACACATTTTGATTGATTGCTACATAGGGGGTTACGGTACTGTATCTAGAATTAATGTCAAAATGCTGAGTGAGCCCAAAAACACCTGCTGAAATACGACTTCTGTTTTTGTCATTTACCCAGAAATTGCTTGAAAATTTGAATGCCCCAATCAAAGCCTTCTCTTTTCGAGAATAATAAGGAGATATTTCGTACTCAAAGGGTTTTGTAACCAGGGAATTATTAGAAAGTTGAGCTCCTAGGGTTAATCCGTCATAAATATTAAACAAAACCTGAGGGGTTACAAATAACTGATTGTATTTAAGGTCGTCAAGATCTGTTATAGGTAATATTTTTACAGGCTTTTTAAGAAGACCACCTCGAGGATTATAGGTGTTGTTAGTGATGGTAAACTCAGGGGTCTCAAGTTTAGGATTGGTAATGTATCGCGCCCTCCTTTGGGTGTCGAATGATACCCATGTTTCATGCGTATCATTAGAAATCCATTTTGAGTCTACCTCTTGATCTCCAATGTACTGTGATACCCTAACCGGCAATGGATAAGCACCATTGTAATGAAGGAGTATGGAATCTTTATTCTTTGACCTTTTGAAGTCAGTGAATTTGAAATCTATCCGCTGACGGTTTTTCAGTAAGCGCTCAGATACTACAGGAACGGTTGATTGCGGGTTGAAAAACCACTTCAAATCAAAACCTGAAACACCGGGTTTAAGAACAGATGCTCGCTGAAAATCTAAAAGCGCATCACTACTTTCAGGTGAGGTTTGCGGATCAAAACTCATGTGAAAGAGTTGTGCAGATCGGATCGGATTAGCAATGTTGTAATTGTAATTTAACAGTTCTGAGGTTGAGGTTAATAACGGTTGATCTAAGTTCTTGTCATCGATAAAGCGGGCAAGCCATTTAAAATAGTCAATGAGCTGTATTTCACCCAAGGTGTATAGGTTAAGCGGCCAAAGCCTGTTAAATTTTCCTATGAGTTTAATCCCCGAGTAATAGGTTTCTATATAGCGTTCTAGAAGGTATTGTACAAATCCGCCTATATAAAAATGCTCTTCATTCATATTGCTATCAAATTTCAACAAGAGCTGTTTGCGCAATAATGTCTTTACCAGTTTTAATTCTTCAATGAATCCCTCTGGGTATGGTGAGAGAAGCGTGGGTATGTCTGCTATAAGTGAAATGGGCGCTTCGTTATATTCATTTATGGTTAGCAACAAATTATCAGTATCTGTACCTGGCAAATAGGTCGTAACAAAATCAAGTATGCGACTGAAATGCGGTGCGGGATTAGAAAGTCCTTTTATCAATTCATCATCCACGTGTATCGACCATTCAGAGGTTCTGTAGTGGATAAGACTCGTGTCGTCGTGATCGATTGTGAATAGGGGCGAGCTTGCCGTTGTTCCGTGAAAATCAAAATACGAAAGTGGAGGTAAATCACTATGAATGAAATGATTGTCTCCTCTGTCAAATCGAATAGTGTACTCGACCAAACCCGTTCGCTGATTGATTTTATTTTGATGATGATACACTTGAGAACTGCCTTTTTCTAATGGAATAGGAAGTATGAGAGTGTTTTTCAATACTAGTGTACCTCGTTCATCGATGCCGTAGCCCGTAAACTTTGAACTCGGAAGTTTGAGAGAGTAATTGAGTTCCAATTCAGTGAGATCTTCTTCAGTACCTTGAAGTACCACCCTTAAAACATCGTAATCAATGCGTTCGAAGGCTAAGGGCTTTCCATTACATAGGATTTCTAAATTGATGGTATATCCTCTTTCGTCCTCCCGAGCCCAATGAAAACTGCGATCGAAGCGCTGTTGAAAGGCTCGCCCTAGGGAAGAATTTTTAGACGAAAAAGCGTGATTCCAATCGTAGAGATAAAGTGTGTCACCTTGAATGAAATCGGAATTTTTAAAACGAATTTTACTTTGGACTTCTAAACTTCCATCAGAGTGATTGGGGTATAAATAGGCATCTATTGCGGTGTGTTCAAGCTTTTCTTGGGAGAAAAGTATAGGCACGACTCCTATCAGAGACCACAACAGAAGAAAATTTCTCATTTAAAAGTTCGGTCTTAGCTCTTTGCCTTTGTAGAAATCTAAAATAGTTTCAACGACTTCATCAGAGGTGTCTACCATCTTAAATAGATCTAAATCTTCTTTGGAAATAGTTTTCTGAGCGAGTAGGGTATTTTTAATCCAATCTAGGAGTCCACTCCAAAACGAAGTCCCCACAAGGATGATTGGAAAATGTTGGATTTTATGGGTTTGAATTAGCGTGAGGGCTTCGAAAAGTTCATCTAGTGTTCCAAATCCTCCTGGCATAACCACAAAGCCTTGTGCGTATTTTACAAACATCACCTTACGAACAAAAAAATAGTCGAAGTAAATGCTCTTGTCAATATCAATGTATTCATTAGGATGTTGTTCAAATGGAAGTTTGATATTCAATCCTACTGAAATTCCCTTTGCTTCTGTGGCCCCTTTATTTGCAGCTTTCATGATTCCAGGTCCACCACCGGTAATGATGCCAAATCCCTGCTCTGAAAGCTTTTTGGCGATTTCAGAGGTTAAGGCAAATGTCTCTGATTGTTCAGGGGTGCGTGCTGATCCGAATATTGATACACAAGGTCCAATTTTGGCCATGCGATCGTACCCTTCTACAAATTCACCCATTATTTTAAAGAGGGCCCAAGAGTCGTTGGACTTAATTTCGTTCCAATCTTTAGTTGAATATGACATTTTAAATGGCTATGGATTTAAACGAATCTAATTCATTTTTTAAGAAAGAAGCGGTTAAGCTAGCTTTAGACTTACTAATTTCTTCTGGAGTTCCCTTGGTAACGATGTATCCTCCGGCCTCTCCACCTTCAGGTCCTACATCTATGATATGGTCTGCCTGACGTATAACATCTAAATTGTGTTCAATCACAACGACCGTGTTGCCCTTGTTTACCAACCTATTCAGCACCTCTAAAAGAATTCTAACGTCTTCGAAATGAAGTCCCGTGGTAGGTTCATCTAAGATGTAAATAGTTTTCCCTGTATCTCGCTTAGCCAATTCTGTGGCAAGCTTTACGCGCTGTGCTTCACCCCCTGAAAGAGTTGTTGAAGATTGCCCCAGGGTGATATAACCTAATCCAACTTCGTTCAATGTTTTAAGAATACGGTGAATTTTAGGGATGGCTTCAAAAAATGCGGATGCTTCTTCAATAGTCATCTCAAGTACGTCAGAAATACTTTTGCCTTTGTATCGGATTTCTAATGTTTCGCGATTAAAGCGCTTTCCACGACAGGTTTCACATTCTACCAATACATCGGGTAAGAAGTTCATCTCAATTACTTTCTGGCCTCCACCTCCACAGGTCTCGCAACGTCCGCCTGTAACGTTAAAACTAAAGCGTCCGGGCTTGTACCCACGTATAACCGCCTCAGTCGTTTTGGCAAAAAGCGAACGGATTTCTGAGAAAACCCCAGTGTATGTTGCTGGATTAGACCTAGGAGTCCTGCCTATGGGTGCTTGATTGACATCAATAACCTTGTCGCAATGTTGCAATCCCTTTACCTTTAAATAGGGTAGAGGCTTTTGTACCCCATTGAAATAGTGGTTATTTAATATAGGGTAAAGAGTTTCGTTGATTAGTGTTGACTTTCCGCTACCTGAAACTCCTGTTACAAGGGTTAAGGTCC
This sequence comes from Flavobacteriaceae bacterium, assembly GCA_023262185.1. Classification (GTDB taxonomy): domain Bacteria; phylum Bacteroidota; class Bacteroidia; order Flavobacteriales; family Flavobacteriaceae; genus UBA3478. The sequence goes on from JALRDO010000004.1 coordinate 86,915, forward strand.
CTAATGGAATCTTTACGGTCACGTTTTTCAAATTGTTTCCGCTACATCCAGAAAGCTCTATGAAATCTCCAGACCCTTTTCTACGCGTAGAAGGAGTGGGGATACTTTTTTCATTGTTCAGGTATTGTGCCGTTAGGGTACTAGTGACCTTCATCTCTGCCGGCGAACCTTCGAATACAATTTCTCCACCATGTCTACCGGCACCTGGGCCAATGTCGATCACATGATCAGCGCATTCAATCATATCACGGTCGTGCTCTACCACCAAAACTGAATTCCCTATATCGCGTAACTCCTGTAAGGCACCAATAAGTCTCATGTTATCGCGCTGATGCAGTCCTATACTCGGTTCGTCAAGAATATAGAGTACATCAACAAGTTGAGAACCTATCTGAGTCGCGAGGCGAATCCGCTGAGCTTCGCCCCCAGATAAAGAGCGAGCGCTTCTATTAAGGGTGAGATAGCTCAATCCAACCTCGTCGAGAAAACTAAGTCTCATTTTGATTTCTTTGATTACTTCAGCTGCAATAACGGCTTGTTGGGGCTCGAGTCTGCTTTCTATATCATCAAAGACAGAACGTAAATCGGCAATAGAACAATCCACCAATTCTGTTATGGTCTTTCCGGCAATTCTAAAAAGTTGAGTTTCAGGCTTCAGCCGCGAACCATTGCAAGAGGTGCAATGTGCATCCTCAAGAAATTCTGAGGCCCAGCGCTTTATTGAGACTGACCCAGAATCGTGATATTGTTGTAAAATAAAAGTCTCTAAACCGTCAAAATCTATAGTGTATTCTCTTGTAACTCCTAGCGTTTTTGACGGAATGTTAATCCGCTCCTTTATTCCCTTCAGAAGAGCGATTCGAGCTTCTTCTGATAACGATTCAATGGAACTATCTAAGGTGAAGTTGTACAGCTGACCAATGTGTTCGATTTGGGTAAAAGACCAATTCTTTTTGTAGGTCCCTAAAGGACCAATGCCACCTTTTCGTATACTCAGCTTCTTGTCAGGGAACATTTTGTGCTCGTCAATTACCTTAATATGCCCTAATCCTCTGCATGAGAGACACATTCCTTTAGGAGAGTTAAATGAAAAGGTATTGGGCTCAGGAACATCTAATGAAACACCAGATTCAGGACACATAAGGGCCGAACTGAAATAGTGGATGTCACCTTCGGCCGTTTCAAGCATAAGTACTTGGTTACCCTTTTTTAAGGCAAGCTCTATACTTTGTACTAATCGCTTGTCCTCTTTACCACTAACACTGATGCGATCAATGACAATTTCGATGTCATGAATCTTGTAACGATCGAGCTTTAAACCTGGTTGAATAGATTGAATTTCTCCATCTACACGAACCTTTAGAAATCCTTGCTTTAAAATGGTTTCAAAAAGCTCTCTATAGTGTCCTTTTCGGGAGCGTATGATAGGGGAAAGCACCGTGACCGGTTGACCGTTGAATTGCTCAAGAATACGCGATACTATTTCTTCGTTGGTATAGCGAACCATACGTTTTCCGGTCTCAGGAGAATAAGCGTCTGCGGCCCTAGCAAATAGCAATCGAAGAAAATCATAAATCTCAGTAATGGTTCCAACCGTAGAACGGGGTGATCTCGAGGTGGTTTTCTGTTCAATGGCAATAACAGGCGACAGTCCTTCGATAGCATCGACGTCAGGACGCTCTAAATTTCCCAAAAACTGTCTTGCATAAGCAGAGAAGGTTTCGATATATCTGCGTTGCCCTTCTGCATATATGGTGTCAAAAGCCAATGAAGATTTACCGCTACCAGACAAACCAGTAAGCACAACAAGTTTCTCTCTGGGGATATTAATGGATATATCCTTGAGATTATGAGTTTTAGCATTGGTTATACGGATTGAGGACAAATTCGAAAAATTTGAATCAAAAATACAGCATTACTATTGGAATATTTCCTAATTCATTCGGAATAAATCCGTATATTTCAGGCATGACATCATCAGATTCTGCACAAAGGTTTGCCCTTTTAAGAAAAGAATTAGGCTTTACTCAGTCTGAATTTGGAAGCTATTTAGGATTGAGTGGTTCAACTGCGGATATAGAACGCGCGAAAACAAAGCTCCCAGGTTATGTAGTGGCTAAACTCTATGAAGAACACAGTATCAATCCTTCATGGCTATTTGGAGCGAGCGATAAGATGCGCTTAGGAGGTTCATCGGCTCAGACCCTTCCGAAGGTAATTACAGTCAATTCAGAGCAAAATGAAAATGTTTTACTTGTAGAGGCAAAGGCAGCGGCAGGGTATCCTCAAAATATTTTAGACAGAAGTTGGTATCAAAAACTACCTGCCTTCGATTTACCGCTAAAAGAGTTTAGAAACGCTACCTATAGAGGTTTTCAAGTAGAAGGAGAAAGCATGTTGCCAGCTTTAAACCCAGGGGATTGGGTGTTGGCTAGAGCTGTTGAATCACTTGATGCGATTAGACCTTCCAAAATGTATGTAGTAGTGCTTGAAGATAGTGTAATGGTCAAAAAGGTAATTCAATACCCTATGAACAACAGGTTGACCTTACAATCACTCAATTCGAATTACGAACCTTACGAAGTTCATGCCTACCAAATTCAAGAATTGTGGGAGGTGAGTAGTAAAATAACCTTTGTACTAGAACAGGATCAGAGTCTTCAGCTGCTCAATGAATTAAAAGATTCAATGCGTGAATTAAAGGAGCGCATGGTACGCAAAGCTTAGCCTTCAGCGTTTAAAATCCAGCGGCGGCCTCATCACCTCTTGAATCTGCTCCAACCTCTATTCCCTTTTTTGGATGAATCTTTAGTGCATTGACCTTGCCTATGATTCGGTTAGTTTCTTCAGAAATACGATGACCTTTGGCCTTAAGCGACTCAATGGTTTCAGAACTGAAACGATTAGGTTCAAGGATTAGGATGTCGGGCTTCCATTGATGGTGAAAGCGTCCTGCATCGACCGATTCTTGCATTGGTCTGTCATATAACGCTGCTCTTAAGAAAGTTTGGGCTACTGCCGTTATTATGGTAGAACCTCCTGGTGTTCCAATGACCATAAAGAGTTCACCATCTTTTTCAACAATAGTAGGCGTCATACTACTTAGCATTCGCTTTCCAGGGGCAATCTCATTCGCCTTAGAGCCAATGAGGCCAAACATATTTGGCACGCCTGGCTTAGCACTGAAATCGTCCATTTCATTATTGTAAAAGAAACCTAATTCTTCATGAAATAGTTTTGAACCGTATCCACCATTTAGTGTAGTGGTGACCGATACGGCGTTACCGTAACTGTCGATAATGGAGTAATGAGTGGTTTCATCTGACTCATATAAGGTATGGATCTCACCATGGGATACATCCGAAGAAGAGGTGGCTATGTTAGGATCAAAGTCAGCCATACGTTTTTCTAAATATTCTTTTGAACTCATTTCTCGAGTCGGAATAGCTACAAAGTCTGGGTCTCCAAGAAAGTGATTGCGATCAGCATAAGCTCTTCGAAACGACTCGGTTAATAGATGAATATATTCTGGGCTGTCAAGGACTACGTCTTCATTAAATGGACGTTCCAGCATACCAAAGATCTGTGCCATAGTAATACCGCCACTACTTGGAGGTGCCATAGAAATAAGATCGTATCCTTTAAAATGAATGGAAACAGGTGTCCTCCATTTTGCCTCGTAGGCTGCTAAATCTGCCACCTCAATAATTCCACCATTTTCTTGAATAAAGGCAGCAATCTTTTCTGCAATTTCTCCTTTATAGAATACGTCGCGACCATGGTCTCTTAATTTTTCCATAGTGGATGCGAGTTCAGGATACGCGATGGTGTCTCCTGCAATAGTGCCAGAGAATCGTGTTAGTACGCGTCCATTTACTGCAGTGAATAACGAATCGTAATAGGCTAAGCGTCCCGCTTGCTTCTCAGTAACAACAACTCCTTTTTTTGCTAAATCTATCGCCGGTTGAATCAACCGTTCAAACGGTAGCGTTGCCAAAGAGTCATATACTGCAAATAGCCCTGCTACTGTTCCAGGAACTCCCACCGCATTAGCGCCAAGCGTGCTTTTGCCACGTATTACCTGCCCGTCATCATTAAGATAGAAGTCAGCCTCTGCCTTCAGAGGAGCCATTTCTCTGTAGTCAAGACTGCCGGTTGACCCGTCGGCTTTTCTATACACCATAAATCCGCCTCCTGAAATATTGCCTGCAAAAGGATATGCAACGGCCAAGGCCAATTCTGTTGCAATCATGGCATCAAAAGCATTTCCGCCTTCTTTTAAAATGGCTGCACCGATCTCAGAGGCCTCTATTCTTGAACTGACCACTGCGGCCTGAGAAAAGTATTCTTGTGTAGACGGTGGGGTGGTTTGACAGCCTGATAGGATCAAAACACTCAAAAAGATAGTGGTGATGCGCATAATTAGCCATATTTACGGACCTAATTTAATTGAAATCTAGGGTATCTTTGAAGAACACCCAGTGATTATGACTTTAATTAAATCTATTTCAGGACTAAGAGGTACGATAGGCGGAAGTCCGGGCGATAATCTCACGCCTTTAGACATAGTAAAGTTTACCTCGGCGTTTGCCCGTATGATTCAAATAAAGCAGCAGGCGAATGAAAAACTTAATGTAGTTGTCGGAAGAGATGCTCGGGTTTCAGGTGAAATAGTGCAAGGTTTAGTGGTGAATACCCTTGTGAGTATGGGTATTGATGTAATCGATTTAGGTTTGTCTACTACGCCAACCGTTGAATTTGCAACAGTAAATGAAAAGGCACAAGGAGGTGTGATTCTAACAGCAAGCCACAATCCTGCCCAATGGAATGCTCTTAAATTATTGAATGAACACGGAGAATTTTTGAGTGCAGTCGATGGCGAAACCTTACTTCAAATTGCAAGTGATGAGGCCTTTACCTATAGTAGTTATGATAAGTTAGGAACACATACAACTAAAGCTGACTACATTCAAAAACACATCGAGAAGATTAAGGAACTAGATGCAGTGGATCCCTCCCTAATTCGAACAAAAAAATTCAAGGTAGTCACGGATAGTGTTCACTCAAGCGGGGGCATCTCTGTTCCTGTTTTACTTCGAGATTTAGGGGTAGAGGTGGTGGAGTTGTTTTCTGAGCCACATGGAAAATTTCCTCATGATCCAGAGCCATTAGAACGAAACTTACAAGAGTTAATGGAGACGGTGAAGAAAGAAGGGGCAGATTTCGGAATCGCTGTTGACCCAGATGTTGACCGTCTGGCTATCGTAGATGAAAATGGAGAAATGTTTGGTGAAGAATACACTTTGGTAGCATGTTCGGACTACATTCTAAGTAAGACAAAAGGACCGTGCGTATCTAATTTATCCTCTACACGTGCCCTCAAGGATCTTGCTGCTACGTATGGCGTAACCTATCATGCGGCAGCAGTAGGAGAGGTGAATGTAGTTGCTAAGATGAAAGAAGTTGGTGCGGTAATCGGAGGAGAAGGAAATGGTGGGGTTATTTATCCAGACAACCATTATGGAAGAGATGCCTTACTTGGAATTGCTCTATTCTTGATGTTATTAAGCGAAAGGGAGATTGCGGTGTCTGCACTTCGTGCTTCTTATTCAAGTTATTTTATGACTAAAGAAAAGCTAGTGCTTCAGCTTAAGGATCAAGAATTATCAAAGGTTTTAGATGAAGTAGCTCAGCGATACAACCACCTTACCCCATCTACTATTGACGGGGTAAAGATAGATTTTGAAGATTCTTGGGTTCATCTCAGAAAATCAAACACTGAACCCATAGTACGGATCTATACCGAGGCTAAAACTCAAATTAAAGCGGACGCGCTTGCTGCAGACTTTAAAAAACTGATAAGTGACATAAGCGCTCAAGTTTAATAATTCTCTTTTGCGTTTTCATGCTTGAATCTGCGGTGCGTCCATAAATAGGTCTCAGGCTGTTCTTTTACACTGTTTTCGACTTTTGACAAGAACATCTTGGTAAGAACAAAGGGTTCTAATGTCGCGGGGTGCTCTGAGAGCAGCTCGAAATCTGCGTGGTAATGCGAGCGTTTTACCTTTTTCAAGTCCATGTAAAAAACAGCCAAATCAAACTCTCGAGCTAACTCTTCTGCTCCTGTGTGTACAGGTACATAACGACCAAAAAATTCCGTCCACAACTTGGTTTTCTTAAGCGTTGGAGACTGATCGCTCAAAAAGCCATATAAGCTAACTTCTCGCTTTTCATGGTGCTCAGCAACCGTCTTTTTGGTAAGATAAGTTGGAAGTAGATAGAGGCCTGTTCGCGCTCTATTTTTGCGCATAAAAGCATCAAAATAGCGGTTGTTTATTTTTTGGTAAATAGCATAAAAGCGATGGGTTGTGTAAAGTGACAGCGCGGAGGTCCATTCCCAATTGCTTTGATGGCCAGCCATAATGATGACGGATTTCTTTTGATTGAGAATCTCCTCAATGTGATCGAAACCACTTACGGTGTATCGCTTTTTAAAGGCACGGTTATTTAGGGTTACAGCTTTTATAATTTCAATAAAGAGATCGGCGAAGTGCAAATAAAATTTCTTAGAGGTTTCTTTGATCTGTTTAGGTGTATAATTCGGAAAAGCCTTTGCAATATTTTGCTCCACCAATGATCGTCTGTAGTTAAAAACAGTATTGAGTAAAAAGGATAACAGTTGCGCCAATACGTGAAGAAGAGGAAAGGGTGCTAGCGATAGCACGTAGATCCAAGGAAGTACTAGAATAAATACAAGAAAGGCTTCCATATTGGCGGGTAAAGATAAGTATATTTGAAGCCTATACGATGCTTCAAACACTATCACATCCGACTACATTATTACTCGTAGCTATTGCTCTCATTTCGTTAAAGGGATTTAACAATGAAGAGTGGTTCAATCGCTACACTTTCAGTATTAACTCAATTCGCGAAGGACAGTGGTATCGTATGTTGAGCTCTGGATTTTTACACGTAGGATATTGGCATCTAATTGTTAACGGAATAAGTTATTATTTTTTCGCTCCAACAGTATATGCGCTTCTAGGGGGGTGGAAGTTCTTTGCAGTTTTTGTGCTCAGCTTACTTTTTGGAAACCTTTTTACCCTCTGGGTACATCGAAATGATAATTTTTATTCTGCAGTTGGAGCATCAGGAGCTGTCTCTGGCGTGGTGTATTCTTCGATTTTGCTCTATCCAGGAATGCAGCTCATGATCATGCCGATACCATTACCCATTCCTGCACCACTTTTCGGTTTTGGGTTTTTGATGTATTCTGTTTACGGAATGTACAAGAACAATGACGGTATAGGTCATGCAGCTCATTTTGGCGGTGCTATTGGAGGCTTTTTATTCACCGCTTTGATAAGGCCTGGAACTTTGTTTTCAAACCCCTTATTAATTGCAGCACTTGTAGTTCCATTGTTGTTATTTTTCTGGGTGTTAAATCGTAGAAATTAAATGAAAGATTTAAGCATTTTTGAAGCATTAAAAGGTTCGTTCAAAGGAGAACTCTTAGACGACGAACTCTACCGTGCAATCTATGCTACCGATGCCTCGGTGTATCAAATGACTCCGATGGGGGTTGCTTTTCCTAAAGATGAAGATGACTTAATTCTTCTAGTGCGGTGGGCGAAAGAAAATCAAGTCCCACTAATTCCAAGAGCGGCAGGTACCTCTTTGGCAGGTCAATGTGTTGGTGAGGGTGTTGTGGTAGACACCTCTAAACACATGAACCAAATTCTAGCATTTGATGAAAAGAATAAGACTATCCGTGTTCAACCTGGTGTAATACGCGATGAATTAAATACTTATCTAAAGCCTTATGGTTTGTTCTTTGGTCCTAATACCTCTACAGCCAACCGATGTACTATTGGTGGGATGGTAGGAAACAACAGCTCAGGAACCACCTCAATTCGTTACGGGGTGACGCGAGACAAGGTATTGAGCCTCAGAACGGTACTTTCAGATGCAACGGTCCATGAATTTGGAAGGGTTAAACCTATAACTAAGAATAGTGAATTTGGTCAGCGTATTGAAGAGGGATTGAAGTCTTTATTAGCCCCAAAAGAAGTCGCTGAAGAAATCAAATCACATTTTCCTAAGCCTGAAATTCACAGAAGAAATACCGGTTACGCCATCGACCTTCTCAAGGAGCGTTTAGAGGAGAGTACCGAACAACATTTAGATATAACCCCACTGCTATGCGGTAGTGAAGGGACATTGGCTTTTACTACCGAAATTGAAGTGGCGCTCGACGCTTTACCGCCGAAATATGGCGCCATGGTTGTCACGCATTACGAAACGCTAGAAGCTTGTCTGTCAGATGTAGCAACGGTAATGGAGCACGAGTTATACACCTGCGAAATGATGGATAAGGTGATTCTCGATTGTACTAAGGGAAACAAATTATATGCAGAAACGCGTTCTTTTGTTCAAGAAGATCCCGAAGCCGTACTCATGCTTGAGGTTAGAGCACATTCAGAAGAAGCTCTTGAAGAGAAAACAGCAGCCTTACTTCACCATATTAAAAACAACTCTGAAAGCTACGCAGCCCCAGTTTTAAGGGGAGAAGACATTAACAAGGCGCATGAGTTAAGAAAAGCAGGACTAGGGCTTTTAGGGAACATGATTGGTGACAAAAAAGCGGTGGCGTGCATAGAAGATACCGCGGTGGCGCTGAACGATTTGAAGCCCTTTATTATGGAGTTTTCAGCACTCATGAAAGGGTATGATCAAAAAGCCGTATACTATGCCCATGCGGGAGCGGGAGAATTGCATCTTAGGCCCATATTAAATTTAAAGAAGAGCGAAGACGTTGTTCTATTTAGGGCAATCACTACTGATGTGATGCGCTTGACCAAGAAGTATAAAGGGAGTTTTAGCGGAGAGCACGGAGATGGTATTGTTCGAGCCGAATTTCTACCTGAACTTGTAGGAGACAAGAATTATGCCCTTTTCAAAGAGATTAAGAAGCTGTTTGATCCCAACGGTATCTTAAATCCTGGTAAAATCGTCAATTCTTACCCTATGGATCGCGCCTTGCGTTATGAACCTGACCGTAAGGAACCTAAAATCACAACCTTTCTAGATTTTTCTGATACTGAAGGTTACTTGCGCGCCGTTGAGCAGTGCAATGGCAGTGGTGATTGCAGAAAGACCGCGTCAGCAAAAGGAGGAATGTGTCCGAGTTATCATGCAAGTTTAGACGAAAAGGATACCACACGTGCACGAGCCAATGCTTTGCGCATGTTTATGACCCAACAAGATGAGGGCCAAGCCTTTAACCAAAAAGAGGTGGTAGAAGCTTTGGATTTGTGTTTGAGTTGCAAAGCATGTGCTAGTGAATGTCCTTCAAACGTAGACATGTCTACCTTAAAAGCCGAATATCTCTTTCAATACCAAGAGCAAAATGGATACTCATTTAGAAGTCGCTTTTTCGCATACAGTACTCAATTAAATCGATTAGCAGCATTCACCCCAATACTTTCGAATGCCCTTCTAAAAGGCCCATTAAGTTTGTTGTTAAAGAAGGGGCTCGGAATAGCAAAAGCCCGCTCACTTCCAAGTGTGCATGCATTCAACTTTCAGAAGTATTACGCCTCCATAAAGAAACCCGATAAGACTCATCAAGAAGTTGTGCTTTATATCGATGAGTTTACGCGTTATTTAGACACTTCGCTACTTAAAGCTGCAATAGAGGTGCTTAATACGTTAGGGTATAGGTTGCATCTTGTATACACGGAAAGTGGACGCTCATTTCTGTCTAAAGGATTTTTGAAACAAGCAAAAGACTGTGCTCAAAAGAGTCTTTCGGTCTTTAGACCTTATTTAGAGCGTGGGTTACCAATTGTTGGTTTAGAGCCTTCAGGAATTCTTAGTTTTCGTGACGAATATCCTAGGATGCTATCTGAAGAACCGTTAGCCAAGGCCTTAAAAAAGAATAGCTTCCTCATCGAAGAATTTCTTCTAAGCGAATTGAAATCAGAAAAAATTAGTCTCGATCAATTCTCTGACCGCCATCGAAAACTAAAGGTTCACGTGCACTGTCATCAAAAGGCCCATTCCAATCAAAAGATCACTTTTGATCTCTTAAACGCGCTTCCGTTTTACGATGTCACCTTAATGACCACCGGTTGTTGTGGAATGGCGGGTTCCTTTGGTTACGAAAAAGAACACTATGATCTTTCTATGAAAATTGGAGGTTTAAAACTATTCAAGGCGGTTCGATCGGCAGACGACAATACCTTGATCGTTGCTAACGGTACGAGTTGCAGACACCAAATAAAGGACGGGACTCAGAAAAAAGCCTTACATCCTGTAGAAGTATTGGCAATGGCCTTAAAGGCTTAGTCATCGTCCCTCGAGTCTTCTACGATCTCAATATTTCGAAGTCCCTCTTCCTTTTTAGTAATTGAGGCGATGAGTTCGTCTAGATCCATTTCTTTGAGGTCTTCATCAACGAAGAAAGGAGAGAGCTTATCGTGATTGTAGTTATAAATCTTCCAACGTTTAAGACTATACTCCAGTGCGGTTAAATTCTCAACCCAATCTCCAGAATTGAGATAGGTTGTTTTGCCTTTACTATTTTGATAAACCTCTTTTTTAGGTTGATGGATGTGTCCGCATATCACATAATCATACTCATTATCTATGGCTAATTCAGCGGCAACCTTTTCGAAGCTTTGGATATAATTAACTGCACCCTTTACACTATTTTTTATGCGCTTGGATAATGAATACTTTTCACGGCCCACTTTAAGTAAAATCCAGTTGACAAAGCGATTAATAAGAATTAGAAAATCATAACCCCATCCGCCAAGTTTAGCGAGCCATTTGGCATTTTGAATTGAAATATCAAAGACATCACCGTGAAAGATCCAGGCCTTTTCTTTACCTAACTCAAGTACCAATTTGTCGACCAGTTTGAATCGCCCCATAGTGTGCCCCGAAAACTTTCTGAGCATCTCGTCGTGATTACCTGTGATATAATAGACATCGGTCCCCTTTGAAGCCATACCTATAATCTTCTTTAGCACCTTAAGGTGAGAAGAAGGAAAAAATCGCTTGCGAAACTGCCAAATATCGATAATGTCACCATTAAGGATAAGCTTTTTGGGCTCGATACTATTAAGGTAGGTGATGAGTTCATCTGCATGGCATCCATAAGTTCCTAGGTGAACGTCAGAGATGACAGAGATATCTATTTTTCTTTTTTTCAACGCGTTACGATTGTCTAAACGAAATTACAGAAGTGTACATCACTTAAAACTTAATTAATTATGAAGGCTGTGATAATAAATGGTTAACAAGGCTTTCTAGAAAAAGTGCGCTATTTTAGCTAGCTCAACCTTATTCCTATTTCATGGCCTCAAATAGTTTTGGGAATTTATTTCGGCTTACAACCTTTGGTGAATCTCACGGACCAGCGTTGGGAGGCATTATCGATGGATGCCCTGCGGGTGTTCGCATCGACGAATCATTGGTGCAAAAAGACCTTGACAGGCGTAGGCCAGGTCAATCTAAAATTACCACACAACGGAAAGAACCTGATGCAGTAGTCTTTCATTCTGGAATATTCGAGGGAGTGTCAACCGGAACACCAATCGGTTTTACTATTCAGAATACCAATCAAAAATCGAACGACTATTCACACATACAGAACTCCTATAGACCCTCTCATGCCGATTTTGTTTATGATAAGAAATACGGATTTAGAGATTATAGGGGAGGAGGTCGCTCATCTGCGCGCGAAACAGTCTCAAGAGTCGTGGCTGGCGCAATAGCTAAACAATTCATCACCCCAATATCTATAAAGGCCTTTGTAATACAGGTGGGCACTTTGAAATTAGACACACCCTATCAAGAACTGGAACTGGAACTTGCTGAAGAGAATGTTGTTCGCTGTCCAGATCCTGAAATGGCTGAAAAAATGATTTCCTATATAAGTGAGGTTAAGAAGAAAGGCGATACCGTTGGCGGTGTCATCCGATGCGTTGTTCAGAATGTACCCGTGGGATTAGGAGAGCCTGTATTTGAGAAGTTGCATGCCAACCTTGGGTCTGCGATGCTCTCTATAAACGCAGTAAAAGGTTTTGCCTATGGGAGTGGATTCGAAGGAGCCGCTATGTTTGGAAGCGATCACAACGATAACTTCAACGAGGATGGAACCACTAAAACCAATTTTAGCGGAGGGATCCAAGGAGGAATTTCAAACGGTATGGACATCTATTTTGATGTAGCCTTTAAACCTGTAGCAACTTTGTTACAATCCTATGAAGCGCTAACCAATGAAGGTAAAATTGAAACGAATCATGGGAAGGGCCGTCACGACCCCTGTGTTGTTCCAAGAGCGGTACCAATTGTAGAAGCGATGGCCGCGTTGGTACTCGCAGATCACGTTATGATGGCAAAAACCTCTAAAATTTAGCATTTATGGCATTGCATTGGAAAATTGTAATCGGTATGGTGGCCGGAGTCATTTTTGGCTTCGTTATGACCTTGTTCGATTGGGGTACAACCTTTGTCTCGGATTGGATACTTCCCATTGGGACCATCTTTGTTCGACTATTAAAACTAATTGCAGTACCATTAATCTTAGCCTCTCTTATTAAAGGAATTTCAGACCTAAAGGATATTGCTAAGTTTAAAGATATGGGGCTTCGAACATTTGGCCTGTACATGATGACCACTGTTATCGCGATTTTTATTGGTCTAGGGCTAGTTAACATCTTTAATCCGGGAGAAGGAATTAGTCAAGAAACGATAGCAAGTCTAACAGAGACCTATGCCTCAGACAGCGGGGTTACCTCAAAGATTGCAACGGCCACAGCTCAAAAAGAAGCCGGACCGCTTCAATTTGTAGTTGATATTGTGCCTGATAATTTATTTGCGGCACTTTCGAACAATGGGTTAATGCTCCAGGTTATCTTTTTTGCCATTTTTTTCGCCATCTCAATGCTTTTGATCGGAGAGAAGAAGGCAAAGCCAATAAAGCAACTTTTTGACACGCTAAATGACGTCATTCTCAAGATGGTTGATTTGATAATGCTTTTTGCTCCATATGCGGTGTTTGCATTATTGTCGAGTGTGGTAGTTTCAAGTAATAATCCTGAACTGCTTGTGGCGTTAATGAAGTATTCGTTCTTGCTGGTTTTTGGCCTTTTTATAATGATCTTATTCTATATGGTGTTGGTCAAGTTTGTGGTGAAAAAGAATCCTTTTTGGTTCATTAAGCAAATGAGTCCAGCACAATTATTGGCCTTTTCAACCTCTTCTAGTGCTGCAACACTTCCGGTAACTATGGAACGCCTTGAAGAACATGTTGGAGTAGATCAAGAGGTAAGCAGTTTTGTTTTGCCTGTTGGCGCCACTATTAATATGGACGGAACCAGTGTTTATCAGGCTATTGCAGCAGTTTTTATTTCACAAGCACTTGGCTTTGACTTAACCTTAGGTAATCAACTAACGATTATATTGACGGCATTATTGGCTTCAATAGGGGCAGCTGCAGTGCCAGGAGCGGGTATGGTTATGTTGGTGATTGTTTTAGAATCCATCGGCTTTCCGTCAGAAAAATTGGCAATCGGATTAGCCTTGATTTTTGCAGTAGACAGGCCGCTAGATATGTGCAGAACAGTGGTGAATGTTACTGGTGACGCGACTGTAGCCTCTATTGTGGCTAAAAAACTGAACAAATTACACGACCCTAAGCCTAAAAACTGGGACGATCATTTAGACGCAATTAAAAAGTAATACTATCTAGTTTATGTATATCTGTTTTTTAATGTATCCGTGGGAAAACATAAACCCCGAAAGAGACACTACTCTTACTTTTATTCATGAGTGTGTTTCAAGAGGGCATAAAGTGGCGATTTGTACACCCGGAAACTTGACCATTCGAGATCGTGTTACTTCTGCCTTTTGTCAGGTGATAAAAAGCCCTGAAAAGGTTTCGACCAGTATTAAAACCTTTTACAAAGGGTGTTCTTTCAATCACCAAATGCTTCCTTTGGCTGGATTTGATTGCATCTTTATGAGGGCTAACCCTCCTATGGATCCCTTGATGCTCAACTTCTTAGACAGTGTGAAGGACGATGTATTCATCCTTAACTCTATTGAAGGCTTAAGAGAGGCGAATAACAAGTTGTATACGGCAGCCTTCGGTAATATTCACGAAGACGTGATTCCTAACACTCATGTGTCAAAGAACAAGGACTATCTTGTGCGTCAGATTGAAGATTCAAAATCAGACAAAATGATTTTGAAGCCTCTCAATGGTTATGGAGGATCGGGGGTTATTCTCATTGAAAAGTCAGCGATGAAAAACATCAATTCCCTTTTAGACTTTTACCTAACCAACTCAGATGGCTCGTCAAACTATGTGATATTACAGGAGTACGTTGAAGGAGCAGAGAAAGGCGATATTAGAATCTTACTACTCAACGGAGAGCCAATAGGTGCGGTACGTCGCGTTCCAGATGCTAAGGATCACCGTTCAAATCTTTCTGTAGGAGGAACATACGAAAAGCACAATTTAACTAAACACGAGTTGAACATTTGCAAAAAGATTGGTCCTAAACTCGTTAATGATGGGCTGTTTTTTGTTGGAATAGACGTCATAAATGGTAAACTCATTGAGGTGAACGTGATGTCTCCCGGAGGTGTAGTACCTGTGAATAAAATGAACAAAACAAAAGTCCAACGAAAGGTGATTGATTTTATTGAAGATAAGGTGGATGATATGCTCTTCAAGATCAATCGACGTTCAAAATTGCGCTCTGAAGTTCAAGATTCATAGGGAGTTCCATGCAACAAGAACTATCGCTAAAAGAGATTTGTACACTGATCGCAAATCGAGTTCCATTTGAGGCTGTAGATTCAGAACACTGCTTTTACCTTAGAATTTTATCGTACGAACCTGTTATAGGGGCTGCGATCCATGATGGACATCACTTTCCTTATTCGTTACAAGAGAATTGTTTGCTTTCTGAACAAGAACGCTGGTACGAAGAAGATCCATGTACGGCCCAATTTTTAGGGGACATCCCTATTTTATTTAAGGGGTTAGACAGCAGGTATTATTACGATCTCAACCGGCCAGAATCAGAAGCGGTTTATGAAACCGCCTGGGGAAAATCGATTTGGAAACGAGTATTAACAGCTAAAGAACGAGAGCAAGCTTTAGAACGGTATAGAAGATGTTACCAGGTAATAGATTGCCTCACAAAAGCGTTGGTCGAATTTTTTGCTGAACAACCTATTCTTGTCTACGATATTCACAGTTATAATTTTAAGAGATGGGATAGGGTGGTTCCTGAAATTAATATAGGAACCAGTCAAATCGACATCCAGAAATGGAGCAGTGAGTTAAATAAGTACCAAGAAACACTAACTCAGGTATTTGATGGGTACTGGGTGGCAGAAAATGACACCTTTTTTGGCAAAGGTGCATTCTTAAAGCACCTTTCTACACAGTATCAGAATGTACTTGTATTTGCCACTGAATTCAAAAAGTTTTACTGCGATGAGCTATCGGGTGAATTGTATGAAAATATCATTCAAGATACCACCGACAAGATGCAAATAGTAATTGATCGGATGCACTAATTGAATCTATGATAACGGCATTTCCTAAACTTCAGCATATCGATTCAAGTTTGCACAAGCTACTCGGGAAGGTAGAGTTGTTGCTTTACATTAATCCCATCAACACTGAGAAGGCCAAACAGCAGTTTTTTAAAAGTAAGTATGTTGAACCTCCACAATTCAGATACCCTAAATGCCCACTCAATAGTAGACGTATTCGAAAAGAGCTATTTAAATTAAAGATCCAGAAGATTGAAGAGCAAGGTATTGCAGATTTTTACGAAGAAGTTCGTTGGTATTTCAATGGCATTTTGGATTGTCTAGAGAATGTAGGTAAGTCCTCTTTGTTTCTGCGATCAAGTTTGAAAGCGTTCGGTGCGCCAACACAGCAAGAATTGGATTGGGCAAAAACTATAGTGAAAGCCGCTCCGAATTTCAGTGACCAACCCTCTTCATTAAAAAATCACTCTGCAGAGGAAGCGGTGCATTTCATGAAGAAGTTTGTGTCGAATTACGGATTCGAAGTCACTGTAAAAGCGGTTACACACATGAGCTCAAAAGCTATGGTAAGCAATAGCAAGAAAGCTGTTTTGATCAAGAAGGGTGAACGTTTTTCTACTCAAGAACTTAAGGCTTTAGCTCATCATGAGATTGGGGTGCATCTAGTAACCACCTTCAATGCAGAAAAGCAGCCATTAAAAGTCTTTTCGCTGGGATTTCCGTTTAACGTACAAACGCAAGAGGGACTCGCGGTATTGTCTGAATATTACTGCGGAGCACTAGACTATGATCGCCTCTTTGAGTTAGCTTTGAGAGTCATAACCGCCGATTATGTGGTAAGAGGAGTGCCCTTTATCGAAGCCTTTGAAACCTTAACCAGAACGTTTGGTCTAACTAGAGATAGAGCCTTTAATATGGCAACACGCCTTTATAGAGGAGGAGGTTTTACAAAGGATCGATTGTATTTGCCTGGATTTATAGAGCTTTACCAACAGCGTAATGCGCTAGACAAAGATCTTCTTTTCGCCGGAAAAACAGCCTCTGAATACTCCGAGTTCGTACAAACTCTAAAAGCAAACGATCTCTTTTCACCGCTTGAATACAGTAGTCATTCTTTTACTCGTCAAGAAGCAGTAGATCAGCGGCTAGAAAACCTAATCGAACTTCTGAAATAAGCGATAGTTCTATACCCTAGGTCGAGAATGGGGTAGGGGAATAAGATAAATACAAAGCTCCACCATGGCCGTGGTTGAAGCTTTTTACAGATCATATGAAGGGCTTCAGAACGCACATACCATCCCTCTTTAGGTATAACTAGAATCACAGTTTTATCAGCCAACTCAGGATTTATTCCTCTAGAACGCATCCAATCTATTACTAATGCGGATTTTGATGCGACGTATTGAAAATAGTGCTGAGGATCTCTCTTGCTTACCCATTCTATAGAGCCTGAGCAGAAGGCACATGATGAGTCGTAGATAATGGTTGGAGCTTCCATTATGTTTTTTCTAGCTTCGATAAATGAACCTTTGTTGTGAACATCCCATAATTGACTGTTGCGATCTCTTTCTCAATAGCATCAATGGTTCCCGTTGATTTACTCTCCTCTAGTCGCACACGATCACCAATCTTAAAACTCTTAATGTTAGGTTTTGGCTTTTTCGGCTTATCTGCTTTTGGCTTAGGCTGTTTTGGCAGTTCTTTTATTTCTTGCTTTAACGTTTCCTCTTGAGCCTTCTTTGTGATTCTCTCAGCCTTAACCTCTAAGGCGTTTTTCTTCTTTCTTTTACTGTTCTCAGTCTCCACCAAATGCAAGACTCCACTGATTAGATTTCGCTTCTTTTGATCTACAAAATAACGCTCAGAGAGCTCATCTAGCTTTTGCCCAAGCTGAATCATACGTTGATGATAATCGTACAATTGTTGGTAGCTCCTTAATTTGTCGTCGAGTTTTTCGTTGAGTTTTTCGAGACGTTCAGCTTCTTTTTTTGCGCGCTGAGCCTGCTCGTCTAGGGCAGACTCCGTTTTAGTCATTTTTGAGCGCTCCTTCTGTAGCTTAGCTATGGTTTGATCAAACCTCACCTTACCGCGCTCAATCTTTTTCTTGGCTCGATTCAAAAAGCGATAGGGGATGCCATTCTTTTCTGCCACCTCAAATGTAAATGAACTACCAGCCTCACCTAAAACCAATTGATAAATAGGTTCAAGACTCTTGTTATCGAATAGCATGTTGGCATTGGTGGCATGCTCTAGCTCATTTGCCAATAATTTAAGATTCGAATAATGCGTAGTAATGACGCCAAACGATTTACGTTCGTAAAATTCTTCTAAAAACGCCTCAGCAAGCGCACCACCAAGCTCTGGATCAGACCCTGTCCCAAATTCATCAATCAAAAAAAGTGTTGCTTCATCACATTTCTGCAAAAACTGTCGCATGTTTTTGAGTCGAAAACTATAAGTGCTCAGATGGTTTTCAATAGACTGATTATCACCTATATCGGTCATGAAATTCTCAAACAAGCACACTGTACTACTTCTGTGTACAGGAATTAATACACCTGCTTGAATCATGAGCTGAAGCAGTCCAACGGTTTTTAGCGTAATACTTTTACCTCCTGCATTAGGACCAGAAATAACAATTATTCGATTCTCAGGATGAAGCTCAATGGTTTGAGGCTTAGTTATTCTGTCTTCTTTACGATTTTGAACCAGAAGCAAAGGGTGATAAGCATCCTTTAAGAACAAATGATGCGCTGAGTTTACCTCAGGCATGATTCCATTAATCTTCTGAGCGTATTTCGCTTTGGCTGCTATAATATCAATCTGAATAAGATAACGAGTATAAAGCTCAATATCTCTTCGAAAGGGACGGATAAATGAAGTGAGGAGCAGCAAGATCCTCCTGATTTCTTGACCTTCTTCGTAAAGTAAGTCGGCCAATGAACGAGAGTGTTGTTGTGTAGATTCAGGAACGATATAAACAATAGATCCTGTTTTAGATGACCCGAGAAGACTCCCTTTCACCTTTTTGCGGTACATGGCTTTAACCGCCAATACCCTTTGATTTTCAATCACTGTTTCTCTGATGTCATCTAGAAACTCCAATTTGGTGTAATGATTTAAAGAGGCACCAAAACTTTGGTTGATTTTTGCGCGCACCTCATTAATCGACCGTCTTAAGTCATTTAAGACAGGCGAAGCATTTGATTTGATGACCCCAAAACGATCGATCACTTCACCAATTTGTTTCTTGATCTCGGCCTCATACACTAGCGAATCGAGTCGAGAGGCAAGGGTAGGATAGTAGGTGTTGAATTTCTTGAAGAACTTGGAATGTGCTTCAAAAAGAGTACAAACTTGCGCAATCCGTTGTAGCCCTTCTGGCTCAATGGCTGTATTTTCGATTCTTAACAGTCCAAGTTCTTCACTAATACTGTCAAACCCGTGATTCGGAATACGGTTTTCATTCTCAAAACTCGAAAGGTATTCTGAAGTGTATCTCAATGTTTGCAGTACCTCCTCTTCTGAAAAGTAAATGGGCAGTTCAACCGCATTTTCTTTAGCCTTTTCATTGGTGCACAGGAGCGCGATTTGACTGCAAACAGCGTCAAACTCTAAATCTATAATGGCCTTTTTAAATACTGTATTCATTCTTCAGAGCACAAAGATACAGGCTTTGGCTATCTTTAAGCGTGTTTTTTAAATTGCCCATACGAGGTTGGAAAGCCTTCTTTGAAAGCAAAGAAATTGCTAGCCACATTCATGGGATAGAGACAGTTATCAAAGATGCGTACCAGCAGCAGTCTTGCATGCCACATGTAGACCGTATATTTCGTGCTTTTGAGTGTTGTGACGTCTCATCCGTAAAAGTGATTATTCTTGGTCAGGATCCCTATCCGGCACCAGGTGTTGCCGACGGTTTGGCGTTTTCAACGGCAAAAAGAGGTCACATTCCAGCATCTTTAAAAAATATACTCAAAGAGAGTGGAAATGATGGAGTGACCGATGGCGATCTTACGTATTGGGCCAATCAAGGTGTTCTTTTGCTCAATACCGTTTTGTCTGTTGAATGCGGTTCTCCAAACAGCCATAAAGGCATAGGGTGGGAAGTATTAACCCAAAAAGTGCTTTCTTTTTTAGTGGATAGAGGGCGTCCAATGGTGCTAATGCTTTGGGGAAGTCAAGCTCAAAAATTAGGAGCTCCATTTATGGATAAAAGCCACCTACAGATTCTAAAATCAGGACATCCTTCACCATTAAGTGCGAATAGAGGATTGTGGTTCGGAAACGACCATTTCAATAAAGCGAATCAATTTTTAGCGAAAAATCACCTCGATCCAATAGATTGGAAATTACCCGCCAACACGTTTTACAGTGAACCCACACTCTTTTAAATAGGTCATGATTTTGTCTCTGTAATCTCCTTGAATAACGATAGTTTCTTGTGCAATTCCTCCGCCTACATTGAGTAAAGACTTGAGTGCACTACTAAGTTTTTTAAAATCTTGATTCGCTCCTTGATATCCCTTAATAACCGTGGTGGGTTTGCCCTTTCTTTTTTCGTAAACACACTCTATCGGAGGGGTTTGATGAATATAAAAGGGTAGGGAAACTTGCCGCAGGCAATTCTGCAACCGTGTATGTTTTTAATACAAAAGGGTCTTGCCCTGATAAGCTTCTATACACCAAATTAAACCACCTTAACCACGTCAAGGGGAATTGACCTGTT
>JALRDO010000050.1 GCA_023262185.1 Flavobacteriaceae bacterium
GAATATCCAGAAAATGTAGAAGTTGCAGAAGCGCCAGAATTTAACAAAGTAGGAAAAGAAGCCTATAAAATGTTAGAAAAAACTGGAATTTATGTATTTAGAGCTTTAGCATTATATTTAGGTTTAGATGAGTTTTATTTCGATAAATTCGTAGCAGAAGGAAACAGCATTCTTAGACCAATTCACTATCCACCGATTACGGAAGAGCCAAAAGATGCAGTAAGAGCAGCAGCTCATGGTGATATTAATTTAATCACTCTTTTAATGGGAGCTCACGGAAAAGGATTGCAAGTAAGAGACCACGAAGGAAATTGGGTAGATGCGATTGCACAACCGGACGAATTGATGATTAATGTAGGTGATATGCTTTCTAGACATACTAATAATAAACTGAAATCTACGATTCACCAAGTGGTAAATCCAGAGAGAGAATTATGGGGAACTTCTAGATATTCTATTCCGTTTTTCATGCATCCAGTAAGCGAAATGCCGTTAAACTGTTTAGAAAATTGTATTGACGAAGACCATCCTAAATTATACGAAGACACGACTGCTGGAGAATTCTTGCACGAAAGATTAGTAGAATTAGGATTGATTAAATAAAATTTAATAAAATCTTAGATTTAAAAAGATGAAGCGTTCGCTTAAAAACGAATTAATTCGTTAAACTTTGCTCACTAAAATAATGAGCAAGTTTTTATTAAACCTTTGCGTTTCAAAAAAATAAATAATAAAATTTAAAAATCGAATCTTTTTTAAGGTTCGATTTTTTCTTTTTTAAAGGCAAAAATCAAATAAATAATTCCGAAAATAATGGTGAGAAAAACCAAGAAAACTTGCCAATCTAATTTCTGTAAAATCACACCGCT
>JALRDO010000051.1 GCA_023262185.1 Flavobacteriaceae bacterium
TGATCATGGTAGGAGTAATTTTAGATACAGTTCAGCAAATCAATACGTATTTGTTGAACCATCACTATGATGGATTGATGCAATCTAAATTATCTAGAACATCAAACTTATAAAAAACATCTATGGCAAAACAAAAACATATAGAACAAGATGGCGTTATAGTGGAAGCACTATCTAACGCCATGTTCCGTGTGGAACTGGAAAATGGGCATGTTCTCATCGCTCACATTTCAGGGAAAATGAGAATGCATTACATAAAACTTTTACCAGGAGACAAGGTAAAATTAGAACTCTCTCCTTATGATTTATCAAAAGGAAGAATAACATTTAGATATTAAATTAAATACTAATGAAAGTTAGAGCATCAATTAAAAAAAGAAGTGCAGATTGCAAAATCGTAAGAAGAAAAGGCAGATTGTACATTATTAACAAGAAGAACCCAAAATTTAAACAAAGACAAGGCTAAAATTAAATTATGGCGAGAATTGCAGGTATTGATTTACCAAAAAACAAAAGAGGCGTTATCGGTTTAACTTACATTTACGGAATTGGTAGAAGCACAGCTTCTGAAATCCTTAAAAATGCCGGTATCAGCGAAGACAAGAAAGTCAACGAATGGAATGACGATGAATTGGCTGCAATCAGAAATTACATCACTGAAAACATCAAAGTAGAAGGTGAATTACGTTCTGAAGTGCAATTGAACATCAAGAGATTGATGGACATAGGTTGCCAACGAGGAATACGTCACAGACTGGGATTACCTTTAAGAGGCCAAAGAACGAAAAACAATTCTAGAACCCGTAAAGGAAAGAGAAAAACAGTTGCTAACAAGAAAAAAGC
>JALRDO010000052.1:0-474 GCA_023262185.1 Flavobacteriaceae bacterium
AAGGAGGTATAACAAATACAATTATTTTAGGTGCTTTGGCATTGGTGATGGCGATGTTGGTAGTGATGTTGTTTTTAGTAAACAGCGTATTGCGTAAAGTAGCTAAAGCTAATAATATTGAAGTAGCTCCAAAAGAGCATACAACTCCAATTTGGAAAGCATTTGTTAGAAATCAATTTTTAGTTTTGGTTACAGTAATATTTTTATTGTTATCTGGAGCTTATTTGGTTTATGCGCCAATCCAACCAATACATTATTCTCACCGAATCCATGCTGGAGACAATGAGATCAATTGTAAGTATTGTCACTCTGCTGCTAGAGTTAGTAAAAATGGAGGAATTCCTTCTTTGAATGTGTGTATGAATTGTCATAAAAACATTGCCGAAGTTGCTGAAACAACTGCTACTCCTGAGTACAGCAAAGCATTTTATGATGAGCAAATCCAAAAATTATATACTGCTGTAGGTTGGGATC
>JALRDO010000052.1:484-841 GCA_023262185.1 Flavobacteriaceae bacterium
GTTCGTATTCATAACTTACCTGACTTTGTATATTTCAACCACTCACAACACGTAACTGTTGCGGGTATTGAGTGTCAGACTTGTCATGGTCCAGTTGAAGAATATGAAATTCAAAAACAGTTTGCTCCTTTAACAATGGGATGGTGTATTGATTGCCACAGAAAAACAGATGTTAAAATGGAGGGTAATGAATATTACACTAAAATCCACGAACAACTTTCTAAAAAATATGGAGTAGACAAATTGACTGCTGCGCAAATGGGAGGTTTAGAATGTGGTAAATGTCACTATTAATCAAATTATTAAGTTTTTAATATTTATATATGTCATCAAACAAAAAATACTGGAAAAGTGTTG
>JALRDO010000053.1:0-314 GCA_023262185.1 Flavobacteriaceae bacterium
GCTGATAAAGTTACACCAGAAAGCAGTTCTAAATTCCAAGTGTTCAAACAGAACCAAGAAAACAGAAGAAGAGGAGCTGCTACTGGAATGGTAAACCCAATGCAAGCCGCAGGAAAGAAAAACTAAACCTTAAATAATTGATATAACCCTGAAGCCACTCACAAAATTGAGTGGCTTTTTTCTGCCAAAATTTCACTTCATTTGTCATAACTCTGCCAAAATTATCTCAAATCTCAAATCTTAAATCTCAATTTAGAATTGGCAAAAAATTAGAGAAAATAGAAACAGAATAACTTTAAAAAATAATTATACAT
>JALRDO010000053.1:324-832 GCA_023262185.1 Flavobacteriaceae bacterium
AAATTGGAGAATTCCATCACAGAAAATTTAAAAATAATTATACATATGTCAGTAAATTTTAAACCATTAGCAGACAGAGTTTTAGTAGAACCTGTACAAGCAGAAACTAAAACAGCATCAGGAATCATTATTCCTGACACCGCAAAAGAAAAACCACAAGAAGGAACTGTAGTGGCAGTAGGCCCGGGTAAAAAAGACGAACCAACTACCGTAAAAGTTGGCGATAGAGTTCTTTACGGTAAATATGCCGGTTCAGAATTAAAACTAGACGGTAAAGATTATTTAATTGTAAGAGAAAGTGATTTATTAGGAATCATTGGCTAATCCAAGAATCAAGAAATTTTAAAAAATTTAAAAATCTAGGCTCTTGTATCTAGTAACTTAAAATCTAAAAATTATGGCAAAAGAAATTAAATTCGATATTGAATCAAGAGACGCTCTAAAAAGAGGTGTTGATGCTCTTGCAAACGCAGTAAAAGTAACTTTAGGTCCGAAAGGCCGTAACGTG
>JALRDO010000054.1 GCA_023262185.1 Flavobacteriaceae bacterium
TTTTGCAATCACTTCTGAAATGTTTTCAGCGGTTACTTCTTCTTTGATGAGTTCATTCTGATGATTCTGCATTTCAAGCTCCAGCTTTTGAAGTTCTTCTTCTTTTTCCCGAAGTTTTCCGTACTGAATTTCAGCAACTTTTGCATAATCACCCACTCTGGAAGCTCTTTCAGCTTCTAATTTTAAAGCTTCAATTTCTTTTTTAATACGGGTAAGATCTTCAGATTTCTGTTTCTCTTTTAACCATTTTGCATTGATTTCGTTTCGTTGCTCCTGAATTTTCGCAATATCTTCTTTTAGATGGTTGATTTTCACTTCGTTTCCTTCTCTTGAAATCGCAGCGAGTTCTATTTCCAACTGCATCAATTTTCTATCCAAAACATCTAATTCTTCAGGTTTAGAATTGATTTCCATTCTTAGTTTTGCAGAAGCTTCATCGATTAAGTCGATTGCTTTATCTGGTAAAAATCTGTCTGAAATATATCTTTGAGACATTTCTACGGCAGCAATAATCGCTTCGTCTTTTATTCTTACTTTATGGTGCGCTTCGTATTTGTCTTTAATACCTCTCAAGATAGAAATTGCAGATTCTGTGTCTGGTTCTTCTACCATTACTTTTTGGAAACGTCTCTCTAAAGCTTTATCTTTTTCAAAATATTTTTGATATTCATTTAAAGTAGTTGCGCCAACTGCTCTAAGTTCTCCTCTTGCCAATGCGGGTTTTAAAATATTGGCAGCGTCCATTGCACCTTCACCACCACCTGCACCTACTAAAGTATGGATCTCGTCGATAAATAATATCACTTCTCCATCACTTGTAGATACTT
>JALRDO010000055.1 GCA_023262185.1 Flavobacteriaceae bacterium
ATTAGGACTTTTATTGATTGTAATAGCACAGATAGGTGCGTGGATTCAACAATTTGCACCTATGAAGTGGCCTTGGTTTAAGGAAAATACTTGGGCTAGTGTTTTACTAATAGGTGTCCCAATCAGTTATTTTTTTATTTGGGGTGCTCAATATTTGTATTCTGAATTCAGTTCTGTATGGAGTGTTAGGTTGATACAATTTTCGGTAGGTATACTTGTGGTGTTACTCCTAACTTATTTTGTGTTGAATGAGGGATTATCCCTTAAGACCATCTTGAGTCTTATTTTGGCCTTTGGTATTATTTTGATACAGGTACTAATTAAATGATAATGGATTTGGTGATATAATATTTTTTAGTATATTTGTCAAACAAATGGCCCTGTAGCTCAGTGGATAGAGCATCTGCCTTCTAAGCAGACGGTCGAACGTTCGAGTCGTTCCAGGGTCACCACTTTTTTGGTCGGTTCATCTAGCGGTCAGGATGCCACCCTTTCACGGTGGACACACGGGTTCGATTCCCGTACCGACTACACAATACTCAGTTCTCCTGCGTGCCTGTCCTCTTCGTAGACTGTTGTACGAAGACCAAACGAAAACTCACATAGAGGGTGATGGGTTGACCGGTTAGGAGCTAAGGAAGGGGGGTAATGCACTAACCCTACTCGCTGAGGTAACATATTATGGCACATCCGTTATTACACGCAAAATCGTCCGCCAAACAATTTGGTGGTTTACCTGAAGATTATATTCATCTCCATAATTGGATGGATGAAACCAAATCTTGGGTAGGACATTCCCATCACCGAATGTTCCGT
>JALRDO010000056.1 GCA_023262185.1 Flavobacteriaceae bacterium
GGTACGTCTGCGGTGCAGGAAGTCGCGCCTGGTGCGAGCGGCAATTTGCTTACGTCAGACGGTACGACGTGGACAAGTTCGTCGCTTGTGGTTGGACTGAACGGTGCCGTTTTGACATCCAGCGATCCTGGGTGGACGATACCTGCTGGTGTGACGAAGTTGAAAGTCACTGTCGTTGGCGGCGGCGGCGGCGGCGGAACCGCAACGGCTTCCGCTGGAAACACTGTCGCTGGTGGTGCTGGCGGAGGCGGGTGTACGGCCATCAAGTGGCTCTCTGGTCTTACGCCAGGACAAACGCTCAACGTCACAATTGGTGGCGGTGGAACGCCAGGAACGGCCGGAAGTCAATCAAGTGTCGCATCAGGAACCGCGACCATTACGACGATTTCAGCAAATGGAGGCGGTGCTGGAACGACGATTTCCTCTGGCACCAACATTGCCGGTGCGTCAGGGTCTGGATCATCGACATCTGCTGGCGCAGACATCACTTACGGCGGAAACGATGGCCTTGCGTTTGCCGAAAGCAGTGGAGCCAATGCGTTTAGCATCGGTGGATCTTCTGCGTTTGGCGGCGGCGCATCCAAGCAGTCTTCTGGTGCCGGCGTCAATGGAAAATCGTATGGCGGCGGCGCGTCAGGCGGCGTTGTGATTAGTGGAAGCTCTACCGCAACCGGCGGCACTGGCGCTTCTGGCGTTGTAATCTTTGAGTGGTGAGCAATGGACACCCAAACCCTCTTCAACGTGGCCGTCACGCTGGCTGGCGGCATGGGCGGCTGGATCTTGAACAACATCTACCAGTCGATCCGGATGCT
>JALRDO010000057.1 GCA_023262185.1 Flavobacteriaceae bacterium
ATGATCGCGTCCTGCCCGGCCTTGGTTGTCAGATTGTTTAACCTTGTTACATACTCTGCGCGAGTCGCTAGAGCTTGATTTCCGGTATTCAATACTCCGTTAAATACCGACTGGATACCGCTGGCAATACCAGTAACAGAATTACTGTTTTGCATCGCAACGTAATTGTCTTTCAGATTTCCATTTAGCGTTTGCGTGATAGCGTATGATTTGCTTCGCATTTGAGACAACTTGCTTTCAGCCGCCTCAAGCTCGGCTGATTTTAATTTTAGCTGATCCATCTCATAAGTGTTTGCAGCAGTGGCGTTACCAAGCATTTTTGAGACTGCAATTTGTTTATTTACAGTGCTTTGTAGGTCATCAACCTCTGATCTTAAATAAGATACAGAAACAGATTGCGCATCGATAGACTGACTGAGTTTCACCTGTGACGCCGCAAGTTGCGCAGACGTCATATTTCTCAGTGACGCTGTGGCTGTATCAACACCATCTGCATAATCAATTGCTTTTTGTCGCGCCTCGTCTGTTGCCGATATCCACATATAAATTGCAGATACCGCCAGCATTACGACTCCAGCTGGGCCGCCAAGCATTGACATGGCGCCGTTTAATCCACGAATAGCCGTGGCGCCAACCGTTGCACGAGTCGCCATTGTTGTGTAACTCATTCCGAGCGAGTCCGTGCGCACAGTCGCAACTGCTGATGCACCATTAAACAGAGTCATCGCGGCTGTGAATGCGGTCATCGCTGCTTTTGATGCAACCATAGAACCAACCAGGCGAGACGCATAAACGGCGGCTAATGCT
>JALRDO010000058.1 GCA_023262185.1 Flavobacteriaceae bacterium
GCTGTATAAATTTTATTCACGGATTCATACCAACTTTCATCTAGACTCAACGCTTTTGCAGCGGCTAGCTGGACGGGTAAAAACATACCACTGTCCATATTGGATTTAAACCTAAGTATTTCATTGATTCTGTCTTCGGCAGCAATTAACATGCCGACTCTCCACCCTGCCATGTTTTGGCTTTTACTCAGAGAGTTCAATTCGATCACCACCTCTTTAGCGCCTTCTATTGACAATAAACTTTCGGGTTGATTGTTTAAGATAAAGGCATAAGGATTGTCATGACAAATCAATATTTGATGCTTCTTCCCAAAGGCAACCAATTGCTCAAAAAGTGCTTTGGTTGGACTTTGACCTGTTGGCATATGCGGATAGTTCACCCACATCAACTTGACTTTTGATAAATCTGATTTTTCTAAATTTTCAAAGTCAGGTGCCCAACTGTTTTCGGCAGTTAATGCATAATAAAGCGGAGTGCCACCCGCTAGTTTAACTGCACTTGTATATGTAGGATAACCAGGATTAGGGATTAACACCTGATCTCCTTCATTTAAATAGGTCATGCATATGTGCATGATACCTTCTTTACTTCCTAGTAACGGAAGTATCTCAGTTGCTGGATTTAAATCAGCTACTTTAAAATACTTTTTATACCAATTTGCAATGGCCTCCCTTAATATGGGAGACCCTTTGTAAGATTGATAAGCATGGACGTTGTCCTTGCTAGCTTCCTCTTGCAATATTTTTATAACATCAGGATGTGGCGGTAAATCAGGGCTGCCAAT
>JALRDO010000059.1 GCA_023262185.1 Flavobacteriaceae bacterium
ACGATCCGACAGGATGAGCACGTTGTAACCTTCACCCACACTGGCTTCGGCACGCGCACACAGTTCGGCCAGGGCGGCCTTCGAACCTTCGGCGCCTTCGGCAGCCGGGAAGGTGATGTCCAATACCAGGGCACGGAACTTGCCGTTGGTGAGCTTGTCGATCTGACGCAGCTTGGCCAGATTGGCCGAAGTCAGCACCGGCTGATCGACCTCTAGTCGCAGCGGCGGCTCTTCGCCCGGCTTCACATCCATACCCAGCAGGTTCGGACGCGGGCCGATAAACGACATCGTCGACATCACGATCTCTTCACGGATCGGGTCGATCGGCGGGTTCGTCACCTGCGCGAACAGCTGCTTGAAGTAGTTGTAGAGCGGTTTATCCTTATCCGACAGCACCGGCAGTGGGCTATCGTTACCCATCGAACCTGTGGCTTCTTCGGCATTGCTGGCCATCGGTTCGAGAATGAACTTGAGGTCTTCCTGCGTGTAACCAAAGGCCTGCTGGATGTGCAGCAGCGACTCGCGCAGACCTTCACTGTCTTCCACTTCCGGCAGGTTTTCCAGATGCTGACGGCTCTGCTCGATCCACTGACGATACGGACGGGCGCTCGAAATGTTGCGCTTCAGTTCTTCGTCATCAATGATGCGACCCTGCTCAAGGTCGATACGCTTCAGAAGAACCGCCATGTCGCGGCCATCCGTCGTGTCGGGCAGGTCTGCCTCAACCTCGAGGCCGCGCTGCGACTCC
>JALRDO010000005.1:0-80203 GCA_023262185.1 Flavobacteriaceae bacterium
GTTTTCGTAAAGCTCTTTTCCGGATCCTTTTAGGTAAGTCTCGGTAAATTCATCGTTTACGATAAGAGCCTTCTGCTCTATCATTCTAATGATCGAATCGGTAATATTTTCGTTCGTCCCATTAGGCATTTGCAGTGTGATGCTTACCTGATCTGAAGCGACCCTTGGAAAAAATGCGGTCTGAATAATGCCTCCGCCAATCGATCCGAAAGTAGTGATCAACAGGGCGGTAAATACCATAACTGTAAAAAACGAATTACGCATTGAGAATCTCAAAAAAGGGCTGTAGACTTCGTCCCGCATCCAAACCATGACTAGGTCGCCCATTTTATTGATGGCACGCATTCTGGCGAAACCCTTACCGATTAATGTGGTAGGCTCGGTTTGTGGTTTTAAAGCTTTAGAGTGTGCCAGGTGAGACGGAAGAATGATCATGGCTTCTACCAAAGAAACCACCAAGGTCAAGATTACAATCACCGAAACTTCTGAGAAAAATTCACCGATACCCCCATCTAAAAAGAGAAAGATTCCGAAGGCTAATACAGTGGTTAAGATCGCAGACACAATAGGCGGAATCACCTCAAGGGTTCCGTCTATTGCGGCTCTAACCGGGCTTTTTCCTTTTTCATAATGCTGATAAATGTTTTCGGCAATCACGATCCCGTCATCGACCAAAATACCGATCACAATGATCATTCCGAATAAAGAGAGTACATTGATCGTCACTCCGGCAAAAGGGGCCACCACAAACATTCCCAAGAAGGCTACCGGCAGTCCGAAGGCCACCCAGAAGGCCAATCTTGTATTCAAGAAAAGCGACAAGAACACCAAAACCAAGATCATTCCCATGATGGCATTCTCAGTGAGTAATTCTGTACGCTGAACGAGTGTAGTAGATAAGTCGTTCACTACATCTAGTCGCGCATTCGAAGAGCGGGCGTTAAAGTCTTCGATGTATGCTTTTACAGCCTCAGCGGAACCCAATAGATCTTCAGTGTTGGTTGAAGTCACTGTCACGGTGATCGCTCGATTCTCATTAAAGTAAGTGGCATTTGGGGTCTCTGAGAAACGATCGCGTACACGTGCAATGTCTGAGAGCAACAACTTTCGGCCATCAGGAAGCGCTTTTACTACAATAGAAGAAAGTTCATTGGCGTAATACAGTCGATTATTGGCGCGGAT
The DNA here is from genome assembly GCA_023262185.1 of Flavobacteriaceae bacterium. Taxonomy (GTDB): domain Bacteria; phylum Bacteroidota; class Bacteroidia; order Flavobacteriales; family Flavobacteriaceae; genus UBA3478. The sequence continues at coordinate 1,183 of JALRDO010000005.1, forward strand.
AAGGTATTCTTCTGAGTCGGTTTTAATCGTACCCCCTGTGATCAGAAGGTTACTCGAAGCCACCTTCTGTGCGACCTCGCTAAAACTTATGTTGTAGGCGAGCAGTTGGTCTTCATCTAAGGCAATTTCGATCTCTTCGTCTGGATAGCCTGTCACTTCAATTTGAGAAATGCCAGGGATTGCCCTTAAGTCATTCTCGACTTGTCGGCCAATTTGCTTTAAAACTGAAAGTGGAATAGACTCACCGCTGATTGCAAAACTAATGGTCTGTCTAACCACTTCTTGCTTGGCCACCACAAGAGGTTCCATTCCGGTCGGATAGGTCGGAACACGATCTACCGCATTCTTCACTTCGAGTAACATAAAATCTATGTCACGACCCTTTTCGATCTCTACGTTAATACTCCCTGAATTCTCTCTAGAAATAGAGGTGACACGGTCGATGCCTTGCAATCCTTTAAGATTGTCTTCAATCTTTAGCACTACTCCCTCTTCAATTTCTTGCGGAGAGGCTCCCGGATAGACCACAGAGATGAGGATGTTTTTTGACTCCGATAACGGAAAGAAAGACGAGCGCAATGAGAAGGCCCCGATCAATCCGAACAACACAAAGGCGATGATAACGATATTCACCGCCACCTCATACTTTATAAAATATTCAATTACTTTCTTCATGAGTTGCTTTCGCTTAAGGGGCTATAACTTGAACGGGCATATTTTTCTGAGCACCAGGAAGAGGTTTAGCTAGTAGCATCTCTCCTTCACTCACCCCTTGAACGATGACTGTATTTTCATTAAAGTGTACAGGATTGACCGAAACAAGGTCTAATACCCCATCTCGAATGACAAACAATTCGTTTGAATCTAATAAGAGGCTTCTATCTACTTCAACGGCTTGCTCAATAGATTGGACTTCAATCACGGTTCTCAGGTACTGTCCTTCTTTGAGGAAATCACTGCTGACGGCAACAAAAACCGAAATCATTTGTGTTTCTTGATCGATGGCCGGATTGACGCGCACCACTTTTCCTTCAAAATGCTGGGCATGATCTAACGTAGATAGCTCAACAGATTTTCCGAGTGCTACGAAAGACGCATACGAGGCCGCAATTGGGATTTCGATCTCAAACTGTTTACCCTCGATAAAGGTCCCCAAATTCTGACCTGATCGAACCAGCGTTCCTTCAGTTATTGTAGCCGCTGATAAGGCTCCGTCAAAAGGAGCGCGAATCACAAATTTCGAAAGGCGCGTCTCAAGATTCACGACATTGTAATAGGCATTCACGATCCCCCTTCCTGAAACGAAAAAGCGCTCTTTCTCAGAATCAAAATCCGGAAGTTGAGGGATTGGTGCGTTTAGGTCAAATGAAGAAACATAAGCCTTCCATTTTTCGTATACCTCAGGAAAGTCCAAGGCAATATCGGCCAAAGTAGTACTTAATGTATTTAAAAAATTACTCTTAGCCGACTGCACTGATGCGCTAAATTCAGTAGCATCTATCGCTAAAATGATATCGTTTTTACGGTAGGTTTGTCCTGCTCTAAAGGCACGGTCTTTTAGAAGTAACACCCCCTGCACCTCTGAAAACAATTCGACGCGTCGTTTGGCGACCAGTCGTCCATTACTGCTAAGCTTAACAGGTAGCTTCTGAAGATTGGCTTCGCGTACAAAAACAGATTTAACCGTTTTGGGCACCGTTATTTGAGGCTGCTTGTTCGAACTTACTAGTTGAGAAGCGAGAAAGATGGCGGCAACCACCAAAACTACTCCTGCGAGCGTCAAAATAATTTTTCGATTCATTCGTGATAGTTTAAAGGTCTGAAGACTATGAGCGTGGTCTTTTTTTCTTCCACGCTGCAAAGCTTGCCAAAACCGTGCCAAACCCTATTTGGTCAACATTAACACCATTTAAAAAGTAACTGACTTATTATTTCATACTTTACAATGGAATTTATTCCGTTTCGAACCTTAAAACCATAACATGAACAGAAAAACCTTCATCAAACAGGCTTCTGTCGCTAGCTTGGCGATAGGCTTAACGCCTTCACTAAGCTCATGTATGCTTAAAAAACAAAAGATTGCAAAGATTGGTCTAGGCCTGTTTACAGCTCCACGCCTCTTTCAAGAGGATGTTGAAAAAGGCATCGCTACGCTGGCTGAACTGGGTATACAAGAATTTGAAACCTACGGACCCTACACGTTCTCAGATGCGAGAAACCACGCCTCTTGGAAGGCTCTTACGCCTCAACTTGGGTTCGATATTAGCGGGTTTTTAGGCCTTAGCCTGAATGAATTTCAAACCTTGTTGAAGAAGTACAACATTTCTGTTCCTTCGATGCACACCGATCTTTACACCCTAGAGGGCAGTATGGGAAAACTGGCTGAGGCAGCTAACACTGTAGGTGCTAATTATGTGGTCTTGCCGGCTATACCCGAAGCCGAACGTGCAACCTTAGACGATTACAAACGTATTGCCGAACGCTTTAATGCGATAGGAGCTGCAGCCAAAAAAGAAGGTATCGCCTTTGCCTATCACAATCACGGATACGGTCTAGTTCCGAACGAACAAGGAATCAAACCGGTTGATTTAATTTTTGACGGAACCGACCCTAATCTTGTCTTTTTAGAAATGGACATCTTTTGGACGGTCGCCGGAAGGGCTAATCCAGTCGAATTGATTCAAAAGCATTCTGGACGCTACAAAATGTTCCACATCAAAGACATGAGAGAGCTAACTTACTTTGAGGGAGAAGGCTCAAACGCTTCTGAGTGGATGGCGCTGTTTCCGAAACTCGTCTCAGCAGGTTCTGGTGTAATGCCTATCGATGAAATTGTGCAGACGGCAACCGCTCACGGAGCAGAGCATTTCTTTATCGAACATGACTTTGCCCCAGACCCTGTAGAGAATATAGGATCAGCCGCTCGTTATCTCGAAAGTCTTAAGTGGTAAACTACCAATTGTAGCGTAGGGCCAGTCCTATATTTCTACCCGGCATCGGAATAAAACTCGTCTCCCAATACGACTGATTGAGCAGGTTGTTCAGCGTTAGATTTAGATTCAATGGCCCCCATTGCTGACGCACTGAGGTGTCAACCACAGTATACGTTCGACTCGAGGCGCGCTCAATAAAGCGTGCATTGAACTGAACTTCTGTTTGATTCGATAGTCTAATCCCTGTGCGAACAACCCATTGGTGTTTGAGATCGTTATCAATAGAATAACGTGAAAACTGAGCCGCCTCATCACTTAAGTTTTGATTCATGTAAGTATAGCTCAAGCCATAGTGAAAGGTTCGAGTAGCCGATAAAAAACGGTCAAATGAAAATTCCAATCCTTGCGACACAAGTTGCTGTATGTTCATCGCCTGAAAGCGATCTTCTTCTTGCTCTTTCACGTAGTCAATAAGATTGTCAGATCGACGTGTAAAAAGTACAATTGAGGCCTCAACCGCGTCATGGGAGTAACGCATTCCCCAATCTGCAGAGGTAGCGCGTTCAGCAACAAGGGCGGCGTTGCCTATAGTCGTCGGATCGCTGTAGTACAGGTCAGTGAAGGTTGGAACCCTAAAGGTGGTTCCCCAATTGAGATAAGTTCTTAATGCTTCATTTAAAGGCAATCCGGCCTCTATGCCCGGAAAGACCTGGGTTCCAAATTCATCTATGGAGGTCAAAACAATACCCGGCGTAAGATCAAAGCCTGAGGTTCCAATGGTGAAGCGATGTTCAAAAAAAACATTCAACAAATCTCTTGAACGTTCTCCCAAATTGTTGCTCTGAATGCTCGATCGAGAGAGGTCTATTCCGAATCCGGTTTGTCCTAGAGAAGAAGTGTGGCTTAAATCAACTGCGGCACCAACCTTATGGGTGATATGCATATTGCGATAGACTTCTGGTCGATCCCGGATATACTCGTACATGTCTTGCCCTCTTCGCCAATACAGGCGTGGAACAATTTTGGTATTCTTGAGTGCGATCGAACGCGTAAGGGCCAACAAACCCGCCTGGGTTTCTTCGTATTGATCAATCGCAGAAGGACTGGCGTAGAAGCCATTTGCTCCAAAGGCGCGGGGAGAGAAAAGCCCGAATAGGTGAAACCCATTTGATGTATCGCCGCTGCGCAATGACAGAGCAAACTGCTGTTGCCTGTAATCCGTATTGTGACGGTATCCGTCAGATTGAGCCGTCGCGGCATAGGCCATTAGCTTTAGGCCCTTGTGTTGACTGACTCCATAAAGGTCAAACCCAATTGTTCCATACGATCCTCCATAAAGTTGACCTTGGTAGCCAGATTCAGGATTACGCTTAGTGATAATATTGATGGCCCCAGCAAAGGCATTCTGACCGAAAATACGAGCGGCTGATCCTCGAATGATCTCAATGCGTTCAATAAGGGCGATGGGTGGTAAAAAATTTGAAAGATGATGTCCGGTCTGGGCATCTTCCAGTGCAATGCCATCGATAAGCAATAAAGTCTGGTCAAAACTACCACCTCTAAAATTAAAATCAGCCTGGGTGGGTCCGACTCCTCTTCTACGCACATCTAGACCTGCAACGCGCTGAAGGTAGTCCACTACATGAACAACACCGCTGGCCTTTAGCTCGGCGGCGCTGATGACTTGAATAGTTTTAGAGCGTTTGCTATAGGGCTCAGCTATACGGCCGCTGACCACTACCTCATCGAGTACTTGAGCAGAAAACAAACTGTCTTGTTGAACGTCTTGTGCCCGAAGTAGACTCGTTATAAGGAGTGTCGAAAAGAATCCAAAAAGGAATTGCAATCCTATGCGCATATCACCATTTTATTATTGCAAAAATACTACGATTCTCATATAAAGAAGAGGCGCTACTCCAATTCAATGGGGCTGCCGAAGCCTGCTGCGGTTTCTGGTTTTAACCCCAGAAGCTTTCGAACGGTTGGCGCAATCTGATTCGTGTAGAGCTGTTCTTGTTCTTTTATTTCGCCTTTCGCCGCTACTCCCGCGCCAAACACTATAAGCCAGGTTTGATCGGCGCCAGAGACGTCTGAGCCATGACCGCGCCACAAGTCTAAGGGCTGTGTTCCTCGACCGTGATCTGTGGTTATGATAAAAGTCGTTTTACCCCTGTAATACGTGTCACTTTGCGTAAAATTCCATAGGTCTTCTATGAGTTTGTCGGTGTTGTGAGCCGCTTTCAAATAAGCTTCGTAATCACCGTCATGTGCAAAATCATCGGTCTCTCCGTACGAGATGTAAATCAGGTCAGGATGGTGTTTTTTTAGATACTCTTTCGCATAGTGATGCGTGAATCCGTCAAGTCTAACGCTGCTCCACGGACTTGGAATTTGAGGCTGAAGTTCATTCAATAGCACTTCGCGCTCGGTGAGCGGAAAGTCTGATGAAAGGTCAAACCCGCTATTGGTATATACCGTAGAGCGAGGTTCGTTTACGATAAAATCGAACACATCCCAGCTTCCAAAAGCAGCTACCTTATGAGGTGTAGCTCTTTCTCGCGCGAATTGCTCTAAAACGGTAACGTTGGGGTTAGGGATTTTATCGTTGCTTCTGATACGCTGATCGTCTGCTCTTCCTGTGAGAATTTCATTATACCCGGGATACGAGAACCACATCGAATTCGTGAGGTTTACCTTGCTCCCCAAGAGACGATTGCCGTGAAGTTGACCCTTATCGCTTATGGTTGTCCAAATAAATGGGGTAAGCAAAACACGGCGTTGCTCTGCACTTTCAGACCAAAACCGTTCGGCAAGCTCCTCAGCACGATCAATATAATCCGCATTGTCGATGAGGGCTGGATCGGCTCCAGCGAAAAGCTCTTGCCATCTATAACCATCAAGTGTGATTAGAACCACCTTTTTCGCCTCTTGAGCACGCAAACCCAAGGCTATTATCAGTGTAAAAAAGAGTATCTTAAAGTTCATTTTGAACTAAAGATATACGGTAATACTCAATGAAACTAGCCTATCGTTTACTATTAACCCTTACGACCTTTTTCATCCTTTCGAATTGCACTGAATCAACACCTCTAGAGCAGGCCCTATCAAGTCGTGAGCTGCAAGAGCTCATCGCTAATCCTGCCCACGAAGTTCAAATTCGATACACCCAAATTGACCGAAGTTCAGAGGGAGATCCCATTTTCACTACCCATAGTATCGGAGAAGATAATGCGGCTTATTTCTATCCGGCAAGCACCGCAAAACTTCCTATAACGGTATTGGCTCTTCAACGCCTAAAAGAGCTACGAGCAGGCGGATATAGGATTGACGCCAATACTCCTTTTCATATTTACTCTCCTGACTTAAGCGCTTCCATCGCATTGCAAGACAGCACCAAAATTGACCAGAAGCTTACCATTGCTCACCTCATCAAAAAGGTCTTTTTGGTCAGTGATAACGATTCCTACAATTACCTCTTTGATTTTTTAGGCCGAGATTACATCAATCAAGAATTGCTGAAAAAAGGACTTTCTCACACCCAGATTCAGCATAAGTTTCTTTTCGGTGCCGACAACGAAAATACCTGGCACTATGTGTTCCTAGACGCGCAAGACACGGTTTACGTACAAACCTCGATTCGCAGTGAAATCTCTATAGAAAATTCTGCAACCAAAGGGGTGACAAAAGGGGTTGGTTATCAAGCAAACGACAGTATCATCCGCGAAGCCTTTGATTTCTCTCAAAAAAACAGAATCGCATTAGAAGATCTAGAGGGTATCTTACAACGTCTTATTTTTCCTGAGGTTTTTTCGGCCAACCAGCAATTCGATCTCAGCGAAGAAGACTACGCCTTTCTGAAACACTGGATGAGCCGAAATACTTTGGAAAGTATTGAGCCGAATTACCAAAAAGATAATGAGCACTACGACAGCTATGTAAAATTCTTTATATACGGCGATCGAAAAGGAGAGATGACCGATGTGATACGGATTTATAATAAGGTAGGGCTAGCTTATGGAACACTTACTGATGCAGCATACATTCGAGACGCGCATTCAGGGGCTGAATTTTTCTTATCGGCCAGCATACTCGTCAATAAAAACGGCATTTTTAACGACAATCAGTACGAATACGATGAGATCGGAATCCCTTTTTTAGCAGAGGTCGGAAGAGCGGTGCTCTCTTATGAGCAATCGAAACGCTGAGGCTTTTTTCTTATAAGGGTCAAGGGTGACAAGTAATGAAATTTTACGTTAATAGCTGATCTGCAGGCCTCGAATCCAACAAAAATTTCTGGCTATCTTCAAGGACTTTAAATGGATTCTTTAACATGAAAAAAAGCATAGTAGTTCTTCTTAGTCTCATGGTGCTATCGGCCATAGCCCAGCAAAAACCTATCGATTCATTAATCACTGAGTATCAGGTGAGCAGCGGCATAATTAGCACTTATTTCAAACCCGAAAAAGGCAAACTGTTAATGGCTATTCACGACAGTGTACTAGAGCGTCCCTTGCTTATGGTAACCCGCTATGTAAAGCTCCCTTCGAACTACTCGGCCTATAGAAATGCCGGATCTAAAACAGCTGAAAGCGTTATTGGTTTTGAACGGAGAGGATCCAAAATTCTACTCAAGCAACTCTCTTATGTCAATCTTGCCGATGAATCTGACCCCATCGCTGAAAGCGTTGTGCAAAATAACCTACCGCCCATTTTAGGTGTCTTTGAAAAAATTAATACCGAAGACGATATGCATCTCATAGATGTCTCAGACTTCTTTTCAAAAGATTCTCCGGGATTCAACGCAGTGGGTGAAACAGACAAGAAAAACTACAAAATCGGGTCGCTAGATAGCAAGCGTTCATTTATTGACGCTGCCAAGAGCTTTCCACGAAATACAGAGATTACACACACTTTGACCTATCCTGCTGCGGCCCCACCTAGAGCAAACAGAAGTGAGACCCTAAGTTTTCAGCTGAATCATTCAATCATCGCACTACCCAATTATCCCATGCCTTCGCGCAAAGTCGACCAGCGCGTTGGATGGTTCTCTTTAGAGCAATATAACTATTCATCTGAGGCTCTTAAATCAGACAATTACCGCATCGCGGCACGCTGGAGGCTAGAGCCTAGCGACAAAGAAGCATATGCGCGTGGCGAACTTGTCACCCCTGTAAAGCCAATTGTCTTCTATCTCGATCCTGCGACCCCTTTAAAGTGGAGACCCTATTTTAAGAAAGGTATCGAGGACTGGAATGGACCATTTGAGAAAGCCGGATTTAAGAATGCGATCATTGCCAAAGATCCTCCGACTAAAAAAGAGGATCCTGATTTCAGCCCTGAAGATGTGCGCTACTCTGTCGTACGCTATGTGGCCTCGACTACAAGAAATGCCACAGGGCCAAGTGTAAAAGATCCGCGCACTGGTGAGATCATTGAGAGTGACGTCATCTGGTACCACAACCACCTGCGCTCTTACCGCAATAGGTATCTCTTAGAGACAGGTGCCGCCAACGAGAAGGCCAGAACCCTGAACACACCTGAAGAAGAAATAGGTGAGATGATGCGTCGCGTCATCGCTCATGAGGTGGGGCACGCATTAGGGCTTCCACACAACATGAAGGCAAGTTCAGCCTATCCGGTAGACTCATTGCGTTCAGGGAATTTCACGCAAAAAATGGGAATTGCCGCAACCATCATGGATTATGCGCGCTACAACTACATTGCCCAACCTGGAGATCAAAATATCAGATTCATTCGTCAAATGGGGCCTTATGACGACTATGCGATTGAGTGGGGCTACCGTTATTTCGAATCTGAAGAAGACGAAAAGGCCTGGTTGAAAAAATTCGTTGACGAGCATAGTCTAGACCCGGTGTATCAATTCGGGTCGGGGGGTAACGATCCTAACGCGCAAACCGAAAATATCGGAGACGATCCCGTTAAGGCTACTGCATATGGATTGAGCAACCTTAAGATTGTCGCCGAAAATTTAGAGGAATGGACCACCGAAAACGGGCAAACCTACGACGATCTTCAAGAACTATACATGGAGCTTATAGGGGTATATCGTCGCTACATCTATCACGTGGTCGCTCTGATTGGCGGAGTCAACGAAACTCTGGTATTGAAAGGCCAAGAGGTAATGCCCTACCAAAACGTCCCCCATCAGAAGCAAAGAGAAGCACTCGCTTCGTTGGACCAAAACCTGTGGAAGACACAACACTGGCTGGTAAAGCCTGAACTGATCTCTCGGTTTGAAAACGAAGGGCATCTTGACCTTATCGCAAATCTTCAAAAGGCCGCACTCTACCGCATTTTAAATCAAGAGCGCTTAAATACCATGCTGTCTACTCAACTCACTCTCATGGGCGCAGGATTAGAAGCCTCTGCCCTTATCTCATCTCTAGCAAATTCAATCGTTCTAAGTAAAGAGAAGCCCGATTTGCTTGAACGACTACTCCAAATAGCATTCATAGAGCGCTCGAATGAACTAATAGCAGATGAGAACACCCATAGTGATGTTCGGGCCGCATTAAATCAAACCAATAGTGAGATTGAACGTTGGCTAGGTAAGCAAAAAAACGCCTCTTCTGAAACGCTTAAAAATCATTTCAGATTTGCCTTATCTATTCTTGAAAAAGAATAGAGCTATTTTTTGGCCTGTTTGTACCAGATTTGGGTGCGGCCTAGTAGAGAGATTCCGAGATAACCGCGGACATTCAATGTGGTTGGATCTTCTAATGTAAGGGTGCACGAGTATTGCTTGCCATTGGCGGGGTCTAAAATCTTGCCCCCTGTCCAGGCATCGCCATCCCATTCTAGACCTTCAATAATCGTCAGCCCTTCAATGGGCTGATTCTTTTTTGGTCCCTTACACTCAACACAGCGCTTTCCTTGATCTTCTGCAAGTAATAGCCTAGAAATTTGACCGTAAAGCTTTCCGTCCTCAACGTAGATATTGATTTCTGATTTACGCTGATTTGAAACGTCATCGACAGAAACCCACAGTCCTTCAAAATCACTGCGCTCTGCGTTTTGGGCTAAAAGGGGTATTGTGCAAAGTAGTGTCAGTGCCCCTAAAACGTATCTTTTCATGTGCCCCTAATTTAGAAGTTGATGTAATGTTTTCATGACAATGGGTTCCATGACCTTGTATCCTTCTTCATTCGGATGCACGGGGTCGTATCCCCACTCTGATTTTAACCCTTGCTGGTCATCTACCATTGGGGTATAATAATCCACATATGGAACACCGTAATGGCTGGCAATGTTTTGAATCAATCCATTGAGCTCAATCACACTTTCGGTTGGGGTAATGCGCGGTCTCCATGGAAAAGAGTTAGAGGGTAGTACTGAGCAAAGCACGGGAATAATTTCATTGGCAAGCGACAGCTGCACCATGCTTTCTAGGTTCTTCGCAATATCTGCTATCGAAATGGGGCCTGTGTTCTCAGCAATGTCGTTGATACCGGCTAAAATGACTACCGCCTTAGGATTCAAATCAATGACATCTTGCCTGAATCTCAATAACATTTGAGGCGTAGTTTGACCGCCGATTCCTCGGTTGATGAATTGGTTTTTACTAAAAAATTCAGGGCGCATTGAGATCCAACCCTGAGTAATCGAATTCCCCATGAACACTACCGAAGTGTGATCGGTAATCTGCATGATAGAATCGTTCTTGGCCTTAAAAAATCCCATGGCAGGCCAGTCTTGTGCCTTCACAGATGCGGCATTAAGCAACAACGCACAAAGCGTAAAAGTTATGGTTTTATTCATACATATTGGATTGATCGAGCTCACATAAATCGCAAATGAGCTCGGCTATTTTATCAGTTACATCATTCATATAACGCTGACCCTTCTCAGCAGTTGATTGACTTGGATCTCCTATTCCAGTATCCGCACTCACAGAAGACCATTTGCGTTCGGCCCAAGCCCATCGCTCTCGAATGGCTTTCACCTTGTGCTTGCGTTCAGCACCGTCTCCGGCTTCAGCTAGAGGTAGCACTAAATCTGGACGCAAATGCATCATAATCGAGGTTTCCATTTCGTCAGCATGGTCCCCTTCTTTTTCAAAATAAAGACTCTTGTCGAGCATTTGAAACCAACTGCAGGTAACCAACATCATCTCAGGAAAAAGTAATCCCAACTCGCGTAGCATGGTCTTGAAATCGTTTCCGCCATGACTGTTAAAGACGAGTAGTTTCTTGAGACCTTGACGATCCAATACGGTGATGAGATCCTTGAGAATCGCAAACTGCGTACTCGGATTGAGGTTCATGTCAAGGTAAATATCACTTTGCCCTGTGTTTACCCCGTAGGGGACCGTAGGCAATACCACAAAGTTGGCACCCTTGGCGTATGCTTTTTCTCCAGCTTGCCTCAAGATACCATCAGCCTCATAGACATCGGTTCCGTATGCAAGGTGGTAATTATGAGCTTCAACCGCACCCCACCCTAAAACAGCGAGCTCAAAACGATGTGTTTTGAGCCGCTTCCAGTTGTTCTCTTTTAAATCAAAATGTACAGATCCACTTGCCATAATGCACGACTATAAACTGCGGTATTCTCCACTGAGATACTGATTGGCTTCTGCCTCTTCAAAGGCCGAGGCCTGCTTGTTGTAATGAAGTGTCTTACCTGGGAACCTTCCGGCGATTACTCCTAACAATATGGTCTCTGTTAGGCGTGCTGAATAATCAAAAGGTGCAGAAGTTTCTGCCTTACCGAGGCAAGCATCAATAAACTGATGGTAGTGCTTAGGTGACTCTGCGGCGTAATCGCGCACAGGTTCTCCCATAACACCTTCAGTGTCGAAGTCAGCAATGGTATAATCTGCATAGGCCCCATCTACGATCAACTGAGGAAGTTGCTGAAAGTGCGGCAACAATAGACGTTGACCATTCTCGCCTATGAACATGGCTCCTTGATCAGGTAAAGCATCTCCGTTAGGCAATTCCAATTCATCGGTAATCACCGGCCCCTCAGCACCATCAAACCAAACCCACTCAAATTCAGGCGTAGTGTAGGCGGTGCCTTCAAAAGTATAATGGACCTCATTGCGCTCTGGATAGCCATAACCGTTTGATTCACGGCAATAGGTGGTAATAGTATCTGGAACGTCAATGTCTAATGCGTTGTACGGCGTATCGAAAATATGAACTCCCATATCCCCCAGTGTAGCACAGCCATAATCCATTAGCTTTCTCCAGTTCATGGGATGATAATATCCTTCTTTATAAGGGCGCTCTGAAGAGGTTCCTAGCCATAAGTTCCAATCGAGGCGTTCAGGTACGGCATCGGCTCCTTCAGGAACCGGTCCGTCGTAGCCCCAATTTTTGTTCGACCAAGCAATCACCTTACTCACTTTTCCGATGATCCCCTTGCGGATCAGTAAGGTCGCCAATTTATAGTCGTAAAAAGAGTGTACCTGAATTCCCATCTGGGTGATTAATCCTTTCTCATTCGCTACTCGACGCATCTCACGAGATTCAGAAACGTAGTGCGTCAAGGGTTTCTGACAATAAACCGGTTTGTCGTATTCCATCGCCAACAATGAGGCTGGTGCATGAGTGTGATCAGGAGTTGAAACCACAACGGCATCAATTTGATCTGAGAATTGCTCCATCATGGTTCTGTAGTCGGCAAACACCTGCGCGTCTGGGAATAAGGCGTGAGCTGCTTTGAGGTGCTCGCTATCAACATCACATAATGCGGCAACCTTTACTTGCGGATGCGATGCGATGGCTTCTAAATCTGCCATTCCCATATTTCCGACCCCTACATGAGCCGTTCGAATCATTTTAGGCGCTGAAGAAGCGCATGACCAAATAGATAGCGGAAGGGCTGTAGCCCCTGCGCCCAGTGTCATCGTTTTTAAAAACTCTCTTTTTTTCATCTCTATAATTCTTTGATTTTAATACTTCTAAACCATAGCGAACTCCCGTGATCTTGGAGTCCGATAAATCCTTTTTTGAATTTGCCGTAGTCAGGAGCCAATCCCCATTTACCGTTTGACTTCTTGGCCTCCCAATCTTCTGACCAAGGCTCAAAACTCAACAACAATTCTCCATTCAACCAATGCTCTACGCGTTCGGGCGTAAACACAATCTTCGAACTGTTCCACTCTCCGGCCGGATTGAGCTTTTTATTGCTAACATCAGGAACGTACATCGCATAATCAGCCCCGGTTGACTGAAGCGGCTGCAATTTCTCAGGATGTTCAGTCACTCCAATGCTCTTGTTGTATGCGGTGATGTCGTGAAAGTCGGTATAGTGCAAATCGTCAATCAATTGGTATTCTGGTGAAACCTCAGGAATTCCAGCATAGCCTTCATGCACATGATAGAAAATTCCGCTGTTGCCACCAAGAGGAATCTTCCATTCAAGATAGAGCTCAAAATTCTCAAATTCTTTGGCGGCATAAATCAGATCGCGACTGCCCTTGTAATCGTAGTCCTCTTCTTTTACCATTTCAGTACTAAAAGTGAGTTCACCGTCGACGATTCCCCACCCCGGTGGTAGACGATCGCCATTGTAGGCGCGCCATCCGTCAAGGCTAGTTCCATCAAATAAGGTGATCCACTCTGAAGCCGATTCAACTTCGGAGGATTTGTCTGCTACGGGGCCACAAGAAAACAATAGGATTGCGACCCAACCGAGTGCTACATAGTTTTTCATTTTAAAGTTCAGTGAGTTTGATGTTTCTCCATTTTACTTTGATACCCCCTCCGTCGTGAATTTGGAGGGCGATTCCGCCTTTGCCCTCTCCGATCTTTTCATCGGTCAGGCTGACCATTTCGTGCCCATTCAAAAAGGTGGTTACCGTATCGCCATTACAGATGATACGCATGTGATTCCATTCACCCATTTTGAGGTAGGCGTCTTTTTCTTTGTCTGGCTTGATAAGCCATCCGCGTCCGTATGACTCGTAAATACCTCCGGTGTCGTGATCGGGTGGAGCTACCTCAACTTGCCATCCGCTAACAATGGTGCCTTCAACGGTTGATCTGAAAAAGACACCGCTGTTTCCGTCTGCCTCTTGCAAAAACTCAAGCTCGAGCACAAAATCGTCGTAATAGGCGTCAGTAGAAAGGTATCCATAGGCCTTGTCTGGACCGCTCTCGCACACCAAAAGCCCATCTTCTACATACCATTTCTCGGTACCATTAATGGTCCACCCGTCTAAATTTTTTCCATTAAAAAGCGAGACTTGTGCCGATACGCCGACTGAGGTCAATGCCACTAAGCTTAATAAGAGTTGTTTCATTGATTTGATTTTACAGTTTGATAAATATGCGTTTTTTAAAGAGCCACCAGGTCGGTAGTCCAATGACAATCACGTAAAGCAATGCATAGATTAATGAGGCGAGCTTTGCCGCTATGCCTGCATCTGTCAAGGCTCCGACAAACATTTTACTGATCGAAAAGCCCAGAAAGTAATCACTGTAGAACACTGAAATTAAAAGGCTTGAAAGGGCATAAGAGACGATAGGGTTTTTTCCAAAGGCCTCCACTAATGCCAAAGACCTCTCTTTGCCTTGATCGAAAATCAAGCTACACAGCACCCAGCCCTGTAGTGAAACGCCTGCGGTAACAAGAGTAAAAGAACTTGACCATAAGGCTTTATTGATCGGAAACAAGTAGCCTAATAAGTAGCCTGAACCGAGTAATAGCGCTCCCAATTTCATCATGGTCAATAATTTTTTAGTCTGATCTTCACTTTTTAAATAAAGGTGTGCGGCTGTCATTCCAAGTAGCGTCGTGCATACTGCTCCGACAGTACTAAGTATTCCTTCAGGATCCCATGTTTCTTGCCATAACACTCCAGGAAGCAAAAAGCTGTCGAGGTAATTTGCCCAGTTGGCCATGGGTTTTGAAAGGTCAGGCATTCCCACTCCCGGAACCGGAATAAAGACCATAATAAAGGTATAGAGCGCAAGCAGTACCACCACCAATCTCAGATGGTCTGAACGTTTAGTAAAGAGATAAATACTTGCACATATAAGGTAAACAGTCGCTATGCGCGGAAGCACTCCTACATAGCGCACATGGGTCAAGTCAAAGTCGGGCCAAATCCATAAAAAGATTCCGACGGCGTAAATCTTGAGGCTTCTAAAAAAGATTTTTTGAAAGGTTTTTCCAATGGGTTGCTCATTGATGCGCTTTTGCATCGACAAAACAATAGAAACTCCGACGATGAAAAGAAAACTCGGAAACACGAAATCGGTTGGGGTAATGCCGTTCCATTCAGCGTGAAGAAAAGGGGCGTAAACCGCATTCCAGCTGCCCGGACTGTTCACTACAATCATTAACATAATCGTGAGCCCTCTCAAGATGTCGACCGATAATACTCTTGCTTTTGTAATCATGATAAAACGCTTTTTCTGCGGTATCTTTAGAATACCATAAAGAATTGCTAATAATATTATGAAAAATGAACTCGGTATCCTAAAAAAGGTTGGGCTTGGAATCGTTTTCACACTATTCTGCAGCGCTTCGGTACTTGCGCAAACCAATCGGATTTTTACTATCAAAGGCGAGGTGTACGACGCCCAAACGAACGAGATGCTCTCTTTGGCCTCTATTCGGCTTGAAGGCACCTCTTATGCAACGGTCAGCAACGACGATGGAATCTTCAGTATTAAGTACAATGAAAACGAGAATCCCACATACCTCATTGTTTCTTACCTCGGGTACAGGACAGCGCGTATCGCCCTTGGCGAAAAAGACAGCCGGAAAGAGAGTATCAGCGTTGGCTTAATCAGTGATTCTATCCGCCTTGAAGGTGTTGATGTAAACAACAGAGAAGACGCTAAAGCCATTGTCGTTAAAATGATAGACCGCTACGACAAACAGAAGCCCTTTCAGCCAAAGACAGCTGTGTCTTTCTTTAGAGAACGCATTAATCGCCGAAACAGAAATCTCTCAATTACGGAGGCTGTCATTGAAATACAGAAAAACCACATAAAAGAGGGATTAAACGGAGCCTATGTCATCGAGTCACGCAAGCGTAATGATTACAAGCCACTCGACACCATCGCTTTAAAATTACAGGGCGGACCCTACAACCTCCTCTACCTCGACCTGCTCAGCCATCGCAACGATATTTTGGACGACGAAAGTATTGACAAGTATAACTTTCGTTTAGACGGAACTGTTCGTTACGATGAAAATGACGTTTACATCATCCATTTTCAGCAAAAAGAAGAGGTGTTCGAACCCCTTTATCAAGGCGAATTGTACATCACGGTAGATTCATTCACCCTGGCACGATCAAATTTTGAGATGAATATTACCAATAGCGAAGAAGCTGCAAAACTCTTTGTACGCAAAAAACCTAAATCCCTTCAGATTGAGCCGACCCGAGTCGCCTATCGTATCGATTACGGGGTTTCTGATTCAGATCCGATACTCAATTATGCAGATCTTGAGATGGATTTTACCATCAACTGGAAGAAACGTCTTTTCAATCGAAACTACAGTGTATCTGCTGAAATGGCCTTTACACAATGGGATACCGCTGAAAAGGAAGAGGTAAAGCCTAGAAGTGAACGTCTGAAAACCTCTGTGATCATGGTAGATTCTGAAAGTGGTTTTAGCGATCCTAACTTTTGGAAGAATTACAATGTGATTGAGCCTGATCAGACCATTGAATCGATCTTAAAGCGCATCGAAAGACAGCTTCGAAGAGCGCGGTAGTCGGCGAAATTAGATGGAAAAAATCACCTTAAAAGTTTGTTCTTACGGGATAAACCAATACATTTCTCGTTCAGTCTTTTTTAACAAAAAATACACCATTAATGGCCAAGACTCCGACAACCGAGCTGACCTACAAAGCTCCGGGAACCCATGAAGAAAACCGTTACGAAAAACTGCATAATGTAATCGTATCCTCAGCCGCAAAAGGATCTGAGCTGATTGCACAAGAAATTGCTGATATCATTCGTGCAAAACAGGCAAAAGGCAAAAACTGCGTGCTTGGACTCGCAACGGGCTCATCTCCACTTAGCGTATACGCAGAATTAGTGCGAATGCACAAAGAAGAAGGGTTGAGTTTTCAAAATGTCGTGAGCTTTAATCTCGATGAGTATTGGCCTATGGGCAAAGAAAATCTGCAGAGTTACCATTACTTCATGCACGAAAATCTCTTTGACCACATTGACATCAAACCCGAAAATATTCACATACCAGATGGAGAGGTCAAAGCAAATCAGGTGCGCGCCTATTGTCAAGACTATGAGGCAAAAATTGAGGCTGCTGGTGGACTTGATTTTCAGCTTCTAGGAATTGGTCGAACCGGACACATCGGCTTCAATGAACCCGGTTCAAATCAAAACTCAAGAACAAGACTGGTCAATCTTGACCACATCACCAGAGAAGATGCCGCAGAGGGCTTTCAAGGCTTAGAATACGTGCCGAAGCGCGCAATAACCATGGGTATTGCAACAGTACTCTCAGCGAAGCGCATTGTACTCATGGCTTGGGGTCAGAAAAAAAGTGAGGTGGTACAGCAAGCCATTGAGGGTACTATGACCAGTCAGCTTCCTTCCTCTTTTCTTCAAACGCATAAGAATACTACGTTTGTATTAGATGAAGAGGCTGCGGCAAAACTGACCCGCATTAAAACGCCTTGGATCGTTCAAACCTGTGAGTGGAACGACAAACTAAAATATCAGGCCGTAGTATGGTTATGCCGTAAAACGGGTAAATCGGTATTGAAGCTGACAGAGTCTGACTACAATGAAAATGCCCTAGCTGATTTGCTT
Source organism: Flavobacteriaceae bacterium (assembly GCA_023262185.1). Taxonomy (GTDB): domain Bacteria; phylum Bacteroidota; class Bacteroidia; order Flavobacteriales; family Flavobacteriaceae; genus UBA3478. Next base: position 18,887 of record JALRDO010000005.1, read on the forward strand.
GAGACTCAATCGGTCTACGATTTAAACATTGAAATCTTTAACCGTCTACAACACACGATCACCGGCTGGCCAGGCGGAAAACCCGATGCAGACGATTCGCACCGACCAGAACGTGCCCGACCTAAATCGAAAAGAGTTATCATTTTTAGCCCTCACCCCGACGACGATGTGATTTCTATGGGAGGAACTCTCGATCGTCTCATCTCACAAGGTCACGAGGTTCACGTAGCTTACCAGACTTCTGGAAGCATCGCCGTGTCGAATCAAGAAGCGCTAAAATTTATTGAGGTAGCCTGTGACATGATGCTGGGGGCAGAGAGCAATACCTTAAGAGAATTAAGGGCTAATATTGACAATCTCAAAGATGGTGAGATTCCATCGGCTGAGATACGCAATCTCAAAACCATCATCAGACAACGCGAGGCGATCGCTGCGACGCGCTACCTTCGTCTACCAGATGAGAACGTTCATTTCTTGAAGTTGCCTTTTTACGAAACAGGAGCTGTTAAAAAGGCGCCGATCTCACAAGACGACATCGACATCATGAACCATCTGATCAAGAACATCCGTCCACACCAGATCTATGCTGCGGGTGATTTAGCAGATCCGCACGGAACGCACCGCCTCTGTATCGACGCCCTTCAACAATCGCTGAGTCAACTGCGTAAAGAACCCTTCTTGAAAGACTGTTGGGTTTGGCTGTATCGCGGTGCTTGGCACGAATACGAGCCTTATGAAATCGACATGGCTGTTCCAATGAGTCCGGCACAGGTGAGAAGAAAGCGCCGTGCCATTTTCTTCCACCAAACACAAAAAGACGGCGTCATGTTCCAAGGCAACGATCCTCGCGAATTTTGGGTCAGAGCTGAAGACCGTAACCGCGAAACCGCCGATATTTACCGTCAATTAGGATTGTCTGATTACGCGGCCATCGAAGCCTTTAAGCGCTATTATTACTAATACAATTTCAAGACTATGATCCGTTCACTGCCCTTCTTTTCACTTTGCGCATTTCTGCTGTTGTCTTGCGCCCAACCAGAGTCAGATGGAGCCGCTTATCAGCAGCTGATTCCCCTAGCCGATACAGTAACACTTGAGAACGGAAGTTTTACACTTCAAGAAAACGCATCCTACAGTTTGAATGGCTTTTCAGCACAAGAGGCGGACTCTTTCGACAAGGTATTGACAGATCAGGCAAGTATTCACGGTTTATCCTTAACTAAGGCTAGCGGTGCAGAAGCCGCTCTTCAGCTCAATGTTGACCCCTCTTTAGCGAATGAAGCCTATTTGCTTGAGATCAATGGGGATGGTATCTCGCTCAAAGGCGGAAGTCCTGCTGGGGTTTATTTCGCCTGGCAAACACTGCGACAGACCCTCTTTCTACAAGCCGATACCGAGCAGGCCTTGAACTTAAGGGCCGTGCGTATTTCAGATCAACCCACCTACAGCTATCGTTCGGTGATGCTAGACGTTGCTCGTCATTTTTTTGATGCCCCAACGGTAAAAGAACTCATCGATCAAATCACCCTTTATAAAGTGAACACCTTGCATTTGCATCTTGCAGACGATCAAGGATGGCGCATAGAAATCAAGAAATGGCCTAACTTAACCACACACGGTGGGCTTACCGAAGTGGGTGGCACTGATGGCGGATTCTATACTCAAGAACAGTACAACGATTTAGTGGCATACGCACAGGAACGGTTTATCACCATAGTTCCGGAAATTGACCTCCCTGGACATACGAATGCAGCGCTTTCTAGTTATCCAGAATTGAACTGTGACGGTATAGCTCCTGAGCTGTACACCGGAATCGAAGTCGGTTTTTCTACCCTATGTGCGGATAAAGAAATCACCTACACCTTCTTAAAGGATGTGTTTGAAGAATTGGCACAGTTGACCCCTGGACCTTACCTTCATATCGGCGGAGACGAGTCTCATGTCACCGAAGAGGACGATTACGTCAAAATGGTCAATTTTGCCCTTCAGACCGTTAAAGATTTGGGCAAAACCCCTGTCGGTTGGGATGAAATATCACACGGAAACCTTGATCAAAACACCGTTTCTCAATATTGGGCCAGCTCAGAAAACACCAAAAAAGCTTACGATAAAGGAGCCCAGCTCATCATATCGCCTGCCATTCATGCTTACCTCGATATGAAATACGATTCACTGACCCCAATAGGTCTTAAATGGGCCGGATATCTCCCCATTGAGAAAGCTTACGATTGGTCTCCCGATCAACTCGTTGAAGGAATTTCTGCGGAGCGCATCATCGGAACAGAAGCACTTCTTTGGACAGAAAGCGTAACAACATCTGCAGATATTCAGTACCTTATGTTTCCTAGAGTACTCGGTATCGCTGAAATAGGATGGACCTCGGCTGACAAGCGCAATTTAAACGCTTACAAAACACGGCTCGAGAGCCACTTAAAGGTTTTAGATCGATTAGAGATCGGCTATTACAAGGGTTCAGAGTAGAGAAGGATTTTTAAAACCGTCTTTTATGGAACTTAAAAACGAACATCTTGAGATTCCTGGTAATCCATCGGTAGATAAATCAAGTAGCTACCGCCTCAATCAACGCGAAGGTGGAGAGCCGCTTAAAGCCCTAAGCGAAGAACAGTGGAGCTTTTGGATAGAGAACGGATATGTGGTGATCAAACAAGCAATCTCTAGAGAACAAGCCGCCAAGACCGCTTCATTTCTATGGGAGTTTGAAGAAAAAGATCCTAACGACCCTACGACTTGGTACGCGCCGGCTCGTGCAGAAATGCAAATGAAAGAGCTGATCGGAACAGGAATGGTAGAGGCCTACAATCACCCGTTGATGTGGGAGAACCGTCAGAGTCCAAAGATCTACGACGCCTTCAGGGATATATGGGGGCGCGACGAACTTTGGGTAACCATCGATCGCGCAAATCTCAACTTTCCGCAAAAGCCTGGCCATGAGCAAAAAGGTTTTATTCATTGGGATTACGATCCCGAAACTCGACCTCAAAACGTACAGGGCGTGTTAGCTCTAGCGGACCAAAATGACCCAAATATGGGAGGATTTCAGTGCGTTCCGTGGCTATACCGTAATTACGACACCTGGAAGCTTACCCAGCCCGAAGACCGAAACCGTTTTCAACCCGATATGAAGGGGCTAGAAGACGAATTGGTCAAGGTGCCTTTAGAGGCAGGTGATATGCTCATTTTCAATAGCACACTGGCCCACGGAATCCGACCCAACAAGTCAGAGAACAAGGTTCGCATTGCCCAGTACATTTCAATGATGCCGGCCGACCCTGCCAATGAAGCACTTATTGATTGGCGCGTGCGCTCCATGAGCGCACGGATTGCCCCAGAGGGTTACGCCTTTCCTGGAGACCCCAGAAAATGGGAACAGACCAGATACAAAAGAGCAGACTTGTCTGAACTAGGACGAAAACTTCTAGGTCTAGATCCGTGGTAAATTGAGCCAGCATAAAGCATGAAAAACAGCGTTCTGATCACTGGATCAACTGCGGGTATTGGTTTTGAAACCGCCAGAGTGCTCGCCAATCAAGGGCACAAGATCTTCCTCAATGGACGAACCAAAGAAGGCACCTCTGCCGCCGTGGAGCGCTTACAATACTCATGCAAAGAAGCTGACATTGACGGCGTAGTTTGCGATTTCTCAAAGCCCATCGATTTAAGCATTTTTCCGCCAAACATCGATGTACTCATCAATAATGTGGGCATTTATACCTCAAAAGATTTTTCAGTCACTAGTGATGAAGATTGGTATGCACAATTCGAGGTAAACTGCATGAGTGGGGTGCGGCTCAGCCGACATTATTTGCCTCAGATGCTGGCCTCAAACTATGGACGCATTTTGTTTATCTCTAGCGAATGTGCCTATCTGGCACCTGAAGACATGGTCTCGTATAGCAGCACAAAAGCTGCGTTACATGCCCTTTCTAGAGGTTTGGCGAATACAACGCGCAATAGTGGGGTAACCGTCAATACCATTGTGCCCGGATCAACCTATACCGAAGGGGCGGAGCGTTTCATTCAAGAAAAGGCCGCACAACAAAACCAGAATCCTAATCAGGTAGCACAGGCCTTCATAAAATCTGAGCGTCCACAGTCGCTCATCGAGCGCTTTGCCCGCACCGAAGAAGTGGCTGCACTTATTGCCTTCTATGCCAGTGGTCAGTCAAGTGCAGTGAACGGCTCTGTCATTTTTTGCGAGGGCGGAAGCACCAGCGCAACCTTTTAAACAAATCAAAATGCAATTTGAAGTCTGTGCCAACTCATTCACCTCTGCCAAAAATGCACAAGAAGCGGGTGCCCATCGAATAGAACTTTGCGCCGAGCTCGGAGTAGGTGGCGTGACTCCATCGTTTGGTCTGATAAAAAAGGTCTGTGACGAACTTACCATTAAGGTGAATGTTCTGATCCGCCCGAGAAGTGGAAACTTCATTTACAGTGCAGATGAGCTTGATGTCATTTTAAGAGACATTCAAATGGCCGTAGAGCTGGGAGTGAACGGTATTGTGTGCGGCTCGCTAAATGAAGACCATTCGATAAACGAAAAACAGCTCTTGGCCATGCTCAAGGCCTCTTCGGGTACAGAATTTACGTTTCACCGTGCGTTTGATCTCACTCCAGATCCTGTAGCTGCTTATGACCTATTAGCAAAACATCAGGTAGATCGAATTCTAAGTTCAGGTCAACAACAAAAGGCGATTGACGGCTTGTCATTACTAGCTCAATTGAATGAGCGAGGAGGCGTGCGCATGATGCCTGGTTCAGGAGTCAATGCCGCGAACATCAAGACCTTTGTTTCTCAAGGTTTTGAAGAGATTCATTTTTCAGGAACGGTGATGAGCCCTGAACCCAACAAGGCGCCAATAATTCCATTTATTACTCAAGGCTTACTCGCAGAGTACGGTTATCCGACCTCTGATCTCATCCGACTCAAAGAAATTATTGGGTCGGCTGAATCGGACTAATCTATTTGGTTTTTTTGACCCCAAAATTCTCTTGGTAGAATGCCATAATGGGCTGATATGGCCCCAATTGGTGCTGTTCTATAGAGAAGTTGTCGGCATAGGGTCCGTAAGGGGTTGACATGGGTTTTTTAATCCGATCCGGAAAGTCAAGCTCAAGATTGGCGCGCTGCGGACGCTCTTGTTGATTCATGTAACCCGCAACATCATAGGCCTGCTCATCTGTAAGAATCGGATTGTCATGGCTAACGCCAAAAGGCATGTTGTACTTGATAAATTGAGCCGCAGTAATGACGCGATTCATACCGGCACCGTTATTATACGAGTTAGAACCCCATAGAGGTGGATAGGTGTAGGTCCATCCATCAGGATTCTTTAAGCCCTGGCCGTCTGGTTGATGGCAAACAGCGCACTGTGTGTTGTAAACCGCTGCCCCTTGCTCTAAATTGACTGCGCGATTCGGAAGTTCTATGGGCTTCAATCCTTTTTTGACCGTAGCAGGATCAACCTCTAGATAATCATCTAACCATTCGATGTAGGCAATCATGGCTAACATTTCAGGCTGGTCGACCTCCAAAGGCCTTCCGTTCATACTTCGAGTGAAACATCCGTTAATGCGCTCAGCCAAGGTTCCCATTTTATCTTCTCTTCCTCTGTACTGAGGAAAACGTTGATCGACTGAAACCAAAGAAATACCGTAATCTTTAGCGCCGTCATTAAGGTGACAGCTAGTGCATTGTAAGGCGTTTCCGGTGTAGCGTTTGCTTGGGTCATCCGCAAGTGGTCCGAGTAATTCGTCGGTTTGGGTGAGCAGTGCGTATCCAAACTGAAGTTGCTCATCACCTGACTGCGCAACCGCATCAAATATGGGGAGTTTCTCTTCAGTAAGATCTTGAGTTTCAGTGGCAGGTGCAGCCATCATACGCACTTGTGGCACGTCTACAAAGAAGGTACCAATCAATAAGAGTGATACAAGAAGTACCAGTGTCAATCCGGCGGTTGCTATGGTTTTTGAAAGCCTGCTGATGAGATCTTCAAGTTCTTGTTTAGACTTCTTTGACTGCATCTTATTTACAAGGGTTGGTTCACTAAATGTAGCGAAAAGTAAGCTCTGATTTTCTAACGCTTAGTAACACGAGTTACACAACCAACTTATCCTACATAGGGTTTTAAGCGAAGCAGCATCTATCTTTGCGCTGTGAAGATCTCAAAAGACATAGCTGAAGCTGCTCAACTTCTGAAAGAAGGTCAGGTGATTGCCATGCCAACTGAAACGGTCTACGGATTGGCGGCAAATGCGCTTGATCCCACTGCAATCTCAAAGGTCTACAAGGTAAAGGAACGTCCGGCCACCAATCCGCTCATTGTGCACATACACACGATCGATCAACTGACCTCACTGGTGATTGAAATGGGTGCTAACGCCCAACGTTTAGCCGAGCACTTTTGGCCTGGTCCACTAACCCTGCTATTGAAAAAAAACGAGCGTATAAGTGATCAGGTCACTGCAGGAAGCCCGCTCGTCGCTATACGCATGCCCAAGCACCCAATGGCATTTGAGCTTCTAAAGTCAGTAGAATTTCCGCTCGTCGCTCCAAGTGCCAATCGCTACACCACGGTAAGTCCAACTTCTGCCGAGCATGTAGCAAAAAACCTAGGAGAACGCATTCCTCTGATACTCGATGGAGGACCCTGCGAGAAAGGTCTCGAATCAACGGTTGTTGGTTTTGACGCCAATGACCGTCCGCTCATTTATAGGCTTGGAGCTATCACCCTCGAGGCAATACAATCTATAGTACCCGAAGCAGAAGTGTATGAATCGGCCTTATCTGAGCCTGCGGATTCGCCTGGTATGGCCAAAAAACACTACGCTCCAAAAACAGCGCTTAAGGTAGTCGATGACCTTAGGGCTTTTTTAGAAAACTATTCTGGGGATCAAAAATTAGGCGTGCTTTCTTTCGGGCATCAGGGCCTTGCCTCTAGCCCACATACCCTAGTTGAACTTTCTCAGAAAAGAGATTTAGAAGAAGGTTCTCAGAGGCTTTATCAGAGTTTATATGCACTAGACGAAGCGAATGTCGATCTTATTGTCGCTGAATGGTTTGAAGACAAAGGCTTGGGTCAAACCCTAAACGACAAGCTGAAGCGCGCTTCTACTGACGATTGAAGTAATAGCGTAAAGGCTAGACTTCTTTAGTTACTTTTATAACATGAGTCAGCATGATCACCATCACCATATGGTTTCTGGAACAAGGCTTTTCTGGACGATAGTTCTGAACATCAGTATTACGGTCGGACAGTTCATTGGTGGCATTTTATCCGGAAGCATGGCGCTTCTGTCGGATGCGGTGCACAATTTGAGCGATGTGATTTCACTCATAGTGAGCTATACCGCGAACAGGCTTGCCCACAAAAAAGCAACTACAGATAAGACTTTTGGGTACAAACGGGCAGAAATCATTGCGGCCTTTATTAATGCCATTTCATTAATACTTATTGCATTTTGGCTGATTTATGAATCGATTCAGCGCATCCTGACCCCGAGCTCTATAGAAGAACAAACCGTTATCTACCTTTCGGTAGTCGCCATTGTGGGTAATGGTCTAAGTGTATTGCTTTTAAAAAATCAACAGAGCAATAACCTCAACATTCGCTCGGCTTATGTGCATCTCTTTTCAGACCTGTTAGCGAGTGTAGCCGTTCTGGTAGGAGCCATTGCCATCTCACTCTACGACTGGCAGCTAATAGACCCTATTCTAAGCATCTTAATTTCGCTATACCTCATATATCTAGGCTACCAACTTTTGAGAGACTCCACTCAGATATTAATGTTGTACACACCCTATGAAGTCGATTTAGCAGCGGTGATTGAAACCGTGCATGCCTTTGAGAAAGTCAAGAAACTTCACCACATTCATTTGTGGAAGTTAAACGACACCGAAATACATCTAGAGGCACACATCGACCTTCAAGGCGATCTCAATATTTCTGAGTTCACGGCGCTTCAGCAAGAAATTGAATCACTTTTACTTGAACAATATGGTATTAATCATTTGACGCTTCAACCAGAATTTCAGAAAAAAGATCCAAAAGAATTTATTGTACAAGACTAATATTGTTTTATTCGTAAATTTGTATATAAAAAATTATGAATAAACCAATTATACCCCTGATATTCATTGCAATATTGAGTATATCTCTGATTTCTTGTGGATCTGTTAAGAATGCTTCAACAGAAAATGCTCAGTCGAACAGCATAGAGACACCACCGAATGTGGGCTCTAATAAACTCTCAAAAATCCGCCAGAAGAACTAAGGCAGAAGCAGAAAATTGATCTTTTTCGCACTGAATGCTGCGTTTATTCTACCTTTGACCTAACAAATCTGAGCTATACCATTCGTTTTCATAGATTAATAGTGTCTTTAGTGGTTCACCAAACGCCATCCAGCTGCGCTAGCCATGTTATTTAACCCTAAATACCTGTACAGGTTTTCATTCTGGACGAGTCTCTTTATACTCATTCTTTTACTGTTAGATTTTGGCTTCAAACAAACGGCTGAGGTCGAGACGCAAATCGAAAATTACTACTACTATGCGCTTCTTGTAGGGGTGGTAACCACGGCGCTTTCGTACATTCTAGACAGAAAAAGGATACGACAAAACATAGCGCTTATTGACCTTCTAGGGGTAAGTTTCGCCTTATTCTTATTAGGGATACATTTCTTCGGAGATTCGTCTGCAGAACTCACGCTAGAATTGGCCCGCTTGCATCTTGAAAAGTATTCGGCTGGCCTGCTCTTCTTTAAAGGTCTACTCGATCTAAAGGTAGAGTATAAAAGGACCGACCTTAACCCTGCCCAGCTGTTTTTAATCAGTTTCGTGGCAATCATCCTATTCGGAACGCTATTGCTATCACTCCCAAGTGCAACTCACAATGGCATTTCGCTTCTAGACGCCTTATTTACCGCCACCAGCGCGGTTTGTGTCACGGGGCTTATTGTGGTCAACACAGCAACTGATTTTACCGTGTTTGGACAGGGAATCATCCTTCTACTTATTCAAATTGGGGGATTAGGGATTTTGACCTTTGTAAGCTATTTCAGTTACTTCTTCAAAGGGCAGATCAGTTATGAAAAACAGATCGCAATGAGTGCAATTAACTCAAACGCCACGATTGGGAAAGAATTGACCTTGCTCAAGCACATCATCATCATCACGCTGCTAATCGAGGCGCTTTCAGGAGTGCTCATCTTTTACAATGTCGACAGGGCAAGCTTTAGCAGTTTAGGAGATCAGGTGTTTTTCGCCATATTTCATGCCGTTTCTGCCTTCTGTAACGCCGGATTTTCAACCCTTGAACACTCGCTGCAACAAGGAGCCTTTGAATTCAATTACGGTCTGCAGATCATCATAGCGCTGACCTTTATTTTAGGCGGACTAGGGTTCCCTATTGTGGAGAACATCACCTCTTATTTCAAGTACAAAACACAGCGTGCTTTTTCGTTTACCAAGAACATGAATCACAGGCCTTGGGTACTTACGCTAAATAGTCGCATCGCATTGATCACCTCAGCCGTTCTTACTGCAGGGGGATTTATTGCCTTTTACTTACTTGAGTTCAACAATACCCTTGTGCGTCACAGCGGTTCCGGAAAACTGATCACTGCCTTTTTTGGAGCAGTTACTCCGCGTACGGCCGGATTCAATACCGTTGATACCGCTTCACTCCTTTTTCCGACCACCTTACTGCTCTTCTTTCTCATGTGGGTAGGGGCCTCTCCAAAATCAACTGGGGGTGGAATCAAAACCACAACCCTTGCCATAGCCGTATTGAACATCTTAAGTTTGGTTAAAGGAAGTTCGCGCATCGAGATTTTCAAACGCGAGATCGTTGAGGTTACCATTAAGAGAGCTTTCGCTATGATCTCGTTGTCCATCATTGTCATCAGCATCGGAATTGTGCTCATCTCTAGTCAAGAACCAGAGATTGAAATGCTGAATATCGCATTTGAGTGTATCTCGGCCTACAGCACGGTCGGACTCAGCATGGGAATCACAGAAGGGCTAAGCTCGGTGAGTAAACTGGTACTTATCTTTCTCATGTTCATCGGAAGGGTCAGCGCCCTAACCGTTCTTTTTGCTATCTTCAGAAAGAAGGTAGTGCGCAATTACAGATATCCAAAAGAAGAAATAACCATTCACTAAGAAATGAAATACATCATTGTCGGACTCGGAAATTTTGGGGCCTCTTTAGGTCAAAAACTTACTAGCCAAGGAAACGAGGTAATCGGAATTGACACTAGTGCTGCCAAAGTCGAGGCCTACCGCGAAAAGATCACTTATACCATGGAGATGGATGCCACCGATGAGCTCGCCGTATCTGGTTTGCCATTGAAAAGCACTGACATCGTCATTATTGGTATCGGTGAAGACCAAGGGGCTAATGTGATGGCCACCGCACTGTTCAAGAATTTAGAAGTAAAGCGCCTTATCAGCCGCTCCATCAATCCGCTTCACGAAAAAGTCCTAGAGGCAATTGGCGTCGACGAGATCGTTCGACCCGAAGAAGAAACCGCCGAGAGATGGGCTAAGAAATTATGCCTCATCAATGTAGTTGATTCATTCGAACTTAATGACGACTTCAGCATTATCGAGGCAACCGTGCCTAAAGAGTATATCGGAAAAACCTTGAAAGAAGTTGGGTTCAGGTCAAAATACAACCTCTTAGTGTTGACTATTATTAAGAAGGTTGAAGTGACCTCGCTGCTCGGAAACAGCAAGGTTGAAAACCAGGTTCAAGGAGTCGCCTCTGCGGAAAACATTTTAGAAGAAGGAGACATCTTGGTACTCTACGGGGCAAATAAAGACCTTCAGCATTTCTTGAAGCAGAAATTTAGATAGTCCTTAGACGCTCGATATTGTCCAAAATTTGTTCTACCTCTTGGGCGTATTGAAAATCAAGAAGCGTTAATCCGTTCGCATCATGCGTGGTCAAAGAAACCTCTATATCCTTGACTCTTACAAGGGTATCCGGATGGTGGTTGAGTTCATAGGAAACTCTTGAAAGACGGGTCAATAGCTCGTGCACCTCTTGCATTGAATGCATCGAGACCATCAGTGAAATTTGTTCCTCTTTCAGTTTCCACGGATACTGAAGTCGCTCACTCAGCCACTTTAGTTGCTCTTGCTCAGTCAATCTTTTCATAACTTACAAGTTGCAAATAAATACCATGAAAAACCACCTTCTATTAGGGTTGCTTTTTGCTCCTCTATTTTCGCTATTCGCTCAAATAAATCCAGACAATATTGAGATCATTAGAGATGCTTACGGCGTGCCACACATCTATGCCAAAACCGATGCCGAGGTCGCCTATGGACTTGCTTGGGCGCATGCAGAAGACGATTTCCAAACCATTCAATTGAGTTATTTGGCAGGTGACGCTAAGCTTTCAAGAGCTATTGGACTCAAAGGAGCTCCTGCAGATTTCTTACAACAACTCATCCAGGCTGAAAAAACCGCAAGAGAACAAGTACACACCTTGAGCGATGCCTTTATGGGTGTCATCAAGGGGTACGCTGCGGGCTTGAATGCCTATGCCCAGGCCCACGAAGAAGAGTTAATCTTGAAAGAACTGTTTCCGATAACCCCAATTAAAATGATCGCGTATTCGCAATTGCAACTTTTTGTTTCGAATGCAGCAGATCAGTTAGTCAGCCAAATTGTAAATAACAAAACCCCAAAAGAGATTCCAGATGAAGACGTACAGGGGTCAAACCTTATCGCCCTGTCAAGCACGAAGACCGGAGAGAATGCTAGTTACCTCACCATCAATACGCATCAACCTCTAGAAGGCCCGACTTCTTGGTACGAAGCACACCTGGTGAGTGAAGAGGGCACCAATATCATTGGTGCTTTGTTTCCTGGAGCCCCCTGTGTGCTTACGGGTGCTAACGAATATCTAGGATGGACACACACGGTTAATTTTCAAGACAAGGCCGACTTGTACAAGCTTGAAATGCTCGATAAAAAAGCGCTGACTTATCGAGTAGATGAGGATGAACTAACGCTTGAGGAACACAAGGCTAAGGTCTATTTAAAACTCTTTGGTTTAAAAATCGGTATCAACCGCACCTTCTACTCTAGCATCTATGGGCCCACCTTAAAAAACGCAAAAGGATTTTATGCCGTGCGAACCCCAAGTACTACCACCATATTGGCCTTAGAACAGTGGTGGCGGATGAATAAGGCGCGCTCCTTTACCGAGTTCTACAACACTCTGAAGATGAATGCGCTACCTGGTTACAATATTGGTTATGCCGACCGTAACGATACCATCTTTTACATCTCTAACGGCAAGATGCCGATTCGCGCAGAAGGATACAATTGGAAGGGTGTGGTACCAGGAAACACCTACGCCACGCTATGGGACAACTATTACGAAACCGAAGACCTTCCGCAGGTTATACAACCCCAATCAGGTTATGTGTACAATGCGAATCACAGCCCTTTTAAATCCTCATCATTAGCGGACAATCCTGACCCCAACGATTATCCAGAGGCTATGGGCTACGAACGCTACGACAACAATCGAAGCACCAGACTTTTTGAGCTTTTAGAAGCGCATAAAACCATCGATTTTCAAACCTTCAAGAAAATTAAATACGACCACACCTTACCCGATCCGCTCAACTACAATTATGTCAACCTCAATGCGCTGTTTGACATGAATCCTGCTGATTACCCAGGTGTAGGAGGATTGTTACGCAAAATACAGACCTGGGATCGCGTGGTCTCTGCCGACTCAAAGGGAGCCGCGGCCTATGCCATCTTGTATTATCAATTGCGTCATTACTGGTCACAATTGGGCCCAGACAAGACCTTTGATGCAGCCACTATTCACAAGGCTTTAAAGAAAACTAGCCGCTACATGGACAAGTATTTCAATAGCCAAGACATCACCCTTGGCGACTTTCAAAAACTAGTGCGTGGCGATAAAAACATACCCATCTGGGGCCTTCCAGACGTGGTTACGGCCATGCACGGTGCGCCTTATAAAGACGGACGCTACCGTATCACCAACGGCGAATCGTATATCGCACTCATTCAATTTAGAGAGAACAAGACGCATTATCAATCGGTCATCTCATACGGAAACAGCAATCGCGAAGACGGATTACACTATGACGATCAAATGAAACTGTATCAAAATTTTCAAACCAAGCCCATGTCGTTTGATCGCGAAGACGTCTTACAGAACGCCGTAAGAAGTTACCACCCCACTAAAGGCCGTTAGATCAATTTTTGTTATTGCGTATATTCGTGATGCTATGGAAACTTTTTTGAACTTCTTTGAACTCATGCCGGTTTGGATGAAGGCGGCATGGATCTTTATCGTACTCGGTGTTTTCTGGATCGCAGAAGGCTATTACACCCAAGTAAATTTCAACTACAAAAAGTGGCGTCATGCTCGTGTAAACGGGTCGCTTCTGTTAATGGTAATGGCCATCAACGTAGGATTTGGCACATTAACCGCTTTGCTCTACCAATGGCTTGACAGCAGTTCTTTTGGCCTGCTTCGCATGGTCGATTGGCCAGTGTGGGCAGAACTGATCCTGGCACTCGTAGTGCTTGATTTTATCGCTCAATACTTCGTTCACTTTTTGCTTCATAAGGTGCCTGCGCTGTGGAGGCTGCACCTTGTGCATCATAGTGACAAGAAGGTAGATGTAACTACTGGAACACGTCACCACCCACTCGATTTTCTGCTTAGAGAAACCTTCGCACTAATCGCGATTGCGATTACAGGAATGCCTATATCCTTTTACTTGTTCTATCGCATTTTGAGCGTACTGTTTACCTACTTTACACACGCTAATATTGCCTTACCACTGGCGGTTGACAAAGCAATGTCATACGTCTTTGTCACCCCTAACATGCACAAATTTCACCACCACAATGAATTACCGTGGACCGATTCAAACTACGGAAACATGCTCTCTGTATGGGATCGTCTCTTTGGCACCTTCGTTTATGGCGATGTTTCGAAAGTGGTCTATGGAGTAGACATCGCCGACCACAAAGACGATCAAAATCTTTGGGTCCAGTTGGGGATTCCCTTTGACAGATCTGTCAAATCAAAATCTTAACTAAGACAACTCCCAGAAGATAGGGAGCAGGTAAAATACCCATATCGTAATCAAGAAGATAGATATCAGATTGAGGCCCAGACCTGCCCTGATCATATCTTTCATGCTGACATAACCCGAACCAAATACCACTGCGTTCGGAGGGGTAGCAACGGGTAGCATAAAGGCGCAAGAGGCCGCAATCGTTGCGCCAATCATGAAGATATACGGATGCACTCCCATCGCAGAGGCAAGAGGTGCCAATACGGGTAAAATCATCGCTGTGGTAGCTAAGTTTGAGGTGATTTCGGTCAAGAAATTAATAGCCGCCACCAGCACCAATGTCATAACAAGCAAGGGCAAGAAATCCAGCGTAATGAGCTGCTCGGCAAACCATTGAGCAAGTCCGGTATCTTTGAAACCTTGAGCGATAGCCAAGCCTCCTCCGAAGAGAATGAGAACACCCCAGGGAAGCCTCTTTGAATCGTCCCAACTCAAAATGGCAATAGCTGTGCCTTGCTTTGATCCACGAATCACAAATAAGGCAATACCCGCACTTAAGGCAATAATCGTATCGTCGATGGCCGGAAGGATTGGACTCAATAGAAACGACCTACTGATCCAAGCGGCAGCAGTCAGAACGAATACGACCGCCACCTTCTTCTCATCTAAGCGAATCGGACCAAGAGCTTCTCTTTGTCTTTTAATCTCTTCTACTCCACCGGCAAAATCATCGGCCTTTAACTTAATGGCAAAGCGCGTTAGGTATACCCAACAAAGGGCCAATAATAAAATAGAAAGCGGAAGGGCCAATAGCATCCATTCTAAGAATCCGATTTCTACTCCGTAGAGTTCCTTCACAATACCGGCTAAGACTAAATTAGGCGGTGTGCCAATCAAGGTGCCTATACCTCCAATTGAAGCGCTGTAAGCGATGGCGAGCATCAGCATTTTTCCGAATTGGGTATGCTCATTTTCAGGAGTATCAGAATGGTCTCTGTACTGGGCGATGATCGCCAGTCCAATCGGAAGCATCATCACTGAAGTGGCAGTATTCGAGATCCACATCGACAAAAAGGCGGTGGCCACCATGAATCCGAGTACGATCATGCGCATCCGTGTGCCAATAGAAGCAATAATAAATAATGCGATGCGCCTATGTAAATTGACTTTTTCGATGGCAATGGCCAATAAGAATCCTCCTAGGTACAAGAAGACGTACTTGTGGCCGTAAGCAGCAGTGGTAGTTCCTAAGTCTAAGGCGCCAGTCAGCGGAAAGAGAACGATGGGTAAGAGGGCGCTCACCGCAATCGGAACTGCCTCGGTGACCCACCAAGTTCCTACCCATAAAGCAACCGCCAGTGCAGCCGTGGCTTCTGCCGAGAGTCCTTCAGCAGAGGGTCCGAATTGAACGAAGGCAAAAAGCAAAGGCCCCAATATAAGTCCGAGGGTGGCAGAGGTAAATCGTTTATTCATCAGCTAGGGCCCATTTAGTTGCCAATGCAGAAAGTGAGCTCAAGCCCATAATTAATGCATACGGTAGGCCCAAAGCGATAAATACATCAGGCTGTAAAAAGTATAGCGCAATCAAAAACGCCAATTTGAGTCCTTCAAAGGCCAGAGCCCATTTTGATCCATCCATTAGTGAAGTGTACCCCGATACCATTAAAAAGATGAGTCCACCAATCATCAGCCTATGAGCATTGCTAAGCTCAGCGAAAATGCCGAAAAAGTAAAAGAGCAAGCTAATGGCCGCTAAAAACTGCATAAAGACCACAACCTTTCGGATCATTCCGCTCTTCGGATCGTAACGCTGGTAGGTATAAACATCTTCAATAATAGGTCGCTCAAAACGCGCTGCGACATCGGCAGGGCGCCATCCTGTCGGCATAAACCAAATCCGAAGTTTGTCAGTAACCCGCTCTGCGTGCCAGGCATCGACGAGTAGATTGTAAAAATGTTGAAAGTTGATCCAGAGCGGATTATAAGTGCGTGCCGGTTTTAACACGCCGTATCGAGGTGGTACCTCATCGAGTTCTTCTTGAAAGGTTCCGAATAGTCGATCCCAAATCGAAAAAATTTGGCCTAGGTTCTTGTCGATGTATTCTGGATTGATCGCGTGATGCACACGGTGCTGAGAAGGGGTCACAAGGATGTATTCGAGCCATCCGAGCTTTCCGATGTGCTGTGTATGGTACCAAAACTGACCGAAAAGATGTAACGGACCTAGTACTGCAATCATCGAATAGGGCACCCCAAGTAGTGCCGCTGGTAGCAGGAGCACCGCGGTGTAACCTATCACGTTCGAAATCGATTGACGCAGTGCGCAGGCCAAATTAAAGTCTTCACTTGAATGGTGAATGACATGTTGGTTCCAGAAAATATTGATGTGATGACTTAAACGGTGGTTCCAGTATCCGGCGAAATCTATGGCCACAAAGGCAATGACCCAGGTCACTACAGAATCTGACAGCTCAGTAATGGCGAGCCGCGAAGCCAAATACGGATAACTTACTAGAACAATTGCCAGCCCCAAGCTGTCTTTAAGCACATTGGTCACGCCGCTACTTAGGCTACTCAATGTATCGAAAAAACGATACTTCTGATTCTTTACAAAATGACCATAGGCCACCTCTAATAGTACTAATACCATAAAGGCGGGTATAGCGTAAAGTAAAGCATTGGCGTACGAAATCATGAGGTTAAAAATACTAAAATTATACACCAAGACTCTTCGTAAACTTCGCTGTACTTTTGCAGCAAAAGACAGTTTATGCACTTAAACGTGAACGACGAAACGGCGACGTTACGCTCGGTAATCTTAGGCACAGCAGCGCTCAATGGTCCCACTCCGAGGGTTGAAGAAGCCTACGATCCTAAATCGCGTTTTCATATTGAGCAAGGCAGCTATCCGCTAGAGGCCGACATGGTCAGAGAGCTAGAAGACTTTGCTGCGGCACTCTTAAAACACGGTGTGGAGGTGTTTCGTCCTGAAGTCATCGAGAATTGCAACCAGATATTTTCTCGTGACATAGGCTTCGTGGTCAAAGATTGTTTTGTAAGGGCCAATATCTTACCCGATCGCGAGCGTGAAATTGAGGCCATTGCACATGTTCTTAAACACATCGATGCAAGTAAAATTTTGACCCCTCCTCAAGAGGTCCATTTAGAAGGTGGCGACGTAATGCCCCACCACGACTATCTTTTTGTAGGCTATTATAAAGGTGCCGATTACCCTAAAACGATTACGGCTAGAACAAATGTAGCCGCGGTAGAATGGTTGCAGTCAACCTTCACGACTAAGCAGGTTAAAGCCTTTGAATTGCGTAAATCAAATACTGATCCCTTTACGAATGCGCTTCACCTTGACTGCTGTTTTCAACCGGTGGGCGATCGCTACGCGATCATTCACGAAGAAGGATTCCTGTACCGTGAAGACGCAGACTTTTTAACAGAACTCTTCGGAGAAGAAAACCTATTCAAAATCTCTTCCCAAGAGATGTACGATATGACGAGTAATATATTCTCGATCAGCCCCACTGTGGTGATCTCTGACCATCATTTTGTGCGTCTTAACGCGTGGCTAAGAGAAAGAGGAATTACCGTAGAGACCATTTCATTTAGAGAAATCGCAAAGCAAGAAGGGCTGCTGCGTTGCACTACCTTGCCGCTTTCACGTGGACCCGAATAACACCAAGTTATGAAACAGTACAGTTCTCACCTATTGATGGTAAGGCCCTCGAGCTTTAGAATGAATGAGCAGACGGCGGTCAATAATTATTTTCAAAGCGATTCTGACCTTGGTCCTGAGGCTATTGTTCAAGAGGCACGTGTAAAATTCGACGCCATGGTAACGGCGCTTCGAGGCGCTAGAGTTGAAGTGGTAGTATTCGATGAGCCTGAGGGGAGCGATACCCCAGATGCACTGTTTCCAAATAACTGGATCTCAATGCATGCCGACAAAAGAGTGGCTTTATACCCTATGTATGCAGAGAACCGAAGAGAAGAGCGCCGTGAAGAGGTACTTGATCTGCTCGAAAAAGAGGGGTTCCAGATCGAAGAAATCGTCGACTATACCAGCGCCGAAGAAGAAGGATTTTTTCTTGAAGGTACCGGAAGCATGATACTCGATCACATCAATCGCATCGCCTACTGCGCACTCTCTGAACGCGCTGATGAAGAATTATTCATCGAGTTTTGTGAAGACTTCGAATATACTCCATGCACCTTTAACGCCTATCAAAGCGTTAACGATAAGCGACTCCAAATCTATCATACCAATGTCATGATGTGCGTCGCAGATCGCTATGCAGTGGTTTGTCTTGAATGCATCGATGATACCTCTGAACGCAAACAGCTAAAGAAACAGCTAAAAGACTCTGGTAAAACCATTGTGGCCATTACCGAAGATCAAATGCATCAATTTGCTGGCAATATGCTGCAGGTAGGCGACCAAGATGGAAATCCACTACTGGTGATGAGCAATACAGCTTACAACAGTTTACGGCCTGATCAGCTGCGCCTATTGGAGTCGTTCAACCCTATTATTCATGCAGAGTTGAACCTTATTGAACAATGCGGAGGCGGTAGTGCCCGATGCATGATGGCCGAAATCTTTCTGCCTAAAGCGTAGAAAAAGGCTTGTTGATGATGATCAGATCGGTCTGGCGTCCGTCGATATAACGCACCCCATTCTCATCAAAAAAGGCCTCTTCTTCGAGCATAATCCGCACATCCTTACCCCATTCCTTGATGAAAACTGAGGCGTTGAGCTCAATAGAGTAAGCGGAGTTGAGATGTAACGGATAGTCTCCTGTTACCGGAACGCCCCCTTGAGAATCCCACATCCCTAAGGTGGTTCCTGCCGCGTGGCCATGGTATCCGATCGGGTGAGTATATATAGACGGCGTGATTCCTTCTTCAATGGCTTGTGCACGACTCATCGCAAGCACCTCGTTTCCGGTTCGACCTTCTTTAAAATTATCGGTGAAAATATCTTGGAGCCTGTTTCCTGTGGCTAGCGCCTTTTTCAAATACTCAGGTGCGTCTGTTTCACCCGGGCGGAGCACATAGGCATGCTCTTGTTGATCCGTGTTCAAACGCAAATAGGTAATACCAAAATCACAGTGCAAAAGGTCTCCAGGCATAATGACCTGGGTGTCGGGCCGTTTAGAAAAGGTTCTTAGGTGATCAAAGCGTTCAGGATCGGCGCGCTGAATATCAACCGTCGGATGAAACCATGTTTGCAATCCTAATGAACGTATCTTATCACGCATGAACCAAACGACATCTTCAGTAGTCGTTACTCCAGGGGTGATCACCTTTTCTGAAAAGGCTTCTGCGATAATGTTATGACTGATACGTTCGATATGCGGATAGATCACCATTTCTTTGTCGGTACGGGTCTCTAGCCAGGCCAAGGCAAGTTTTTCTGCAGAAACCACACGTTTAGCAAGTTTTGTACCCAAGGCCTCCAGCAGCTGTTCTTTGTCGGTAGCTACGATCCCGTCTGCAAGTCCGAAATATTCAGACTGATTGATTCCAATAACCTTGGGATCTCTTTCTTCTACAATCTCTTGAAGTCGCGCCCATTGATCGGGCTGTTGTTCTTTGTTCCATGCACTTTTAAAGGCTGATCCGACGTCATAACGGGCGACAGCCAGTGTCTCTATCATTGAGCCGTTGTTGAAAAAGACCAAAATGGTTCTTCTGCGTGCGGCCAACCACTCCGCCGGAAGTAGCGTTTTGATGATAGGGTCTTCATTGTATTCTCTTGATACCACAATCCACATATCAATCCCTGTATCGGCCATGAGTGTTGGCAGATAATTTTGAATCTTATCTTCAAGTAACTCATTGATGACGCGAGCGCGTTCTTTCATGGGCAAAATGGCCCCATAGTCTTGAGCATAACATAGAGCGGTGCAGTTTACAAGAAGGAGTAAAGCGATGATTTTTATACCTTTCATAGGTGTTCTGATTTTCTTTTCAAGATATGCGAACTTTTTGAATCCTGCACATGCCCCTATCATCTGAAACCCATAAGAAAGAGGCCTGCCTTTTCAGCATAGGCTACGGACTTCGAAGCCCAGAAGAGTTTCTCGAATTGTTGAGAACACATGCGATAGATGTTGTCGCAGATGTGCGCTCAAACCCCTATTCAAAGTGGAATCCTGATTTTTGCAGAGAACCCATTTCGGCATACCTCAAAGAACATCACGTCCAATACGTTTATATAGGCGATATGATTGGAGGTATTCCGAAAGACGACAGCTGTTACATTGATGGCAAGCTCGACTATCAAAAAGCCAAACTACATCCGACCTTTACCAAAGGAATAGCGCGGTTGTTAGTCGCTCTCGAAAAAGGCTTTCGTGTGGCTTTGATGTGTGGAGAGGTAGAACCTCATCAATGCCATCGATCAAAGCTTATTGGAGAAGTGCTAGCCGAAAAGGGCGTTTCATTGAGTCACATTCTTAACAACACTACCCTAAAATCGCAAACCCAGGTGATGCTCGAGCTCACCAAAGGCCGAAATACTCTAGATTTATTCGGAAACCCCTCGCTTTAATTATGAGAAAACTATTCTTTATTGCCCTGCTATGCGCAGGCTTTCACGTCACCGCACAAAAACAACCCAGCCCCAAAGTAAGCCGTACGATAGATGCCCTTTTTGAACATCAGATCGAGGCTTGGAATGCCGGAGACACTCAGCGGTTTATGGAAGGATACTGGGAAGACGACCGCCTGATCTTTGTGGGCAGCAGTGGCCCAACCTACGGCTATCAAAACACATTAAAAGGATACAACAAGCGCTACCCTAATCGCGCTGCGATGGGCACACTAGCCTTTGACATCTTAGAAAAACGTCAATGGGACAGGCGTACGATTCAAGTAGTTGGCAAGTTTACGCTCTACAGAGAGAACGATACCCCAACGGGGCATTTCACCTTACTGCTTCGAAAAATAAAGAGAAAATGGGTGATCGTGAGTGACCACTCTTCTTAGAGTGCGGCGTAAAACATCCAGGCCATCCACAACACTAGAGCCAACTTCAATAGCGATCCTGCAAGCACTCCCATTAAAGAGCCGAGAGCTGCCCTGGCTGCGGCCTTGATGTCAGATCGTTGCACGTACAATTCACCGGCAAAGGCGCCTAAAAACGGACCAAATAAAAACCCAAATGGCGGAAAGAACAGCAATCCTAAAACCAACCCAACAAATGATCCTATGGTTCCGGCCTTAGTTCCTCCGAATCGTTTGGTAGCATATACCGGAATAATATTATCCACGATAGAAACGATCACTGCGAGGGCTCCAAATACCCATAGCCAAGTCGATCCAATGGTGCCTTCTCCACTAAATTTCAACACCAAGAGTGCTAAATAGCCAATGATTGGACCAGGAATTACGGGTACAAAACAGCCTATGATTCCGACGATCAACAGCAGGCTTCCGAGTAACACATAAAGAATTTCCATGGGCGAGGTCTTGGAGCTAAATTACATCATTTGGTACTTTGTTTTGCATAGTACCTTTTTTTGTTTATATCTTTGTAGTGCATTATAGATGAAATATGAATATTGAAAACACTAAACAACAGATGCGCAAGGGAATCTTGGAGTACTGTATTCTTGCCGTTCTCAAAGATCAAGACCTCTATGCTTCTGAAATTTTAGAGCACCTGAAACAGGCCAAACTGCTGGTTGTAGAGGGTACGCTCTATCCACTGCTCACACGACTCAAAAATGCCGATCTGTTGCAGTACAGATGGGAAGAGTCTACGAGCGGGCCTCCTCGTAAGTACTTCACTTTGACCGAAGAAGGGGTCGCCTTTTTAGAAGAATTAAAAATCACTTGGAACGAATTGCAACACGCTATAAATACGGTAACCAATAAATCATGAAAAAAACGTTAACCATTAATCTTTCTGGCCTGGTCTATCACATCGATGAAGACGCTTACACCAAACTGCAAGACTATCTAGATTCGATAAAGGCCTATCTCGACAATACACTCGGAAAAGATGAAATCATTGCGGATATCGAAAATCGCATTGCTGAACTCTTTTCGAGCAAAAACAAATCAGTGATCTCTATAGAAGACGTTGAAGAAGTGATTGTGATCATGGGACAACCCGAAGACTATGTGTCTGAAGAAGATGCCCCGAAACAAGAGCGCACTCATTTCAAAGAGAGTAGTAAAAAGCGTCTCTATAGAGATCCTGACAATCAAGTGCTCGGAGGGGTCTGTTCGGGGATCGGCCACTTCACCGGTATAGATCCCGTCTGGGTACGCCTTATTTTCTTGGCACTGCTGTTTAGTGGCGTCTCTGCGATCTTCTACTTTGTGCTTTGGATCATTATCCCAAAGGCTATTAGCATCTCACAAAAACTAGAGATGAAAGGAAAAGCGGCCACTTTCAGCAACATTGAGGATTTCGTGAAAGAGAGTTATCAGAACGTGAAAGAGGACCTTAAAAATGTCAACTTCAAAGGCGCCCAACACAAGGCTCAAGAAGGAGCAAAGGGGTTTTTCGCTTTCATTGGAGAGCTGTTCAGCGCACTCTTCAAAGCCATAGGAAAATTACTAAGCATCATAGTTGAAATCGTGGGAAAGCTTTTCGGAGTGATCATTATCGCAGTGACACTCGTATTCTTAATCGTTATAACCGTTAGTTTCATCGTTGGAAGTTTCATCGATGTTCACATAGGCAATGACATTCTAATGCTCCCAGGTTTTCAATACATGGAATCGAATTGGGGCGGACCTTATCATCCGATATTCTATCACATCAGTATGGTGTTGACCTTCGGAATACCAGCATTCAGCCTACTCTTGGTTGCTCTTCAATTGTTATTCAAGAACATGGGACGTCTTTCAGGCAGTGTCAAAATCGGAATGCTCGCCGTGTGGATGATCGCACTCATCACTTTCATCGTAATGAGTCTCACACGATTTTAAAGGCGTGAGGCCTTTACCGATTGTGCATTTTTGCGCGCTACCACCTCGGCCAAAGGGGTTGAGCTGATATGGCTTTCGAGCCATGACAAGACGTCCAAATAAAGAAAAGAGCGCCGCTCGTAGTAGTCTTCTTCTAGAGGTAGCAACTGCCCGTGTAGCGCTCTAAATTTTTCTTTCAAATCTTGAGGGTATACCGATCCTAGCTCGCGTATGAATTGAATGAGCAGGCGCTGCACCTGATGCAGATCGTTCATCCGAATCAAGAAGCGGTAGGTGCTTAACAAAAGGCGGTCAAGATCGTCATCTAACCCGGCTTCAAAGTGTGCAATTACGTCTAGGATACGCGAAAAACACAAGAGATCTTCTCGCATCGTCAGAGAGGAATTCGCAATGATTGGCCTCAAATAGGCAATGCACTGCGTATAATTGGCGGCGCCAAAATACATGCAAGCCATTTTATAATTCAACATCATCACATGGTGTGCATCGATCTGATTCTCAAAAGTCTTCACCCCTTCTTTCACCTCAGCAACTAGCTTTAATCCTTCGTTAAAGGTGCCCTTTAAAAAATGAAGGTTCATTTCATTGTTGACTCGATATAAAAAAGCGAGTGCTTGGGTATTAGTGTTTTTCGGAAAAGCATCTGAGGCAGTGGTTTCACGAAGTGTCTCGAGTGTGGTTTTGAACTTCTCAGGGTGTCTCAATAGCAGAAGAGACTCCATCAAATAGTTGTTCGCCTTTAGATAAAAAATGGGGTGCGAGGTGAGCATTTCAGGGTGCTGTTCAAAAAGGTAAACCCAACGAGAAGCGTGCTTAAAAAGCCCTAAAAAGTCTTGAGTTATCATGCTATACCAAACATGTGCCTTTGCATACCATAGACGCTCTCTAAAACCCAACTGCTCGTAATCAACTTTTGGAAGTTCTCTAAAGAAAAACTGAGTGATATCGCGGTATTCATCGTCACTTTTGACGTATCCGGCCTTGAGCAATCGCTCGTAGAGCAAAAGCGATAAATTCGACAGTTGGCTGCAGAGCATATTGGCCTCACCGAGTTCTCTAGCATCAGAAACTAAGGCTTCGGTTCGGTTACTCATACTTCGCGTGATGTACTGGGATTCAATGATTTTTTCAAACTCAACAATTTCGTATTGCGTGTACTTTTCATCCCATTTTTTTGCCATTTGTTTGGCCTTCTCTAGAATCTTTAAGCTCTGACGGTACAATCCTTTCTGATAGAGAACCGTAGCAAAATCGAGTTGTTCACGAATGAGCATGCGCGGATTTTGAATACTCGGATTCAACCTCAACGAAGTGAGCAATTGCTTGTAAAGGTGCGATTTGAGATTTGCCAACTGCGTGCGAGACACAAAAGATTGCTTGAGCAGTTCACGCTCGTCGTAGGCCTCGGCGTGATCGAAAAAATCAAATAATTGGATGAATTTTGAATCGCGGTGCCCTTCAATTCTATTGGCGTAGAGCTTAAATTGTCGTTTTTGTGCCTTAGTCAGTGACTTTATGAGCAAAAAGACCGGATCTTGCATATTTTTAGGTGTCGCCGGATATTTTTTGTTAACTCTCTGCATACTAGTAAAATAGGGTCCTAATAAAAGGGTTGAATTTCGTAATATAATCTGTGATACCCAAATAAAGCATCAAAGAGCAGTTATTTTTGAATTTAATATTTGCGTAAGGCGCTATGGGCAAAGAAAAAGTAGAAATTTTCGACACCACTCTGAGAGACGGAGAGCAGGTCCCTGGCTGTAAGCTAGACACCAAAAGCAAACTTGAAATCGCCGAACAACTCGACGCTCTAGGGGTAGATATCATAGAGGCCGGATTCCCCATTTCTAGCCCAGGTGATTTCAAAGCGGTTGAAGCCGTTGCAAAATTGGTCAAGAACGCAAGAGTATGCGGATTGACCCGCGCTGTTGAAAAAGACATTGACGTGGCTGCTGAAGCATTAAAGTCAGCCATTAGACCTCGTATTCATACCGGAATCGGCACTTCTGACTCTCACATCACTCACAAGTTTAGAGCGACTAGAGATCAGATCATCGAACGTGCAGAGAAGGCAGTCGCTCACGCCAAGCGCTATGTCGAAGACGTCGAGTTCTATGCAGAAGATGCCGGTCGAACAGACAATGAATTTTTGGCCCGTGTATGCGAAAAGGTAATTGCCGCCGGAGCCACCGTGCTTAACATTCCAGACACCACAGGATATTGCCTGCCTGAAGACTACGGTGCAAAAATTGCCTATCTGAAAGCGAACGTCAAGGGAATCGAAAAGGCCACCCTTTCGTGCCATTGCCACAACGACCTCGGTCTAGCCACGGCGAACGCCATTTCTGGAGCGCGTAACGGAGCACGCCAAATCGAGTGTACCATTAACGGTATCGGAGAGCGGGCAGGAAACACCGCTCTTGAAGAAGTGGTGATGATCATGCGTCAACATCCAGGCCTCGACCTTTACACCGACATCAACACCAAGCTACTCAATTCAATCAGCCATTTAGTCTCTGATCGCATGGGTATGTTTGTTCAAGCCAATAAAGCCATCGTCGGCGCCAATGCCTTCGCCCACAGCTCAGGCATACACCAAGACGGTGTGATCAAGAATAGAGAAACCTATGAAATCATAGATCCGCTTGAAGTAGGTGTCGATCACTCGGCTATAGTGCTCACTGCCAGAAGTGGCCGTGCAGCCCTCGCCTACCGCGCTAAAAACTTAGGGTTCGAATTTGACAAATTGATGCTCGATACCATGTATGAGCAATTCTTGATTATGGCCGATTCGAAAAAAGAAATCGACGATAACGACATCGAAGTATTAGTAAAACAAGTGAAGCAATAAACATAGCTTTCAACCTCCATGAAAAAAACATTATTTGACAAAGTATGGGACGCGCACGTGGTTTCTTCTGTACCTGAAGGACCAGATGTACTCTTCATCGATCGCCATATGGTGCACGAAGTAACGAGTCCGGTAGCCTTTTTGGGATTGAAGAACCGCGGCATCAAAGTGTTGTATCCTGAACGCACATTCGCCACTGCAGATCACAACACCCCTACACTCAACCAACACCTTCCCGTAGCCGATGCGCTATCCGCAAATCAACTTTCTGCCCTAGAGCGCAATGCGTCAGAACACGGCATTTCTTATTGGGGGCTCGGACACGAGAAAAACGGTATTGTACACGTAGTGGGTCCAGAATACGGTATTACCCTTCCGGGGGCAACCATTGTCTGCGGAGACTCTCACACCTCAACGCACGGAGCCTTTGGTGCGATCGCATTCGGAATCGGTACCTCTGAGGTTGAAATGGTACTCTCTACCCAATGTATCATGCAGCCTAAACCGAAAAGCATGCGCATTCACATTGAGGGAATGCCAGGTAAAGGCGTGACTCCTAAAGACGTCGCCTTATTTATCATTTCAAAACTCAGCACATCAGGGGCTACAGGGCACTTTGTAGAATACACTGGTGAGGTCTTCGAAAAGATGAGTATGGAGGGTCGTATGACCGTGTGTAACCTTTCTATTGAGATGGGAGCTCGCGGTGGAATGATCGCTCCAGACCAAACTACCTATGATTACGTTCAAGGGCGCGAGTTTGCGCCAAAAGGGACTGAATGGGAGAGCGCAATGAGCTATTGGAGCACGCTGCATACCGATGAAGGAGCGACCTACGACAAAGAAATTATTTTGAATGGTGCTGAAATCGAGCCGATGATCACCTACGGAACCAACCCTGGGATGGGAACAGGAATCAGCGGAAGCATTCCTTCTCTCGAGCAGGCCGATGGAAGCAAAGAAAGCTATAAGAAGTCACTTGACTATATGGGCTTCAATGAAAAAGACCAGCTACTCGGCAAAAAGGTCGACTATGTGTTCTTAGGGAGTTGTACCAACGGACGTATCGAAGACTTTAGAGCGTTCACTGAAATCGTGAAGGGGCGCAAAAAAGCAGATCACATTACCGCTTGGTTAGTACCCGGATCACACAAAGTGCGTCAAGCTATTATTGATGAAGGATTATTCGACATCCTCTCAGAGGCCGGCTTTGAACTTAGAGAACCTGGCTGTTCTGCTTGTCTTGCCATGAATGAAGACAAGATTCCAGCCGGAAAAGTGGCTGTCAGTACCTCAAACCGAAACTTCGAAGGGCGTCAAGGTCCAGGAGCTCGTACGATGCTCGCCAGTCCAACGGTGGCAGCGGCAACCGCAGTAACTGGAGTTGTAACTGATCCTAGAACCTTAATCGACTAACACATGGCCTACGATAAATTTACTACCCTAAGCAGTTCTGTAGTTCCGCTACCGATAGAAAATGTAGATACCGATCAGATCATTCCGGCCCGCTTTTTAAAAGCGACCGAGCGCAAGGGATTTGGAGACAACCTCTTTCGCGATTGGCGTTTCAATCAAGACGGAAGCCCTAAGGCTGATTTTGTGCTGAATAACGAAACCTACTCAGGAAAAATTTTGGTAGGTGGAAAAAATTTCGGTTCAGGTTCTTCAAGAGAGCACGCCGCATGGGCCATCTACGACTACGGGTTCCGCTGTGTGATTTCAAGCTTCTTTGCCGATATCTTCAAGAACAACTGCCTCAACATTGGGGTACTTCCTGTTCAAGTATCTGAAGGATTCCTTCAATCCATCTTTGATGCCGTCAAAGAAGACCCTAAGACCGAAGTGACAGTAGACCTAGGTGCTCAAACGGTGACACTCAATGCCACTGGTGCGCAAGAAACCTTTGAGATTTCAGCCTACAAAAAACAAAATCTCCAAAACGGATTCGACGATATCGATTACCTATTGGATATCAAATCTTCTATCGAAGGTTTCGCCGAAACAAGACCCTTTTAATAGGCCTCTAAGCTCAGTTCAATGAATAAGAAACAACGGCCGATTGAGATCATGGACACCACGCTACGCGATGGTGAACAAACTTCTGGCGTTTCTTTTACTGCGCCAGAGAAGTTAACCGTAGCTCAGCTTTTGTTAGAAGAGTTGCAGGTAGATCGCATTGAAATCGCCTCGGCGAGAGTTTCAAAAGGAGAACAAGAGGCGGTGAATCGCATTACCTCATGGGCCTATGATAAAGGGTTACTTGACCGTGTTGAGGTACTCACCTTTGTCGATCAAGGGGTTTCCCTAGACTGGATGGAGGCTTCAGGAGCAAAGGTGCAGAATTTGCTCACTAAAGGTTCGTTGAATCACCTGACCCATCAGCTCAAGCAGACACCAGAACAACATTTCAAAAACGTCGCTGAAAACCTTCAAGAAGCTCAAAAAAGAGGCATCCGCTCAAACGTATACCTCGAAGACTGGAGCAACGGAATGCGCAATTCAAAAGACTATGTGTTCGACTATCTCGATCATCTTGTCAAACAGCCCGTTGAACGCATCTTATTACCTGATACACTAGGGGTGCTCACTCCAGATGAGACTTCAAGTTATCTACGCGAGATTCTTTCGCGCTATCCTGGTGTTCGTTTTGATTTTCACGGCCATAACGATTACGATCTTGGAGTAGCCAATGTGCTCGAAGCTGTTAAAGCCGGAGTCTATGGCTTACATCTTACAGTCAATGGCATGGGAGAACGTGCCGGAAATGCAGCTTTAGCAAGCAGCATCGCAGTGATCAACGACTTTGTTCCTGAAGTAAAGACCCGTGTAAAAGAAAAGGCGCTCTACAAGGTGAGTCAACTCGTTGCCACCTTTAGTGGGTTTCATATTCCGGTAAACAAGCCGGTTGTAGGTGCGAATGTATTTACACAGACCGCCGGAATACACGCAGACGGAGACGCCAAAAACAACCTTTATTTTAACGATCTTTTACCCGAGCGATTCGGCCGCAAACGCTCTTATGCCCTGGGTAAAACTTCAGGCAAAGCCAATATTCTTAAAAACCTCAACAGCCTCGGTATCTCCCTAGGAGAAGAAGAGCTGAAAAAGGTCACCGCTCAAGTGATAGCCCTTGGAGACAAGAAGCAGAAGGTGACCCTAGACGACCTGCCTTATATCATCTCTGATGTGCTAGGTGAAAGTGCCTATGCACAACACGTTAAGATTGAGTCATATGTCTTGACCCACGCCAAGGGCCTTCAACCTTCAACCACTGTGAGCGTTCGCATTGACGATCAAGTGTATGAAGAAAATGCCTGCGGAGACGGTCAATACGACGCCTTCTTAAATGCCATTCGAAAAATTTACAAACAACTTTCTCGTGAGCTTCCTCAGCTGATAGACTACTTCGTTCATATACCCCCTGGTAGTCACTCTGACGCCCTGTGCGAAACAACCATCACCTGGAAGACAGCCACGCGCGAATTCATTACTAGAGGTCTAGACTCTGATCAGACCGTATCGGCCATCAAGGCCACTGAAAAAATGCTGAACCAAATCTATACAGCCTAAGCATGAAAATGACCATTGCCCTACTCGCCGGAGACGGAATCGGCCCAGAAGTAACCGCAGAAGCGGTTAAAGTCAGTAACGCCATAGCCGAAGTATACGGGCATGAGATCGAATGGAGGCCTGCCCTAACCGGAGCGGCAGCTATCGACGCCGTTGGTGATCCGTATCCACCCGAGACCCATGAAGTGTGTGCGAGTTCAGACGCTGTGCTTTTTGGCGCCATCGGACTTCCTCGTTTTGATAACGACCCTTCAGCGAAGGTGCGTCCTGAACAGGGCCTACTGCGCATGAGAAAAATGCTCGGGCTCTACGCCAATGTGCGTCCTACCTTTGTATTTGAATCGCTCATAGACAATAGCCCTTTAAAGCGCGACCGCATTGAAGGTACTGACCTGGTATTTGTACGAGAGCTTACCGGAGGTATTTACTTCGGAGAGCGCGGACGTCAAGACAACAACAATACTGCCTTCGACACCTGTACCTATACCAGAGATGAAATCGTTCGTCTTGCTCGTAAAGGGTTTGAATTAGCCATGAGCAGAAGAAAGCAGCTTTGCTTAGTCGACAAGGCCAACGTACTTGAAACTTCACGCTTGTGGCGTGAGACAGTTCAGAGCATGGAGAAAGAATATCCTGAGGTCACCGTTAGTTACGAGCTCGTGGATGCCGTAGCCATGCGCCTCATTCAATGGCCAAAAGCCTACGACGTTCTGATCACTGAGAACCTTTTTGGAGATATTTTGACCGATGAGGCTTCTGTGATTTCTGGATCGATGGGTCTAATGCCTTCAGCCTCTATCGGCTCTAAAGTAGCCTTGTACGAACCGATTCACGGATCTTTTCCTCAGGCTACCGGAAAAAACATCGCCAACCCATTGGCAACCATTCTCTCAGCCGCCATGTTGTTCGAGATGTCGTTCAACCTTAAAGACGAGGCCGAACACATTCGCAAGGCCGTCAATCAGTCGCTGGCCGACATGGTAGTCACTGAAGACCTAGCCGGATCGAACCAAGCCTATGGCACCTCAGAGGTCGGAGACTATTTGGTGGCTCAAATCAAGAAATAAACTTTTAGCCAATAACTAGAATAACAAAGGGCGCCCGATGGGCGCCCTTTTTTGACCGTAGATTGGATAGGTAAAACAAAAACTAAACTATCTTCTTCATTGCGGTCATTGCCGATCTGAGTGTAGCCCCCACCTTTTCGATTGGGTGATTTCTCAGTTGAGCATTAACCTCTATCAGGGCTCTGTTGTCTACCCCTTTTGTAGCTGTTCCCTTTCCGATAACATCAGTATCAATGCCCTTCATGAAGTCAGCAAGCAATGGCTTACAGGCGTGATCGAAAAGGTAACATCCATATTCAGCCGTGTCAGAAATTACACGGTTCATTTCAAATAGTTTCTTACGCGCAATAGTATTTGCGATAAGCGGAGTCTCGTGAAGTGATTCGTAATACGCAGACTCTTCTTTGATACCGGCATCAACCATGGTTTCAAAAGCCAATTCTACGCCTGCACGCACAAAGGCTACCATTAATATTCCGTGATCGAAATATTCTTGTTCATCGATAGCAGCGCTAGTAGCGTCGGTCTTCTCAAAAGCCGTCTCACCCGTAGCTGCTCTCCATGTCAATAGGTTTTTGTCGTCGTTGGCCCAGTCTTCCATCATGGTTTTAGAGAAGTGCCCTGACATGATATCGTCCATGTGCTTCTGAAAGAGTGGCGTCATGATCTCTTTCAATTGCTCAGATAGTTCGAATGCCTTGATTTTGGCGCTGTTTGAAAGACGATCCATCATGTGTGTGATTCCTCCGTGCTTTAAAGCCTCAGTAATAGTTTCCCATCCATATTGAATAAGTTTGGCGGCATAGGCGGGTTCGATTCCTTTTTCAACCATCTTGTCGAAGCACAAGATCGATCCGGTCTGAAGCACCCCACATAAAATGGTCTGCTCACCCATTAAATCTGATTTTACCTCGGCCACGAAAGACGACTCAAGTACCCCGGCACGGTGACCTCCTGTGGCAACCGCATAGGCTTTTGCTTGTGCTAGACCCTTTCCTTCAGGATCGTTCTCTGGATGCACGGCAATAAGGGTAGGTACTCCAAATCCTCTGCAGTACTCTTCTCTCACCTCTGATCCTGGGCATTTGGGTGCCACCATGATCACGGTAAGGTCTTTGCGAATTTGCATGCCTTCTTCAACCATGTTGAATCCGTGTGAATACGATAGTGTCGCTCCTTTTTTCATAAGGGGCATAACCGCATTGATTACAGGAGTGTGGTTTTTATCTGGAGTAAGGTTGATCACTACGTCAGCGTTCGGGATAAGCTCTTCGTAGGTTCCTACTTTGAAATTGTTTGAAGTGGCATTCTGGTACGAAGCGCGTTTTTCAGCGATGGCTGATTCGCGCAGCGCGTAGCTGATTGATAGTCCAGAATCGCGCATGTTGAGTCCTTGGTTGAGTCCTTGTGCACCGCATCCGACGATCACAATAGACTTTCCTTCTAAAGCTGCAACCCCATCGGCAAATTCATCAGCGCCCATGAAACGGCACTTACCGAGTTGAAGTAATTGTTCTCTTAACGATAGTTGATTGAAATAATTTGCCATAATTAGGTTAGGTTTTCTTTAAACGAATTTAAGATTTCAGAGATTCCCATAGGGGCTTTTGAGACTGAAATGCGTCCTGAGCGCACAAATTGAAGCAGTCCAAAGGGCGCCAATTGCTCTCTCAGCTTATCGGTCTCGTGTCGAAATCCGGTTTTTTCAATAACGAAATACTCTGGAGCCACCGTTACGATACTGGCGTGACTCTCTTTAATGTAATTCTGAATTTGTCGCTCTTCAAAAAGAAAGTTGGTCTTCACTTTGTACAGTGCTGTCTCTAAGAAAATGGTTTCTTCATCAGTATGGTAAAAGGCCTTGATGACATCGACTTGCTTCTCGATCTGCTGTACTACTTTCTGTACTTGTGCCTCTGTCACCATCACGACGATGACAAATCGAAAGACGTCAGGGATTTCAGAGAGTGAAGTAGTTAAACTTTCAATATTGATATGGCGCTTCAAAAAGATCGCAGAGATGCGGTTCAGTAAACCCACATTATTCTCTGAATAAATCGAAATCGTATAACGGGTAGATTCTATGCTCATTAGTTCAAGCGTATTTCAGTTAATGAAGCTCCGGTTGGAATCATCGGAAAGACGTTGTCTTCTTTCTCAACCACCACCTCTAAGAAATAAGGTCCTTCGGTGGCAAGCATCTCTTCAACGGCCGCAGCCAAATCTGCTCTTTCGGTTACCTTTTTAGCAGGAATGTGATATCCTTTTGCAATGGTCACAAAATCAGGATTGGTCATCTCGGTTGAGGCATAGCGCTTGTCAAAGAAAAGCTGTTGCCATTGACGTACCATTCCCAAGAAGTTGTTGTTTAAGACCACAATCTTAACCGCGACTCCGGTTTGAAATATGGTTCCGAGTTCTTGAATGGTCATTTGATATCCCCCATCTCCTATCACCGCAACCACGTGTCGATCTGGGGCGCCCATCTTGGCTCCAATAGCGGCCGGAAGGGCAAAGCCCATGGTTCCTAATCCGCCTGAGGTCACATTACTTTTTGAGCGAACGAAGCTTGCGTAGCGGCAGGCTACCATTTGGTGTTGCCCTACATCTGTTACAATAACGGCGTCTGACTTGCTAGCCTTATTAATCTCAACCATCACCTCACCCATCGTGAGTCCTTCCTTTGAAGGTTTAAGGTCTTTTTCGATGACGGCCTCGTATTCTTTGGCGTACAATTCGTCGAATCGTGCCATCCACTCATCTAATTTCTTGGTCTGTACAAGCGGTGTAAGTGCTTCAAGACTCTCTTTGCAGTTCGCCAAGACCGGATAGTCTGCGTGAACGTTTTTATTGATTTCAGCAGGATCGATTTCAAGGTGAACCACCTTCGCTTGCTTAGCATAGGCATCTAAGCGTCCGGTTACTCGATCGTCAAAGCGCATCCCGATAGAGATAAGCACATCGCATTCTTGGGTGAGCAAATTGGGCGCATAGTTTCCGTGCATTCCTACCATTCCCTTATTCAAAGGGTGATCGGTTGCTAATGCTGAAAGGCCTAAAATCGTCCATGCCGCTGGTATTTGTGTCTTCTCAACAAATGCCTTGAATGCAGCTTCAGCTTCTCCTAAGATCACTCCTTGACCCCAAACGATGAGCGGTTTCTTAGCTCCGTTGATGGCATCTGCAGCAGCCTGAACCTGAGCCTGATCTAGCTTTGGTACGGCCTTGTAGCTGCGCACTCCGGTACATTTTTTATAACTAAAGTCAAAGGTGGCGAACTGCGCATCTTTGGTGATGTCGATGAGTACTGGGCCGGGTCTACCTGAGCGGGCTATGTAAAAGGCCTTCGCCATGATCTCTGGAATCTCTTCGGCGCGAGTGATTTGATAGTTCCACTTGGTTACCGGAGTAGAGATTCCGATAATATCAGTTTCTTGAAAGGCATCTGAACCCAAAAGATGGGCAGCTACCTGACCGGTGATACACACAAGGGGGGTAGAATCAATTTGAGCATCTGCGATTCCTGTAATGAGGTTCGTAGCCCCAGGACCTGAAGTAGCAACAGCGACTCCGACCTTGCCCGAAGTACGCGCATAGCCTTGTGCCGCGTGCGTGGCTCCTTGCTCGTGTCTTGTGAGCACGTGATTGAGCTGGTCTTGAAATTTGTACAACTCGTCGTAGACCGGCATAATGGCTCCTCCTGGATATCCATAAATGAGGTCAACCCCTTCTGCGAGAAGGCAGCGAATGACCGCTTCGGCGCCGCTAATGTGTAGTTTTTCTGACATGACTATAGATCAGTCACACAGCCTTTAGAAGCTGTTGAGACATTTTTAATGTATTTATAAAGCACCCCGCTTTTGAATTTGTACTCAGGCTGCTTCCACTTTTGAGCTCGTACCTTCATTTCATCATCGCTGATGTGTAGCGTGAGGGTGTTTGTTTCGGCATTGATTTCGATGAGGTCTCCATCTTGTACCAAGGCGATTGGTCCGCCTTCTTGAGCCTCAGGAACGATGTGTCCTACTACGAACCCGTGTGTTCCTCCTGAGAAGCGCCCGTCTGTAATTAAGGCCACGTCCTTTCCGAGGCCAGCTCCCATAATGGCGGCTGTAGGCTTCAGCATTTCGGGCATTCCTGGTCCTCCTTTTGGACCTTCATAGCGAATGACCACTACATCTCCGGGTTTTACTTCACCTTTTCTAATCCCATCATTAGCGGCATACTCTCCTTCGAAAACGCGTGACGGGCCTTTGAATTCTAACCCTTCTTTTCCTGTGATTTTAGCTACTGAACCCTCAGGGGCTAAATTTCCTTTCAATATGCGAATGTGTCCTGTGGCCTTGATCGGCTTATCGAGTGGATAAATGACTTTTTGATCGGCTTTCAATCCCTCTACCTCCTGAAGGTTTTCAGCGATCGTCTTACCCGTTACGGTCATACAATCCCCGTGAAGCATGTCGTTCTCAAGCATAAACTTGAGAACCGCTGGCACACCACCTACACGGTGCAGATCTTCCATGAGGTATTTTCCTGAAGGCTTCAAGTCAGCCAAAAATGGAGTGCGGTCCATTAGCTCTTGAAAATCGTCTATGGTAAAGTCAATTTCTGCGGCCTTGGCAATCGCCAAGAAATGCAAGACAGCATTGGTTGATCCGCCTAAAACCGCGATCAATCTGATTGCATTCTCAAATGACCTACGTGTCACAATATCTTTTGGTTTCAGGTCGCGCTCAAGCAAGTGCTTAATTGCCGCGCCTACCTTGTCGCACTCGTCTACTTTGTTTTGACTTGTTGCCGGATTTGATGAGTTATAAGGAAGTGCCATCCCGAGTGCCTCAATGGCAGAAGCCATAGTGTTGGCCGTGTACATTCCTCCGCAGGCACCTGCACCAGGACATGCATTTTCAACAACCGCATTAAACTCGGCCTCATCTATCTTTCCGGCTACTTTTTCTCCCCAGGCCTCGAAGGCAGAAACTACATCTAGTTTTTTGTGGTTGTGGCAACCAGGAGCAATCGTTCCGCCGTACACCAGAATGCTAGGACGATTTAAACGCAGCATCGCCATGAGGGCGCCTGGCATGTTTTTATCACATCCTACCACGGGCACAACGGCATCATATGACATCGCCTGAACTACCGTTTCGATAGAGTCAGCAATAATATCGCGCGATGGTAAAGAGAATCGCATCCCGGGAGTTCCCATAGAAATCCCATCACTGACTCCGATGGTATTGAATATCAAACCCACCATATCAGAAGCCATAACGCCCTTCTTGATGTCGACTGAAAGGTAGTTCAAGTGCATATTGCAGGGGTTTCCTTCATAACCCGTACTCGCGATCCCAACAAAAGGTTTCTTAAAGTCTTCTTTTGTCAAGCCAATAGCATGAAGCATGGCTTGTGCTGCAGGCTGAGTCGGATCTTGGCTGACGGCTTTACTGTAGCGGTTCAAGGTATTGTTACTCATTTGATTCTGAACGTGATTTCTAACGAAAGTACCGCCGGATTTTTCAGAAAACTACAACAGTTTGAAAACAAATATTATGTTCAAAAATATTATTTTACAATAATTCACTCATATTCAACATTTTATATGATATTTTTCACTTATATTCAAAAATATAGGGTTCACTAAAATTTTCGTCCGAAGGTGCTTAAAACAAAGAGTTTATATCTTTATTCCCATGAAACAGACCTCGCCATTATTTCTTCTTTTTGTACTTACTCCACTTTTGTTCTTTGGTCAAACAACACGTGTATTCGTCGCGGCACACCAAGACGATTGGCAACTATTTATGGGAACCAAGGTGTTTGAAAGTGCTCAAAACATCGAGGATGAGACAGTGATTCTGCATTTAACGGCAGGAGACGCAGGTCATAAAACAGCAAACGATGCTTATTACAAGGCGCGAGAAGTGTCAGCTTTGGCCGCGGCCCGATTTGCCGTAAACGCCTACGGGTCTGGAGCCTATTACGGTTATGAAATGAAGCGCGAATGGCTTCAAATGAACGGGCATCTCTTGTTAAAATACACCTATAAAAAGTTGTCGGTATACTTTATGCGCTTACCTGATGGTAACGGGGATGGTTCTGGCTTTGAAGCGAATGAAAATAAGAGCCTCGAAAAACTATTCAACCGTCAAGTGATTGACTTTAGTACAATTGATGGGCAGGCGACCTACAGCAACAAAGAAGATTTGGTCGGAACCCTTAAAACTTTATTGACTCAACTCAAGCAAAATCGACCCCTTGAGTTACATTTGACCGATACCGATGCCGCGCGCAATCCGGGTGATCACTCAGACCACAGGGTGGCATCGCTGTTTGCACAAGAGGCAAGCAAAGGCTTCGAAAACACTACACTGTACTTTTACACGGGCTACCACATGAAAACCCTTGAGCCCAACCTCAATCCAGAAGAGATTAAGATTAAGAGTGCGCTTTGGGGTGTCAGTACTGCGGCATTAGCAGACCACAGACATTACAGCAGTTGGGACAGCCTTCACAACGCCTATTTAGATCGTGAATATTTTCGCGTTAAAGGGCTTCAGCCTAATAAGGCTCAGCGCTAAGCACCGCAATCAAGGTACGCAATCCGTCTTTTAAATTCTGAACTCTAAGGTTCTCGTTTGGACTATGCTGGTTGTTATCGGCATTTACCGTAGGAATAGTGACCGCGTCTATGCCGAGTCCGTCAACAAAAGGTGAAATCGGAATCGATCCTCCCGACATGCGAACAGAAACCAAAGGCTCATCGAAAGAACGCTTCATGATTTCAGATAACCAAACCGAAACCTCTGAGTCAAACGGAGTTCTAAACGCCTGATACGAAATGCTCGAATGCATGCTAATGAATTTAGAGTGCTGCGCGCGCTCTTCGTCGGTTGGCTGACGGTTGTCTAATACCACAAACCCTTGCGATTCTAAATGTGACTTAACCAATTGGATCAAACGTACAGGATCTACCTCAGGCACCAAACGAACGTCAATCTCTGCCAAAGCAGTGGCCGGAACAATGGTGCGAACCTCAGCGCCTACCCAAGCAGAACGAAGGCCTCTAATGTTCAAAGAAGGATACTGTATACTCTCTTGATACGATCCTCCAACCGCGTCGGGCCGAGCGATTCCAAGGCGCTTCTGAATGGCCTGTTCGTCATCAGGAACCGCATCTAGCATCGCTTTTTCTTCAGCCGTGATATTGACATTATCGTAAAACCCTTTGATCACCACGCGTCCGCGCTCGTCTTTCATCGAGGCCAATGCCTGAGCAAGCATTAGGGCCGGATTCGGTGCATAGTTTCCGTAATGTCCACTGTGCTGAGCGAGTTTTGGCCCAAAAGTTTCAAGCGTTATCGTCGCGATTCCGCGTGCGCCGAAGGTAAGCGTCGGTAGATTACTAACATGTCTAGGACCATCAAAAATGAGCATGGCGTCAGCCTTCAACTTATCTTCATACAGGGTAACGGCCTCAGGTAACGAAGGCGAACCCTGCTCTTCTTCAAAATCAACGATCATTTTAATCCCGTATTGGGGCAACTTCTTCACAGAAGTCAATGCATCCCAGGCGCCAAGAAACATCGCAAGAGGTCCTTTGTCATCAGAAGTTGAGCGACCAAAGAAGCGCATTTCCGGATCATAAGCTTCACTCAAGGTGCTCCATTCAAGGGCCACGTAGCCTCCTTCTGTCGTAGGCTTTTTGAGCACCACATCGTAAGGATCTGGTTGCAACCACTTCGAAAGGTCTACCGCCTGGCCATCGACATGCAGGTAGGTCAAGAGGGTCCGCTTCGCACGCTTGGGCTCATAGGTGGCCAGCATTAGTGGGATACCCGAAGTCTCAAGCATTTCTATGGTGAATCCGCGCGAGGTGAATACGCGCTGGGCATAGGCGATATTTGCCTCTACATGTTCTGGAATCGCGGCGTCATTTTTCACCGCTATCATCTCTTTGAGCAGTTCGGCAGAATGCAAGAAATACGCTTCGGTCAATTGATCGAGTTGTTTATCCGATACACGCTGTGCCTGAACGGTGCTCGCACAAAAAGAAAAGGCCGCAAGAATCACGGCACTTTTCGCAATAGAAATTTTTAAGCTCATAGGGTGCAACTCATATCTGCTCCGCAGCATTGAGGTGACTTAATCTTTCCTTCACATGAAGGGCAAAAAGAAATTTGAACCTCATCTCCTGAATCGAGGGTTAGTGTTCCGTTTTCTAGAGGAACATCGCATTTAGCGCAAGAAGCATTTACCGCCATTCCACAAGTATTACAGGTGTACGTAGCCATAGCATTTATTTTTTTAGATTTAAGATTCAATATACAAAGAAGCCATATATGCTCCATCGAATTTCACTCATTTCACTTCTTAGCCTCTTTTTGATAGGAGGATCTTCAGCGATCCATGCACAGCAAAAATTATCGCGTGCCGAAAAACAGCTGGTTAAGCTCGTCAGTTCCAATAACGATGAAGCCATCGCCTTTTTAGAAGAAGTGGTCAACATCAACTCGGGCACCCTGAATCTCAAAGGAGTGCGCGAGGTAGGTAAGCTCTTTGGGGAGGCCTTTGACGGCATCGGATTCGAAACCGAGTGGGAAGAGATGCCCGAAGAAATGAATCGTGCCGGTCACCTTATCGCCAAAATTGAAGGCAATCAAGGCAAAAAACTGCTACTCATTGGGCACCTCGATACCGTATTCGAAAAGAACAGTCCCTTTCAAACTTTTGAGCGCATTAACGACAGCATCGCCACAGCCCCAGGAGGCAACGACATGAAAGGCGGAGACGTCATCATAATTTACGCCCTAAAGGCCCTCAGACAAGCTGGCCTTTTAGATGATGCATCTATTGAAGTTGTCTTTACCGGAGACGAAGAAAGCACCGGAAAGCCTTTGTCGATCTCTAGAAAATCACTGATCGAGGCGGCAAAACGGGCAGACTATGCCCTAGGATACGAGACTTCAACCGGATTTGATTACGCCACTGTAGCAAGAAGAGGAGCCTCAGGATGGCATCTCGTCACCCACGGAAAACGCGCACATTCCTCAGGGGTGTTTTCTGAAAATACCGGGGCTGGAGCTATATTCGAAATCTCACGTATCTTGAACGAATTCTACAATGAGGTGCGAGGCGAAGAACTACTCACGTTCAATCCTGGCCTACTTTACGGAGGCACCTTTATGGAGTATGACGACAAAAGCGGACAGGCAGAAGTCTTCGGCAAGACAAATGTTGTAGCGCAGCGTGCTGAGGTGCGCGGTGGGCTTCGCTTTATCTCAGAAGAGCAAAAAGAGCGTGCTCGCGCCAAGATGCGAGAGATTGTCAACTCGGGTAACCTTCCGCAAACCTCTGCAGAAATCAGCTTTACCGATTCGTATCCCGCCATGCCAATGACCGATGGAAACATGGGGTTGCTTAAACAATTAAGCGATGTGAGTGTGGCTTTAGACCAGGGTGAAATCAAGCCCTACGACCCGGGTAAGCGGGGGGCGGCAGATATCTCTTTTATCGCGGCACATGTCGATGGCGCATTGGGCGGACTCGGCAGTATGGGGTCAGGCGCGCACACTCCTCAAGAGACGGTGAATCTCAACACCTTTGAGGCACTCACCCAGCGCACTGCAGTATTTTTATATCGGCTTATTCGAGAATAACTTTTATTCAACAGACAAGACCTGAACGCCAGCAGTTTCACCAACAATGGTCACCACATAGAGGTTGCCATTTACAGCATCGTCTATCCATTCAAAGCGCTCTTCGCCTAAGAATTTGTTGACAAGCATAGGGGTAGTGTTGCTGTGACCAACAATCAAAACGCGTTGTCCCTTATGCTGGGCAATCAAAGCCGCAGGTTCTACCGCGTTGGGGTCGTAAAGCTGTAGGTCAAGTTCATTGGCTTGAACCGATGGTTCGGCCGTTTGACGGGTACGTCTATAATCAGTGCTGTATACGGCATCTAGGGGCTCGAGCCCTAAAACTTCTGCCCAACGCTCTGCCCTGTTTTGGCCTGCCTCAGTCAGTTCTGGATCGTTTCCGACCCCTTCTGAACGGTCTTTTTCGGCATGTCTAATGAGGTAAAACGTCGTGATACTATCGTCTTGTGAGGTAGCACAGGCACTTGCCAACAGCACAAAAACAAAAGCGGCTATAAACTTTTTCATGAGGGGGTAAGATTAAGTGTCTTTTAGAACCCGTAACTTACAGAAAAATAAGCGCCGATGAAAAACTATCTATTGCTTTTAAGTCTAGGACTGAGCACGCTATCCTTTGCCCAACGCGACTACAGCCAGGTTACGATTAAGGCCGAAAAACTGTCTGAAAATATCTATGTGCTGTTTGGCGCAGGAGGCAATATGGCCCTGGTCACCGGAGCGGATCAGAATTACCTTATCGACGATCAGTTTGCCCCTCTTTCAGATAAAATACTATTTCAGATAAAATCCCTAAACGATAAACCTCTGGCCTATGTACTCAATACCCATTGGCACGGAGACCACACCGGGGGTAACGAAAATCTTGCCAAAGAAGGGGCGCTCATCATTGCCTCAGACCGTGTTTACGATCGCCTTAAATCAGGGCAACAGTCGGCTCGGCGCAACACCCCTCCGGCCCCATTACTAACCCTGCCGGTCATCTCATTTAGCGAGCAGTTAAATCTGCGTTACCGCGAAGACGCGCACATTCACGGGATGCATGTGAACGACGCCCATACCGATGGCGATAGCTTCTATTATTTTCCTGAAGAAAATGTGATCCATTTGGGTGATAACTTTTTCAACGGAAAGTACCCTTTTATCGACGTTGATTCTGGAGGCGATATTGACGGGCTGTTGAGTAATCTCGCGATGGCAGCCGCTATGATTGATGAAAACACCAAGATTATTCCGGGTCACGGCGCCGTAGGTACCTTATCTGATCTCAAGGCTTACACCCATGTGCTACAAACCTGTGTAGACCTCATCAAAGACCTCAGAGAAGAAGGAATGTCAATTGATGAAATTATAGGTGCTAAGCCCCTGGCTGCGTGGGACGATAATTTTGGCGACGGATTCATAAGTCCCGAGGCCTTTATTCGATCGGTATACCAAACTGCAGACTAAAAAACCGATGAATCCTTCTGTCACATGCCTTAACTGCAACACCCCTGTAGCGGGTAATTTTTGCAGCAATTGCGGACAGGCGGTGATTCATTCAAAACTTACAGTTTGGCAATTATTGGGACAGTTTTTCTCGAGCACCTTTAACTATGACGGAAGACTCATCCGCTCAATTAAAACCCTTTTGTTTCATCCGGCTGCGCTGACCCAAGCCTATATTTCAGGTAAGCGCCGGCAATTTGTCAACCCTGTACAGTTTTATCTTTTTTCTTCGGCGATTTACTTCTTAATCGCAGGAGCAACCCGATCTGAGCCTCTGGTTGAATTCAACGATGGGCTCAACGAAGGTCTAGCCATGGCAGAAGCGTCGGCTCCATTAGAAGGAGAAATCGAGCTTTCTTTTGAAAACTTTGAAGACTACCTGACGAACCAAGAGTCCCTTGAGGCCGAAGAGCGAGATACTGAATTTGAACTGCTCTTTATCCGCAAATTTTACGAGCTGAAGTCAGAGTACTCCACCACTAAAGAGTTGCTTTCAGCGGTGGGTAATGCCATTTATGCGCGTATCCCACAACTGCTCATCATCACCCTACCCATTTTGGCGCTGCTCAGCAAATTGCTTTTCATTAGACAGCGGCACTATTGGTATATCGACCACCTCATTTTTGTACTGCACATCACCACTAGTCTATTTGTCGTACTGATTGCAACTAACTTGCTTTCATTCGCATCAACCAAAACTGAGCTAAGTGCATTTAATGGCGCCGGACTTCTTTTAAATCTGGGTTGGCTCGGCTATTACTTTATCAGCTTGAAGCGTTTTTTCGCTAAAAGTTGGTTGAAAAGCGTACTGTATTTCTTTGTGATGAACAGTGTTATAAGCGTTATACTTCTTGTGGCTTTCCTTTCGCTTTTCGCTTTGAGCGTTCTTCAACTCTAAACAAAATGTTCTAGCTTAAAACATTGATTATTTTCAACTTATGAAACTATTTAAACTCTTGCTAAGCCTTGCATTTTGTGGGGCACTCTTCTACATAGGACACTTCGGATTGGGCACGCTTCCGCCTCTAGGAAAGTTTATGAATCCTTACAGCGGATTTTGGCAAAACGAAACCACCGAATCTTCAGGGGAACAGCTTGCTCTTGACGGACTGAGCGCTGCTGTGACCGTGCATTACGACGCCCAATTGATTCCGCATGTGTTCGCAGAGAACGACCTTGACTTGTATCGCACACAGGGTTACCTCACCGCCAAGCACCGCCTATGGCAAATGGAATTTCAGACCTATGCCGCAGCGGGTAGACTCTCAGAAATAGTAGGAGCGGCCGCGATCGAATACGACAGAGGCCAGCGCAGAAAAGGAATGGTATTTGGCGCTGAGAATGCCCTCGACGAAATGCTAAAAGATCCAGTGCTCGCTGCCCGCATTGAAGCCTATAGCGCAGGAGTGAATCAATACATCTCATCGCTAGAACCCAAAGACTATCCAGTTGAATACAAGTTACTCAATTATGCCCCTGAGCCGTGGCAACCTCTAAAGTCGGCCTTGCTGCTCATGTATATGACCGACATGCTCGCCGGAGGAGATGCCGATTTAGAAAACTCAAACTTCATTAGCCTTTTTGGTAAAGAGACCTTCGAACTGCTCTTTCCGGAGTTTCTGGCAGATCAAGATCCTGTGATTCCAAGAGAACGCGATTGGAGTGATTTCGGAGAGGTGACGGTGCCTGAAGTTCCAGCATCGAAAAGCGGGATAGCCTTAGTAAACAAGACCCTTGATCAACCCGACCCTGATAACGGAAGTAACAACTGGGCTGTCTCTGCAGAAAAGTCGTTGAACGGATACCCCATTTTAGCCAACGATCCACACCTTGGACTTAATCTGCCCTCAATTTGGTACGTCATGCAACTAGCCACACCCGATCACAATGTAATGGGTGCGACCCTTCCTGGGGCCTTAGGGGTTATCATCGGGTTTAACGAGCACATTGCCTGGGGAGTAACCAATGCCACCCGAGACGTAAAAGACTGGTATACGATCACCTTTACAGACGAGAGTAAAACGGCCTATGTCTACGGAGAAGAAAGTAAACCCATAAACACTGTGATTGAAGAGATCAAGGTGAAAGGCGGCGAAACCTACCTTGATACCGTTCGGTATACGCATTACGGGCCCATCACCTATGATGAAAGCTTCAAGGGTAATGGCCGCGATAACCTCGCCATGAAATGGATCGGCCATCAGCCCAATAGCAACCAGAACACCTTTTTGAAGCTCAACCGCGCCACCAATTACGACGCTTATGTGGATGCCATTTCAACCTACACGGCCCCAGCTCAGAATTTTGTGTTCGCTTCGAAAGAAAACGACATCGCGCTCTGGATTCAAGGTAAGATCGCCAACAAATGGGAACAACAAGGAAAGTTTGTATTAGACGGATCGAATCCTGAACACGAATGGCAAAGTTATATTCCGCAGCCTCACAATCCGCACGTAAAGAATCCTGAACGCCAATTCGTGAGTTCGGCCAATCAACATCCGACCGATGAAGCCTATCCGTATTACGTATACGATGCGAATTACGAACAATACCGTAACCGCACCATCAATGATTTTTTCAGAGCGCTCGAGAAGATATCTGTTGAGGATTTCAAAGCATTACAATCGAACAATTTCAACCT
The DNA here is from genome assembly GCA_023262185.1 of Flavobacteriaceae bacterium. GTDB lineage: Bacteria > Bacteroidota > Bacteroidia > Flavobacteriales > Flavobacteriaceae > UBA3478. The sequence goes on from JALRDO010000005.1 coordinate 63,227, forward strand.
AAAAGCCTCAGAGGCGCTACCTAGTATGTTAGCGCTTCTAGAAGCCGAATCGTACAAGGCTCTGGGCAGTGCAGAGGGCTATCTCAAGACCTTAAAGGATTGGGACTATAGCAACGACAAAAATTCATTAGGGGCCTCTGTTTGGGAGGCCTGGTGGACCACATTCTATGCAATGACTTGGGACGAGTTCGAAACTTCAGAGGTAGCCTTACATTGGCCAGATTCATACCAAACGGTATGGCTTCTCAAAAATCACCCTGAGTTAGACTTTTTTGACCGACTCGCTACGGCTGAAAAAGAGAATGCCACAGCTATTGTAAAGGCTTCTTTTGACCAAGCCGTAAAAGCGCTTGATGAGTTAAGCGCCACAGGAGCTTCCTTAGATTGGGCCACCTATAAAGGCACCTATGTCGCACACCTGCTTCAAGGGCTTCCGGCATTCTCTCGCTTTAACCTTCCGGTAGGCGGAAACGGCGGAATTGTTAATGCCATGAAGAAAAATCACGGCCCATCTTGGCGCATGATTGTAGCGCTTTCTGATGAAACCAAAGCATTAGGCGCCTACCCAGGGGGGCAATCTGGAAACCCTGGAAGCAAGCACTACGACGACCTGCTCGACCGCTGGGCGGCAGGGGAATACTACGAATTGAATTTCATGAAGGCTTCAGAAGAATCGTCGGCAGTAAGCTTCAGTTCAACCTTTACTCCAAAAAACTAAGTATGAAACGCATTCTCATCCATAGTGTACTCACCCTAATGTTGGCCTTAATTCTCGGTTTGTGGAATCAATGGTATACGGTTATTATCGCAGCCGGATTCAGTAGTTACATCGTAAAGCTCAAAGGCCCATGGGTATTTTTTGCACCATTTATCGTCATCGGCCTCGATTGGGCCATTGAAGCTGCCCTCATTGGAGCGGCAAACGATTTCGTACTCACGCAAAAGATAGGAGTCTTATTGCCATTGAACGGAAACACAACGGCAGTGATCGCAGTAACAGCGGTGTTGGGTGGACTTTTCGCAGGCGCCGGATCACTGGTAGGGCGTTCTCTTCGGGCCCTTCAAAAAAACTAAAAAATTCAGGGGGTAGTGGTGAGGATCTGATCCTTACGATTGTTATATTTGAAACAATTTTAGATCAAATTGTTTCAAATGAAAAAAATTGCTGTGTTTGGATTGGGCAAGGTAGGAACCCTCGTGGGTGCGCTTCTTGCCGAAAATTTTGAGGTCGTCGGCTTTGACAAACAGCCTCCTCATTACGACTTTAGCCTCAACTTCAAAACCGAAATCTTAGATGTTAGTGACACGGCAAGCGTAACCAAAAGGCTTCAAGATTTTGATACCATCGTATCGGCCCTACCCTTCTTTTTGAACAAGCCCTTAGCGAAAATTGCGCATGACCTAAAGCTCCATTATTTCGATCTTACCGAAGACGTGCCTACGACCACTTATATTCAAGAACTCGCAAAAACTGCTGAGACCGCCATGGTGCCTCAATGCGGACTTGCTCCGGGATTTATCGGAATCATGGGGTACGATTTAACCAAGAGCTTTGATCGCCTTCGCGATGTAGAGCTACGGGTAGGGGCCCTACCGCGCTATCCTAATGGTTTATTGGCCTATTCATTTACCTGGTCTTCGCATGGGGTGCTCAACGAGTACCTGAACGATGCTGAGGTGATTCATAACGGGGTGAGAAAAATGGTGCCTTCGCTTGAGGGTATCGAATACATCTCCATTGAAGGGCAAGAATTTGAAGCCTTCGCCACCTCAGGAGGTTTGGGAACCCTTTGTGAGACCCTTGAAGGAAAGGTAGATACCCTAAATTATAAAACCATGAGGTATCCGGGTCATGGCAAGCTCATGCGCTTTTTGATGTATGAGCTAATCATGAAAGAAGATCTTGAGACACTCGATCGCATCATGACCAATGCCAAGCCGCCGATAGACGACGATGTAGTTTATGTCTATGCCGTGGTTGAAGGATGGCGCAAAGAAAAAATCGCACGCGCTGAATATTGGAATGCTTTTTACCCAAAAGAAATTGCCGGTCAAAAATGGCGCGCCATCTCTTGGACGACGGCTGCGGCTATTGCCGCTACCGTTGAACTAGTAGCCGCAGGTAAATTGCCACAAAAAGGTTTTATCAAGCAAGAAGAAATCGACTACAATGCGTTTCTAGAAACCCAATCTGGAGCACTCTATAAATCGTAACTTTAAGCTATGCAACTCAGCTCTTCAACTCCGATCGATCTTATTCTCCAGGGCGTGTTCAACACCTATAGCGAGCGCGTTCCTGATGTGAAAAAGATCACTCAAGCCATGATTGACAAAGGCATGGTCTCGAGTCAATCTGAAATCGTAAACGACCACATCGCCTTTCGAACGCTAGGTGTACCGCATTTAGGAATCGCCTCGTTTGAGAAGATTTTTTTAGCCCACGGCTACGAAAAACGCGATCACTTTTTCTTTGAAGGAAAACGACTAGATGCCTACTGGTACGCCCCTCAGCGCGATGAGCAGCCACGTGTTTTTATCAGTGAGCTGCGTGTCGGAGATCTTTCAGAAGAAGCCCAAAGCATCATTCAAAAATATGTCGGTCCTATAAATAGGGATCCGGTCGACGCCCTAGACCTTAACGATATTGAAGCGGTGGTTGACTTTTTTCACCGTCCGCTATGGGAGCTTCCTAGCTTAGAAGACTACAAGCGACTGCTTCAAGAGAGCGAATACGCCGCCTGGGTGATCTACAACCGCTATTACTTGAATCATTACACCATAAGTGTTCACCAGCTCGATGGTGCCCATCGCACCTTAGAGCAATTCAATGCCTTTCTCAAATCGATTGGGATCAAACTCAACGATTCAGGCTCAGAAATCAAGGTGAGCCCAGACGGATTGCTTAGACAAAGTAGTTCGGTGGCTGAGACGGTTGAGGCCGAATTCGCCAACGGAGAAAAAGCTACCATATCAGGCAGCTATGTAGAGTTCGCCGAGCGCCTCCCCTTGCCTGAATTTGCACACCTGCCCTTTGATCAAATTAAACGTCACATGCGTAGAGACGGATTCGAAGCTGGCAACGCCGATAAAATATTTGAAAGCACCTTTACTACACAAACCCAAAGAGCCTAATGAAGCACGAAACCCTACTGAAAGCACTCCAACTTAACAGCGAAGAAAAAGGTGTAAGTACTGGCCAAAAGTGGAGCGGATCTGGAGACCTAATCTCAAGCCATACGCCCATTGACGGATCGTTCTTAGCCAAGGTCAGCACTACCACCGTTACCGATTACGAGGCGGTAATTCAGTCTGCTGAATCTGCTTTTGAGGAGTTCAGAAAAATGCCTGCTCCGGCACGCGGCGAGCTCGTGAGACAGTACGGAGAGAAGTTACGTGAGCATAAATCGCACCTCGGTCAGCTGGTTTCGCTCGAGATGGGTAAATCGCTTCAAGAAGGCCTTGGAGAGGTTCAAGAAATGATTGACATCTGCGACTTCGCAGTGGGGCTCTCGCGTCAATTGCACGGATTCACCATGCACTCTGAACGCCCCGGTCACCGCATGTACGAGCAATACCATCCTCTAGGAGTGGTCGGAATCATCTCTGCCTTTAACTTTCCGGTTGCGGTTTGGAGTTGGAACGTCGCACTCGCATGGATCTGCGGAAATGTCTGCGTGTGGAAACCCAGCGAAAAAGTGCCTTTATGCGCTAATGCCTGCCAGAAACTTATGGCAGAAGTACTCAAAGAAAACAATCTACCCGAGGGTATTTCTTCGGTGATCAACGGTGGTGCTGATGTAGGCAAATGGCTTGCTGAAGACCATCGCGTGGCTCTGGTTTCTGCCACGGGTTCTACGCGCATGGGTAAAAATGTCGCCCAACGTGTCGCCGCTCGTCTCGGAAAAAGCCTACTCGAACTAGGCGGCAACAATGCTGTGATTGTTACCCCAGAAGCAGATTTAGACATAGCCATGCGGGCAGCAGTATTTGGTGCGGTGGGTACCTGTGGTCAACGCTGTACCTCTACGCGTCGCTTGATTGTTCACGAAAAAGTTTACGATCAGGTGCGCGACCGACTGGCGGCTGCTTATCAAAAAATACAGATTGGAGATCCGCTAGATCAATCCAATCACATGGGGCCGCTCATCGACACCGATGCGGTTAAAATGTATACTAATGCTTTAAACGCTGCGTCAACACAAGGAGGATCATTCTTAGTTAAAGGAGGTGTTTTAAGCGGCGAGGCGTATTCAAGCGGATGCTATGTCAAACCCGCAATTGTAGAGATCGATCACGATGCTGATATCGTACACCAAGAAACCTTTGCGCCCATTCTCTATCTTTTGAAATACAGCGGTGGAGTCGAACAAGCCATCGCCATTCAAAATGAGGTCAAGCAAGGACTCTCATCATCCATTATTTCAAACAACATTCTAGAAACCGAGGCCTTCTTATCGCACTGGGGAAGTGATTGTGGAATCGCCAACGTCAACATCGGAACCTCTGGAGCCGAGATCGGAGGCGCCTTCGGTGGTGAAAAAGAAACGGGTGGCGGGCGCGAAAGCGGATCGGACGCCTGGAAGGCTTATATGCGTAGACAAACCAATACCATTAATTACTCGAGTAAATTACCTTTAGCACAAGGAATCAAATTTGATCTATAATGAAAAAATGGCTGTTAAGTGAGGTGCTGCTTTTAAGTATTATCCTGGTCCCGGTAGTCTATCTCATTCTCATCTGGGGCGACCTGCCAGAAGAAGTTCCTATGCACTGGAATGCCAAGGGTGAAATTGATCGCTACGGAAGCAAAGACGAACTCATCGGACTTTTACTGATACTCAACCTGCCCCTGTACTTCATTTTAAAATACGTTCCTCAGCTAGACCCCAAGAAAAAAGTGACCCCCGAACAACTCGCGGGGCTGCGCCTTATTATGCACCTTTTCATGTCTGGGTTAGCCCTATTCATTCTGAGTTCTACCCATTCAGGTGAACTCTCGAATCCATTCGGGATCGTTAGCCTCGTGGGTATTCTATTTGCCGCCCTGGGTTGGTATTTCTCGCGTCTAAAACCCAATTATTTTATCGGTATCCGCACCCCTTGGACGCTCGAAAGCGAAGAGGTGTGGTATCAAACCCACAAAACGAGCGGACCGGTTTGGATGATAGGAGGCCTCATTATGGCCATAGTACCCCTTGTCGCCAAAGACTTGGCCATTTATGCGATATTAGGAATCACACTGCTTTTAGCAGGGTTTTCTATTGTTTATTCTTACCTAGTTTTTAAGAACAAGAAGGATTAACCCGCTTATTGACCTGAAGATTTGCGTTCTACCACTCTAAGAGTCTCCGCCACCACATCGTAATCGGCGATGCGCTTGATTTTGGTAGGCATCTTGGTGAAGTCAGCCATGATGTCGTCCAGAAGGTTGTCTTTGCTTAGGGGAAGCTCAAGATCCATCGCCTCTAGACGTTCTGCAACAGCTCTTACCACCGATTCGCTTGGGATACGAATAGAGCAGTCGAGATTCTCGTTTGAACTGTTCTCGAAAAGCTTGCTGAAGATGCGTCCTTCAATTTTAGCAGAGGCATTGAGCATGACCTTTCCGGTGCAATAAATGTTGCCCTTAAGCGTTCCGTCAACGGTAATACCATCACAAATAAGATCACCGTTAAAGGTGGCCCCCTCTGAGATGTATACCTTGCCAGAAGAGACTATCGAACCGTGATAGGCGCATTCAATGCGGAGGCTCTTATTTGTCTTGAAGTTACCCTCCATCACAGAAGGCCCTGACAAGATAATCGGAGAGGTTTCAATCGAACGTTTTGACATGCGTGTTAGATCTTAAAGTTTTCAAGATCTGCAATTTACATTTATTTATGCCTTAAAAAAATCTAATTTTGTTACCGCATTGACGCTCAGGTAGCCGCTGCACCACATCTTTACAAACCAAAGCCGCCCCGAAAGGGCGGTTTTTCTTTGATGACTATAGAATATTCGAAGGCTAGACACCAACGATTTTGCGAATCTGATCTACCACGTCAGGGTTGAGCAGCGTAGAGACGTCTCCGAGATTTGAAACGTCGTTAGAAGCGATTTTACGCAAGATGCGACGCATGATCTTACCTGATCGCGTCTTGGGCAGACCGGGTACAAAGACAATTTTGTCGAGTTTGGCAATCGGTCCGATCTTATCGCTGATAAGGCGGTTAATCTCTGCTCGCAGATTGTCTTGATTGCGCTCATGTGCCTCGTCTTTCAAGATCACGTATCCGAATAGTGCATTCCCTTTGATATCGTGTGGGAAGCCCACGATGGCAGATTCTGCCACCGACTGATGTTCGTTGATGGCGTCTTCGATGGGGGCAGTGCCCAGGTTGTGCCCTGAAACGATAACCACATCATCTACGCGACCGGTAATGCGGTAATAGCCCACTGCGTCGCGCGAGGCGCCGTCTCCGGTAAAGTACATCCCTTTAAAGGCTGAAAAATAGGTGTCTCGGTAACGCTCGTGGTTGCCCCAGATGGTACGGGCAATAGAGGGCCACGGAAACTTGATACACAGTCGACCTTCAACCTGGTTGCCCTTCAGCTCTTGGCCACTCTCGTCCATTAAAGCGGGCTGTACGCCTATGAACGGAAGGGTCGCAAAGGTGGGTTTAGTGGGGGTTGAGTAGGGTATGGGGGTGATCATGATGCCCCCGGTTTCGGTCTGCCACCAGGTGTCTGCGATAGGGCTTTCTTTCTTGCCGATATTGTTGTTATACCAGTGCCAGGCCTCTTCGTTAATGGGCTCGCCTACCGAGCCGAGTACTTTCAGTGAAGATAAATCGTATTGTTCAACAAACTTGAGGTCTTCTTTGGCTAGTGCTCGAATGGCGGTCGGAGCGGTGTAAAACTGATTGACTTTGTGCTTTTCAACGATTTGCCAGAAACGCCCAAAATCAGGATACGAAGGCACCCCCTCGAACATTACCGTGGTGGCTCCGTTGGCCAGTGGTCCGTAGAGAATGTACGAGTGACCTGTGATCCACCCGATGTCTGCGGTACACCAATAGACGTCATTTTCACGGTACTGAAAAACGTTCTTGAAAGTGTAAGCCGTATACACCATATAGCCGGCGCTACTGTGCACCATCCCCTTTGGTTTTCCGGTTGATCCAGAGGTGTAGAGAATAAAGAGCGGATCTTCAGCATCCATAATTTCAACGGGGCATTCATCGATAGCAGCTTCGGTCAACGGAGCAAGCCAATGGTCGCGACCCTCTGTCATCACTACTTCGTTTTTGGTCCGCTCGGCAACTAAAACCGTGCCCACTTGAGGGCATTCTTCAAGGGCCTGATCAACGATCTTCTTGAGGTCAATCGATTTGCTTCCGCGGTACGATCCGTCTGAAGTCACTACAATAGAAGCGTCGCAATCGTTGATGCGGGTGGCTAAAGCCGTTGACGAGAATCCTGCAAAGACCACCGAATGAATGGCGCCAATACGCGCGCATGCCAAAACCGTATAGGCTAGCTCGGGAATCATTGGCAAATAGATGCACACGCGATCGCCCTTTTTGACCCCTTTTGATTTGAGCACGTTAGCCATCTTGTTCACCTCAGCATGCAATTGGCTATAGCTGATGTGCTGGGCAGGCTCGTCTGGGTTGTTGGGTTCAAAAATAATAGCGGTCTTATTCGCTCTAGTATAGAGGTGTCTGTCGATGCAGTTCTCTGAAATATTGAGTTGGGCCCCTTCGAACCATTTGACCTCAGGTTTCTCAAAATCCCATGAAAGCACGTTGTCCCAGCGGCGACGCCACTGAAAGTGCTCCTCTGCAATCTCTTCCCAAAACGCTTCAGGATTGCGAACTGATTTGCGATAGATCTGAAAATATTCTTCTAAGTTTTTAATGTGATAGTTACTCATGTAGTGTATGCTAACAAATAAAGCCCCGTTTTAAACGGGGCCTTTAAAATACAAATTTAATGGGTCGCCTCTCCTGCCCCACTGGGTATTCTGATGGTCTCAACCATCTCTTGAACCTCGGTTGGCGGATCGGGAGCAAAGCGGTTTACTAATAATGAAACAGCAAAGTTCACGAGCATGGCGATAAAGCCAAATCCTTCAGGAGAAATTCCGAACCACCACTTCGATTGAAGTGCAGCGACGGCTACTTTACCCCCGTCGAAGAGTCCGAACTTGAACTTCAGCATGTAGAAAATCATAAGCAGGATTCCGATCACCATTCCGGCGATCGCCCCTTGCTTGTTCATCTTTTTATAAAAAATTCCTAAAATGATAGCCGGGAAAAACGATGCCGCTGCCAGACCAAAAGCTAGTGCAACCACCGCTGCCACAAAGCCAGGCGGATTGATCCCAAAGTAACCCGCAATCACCACTGCCCCAACCGCAGAAAGTCTGGCCGCAATGAGCTCGTGCTTTTCACTAATGTTGGGTTTGAATACTTTTTTAATGAGGTCGTGTGAAACCGATGAAGAGATCACGAGTAAAAGCCCTGCAGCCGTTGAAAGCGCCGCTGCAAGACCGCCTGCAGCCACTAGCGCAATAACCCACGCTGGCAGGTTCGCAATTTCTGGATTGGCCAGTACCATAATGTCTTGGTCGACACGTAGTTCATTGATAGAAGGGTCAGCGACATATTGAATGAGTCCGTCGGCATTCTTGTCTTCAAAGCCGAGCAACCCGGTTTTCTCCCAATTCGAGAACCACTGCGGCATTTGCGCATAGGGCTGCCCGCTCACCGTTTGAATTAAGTTCAGGCGAGCAAACACGGCTATAGCCGGAGCGGTGGTGTATAAAATCGCGATAAGCAATAAGGCGAGTCCGGCAGATTTGCGCGCGTCTCTGACCTTTTTTACCGTGAAAAAACGAACGATCACATGCGGAAGGCCTGCTGTACCAACCATTAAGGCAGCTGTGATCGCAAAAACATCAAAACGCGATTTTGATCCGTTGGTGTATTCAGCAAAGCCGAGTTCGGTTGAGAGTCCGTTTAATTTTTCTAAAAGATAGGTGCCCTCTGCCCCAGAAGATCCGAATCCTATTTGCGGGATTGGATTTCCTGTCACCTGAAACGAGATAAAAATAGCCGGAACCATAAAGGCAAAGATCAGTACGCAGTACTGCGCAACTTGGGTGTAGGTGATCCCCTTCATCCCTCCGAGTACGGCGTAGAAGAGCACAATGATCATCCCGATGATCACTCCAGAGGTGATGTCTACCTCTAAAAATCGAGAGAACACGACTCCAACCCCACGCATTTGACCGGCGACATAGGTAAAAGACACCAAGAGTGCACAGAAAACGGCCACCAAACGCGCAGATTTAGAATAATAGCGCTCACCGATAAAGTCGGGCACCGTGAACTTACCGAATTTTCTTAAGTAAGGGGCGAGTAGCAGGGCAAGTAGCACGTATCCGCCTGTCCAACCCATGAGATAAACCGATCCGTCGTACCCCATAAACGAGATAAGACCGGCCATTGAAATGAAAGAGGCTGCCGACATCCAATCGGCTGCGGTTGCCATTCCGTTAGCGAGTGGCGAAACCCCTCCGCCAGCCACATAGAATTCTTTGGTTGATCCGGCTCTTGACCATATTGCGATTCCGATGTAGAGCGCAAAGGTCAGACCCACCATAATGTACGTCCAGATCTGAACACTCATAGCGCTAGTCGTTGTAATAGTTGTGCTCTTTATCGAGCTTGTTCATGAGCCTCACGTAGACAAAAATCAGCGCGACAAAAACATAGATAGAGCCTTGTTGGGCAAACCAAAATCCGATTGGAAATCCGCCTATCTGAAAGGCGTCTAGCGCATCTTTAAAAAGAATGCCGGCGCCAAAAGAAACGGCGAACCAAATCGTCAATAAGATCGCGAGATAGCGGAGATTTTTCTTCCAATAAATAGAGGCGTCTTTCTGTTCAGGCATATAGCGTCTTTAATGATTCTTTCAATATAGGCGCTTCTGGAATAGAAACAAAACAGAGGGGCCTTAAACCTCAGCGGCCGCGGCACCGAAAGTCAAGACCATGTAACGCCCATTGACGTTTGAGATCAGCACATTCGAGGAGCTCAAAAAGTTTTCATCACTCATGAGTTCGAGCAACTTGTCATGTGGGATCAGCTGATGCTTCGACCCCGCCTGATCACCTTCAGGTCGCTTAATGTTGTGTTTTTTCACCCAATTCATCACGCTCACATGAGAAACACCTAGCACTCCTTCGATTTCACGATAACTCATCCCCTCGAGATAGAGTTGCAATGCGCGTTTTACCGTTTGTGCGTCAATCGACTTACCGTCTTTACTCACCGTAAAGTGGTAGCCGCACTCTTTGCACTTGAAGCGTTGTTTGTCTGCGATGAGCCCCGCCTTGCTAAAAGATTCCCCGGCGCATTTTGGGCATTTTTCAATCATGGGTAGTCAGGTAGTCAGTGCGATTTTGCTAAAGTGACGAACATTATTTCCTATTGCTTTACTCGTCACTCTTAAACAAAAAGGCAATTTTGTTTAATTATTACTGATTATCAGGCTTAATAAATATATAAAAGTTAAACAAAATGACAATATTGATCAGTTGCACGAGGCTTAAATCGCTTTTATTACATTGAATTATTAACGATTACTAAACCTATCTGAACCGAATTGTAGCTAGGTTTGCGATTATTTTGCCGAATGGAAAACCTCTATTTATACATCTTACTGGCACTATCGGTACTGGCAATAGCAGATCTTATTGTCGGTGTAAGTAACGATGCCGTAAACTTCTTGAACTCTGCTGTAGGGTCGAAGGCAATCTCATTCAGAACGATCATGATCGTTGCTTCTATCGGAATCGCTGCCGGGTCTATTTTCTCTAGCGGCATGATGGAGGTTGCTAGAAAGGGGATTTTTAATCCAGAGCTGTTTTTCTTCGACGAAATCATGTTCGTCTTTCTGGCGGTAATGATTACAGATATTCTGTTACTCGATTTTTTCAACACGATCGGGATGCCTACCTCAACAACCGTTTCTATTGTTTTTGAGCTGTTAGGGGCAGCGCTGGCTATGTCCATAATTAAAGTAACTGCCAATGGTGACGACTTGGCAACCGTTTCTCAATACATCAATAACGAAAAAGCGCTTGAAATCATTTCGGGGATCTTGCTGTCAGTAATCATCGCCTTTACCATCGGGGCTTTGGTGCAGTGGGTCACACGCCTATGGCTATCTTTTGATTTTTTGAACCGCTCTAACGTCTCTAACGCGATCTTTGGCGGAATCGCACTTGCTTCAATAAGCAATTTCATCTTGATCAAGGGGATTAAAGGCACCGGTTTCTCGGCTGCCACTTATTCGTTTACCGACGGCATGAGCCTCATCGCCTTTATAGAGTCAAATACCCTATTAGTGGCGCTGATTGCCTTTTTTGTGTGGTTTTTGATTTCTATTGGGCTCCTTCTCATGAGACTGAGCATGTACAAATTCATTATCGCAGCCGGAACATTCTCACTTGCATTGGCCTTTGCCGGAAACGACCTAGTCAATTTTATCGGGGTGCCTATTGCCGCCTACCAATCTTACGAACTATGGACAGCTTCTGGGGCATTAGCCTCAGAATACAATATGGCGGTCTTATCGAATGCTGTGAAAACGCCTACCCTGTTTTTGCTGGGGTCAGGAATGATCATGGTGCTCACCCTGTGGTTTTCGAAAAAGGCGCGCTATGTGGCCGATACCGAAATCAACCTCGCCCGTGAAGGGGAGTCTCGTGAGCGCTTCAAACCCAACTTTCTTTCAAGAGCCATCGTAAAGTTTACGATTCAGGCCTCAACCTACGTAAGGTACTTGGTTCCAGATCCGTTGCTCGAGCGCATCAACAAACAGTTTGAACGCCCTTCTACCAAGAATGTTGTACTCAAGAAAAACGAATTGCCGCCTGCGTTCGATATGGTTAGGGCCTCGGTCAATATGGCTCTAGCAGGAATTTTAATTTCGATTGCGACCTCAATGAAGCTTCCGCTTTCAACCACCTATGTAACCTTTATGGTGGCGATGGGGACTTCGCTCTCAGATCGCGCCTGGGGGGCAGAAAGTGCAGTTTATCGTGTTGCCGGGGTGCTAAATGTGATTGGCGGATGGTTCGGTACCGCCATTATCGCGCTCTTTTCGTCAGGGCTCATCTTAACCCTGATCTACTTTGGACGCGGAACCGCCATTATTCTGCTGCTTATTTCGGCAGCAGTGATTATCATTAGAAACTACATCGCTTACAATAAGCACCAGAAAGAAGAAGCAAAACAATTCTTTATCAAACGCGCCGAAAGTATAACCCTTAAGGGAGTGATCAATGAGAGTGCAAAGAATGTTGAGAACGTCATCCGTCGTTCAAAGAGTATTATTGAGCTCAACATTGAAGGTCTGAGCAAACAAGATGTTGAGAAATTGAAGCAGGGACGCAAAGAGGTCAAAACGCTTTCTTCTGAAATTGAAGACGTTCGCGCGAGTGTGTTTCACTTCATTCAGAATCTTGAAGACTCGAGTGTGCAGGCGAGTGCCTTCTACATCTCAATGGTCAATCAATTGAACAATATCAGTCAATCTCTTGAATACATCTCGAAGATGTGCAACGACCACGTGCTTAATAATCATAGTAAACTGCGATACACCCAGTTGCGCGACCTACGAGAGATCAAAGAGCAGTTCGAAAAGAACATTTTCAATCAGACAGCAGACTCACTCAAAGGCTTGTCTCAAGAAGGAATCACTGAGCTTCTCGATCGCAAAGATCGACTCGAAAGCATCATTACTCAGAAAATAGATTCTCACGTTCAAGACATTCGAAACGAAGATTCAAGCCCGAAGAATACCACCTTGTATTTCTCATTGCTTCTCAAATCGAAAGATTTCTTGAATGCGGTCACCTCTCTTATGACTGAATACTATAAGTCTTACGAAGAAAACGTAGAGCCCCCTTTAAAACTCTAGCACGCTTAACGACTGCACCCTTGATAGTCAATTACCCCAGGATTCATCGTCTTGAGGTATTCTATAATATAATCGGCCGTAGTCATTACAAAATTGACGGAGGGCGTACCGAATAAGTCTCCAAACTCGTTAGTGATGTAATCGTTAAGCGCAAAGGTGAGCATCATATCGTCAGGTAACTGGGCGCCTCCTTGTGTTAGCTCGATCTGATCACCGTAACGCTCGAGCGTGAAGTCAGACGAATAGCTGTAACTTGTATTGATCTGCTCTAAGAGGTCTTCAAGTGCTCCGACACTGAGCTCGTAAGCCTCAAAACCATTTCCGAACGGGTCAATGGTGTAGATGTCAAAGGGAGTAATGGGTCCGGACTCTAAATCGGCACGTACCCCTCCACGGTTTTGAATGGTAAAATCAGCTTCGGCCACATAGCGCAAGGCGTCAGTATAAAAACAGGCTGTTTCAGTGCGGTTGTGATCGTGACCTGAGGTTCCAATGGTCTCATAGAATTCAGGCCTGTTGTTATAGGTCTCAATGAGGCTGAGCATTTCAGAATCAAGGGCTGCTTCAGTGGCAAGGTCAATGATTTCGAAGTCGTAATCGATCGACCCGTCTTCTGAAATCTTAAGCGTGGTTTTACCCATAGTTTCTAGGTGTTTGCCCGACATCACCATGAATTTATTGTTCAGCGAATAGCCATAGATCTGATTGGTATGGCCTCCAATAACAAGGTCAATGAAGTCGTAGCTGCTAAGCAACTCTCGATCTTCTTCTTCGCCCTGATGGGTGAGTGCCACAAGCAGATCTGCACCTGTCTCGGCCTTGAGATTTTTAAAACGGCTGAAGCCAGTGTTGCCATCTTGAAAGTCGAGTCCTTCAATTTTTTTCGGATGAGTGAGCGGATATCCGCCACGGCTTCCGGTTTCGACCACCCCAACAAAAACGATCTTTACCGGCCCCTTTTGAATCACGGTATAATCAGGAAAGTCTTGTAGTTGACCCGTTCCGGGTTCAACGTTAGAACAGATAAATTCAAAGCTCGCCTGATTGACTCGGGCCGCTAGTGCCTCTTGGCCGTAGTCAAATTCGTGATTGCCCAACACGTTCACGTCGAGTCCTGTTTTTGAGAGCAAGTCAACTAAAGGATATCCCTTTTCTGGATGAAAGTCAACGATAGGATTCCCTGAAAAAAGATCTCCAGCACTCACAAAATATACTGATTGGTATTTTTTTTGTGCCGCCCCAAGAATAGGTTTGATCTTGGCGAAATTATCAATGCGTCCGTGCACATCATTCACACTAAAAATAACCACTTCTTGAACCGCAGAGCCGCCTTGATTCTCGTCGGGGGCTAAAACGCCGGGTTGAGTGCTGTCTGCTGAGCAAGAAAAAAGCAATGAGGCCAACCAAAAGGCAAAAACAGAGATGGGCATGGGACTGGTTTTAAGCATTATATACGTTTACGCTAAACGACTCTACGAAAAGCAATGTACCTTTATAGGGCCTATGAAAAATCTATATGTTGTAACCCTTATTGCCAGCGCCTTGACGCTCGCAAGTTGTGGTACTGCTAAAGTAGTACCCTTTGCTCATACCACCGTTCCTGATGCTCTTGATTATTCAAAAAACAATAGCTGGGCTGCGCTACCCGGTTCTTATCCTGATGCCTTAAATGCAATCGTTTCGTCAAACGAAACCAAAAAAGCTGATGTCTTTTTCATCTATCCCACGCTTTTTTCGGACAAAAAAGATCCTGCATGGAACGCCGATGTTAACGACCCAGAGGTCAGAAACGAGGTGATCGAATTGAGCGTGGCCAACCAAGCCTCTGCCTTTGCCGCGGCAGCGAATGTCTACGTGCCTTTTTACCGTCAAGCACACATTAAAATATTCAATGAAAAGCATCGTGAACTCGTTGGATCGAGTTGGGATATTGCCTACCAAGACGTAAAACGTGCCTTTGAATATTACCTCAAGCACTATAACAATGGGCGCCCTATTATCATCGCTGGCCATAGTCAAGGCAGCATGCACGGATCAGCGTTAGTCAAGGAATTTTTTGACGGCACAACCCTTCAAGATCAGCTCGTTGCCGCTTATTTGCCAGGGGCAGGAGTGGCACTTGACTACTTCGAAGAATTACCCCTGCTTACTGAGCCCGGTGCCATAGGCGGATTCGTCAGTTGGAACACCTACAAAATCGGCAATGTACCCAAACACCGCTATGAGACCTATTACAAAGGCAGAAGCACCACCAATCCCATCACTTGGGACGCTAGTGTTTCAACTACCCTTGAACAGCACAAAGGCCTTTTGTATTACGACAAAGAGATTTACCCCCAGAGCTTAAACGTCGAACTCATTGACGGGATGGTTTGGGCAACCGTACCCAAAGTGCCTAAAAGATTCTTCATGCGTTTTATCAAGAATTACCACGCCTTCGATATCAACCTATTCTGGAAAGATATCAGCGATAACGCTAAACTTCGCACTCAAAAGTGGATCAACGCGAGTAGCCAATGATGCTTAAATCTGTTCTTATGTCTTTCATCGCCTTCGCAGCGGTATTGTCTTGTGAAGACGAGGCTTTGATAAAAGACGATAAGGAGTGCAGCCAAACCTATCAAGGCAGGCTGGCGCTCAAAGGGATTTGCATGAACTATGTGATTGAAGTGCTTGACCCCATCAACGAAGATTGGGTAGAGGCCGAATGGGTCAATCCTTTCGACGAAACGACTTACACCAATGCTTTTAGACTGGGATCAGTGTGTTCGTTTGACGACAGCATTAAAGAAGGAGATCTCTTTTATTTTGAGGCCAGTCTCGAGCCTTTTGAAGAGCAGCTTTGTGCGGTTTGTCAAGCCTATAGTCCAACGCCTTTTAAGACCCTTTACGTTCGCGTTTGCGATTCGAATAATTAAGCCTTATGAGTACTACATTTACGTTTCAATCACGCTCATGAAACACCTTCTAATAGAAACGGTACAGCGCCATGTAAATTTAGATGCCGATGAGCAGCGCTAACTCATGAAGGCATTTACGCTACAAACGGTAAGACGCGGAGAGCTGTGGCTAAAGGAGGGTGAAGACACGCCTTACCTCGCCCTTGTAGGGTCGGGATGCCTCTACTCTTATAACTTAGACGAAAAGGGCAATCAAACCCCTTTACAATTCGCTACAAAGTGGTGGTGGATCACCGACCTTTATGCCTATTTAACCTGTCAGAAGGCCACCCAAAGCATTAAGGCCATAGAGACAAGCGAGATCATAGTGATCACTCGTGGGGAACAAGAAAAATTATTTGAAGCGATTCCGAAGCTTGAACGCTTCTTTCGCATTATCACTGAAAATGCACTAGTGAGTAGTCGTAAACGCGCCCTTGATTTCATCCACCTCGATGCGCGTCAGCGCTATCTTGAATTTGAAAACAAACATCGCGATCTATTGCAAACTCTGCCGCAAAAACTCATCGCCAAATACATCGGAATGACCCCCGAGTTTCTATCTAAACTACGACGCGAACTCATTGAAGAAGAGCGTCAAAATCCCAAGAAATAAAAGGTGTCTCCGTATCTTTGCATCCAGAATAATTGCTATGAAAGACTTCTGGAATGCGCGTTACGGTCAAGAGGCCTATGCCTACGGAACTGAACCTAACGTCTTTTTTAAATCTCGGATTGACACCTTAAATCCAGGCCGACTCTTATTGCCGGCAGAGGGAGAAGGACGCAACGCTGTTTACGCCGCATCGAAAGGATTTCAGGTGAGCGCTTACGATTGGTCTGAAGCTGCCTGTGCTAAGGCAGCAAAATTGGCTGAAAAACACAATGTCGAGCTCGATTACCAAGTGTGTAGCTTGAGCGATTTGACCTACCCCGAGGCTCACTTCGATGCGCTTGCCATGGTCTATGTGCATTTTCCGGAGCCCATCAGAACCTCAAACCTCAAGCGCTTATTAGGCATGCTGAAACCTGGCGGATCTTTCATTTTTGAGGGCTTCAGCG
>JALRDO010000005.1:80213-96202 GCA_023262185.1 Flavobacteriaceae bacterium
CATCCACAGTACCAAGTAAAGAATCCTGCAGTAGGCGGACCTAAAGAACCAAGCTTTCTATACACTCTTTCTGACCTAAAAACACATTTAACTAGTTATCACTTTGAATACGAGGCTCAAGAAGAGACCCTTTTAGACGAAGGCGCCTTTCATAAAGGCCTTGCAGAAGTGGTACGCGTTCACGCTATAAAACCTTAAGCTCATGTCATCGCAAATTGAAGCCATTGAATCGCGTCTCAACCCCTTAAGAGAACAGCTCAAGAACCACGAGCTTTATGCTGCACTGAAAACCCTTGAGCACGTGAAGACCTTCACCGAATTTCATGTCTATGCGGTATGGGATTTCATGTCGCTACTGAAAGCGCTTCAAATGCAATTTACTTGTGTGCAAACGCCGTGGATGCCAGCAGCTGATCCGGCTATTGCGCGCTTCATCAATGAAATAGTGCACGGTGAAGAGAGCGACCTTAACGAGAAAGGCGAGCCCAATAGTCATTTTGAGATGTACCTCGATGCGATGCGTGAGATAGGTGCCTCAACTGCTTCTATCGAGCACTTCGTCGCTACCCTGCGCAAGGGAACTGCTGTGGCAGACGCTTTACAACAAGCCAATGCTCCTCAGGCGGCGCAAGATTTTGTGAACTACAACTTTAGTCTCATCGAGGCAGGCAAAGCTCATGAAATTGCCTCTGCTTTTACCTTTGGACGCGAAGACGTAATCCCCGATATGTTCATTGCCATTTTAGACCGCTCAGCCACTAGCGAAGACTCTTTCATGAAATTCAGATACTACCTCGATCGCCATATTGAACTCGACGGAGACGAACACGGACCCATCTCCCTCAAAATGATCGAAAAACTGTGCGGATCTGACCCACAAAGGTGGAAAGAGGCAGAGGCTATTGCCATCACCTCACTCGAAAAGCGCCTTGCGCTCTGGGACAGTATTTACAAAGCCCTTTAACCCGTGGAACCTGCCCTTAATATCTATGGCGAACCTCTGGAGGTGTGCTGCAGTGCTCCAGCAACCGGATTTTATCGCGATGGCTTTTGCCAAACGGGGCCTCAAGATCTAGGCACTCATACGGTATGTGCCCAAGTGACTGAAGAATTTTTATCTTTCAGTCTATCTAGAGGAAACGATTTGATTTCACCTCAACCGTTTTATCAGTTTGGCGGATTGCGTCCAGGAGATTTCTGGTGCCTGTGTATCTCGCGATGGCTCGAGGCGTATAAGGCGGGTGTAGCGCCTAAAATAAAGCTTAAAGCCTGTCACAAAAAGTGCTTAGAATTCGTTTCGCTAGAGGTTATAGAAGCCTATGGTTTATGAAAAAACTTCTTTTTATACTGATTGGTATTTCGCTTGCTTCTTGCACTCAAGATCGAGCCAAAGCACTCGTTCTCAAATCGGTGGCATACCACGGATTCGATCGTCTCAATACCGAGGCTATCACCTTTACCTTTAGAGATGCCACCTATACGGTCGATCGCAATTTCAAGGGCGAAATCCTCTACACCAAATCGTTTAAGCAATTCGATACGATTCGCCAAGATAACATTCAACTCAACGACAGCCTATTCAACTCAAGTGCATTTAAACGTTACGCGAGCGGTCAACTCATGGACTTATCTGACAAAGACAACGATCGTTTTTCGCAGAGTCTTAACTCGGTAGGGTACTTCTTTCAGCTTCCGTTACCTCTACTCGACGAGGCCGCACAGCTCACACTGCTTGAAAACATCATAATCAAAGGAAAAGCCTTTAATACACTTGCCGTAAGCTTTACGCCTAACCAAGGAGGGCAAGACCATCAGGATACTTTTCGCTATTACTTCGACACCGAGACTCACGCGCTCAGCTACCTTTCTTACGCCTATGAAACCAATGGCGGAGGCATCCGCTTTCGGGTTGCAACACCCTTTGCACACGATGGATTCATTTTTCTTAATTACCTCAACTACAAACCGGCCGAAGAGGTCTCTCTCGACAGCCTCCCCGCTCTTTACGAAGCCGGCGCCCTCGAACTGGTCTCAGAGATTAGCAATTCGATCGAATGAGAATTTTGTTTAACTTATTAATGTCTAACTCTTAAAAACCAGATCTTATGTTTAACAAAACAATTCTACCAACCATTGCTCTAGCCCTATTCTTCACTTTTTTTCAAGACTACTACAGAAAGTATTTATAGATTACGAAATGGCTCCTCCAGTAATAACTATGGAAGGGTTTAGAAAAGGTTTAGACCTGTAAAGCAAAAAATATGCATAGAAGAATATCTTTGCACAAGAATTAAACCTACCATGGAACTCCAATTAAATAGCAAAGAGATTCTAACCGCCTCAATGGTACTTTTCGCGGTAATCGATATCCTCGGGTCAGTGCCTATCATCATCTCCTTAAGAAGAAAGGTCGGACATATTCAATCCGAAAAAGCCTCTCTGGTTGCCGGAGTGATCATGATCGCCTTTCTCTTTGTCGGAGAAAAAATATTACGCATTATTGGCATTGATGTCAACTCATTTGCCGTGGCGGGTGCTTTTGTGCTTTTTTTGCTAGGTTTAGAGATGATCCTTGGCATCAACATCTTCGGCGAAGATGCTCCTGAAACAGCGTCGATTGTCCCAATCGCATTTCCATTAATCGCTGGTGCAGGAACCATGACTTCGCTCCTTTCACTGCGCGCTGAGTACGAGGTAGAGAACATCATTGTAGCCATAATATTGAACCTGATCCTGGTCTATGTAGTTCTTAAATCTTCTAAAAAGATTGAAGAGGTTGTAGGGCAAAACGGGCTCATGGTTATCCGCAAAGTGTTCGGAATAATTCTTATGGCAATAGCGGTCAAGCTTTTTGCCGGAAACGCTCCTCAACTTTTTTAACCCCTCGTCATGAACAAAATAACCAGTTACGTCTTACTTGGTATAGCAGTAGTCTTATTAGGTTTCAACCTCTTCATCATTGACTATTCAGATGTGTTCGGAAAAGAAACCAGAGGGTCGTTATTCGGGGCCATCGCCAATCTCTGCGTGATCCTAGTAGTCTTTATCAATCTAACCTCACAGAAGATCAAAGAAAAGGTTAAGGGGTCAAAAGACTAGTCCTCGATCTCAAGCTGTAAAATTTCTACGCCTGCACGCTCTAAAAATTCTAGGCCTGAAGTGTCTTTATATTTTTTGGCGTAAACCAACCGCTTAATTCCCGATTGGTGAATGAGCTTACTGCATTCTTTACAGGGAGATAGGGTGATGTAAAGGGTTGCTCCCTTACAGCTCTGGGTAGATCCAGCAACTTTCAAAATGGCATTAGCCTCGGCGTGCAATACATACCATTTCGTGTAATTCTCTTCGTCTTCACACGGGTTTTCAAAACCGGTTGGAGTTCCGTTGTATCCGTCTGAGATGATCATACGATCTTTCACAATTAACGCGCCTACCTGCTTGCGTGTACAATGCGATAGTTTGCTCCAGCGTTGGGCCATTTCGAGATAGGCACGATCGTATTTGAGTTGTTTTTCCACGTCATGCGATGATACGTAAAAAACTTCAAAACTCAGAATGCAGAATAATAGAAGCTTAAAACCACCCCTCAGGGGCAGCCTCTAAGGCGATGCTAAAGGCCAAAAGCAGAATGGCAGCTGAAATGAGGCGCACGGCTATGGAGTGTTTCTCGCGTAGGGTGAGCGCTAATAGGGCAGAGAGGGCCAAGGTGATCGAAATGACGATGAGCTGGGCGACTTCGATGCCGAGAGTAAAACCGAGCAAAGCAGTTGCTTTTTCGTCTTCGCCTCCCATGATCATTTTGAAGTAATTTGAAAATCCGAACCCGTGGATGAGTCCGAAGAAGACCGTGGCGATGAGCGGGATGCTGAGTCCGCTTTTTCCGTTCGGCGACTCGCCAAGCACGAGGTTGTAGAGGGCAGTAAGCGCAATGGTGACCGGAATCAGAAATTCAATGAGCCCTGCGTCGATTTTAAAAATGTTGAATGCCGCGAGCGCAAGCGAGGTGGTATGGGCCACGGTGAAGGCCGTGGCTAAAAGCAGCAATCGCAAAAATGATTTAAAGGCATAAGGAATCGCAAGGACGATCATGAAAAGCACGTGGTCGTATCCGTCAAGGTCGAGCACATGAAAGATTCCGAGTTCGAGGTAAAAGCGTATGGTCTCCATTTCGACCTAAAAATTACGCTCTTTTTGAATAGTCTCGTAAGCTTTTTGAACCTGCTTGAATTTTTCTTCTGCGCCTGCTTTGAGCGCAGCGTCGTCGGTGATGACTTTGTCAGGATGGTATTTCTTCACCAGGTCGCGGTAGGCCTTTTTGATCTCTGCAACCTCAGCATCTTTAGAAACACCTAGCACTTTGTAAGCCTGGTCGCTACTCTCTTCGAAAAGGGCTCTTAGGCGCTGCCAATTCTGGATGCGCAAGTAGCCTGCGATCTCTGAGAGCTTTTGGATTTCAGAGTCAGTAATATATCCGTCTGCCTTGGCGAGATCGATTAAAAAGTAAATGATTTGTTCGCGTGTAGCGTAAGAGGTGTACTGCGAAAATTCTTGACAAATGCTACGCAAGTCAACATTCGCTTTGTTGATTTCTTGATTGAATTGCTTGAAGAGTTCTTGGGCTCGCGCTTGGCCGTAATTGCGGATGAAAAACTGACGCACATAATCGAGTTCTTTCTGTTCAACCTTACCGTCAGCCTTAATAACGGCAGAGGCTAGGGTGATAAGGTTGAGGCCAAAGTTAAGGGGAGCTGCCTGGCTGCTTCGGTAGACGGTTTTCACGGTGGTTCCACCGAGCATTCGTCCGATAAAATACCCGATGAGCGCCCCAGGAAAGCGCAGAACCATGTATCCTAAAAGGGCTCCAATAAATGGTGCAAATCGACCCATGGGTGCAAAGATACACTTTTGAAAAGCCTATCTTTGTAACGTAAATTTTTCTTGCATTATGTACCCAGAAGAACTCGTAATTCCCATGAAAAAAGAGCTCACCGTAGTTGGTTTTAAAGAGCTCACCTCGGCTCAAGCGGTTGAAGAAGCCCTAGGTGCTGATGGTACCACTTTGCTTGTTATCAATTCAGTATGCGGATGCGCTGCCGGAAGTGCACGCCCAGCAGCTCGATTGAGTTTAGCTCATGATAAAACGCCCGATCATCTTGCGACAGCTTTCGCTGGATTCGATTTAGATGCCGTTCAAAAGGCGCGTGAATTGATGGTGCCTTTTCCGCCTTCGTCGCCGTGCATGGCCCTTTTTAAAGACGGAGAATTGGTCCACATGATCGAACGCCACCACATTGAGGGGCGCTCAGCAGAGATGATCGCCGACAACCTAAAAATGGCTTTCGACGAATACTGCTAATAAGATTTTAACCTTATCTCAACCACCTTTGCTAAAAAGGTGGTTTTTTTATGCCATGAAAACAGTCCTTGGTTACCTGCTTACTCCGATCTTTTACCTGTGTTTTGTGCTTGTTTTGGTCATCTTTGATCCCGTACAACGCATCTCCCTAAATGT
The DNA here is from genome assembly GCA_023262185.1 of Flavobacteriaceae bacterium. Taxonomy (GTDB): domain Bacteria; phylum Bacteroidota; class Bacteroidia; order Flavobacteriales; family Flavobacteriaceae; genus UBA3478. The sequence continues at coordinate 85,726 of JALRDO010000005.1, forward strand.
GCTAGGGCACAATGCGCATGACAGAGTGGTGTCGAGTATTAATTTTTGGCTGATGGCCTCAGCTCGTGTATTGGGGGCGAGCTTTACGATTGAAGGAAACCGCGATTTGCCTATAGATCGCCCTCTCATCATTGCAGCGAATCACCAGAGCATGTATGACATCCCGCCGATTTTTTGGTATTTCAGAAAGCACCACCCGAAGTTTGTGGTCAAGAAAGAACTCGGTAAAGGCATCCCTACCATTTCATACAATATTCGTCGCGGCGGATCGGTAATGATTGACCGTAAAAATCCCAGACAGGCTGTGCCTGAGATTCATAAACTAGGCGCCCTAGTGCAGCAGCAAAACTTTGCTGCAGTGATTTATCCTGAAGGAACTCGTAGCAGAAGCGGCGCAATGAAGCCCTTTAAAGCCGCCGGACTTGAGGCGTTGCTTCAGTCTGCCCCTGACGCACTTTTGGTGCCACTGACCATCAATCACACCTATAAGTTCACTGAAAAAGGGCTTTTTCCGTTAGCTATTGGGGTTCGTGCTTCGTATTATGTGCATGATCCGCTCGAAAACAAAGGCGATTATACCGCACTCATTGCCGCAGCAGAAGAGGCTGTTCGTTCGAAGCTAAAGGCCTAAAAAACGAAAACCCTGCAGCGTCTTACGACGTGCAAGGTTTTCTGACTTAATGAAAAAAAGTGTATTGGTTAGGCTACAGGTTGGCCAACTGCCATCCGTCTCTATACTTCTTTGTTACGAACTGGTTCGCATCGTCGAAGTTAGTCACCTTCATGTTTGGTCCATCCCAATACAGTTTAGTACGACCGTAGTACTCGAAACGTCCGTTTTCATCCTGACGTCTTAACTGATTTGAGCGAATCGCCAGGTTACCCATAAGCACCGTTTCGGTAAACGGCCCAGCATAATCAAACGATGAGGTTAACGCCATGTGTTCTTTAGATCCGAATCCTGCCTTAACCGCTTCTGTCCAGAAGGTGTTGTGGGTAAGGTCTAGATTTTGCTGAACACTCGTATCATAATGTATTTGTTCTTGTCCTGGAATGAATAAGCGTGGGTTTCCACCATAATCTTCATGGGCAATAACTCCTTTCGTTCCAATTAATAAAGCGCCACTAGAGTGAGCTCTATAGCCCCTTTCTACAAGAAGATCTGGTATAGCAGGCTGAATTCCGCCGTCGGTCCATTCAAAAGTAACTCCCTCTGGATTGAATTCATCAGCAGGGAAGTCAATGGTTACACGACTTGAAAGTGGGCAAGCCTCTGGTGTGTAGTCAGGCGTCCACATTTGAGAATATACATCAGCAACAGTCGCCTGAACCCCTGTTGGGTATCCTAAGCGAAGGGCCTTGAACGGAGCGTCTATAAGGTGGCATCCCATGTCTCCAAGAGCTCCTGTACCATAGTCCCAGAATCCTCTCCAATCAAAGGGGTGCAATCCTGGTGTGTAGTCACGCTGTGGCGCTGTACCCAACCAGAGATCCCAGTTCAGTGACTCTGGTTTCTCGGTAGGAGCTTCTTTTGAAAGGGCAACCCCTTGTGGCCAAACCGGACGGTTCGTCCAAATCTTCACCTCTTTGATGGTTCCGATACGGCGTTCGTTTACCCATTCGATAATCTTTTGAACTCCGATGTTTGAACCTCCTTGGTTACCCATCTGAGTCACTACTTTCTGAGCGCGCGCTGTTTCAGTTAACAGACGAGCCTCAGCTATGGTATGTGTCAATGGCTTTTGTACGTAAACCGCCTTACCTCTAAGCATTGCTTCATAAGCAATCTTAGCGTGGTTGTGGTCAGGCGTACTTACAGTAGCCGCGTCAAATCGCTTCTCGTTGTCGAGTAATTCTCTGTAATCTTCATAAAACTTCGCCTTCGGATGTTCTTTAATGGCGCGTTCTGCACGTTTTGGATCCACATCGCAAATAGCAACTATGCGGTTGATTCCTCCATTGTAGGCGTTTGTCATATCAGAATATCCCTTACCTCCGGCTCCGAATGCAACCACATCTAACTGGTCACTTGGGGCTATAAATCCAGGGCCTCCTAATACGTTTCGCGGAACGATAAAAAAGCCCACTCCTGCTGCAGAAGACTTCTTTAAAAAGTCGCGACGACTGTTATTCGACTTTGACATTTGGTTTGATTTTTTTGATTTCAGTAGAGAATGTACTGAAAAAATTAAAAGAATGATAAAATTTAACGCTTTAGCTGTTAAATCTAAGGGTAAAGAGCGTGCCTTCATTCAGGGTAGACTGGCAGTCTATGGTTCCGCCATTCTCTTCTACTAAGGTTTTGACCACTGCCAGGCCTAATCCCATGCCGCTATTCTTTGTCGTGAATCGAGGCTCGAACATTCGAGATAACACTTCATCACTCATGCCCTTTCCGTTGTCTTTGACTTCTAATACAATGGTTTTTTGGTCATTGAATAGCCGTACCTCAACCTGCCCATTTGTAACTCCTTCTATGGCCTCAAGGGCATTTTTGACAAGGTTATTTACGATCTGCACCAAGTGGTTGCGGTCAATCTTTAGGCTAATGTTCTCAGCTTCGGCCTGTAGGGTCAGGTGCTGGTCTGAGAACAACTGAACGGCCCACTGCACGACCTCGGTGGCATTCAAGAGTACCTTATTTGCCTCAGGCATCTTGGCAAAATCAGAAAAGGTCGAGGCGATTGCGCTCAAGGTGTCGATTTGCTGCAGCATTCCTTGAGTAAACTCTGTGAGTTGCGCCTGACGCTCTTGGTCGTCTGCTGCAAAACTACGTTCGAATTGCTGTACGCTTAGGCGCATAGGAGTGAGCGGATTTTTGATCTCATGGGCCACCTGCTTGGCCATCTCTTTCCAGGCAGTTTCACGCTCTGATTGCGCCAATTTGCGTGCACTGTCTCCTAGAGCGTCAACCATTCCGTTGTAAGCCTTGATCAAGGTCTCTAGTTCGGTGCTCTGCGAGCTCAATTGAATCTTTTCATTGGTATCAAGCGCGGTATGAGCGAGGCGATCGGCAATGGTATTCATCGGGCGGCTGATGTAAATCGACACCAAGTATCCTAAAGCCAAGGCCAACACCAGTATCAATACATAAACAAGGCTAAGACGAATCAAAAATTCGCGCAGCTCGAAATCGTTAAAGGTATTGTCTTCAAAATAAGGAAGGTTTACAATCGCTACGGGTTCGCCTTGACGGTCTTTCAAAAAGAAAAACGAACTCATGACAGAGCGGCCGTCATTAACCTCCTCAACCACAAAGCGTTCATTGTCCATGACCCGACGTAAGAGCCCCCCAAACATACGCTCTGGAGCGTCTGGCAAAGAAGACTTAATCAACGCGCCATCTATGGCGTACAAACTAAAGTCAACATCTTGAATGTTAGAAATCTCGTAGACCGGTTCGTTAAAAATCCGGGCGAGGTTATTCTGCGTAAGAGCAAGGTAGGTGCTACTGAGCTCATTTTCGAGGCTCTTGAGCACCTGTTGTTCTTTGCGTTCAAGGCGGTCAGTGTGGTAATCTTTAGACTGCTCTTGGTATTGATACCAGGTAATCACCCCAGTAAAAACGAGTGCCAACACAACGATAATAGTCATCGCCGCAAAAATTCTAAAACGCAGGCTTTGCAAATACATCAGGCTTCTGGATTCTTATCGCGTATGCGCTTATACAAGCGGATACCTAACATTAACAACACAGCAAGCAAGAATAATGCCACGACTCCAAAGATCCAGTTGAGGGCACTTTTGACGATGACCAGAAAAACCACCGAAAAGAGAATCAACGTGCTCCCTTCATTATAAATGCGCATAAAACGCGCTGTATAACGGACTTCATCGCGCTGCAACTGCTTATAAATGAGATGGGTATATCCGTGATACATAAAGAGCAAAAGCACAAAAAGCAATTTGACGTGCATCCAGGGCTGAGCAAGCCATCCGGGCATTTGGATCAAAAGCCAAACCGCGAAGAAAGTGCAGAGTATGGCTGAAGGCCAAGTGATAATAAACCACAAGCGCTTGCTCATAAGTTTGAGCTGCTTAGAAAGTATGGCTCTTGCTGGCTCTTCTTCGTCTTGGGCCTCAATATAATAAACAAAAAGTCGAGGCATATAAAAAAGCCCTGCAAACCAGGTCACCACGAAGATGAGATGCAGGGCTTTGATATAAGGATAGAGTTCCATGATAAGCACAAAGGTCTTAAAAACTCAAGGACGTGCCTTAATCGAGTTGCAAGAACTTCAGCTGCTTTTCATTGAACGCTTGGTTGAACGTCTCAATTTCTTGATCGACGAGGGCGTTAAACGCTTTTAATTGAACCTCAATAGCAGCTGTCAACTCTTGTTGTACAGCTCGATCTTGCTCTGTTGGTCCGAAGTCGTCCAAAGACACTAGACTATTCAAGTGTGCCAACTTGTTGGTCAATCGAATCGGAAAGTTAAGCGGATCTTGCCCACTTCTGTTTTGGGTTTGATACAGCGCCTTTTCTACTGTAGAGAAGCGCTCTCTAAGCGACTTCGATTGTTCTACGAGTTCGGCTACCGATGCATCGTCTTTATACTGCGCTTCGAATGCACTAAGCTTCTCGTTGATAGCTCTGATTTTCTTAATTGCGGTATGTGCCTCATTCACCGTAGCGTTGATCTCTGTAATGAAGTCGTATTGAGCTTGCATTTCTGCAACACTTACCTCGGCACGCGGATCTGGTAAAATCTCAAACGATTGCGATTGTGATGTACCGTTGAAATTCAGATGTACCTCGTAGCTGCCCGGAACGGCCTTTGGTCCACTGAGATTAGCCCACCAAAGAATCATACCCTTAAGGCTTTCGGCACCCTCTCCACGGGTATCCCACACGTGAGTGTTTCCGCCCGTCTTGACCGCTAACTTCTCTTTAGGGTCTTTGGCATCTGTTCTGAAATGCGCTAGGGTATCTCCTGCCTTATAGGTGTAGGTCAACTGTACTTTGTCTGTTTCTTTGAGGTCCTTAAAATACAAATGAGTTACCACCCCAGCTGGCATGTTTTCACCTGCGGTTAACGAAGGTCTCCCCTGGTCTCCTTTGGTACGGTAAGCATCTTTTGGCTTGAACAATACGGCGTCTTGGGTTGCTGTATTGCTGTCGAGTTGATGAAGCACGGTGAGGTCGTCTATCATCCAAAGGCTGCGTCCTTGCGTAGCTACAATAAGGCTATTTTCTTTTACCGCTAGGTCGGTGATCGGAACAATGGGTAAGTTCAACTGGAACGGATCCCATGACTTACCGTCATTGAACGAAATGTACATTCCGGTTTCGGTACCCGCATATAGTAAACCTTTTTTGGCAGGGTCTTCGCGCAGCACTCTTGTGAAGTGTTCGCTTGGAATCCCTTTAGTAATCAGCTTCCAAGTTTTACCGTAGTCTTCAGTTTTGTAGAGGTAAGGCGTGAAGTCTCCGAGCTTGTAGCGCGTGGCCGCAACGTAGCAAGTTCCTTCGTCAAAGACTGAAGGCTCAACACTGTTGATCATATTCCACTCAGGCATGTTCTTTGGCGTTACATTCTCCCAGTTCGCGCCTCCGTCTTTGCTGACGTGAATGAGTCCGTCGTCACTACCTACCCACAGTAAACCTTCTTTGATAGGGCTCTCACCTGCGGCAAAAATGGTTGCGTAGTACTCTACCCCTGTGTTGTCTTGAGTGATCGGACCGCCACTCGATACCAGCTTGGTCGGATCGTTACGCGTAAGGTCTGGGCTCATCAGCTTCCAGCTCTGACCCTCGTTGGTTGAAAGGTGAACCTGATTTGAGAAGGTGTACAGTTTCTTAGGATCGTGCTTTGAGAAAATAATAGGGAAGTTCCACTGAAAGCGATACTTCATTCCTTCTGCACCATAGCCCATAGGGTTGTCTGGCCATACGTTAATGGCGCGCACAGTATTGTTGGCGTGGTTGACGCGGGTCAAGAATCCGCCGTAACTACCTCCGTAAACAATGTCGTTGTTATTCGGATCGACTGCGATATGTGCCGATTCGCCACCAGCTGTTTCTTCCCAATCGTCTTCAGTAATATTTCTACCGTCTGAACGGTGACGCACGCGGATGGTTGAATTGTCTTGCTGTGCCACGTAAATGCGGTAGGGGAAGGCGTTATCGGTGGTAACGCGATAGAATTGCGCCGTAGGTTGGTTGTAATAAGTCGACCAGTTTTCTCCAGCATCAAAAGACACTTGAGCGCCTCCGTCGTCGGCGATGATCATACGCTGATTGTTTTCAGGGGCGATCCACAAGTCATGGTGGTCACCGTGAGGAGCGTTATAGGTAGTGAAGGTCGACCCTCCGTCAGTTGAACGATGGTATTGTACGTTCATCACATAAACGATGTCTGCATCTTGAGTGTCAGCATAAACGCGTGAATAGTACCATGCGCGCTGACGCAATTTGCGTTCGTCGTTCACCTGCTTCCATGTCGCTCCGCCGTCTTCTGAACGGTATAGCCCTCCTTTTTCTTTGTGTTCTACGATCGCCCAAACGCGGTCTTTTTGCACCGGAGAAACGGTTACCCCAATAATCCCGAGCGTTCCTTTCGGAAAGCCATCGTTTGATGAAATCTCTGTCCAAGTTTCTCCTGAGTCGGTACTCTTCCACAGCGAAGAACCAGGTCCGCCGCTGCTCAAACTATACGGAGTACGTTGCACGCGCCATGTTGAGGCATACAACACACGAGAGTTGGTCGGATCGATAATCAAATCAACCGCCCCGGCCATGTCGTTCACGTAAAGGACTTTGCGCCAGGTGTTACCTCCGTCTGTTGACTTATAGACTCCGCGCTCTGTGCTAGCTTTGTAAATGTTACCTAAGACTGCGGCATACACCACGTCTGGGTTTTCAGGATGAGTGCGCATACGCGGAATGTGTCGACTCTCAGGTAATCCTTTTGATTCCCAGGTCTTTCCGCCGTCAACCGACTTCCATACGCCGTATCCTGAAGAAACGTTCCCGCGGACGGTTACTTCTCCTCCTCCAACGTAGATGACGTTAGGGTCACTCTGCGCGACTTCGACAGCACCGATACTTCCGCCGAAGTATCCATCTGAAATATTTTTCCATGTATTACCGGCATCGTCTGACTTCCAAACCCCTCCTCCGGTAGCGCCGAAATAGAAGGTGTTGGGTTGTCCTGGAACTCCGGTTACCGCCGCTGAACGCCCTCCTCTAAATGGGCCGATCAAACGGTAGTCTAAACTCGAATAGGCATCTGCAGCTTGTTGAGCCACTAGTGAAGTGAATGCTGAAAGTGCAAAGAAAAAGGCTAAAAAACTAGCCGAGCGCAATGGTCTCATACGGTCTTATTTTGATTAAGGCCTTACAAATTAGAAAATATCGCGAAACGCAGATGTCTTGGTACAAAAAATTCGACAAGGCGTTCCCCAATTTAGACCGGAAGATGACCGCTCTCTTCCCAGTGATGGATCCAACTCGACATCAAAGCCACCCAGTTCTCATCATCGTTAAGACAGGCGATGTGTTTAAAGGTTGATCCGCCTGCTTCAAGAAACTCTTCTTCACCCTCCATGGCGATTTCTTCAAGCGTCTCAAGGCAATCTGCCACAAAGGCCGGAGTGATCACAGCAAGGCGTTTTTTTCCTTCTTTAGCGAAGCGCTCAAACTCGTAATCGGTGTACGGACGCAGCCACTGATCTCCAGCCAATCGAGACTGAAATGAACTGCTGACCTTCTCGGCGTCTAGCCCCAGGTAAGAACGAACGGCCTCTGTGGTGACAAAACACTGGTGGCGGTAGCAGGTGTGATGAGCGACTGAATTTATGCTACAGCATTGGCCGTCAATTTTACAGTGAAATTTGGTCGGATCTGATTTGCGGATATGGCGCTCTGGGATTCCGTGATAAGAAAACAACAAGTGGTCGTATTCGTAGTCTTTCAACTGTGCTTTAATGCTATCTCCTAACACCTTAATATAATCGGCACTCCTGTAGAAGGCTCCCAGCGTATCCATCTTCATGTGTTTGAAGTGCTTTTGCTGCTCTTCAAGCGCCTTAACCACAACCGTTTCATAGCTGCTCATGGCGTAGTGCGGATAGAGCGGCACCAATAACACCTCATCAACCCCTTTGGCGTCAAGCTCGGCCAATGCCTTGTGGATGCTCATGCTGCCGTAGCGCATCCCCAAAGCCGCCGGAAGCTCGGTCTGTTCTTGCACTTTCTTCTGAAAACGCTCAGAAATCACAATAAGTGGAGACCCCTCTTCCCACCAAATCTTAGCATAAGCCTTTGCCGAACGTTTTGGGCGAACGTTTAAGATGATCCCTCTTACCAAAAAGGCTCTAAGCGCCGCTGGCAGATCAATCACACGCTCGTCCATCAGAAATTCATCGAGATAAGGCTTCACCGCTTTTTTGGTCGGTGCATCTGGCGAACCCAGATTTACAAGTAGTACTCCTTTCTTCACAATCACGATTTTTTAATGGTACAAAAATACAGCCTAACGCTTGAAATCGGCCAAGTACTTCTTAGGGGTGGTACCAAATTTCTTTTTAAACGCAGCAATAAAATGACTGGCTGTACTGTAACCGACTCGTGCCCCCACATCTGCTACACTGTGGGTGTTGGTCAACAACAGCTTGCGCGCATAGTCAAGCTTATAGTCGAGTAAAAAGGCGTAGACAGAATCTCCGTAGACCTCTTTAAAGCCTTCTTTAAGTCTTCCGATAGGTAGGTCAACCTGCTCGGCAAGCATCTCTAAACTGGGCGGCTCAGCCATAGAGGCGATGAGCACGTCTTTTGCCTTTCTGATCTTTCTCATATTCTCATCGTCTGCCAGATACGGACACTTCTCAAGGTCGGCATCGTCAACCCTGTTGAAATAGAGTGACATAATCTCGAGCACCTTGGCCTTGAAATACAGGCGCTGCACCGAAGAATGTAAGCTGTAGTACATCAACTGATTAAGAGGAATAGCCATAGCCGGACGGATTTCATCTTGGCTGTAGTATTTCTTCTCAGGCGCATTGCCTTCAAAAAACGGTATCACTTTGCTTTCTTCTGAAAACCAGGTGTGCAATTGTTCAAGATCAATTACGATAGACAGCACAGATCCGCCAGCCCCCAATTCAAGGTCAATGGGTAAAGACTTCTGCGTATTAAAAAGCAAGAGCATCTGGTCTTCTTGTGCCTCGAGCTGATAGCTTCGGTTATTGTACCAAAACTGCGCATGACCCTTGAGCACAAAATGAAACTGTACCGCATCAAGCGATAACTCATCATGCTGATAACTGCTTCGATCATTTTCATTCTCAAAACGATAGACCGAACAGCGATCGTTAATTTGAAAAATTGAGGGCTTCATCTAGCGTTATTTTTTTAAGAATCAAAGATACTTCAATTCGTGAATGGCTAATTTAAAAACAGTCTAAATAGAAACTATGCCTCTTAATTAACTGGAATACTGTGAATTATAAAAAATACCGCTCGCCCCTAATACCAATTATGCCTCTTTAACACGATTGCTACCTTTAGCGTTATTTTAAGCTAGGTTCTACACTTAATTTTGTGTTGCTTTTGAAGCAGGCAACCTATAAGATGCTCGATAACTTTTACGCCATTGGCGTTAGCTATATCAAAACCGACGCAGAGACGCGTGGTAAATTCAGTATTGACGGAGCCCGTGGCGAATCTCTAAGCCAGGACGCCCGTGCAACGGGTGTTGAAGCGCTACTCGTTATTTCGACCTGTAACCGCACCGAGCTCTACGGATTTGCCGCATCCGCAGAACAACTCATCGATCTACTGTGCAAACACACCAAAGGAGATGCCGCTCTCTTCAAGGCTGAAGGCTACCTGTTTCAGAACGAGGAGGCCGTAAGCCATCTCTTCAGAGTAGGAACAGGTCTTGATAGTCAAATCTTAGGCGACTTCGAGATAATCTCTCAAATCAAGCAGGCCTTCAGAAGGTCAAAGGCCTTGAAATTGAGCAACGTGTATTTAGAGCGCCTAGTAAACGCGGTCACTCAAGCGTCAAAGCGAATCAAAAATCAAACTGAAATTTCAAGTGGAGCCACTTCGGTTTCGTTCGCCTCGGTGCGCTATTTGCTCGAGAACATCCCCGACATCAGCCAGAAGAGCTTACTGCTTTTTGGAACAGGAAAGATCGGACGCAATACCTGTGAAAACCTTGTAAAACACACGAGCAACAAGCACATCACCCTCATCAACCGCACCCGCTCAACCGCCGAGGAAATTGCCGGTAAGTTTGAGCTCAATGTCAAAGGGTATGAAGATCTTCAATCCGAAATCCGTAAAGCCGATGTGCTAATCGTGGCAACAAGTGCTCAAAAACCAACGGTCACTAAAGCCTTGCTTTACCTCAAGAAACCGCTCACCATTCTAGATCTTTCAGTGCCAAAGAACGTGGCCTCAGAAGTAACCGAGCTTGACAAAGTAAAGGTTGTAGATATTGATGACCTTTCAAAAATTACTGACGAC
>JALRDO010000060.1 GCA_023262185.1 Flavobacteriaceae bacterium
GAAAAGCCCATGGCGCAAGAGCTCGATCCGGAGAACAAATTGGCGTTGGGGCTCTCGTTGGTCCAGCGCACGCGCGATTATTCAGAAAACCGGTACAGCTTTGTCTCCCATGGTGTCGAGTACACGGGAAGCCCTTCGGATTATTTCAACCCAGCGAACATGAACATCGTTCCGGGCAGCTCGTCAGGAGCCACGAATTACTTGTACCTCAGAGACGACACGGACATTCAAAACAGCTACGATACCCGACAATCCGTACTCGGTGGCTACGCCATGGTCAACTTCAATCCCCGAGAACGCATCAAATTCAACGGCGGCATTCGCGTAGAATCCACCGATATGCTCCTCGAAAGTGATAAACTTTTGGATGCTGATTTATTGCCGGAGCTGGAAAGTCAATTCCGTGGCACCTTGAACGTAGTTGACGTGTTGCCTTCCTTGAACTTGACCGTAAACTTGAAAGAGAAAGACCTTCGATTGGTCAACTACCGCTTCTCTGCAAGCCAAAGCGTTGCGCGCCCATTGTTCCGTGAAAAAGCTCCCTTTTCAGTGTTCGATTTTGAAATCCAAGAACAACAAACGGGAAACACCGAATTGAATCGCACGAAAATCGTAAACATTGACAACCGATTCGAGGTGTTTCCAAACCTGGGTGAATTGATTTCATTCAGCGCATTCTTCAAGCATTTTAGCGATCCCATCGAGCAAGTCATTATCGCGACTGCCGCCAACACT
>JALRDO010000061.1 GCA_023262185.1 Flavobacteriaceae bacterium
GAAGGAAGATAAAGTTGACCGCTCCAAAAAGCAGTATGAATAAAAATAATAGAAAGAGTAGCCAAGCCTTTGGCAAAATCAATGTAGAGGTCTCGTTTCATAAAGTTTATTAAGTAATTTCAAAAGTACAGATTTTCAGTTCAAATAAAAAATTTTAGCATTATTGTGGATAACTCAAAAATATTTCTTACTTTTGCACCCTGAATTAACTAAAAAAATTATAAACAATGTTAGCAATCGTAGAGATAGCAGGGCTTCAATACAAAGTTGAGCAAAACCAAAAGTTGTTTGTAAACCGTTTAAAAGGAGAAAAAGGAGACAAAGTTTCTTTTGACAAAGTTCTTCTTACTATTGACGGAGCAATCACTGTAGGTGCCCCAGCTGTAGAGGGTGTTTCTGTACAAGCAGAAATCCTAGACCATGTACAAGCAGATAAAGTAATCGTTTTCAAAAAGAAAAGAAGAAAAGGTTACAAAGTAAAAAAAGGTCACAGACAACAATTAACTCAAATTCAAATTGTATCAATTGGTGGTGCAGATGCTCCAAAAGCTAAAAAAGCTACCAAAAAAGAAACAACTGAAGAAGTAGTAGCAGAAGAAAAAACAGCTAAAAAACCAGCTGCTAAAAAAACTGCAAAAAAAGACACTGAAGATTAATTTTAAAAACCAAAAAACCTTAAAATAAAATGGCACACAAGAAAGGAGTTGGTAGTTCCAAAA
>JALRDO010000062.1 GCA_023262185.1 Flavobacteriaceae bacterium
GCTGCCTCCCGTAGGAGTCTGGTCCGTGTCTCAGTACCAGTGTGGGGGATCTCCCTCTCAGGACCCCTACCCATCGTCGCCATGGTAAGCCGTTACCTTACCATCTAGCTAATGGGACGCATGCTCATCTTTTACCGTTGGAACTTTAATGTGAAAACCATGCGATTCTCACATACTATGAGGTATTAATCCAAATTTCTCTGGGCTATCCCTCTGTAAAAGGTAGATTGCATACGCGTTACGCACCCGTGCGCCGGTCTCTAGTTCCGAAGAACTATACCCCTCGACTTGCATGTGTTAAGCCTGCCGCTAGCGTTCATCCTGAGCCAGGATCAAACTCTTCATCGTATATTATGCGAAGCAAATAAATCTACTTCTATGTATTATGACAATGATCTAATGGTCTTTTTCGAATCTTACGATTCTATTACTCTTTAATTTGTTTTGAAATAAATTTCAAAACGGCTGTCAATTCAATATGTCTAGGAACGTGTCTTACTAATTTATCGCTTGTTTCTCAAAGCGGGTGCAAAAGTACAACTTCTTTTTTATCTCGCAAGTATATTTAAAAGTTTTTTTAAGAAAAATTACTTTCGTTTTACTTACTCAATTTGTTTATGAACTTGTCTCCTTTTCGGGAGGGCAAAGATAATTACTTTTTTTATTTTAGCAACTCTATTTTAAAATCTTTTTGAGATTTTTTTTAAACT
>JALRDO010000063.1 GCA_023262185.1 Flavobacteriaceae bacterium
GTGTTCGAACGACCCCATCTATAGTAGCCTTTACAGAATCAGGTGAAAAATTAGTTGGCCTTCCTGCGAAAAGACAAGCAGTAACAAATCCTGAAAATACTTTCTTCTCGGTTAAAAGATTAATTGGAAAAAGTTTTGATGACTCAAATTTAAAAAAAGACATACAAGGACTTCCTTATAAAGTAATTAAATCTGATAACGGCACTGACGCATGGGTTCAGTCCCGTGATAAAAATATTCTCCAAGTCAAATTTCTGCTTTTGTTTTAATGAAGATGAAAGAATCTGCAGAAAAATATCTCGGTAGTGAAGTAAAACAAGCAGTTATAACTGTTCCTGCTTATTTTAATGATGCACAAAGACAAGCTACGAAAGATGCTGGAAAAATTGCAGGTCTTGAAGTTTTAAGAATTATAAATGAGCCAACAGCAGCAGCTCTTGCTTATGGTCTTGATAAGAAAAAAGCAAAAACCATTGCTGTATACGATTTAGGAGGTGGTACTTTTGATATTTCAGTTCTTGAATTGGGCGATGGAGTATTTGAAGTTAAGTCTACAAACGGAAATACTTCTTTAGGTGGTGATGATTTTGATGCTGTAGTAACAAATTATATTATTGAGGAATTTAAAAAAGAAAGCGGAATCAATTTAAAAACTGATAAATTAGCATTACA
>JALRDO010000064.1:0-266 GCA_023262185.1 Flavobacteriaceae bacterium
AATTGTTAAACGAAAATGAGTAGAATCTCTCGCAGATTGTGCAGATTGAGCAGATGAAATCAGCCGAATCAGCAAGAAAAATTTTAGATATTTATGGAAAATCAAATTCAAGATACAACTACCAATAAACCCAAATGGATTCGTGTAAAACTTCCTACAGGAAAGAATTACAGAGAACTCAGAACTTTGGTTGATAAATATAAACTGAACACCATTTGTCAAAGTGGTTCTTGTCCGAACATGGGAGAATGTTGGGGAGAAGGAAC
>JALRDO010000064.1:276-664 GCA_023262185.1 Flavobacteriaceae bacterium
AAAATAAAACACGCAGTTCTTACTTCGGTTGATAGAGACGATTTGAAAGATATGGGTTCTATAATTTGGGCAGAAACAGTAAATGCGGTGCGCAGAATTTCTCCGGGAACAACTATGGAAACGTTGATTCCAGATTTTCAAGGGATTCATAAACACATCGATAGATTGGTAGAAGTGGCACCAGAAGTGATTTCTCACAACATGGAAACCGTAAAAAGACTAACCAGAGAAGTGAGAATTCAAGCGAAGTACGAGCGTTCTTTGGAGGTTTTAAGATATTTAAAAGAAGCAGGGCAAAACCGAACCAAAACTGGAATTATGCTCGGTTTGGGTGAAACGAAAGAAGAAGTTTTTGAAACCATTCAAGATGTGAGAAATGCGAATGTAG
>JALRDO010000065.1:0-249 GCA_023262185.1 Flavobacteriaceae bacterium
ACTTCGAGAATATTGCTCATATATAAAAAGTATGAATTTGTATTGTTATAAGTAGTAAATATTCGGATTTTGTTACAAAAAAACCCACCCTTTATTGCTAAAGGATGGGAAAAATTGCTATGAAAAAGAAAAACTCACTCTCCTAAGAAAGTGAGTTTCAAATGTATTAATATTTATTTAATTATGAAAACATATCTTTAACTTTTTCAAAAAAAGATTTGTCTGACTTTTCAGGTTTTGGAATGAAAT
>JALRDO010000065.1:259-640 GCA_023262185.1 Flavobacteriaceae bacterium
CATTTTCTCAAAAAACTGTTTTTTTTCTTTATTTAATATCTTAGGTGTCCAAACATTTACATGAACTAACAAATCACCATTTCCGTAAGAATTTAAACTTGGAATTCCTTTTCCTTTTAAACGAAGAATTTTACCAGATTGAATTCCTTCTTCCAATTTAATTCGAACTTTTCCTGAAACAGTATCAATTTCTTTTGAAGCACCTAAAGCAGCTTCTGCAACACTGATATATAAATCATAATGTAGATTTTCACCTTCACGTTTTAAAGATTCGTGTTCGATTTCTTCGATAGCTACAATTAAATCACCTGGAATACTATTACTTCCTGGCGCTTCGTTACCTTTATTAGCTACTTTTAACTGCATTCCATCAACAACTCC
>JALRDO010000066.1 GCA_023262185.1 Flavobacteriaceae bacterium
GACAAGCCATTTTCTTTGGCCCAACTCGACAGGGTGGTGGCAATAGGGTTGGTTTCAGCTTCCTCGCCAAAGGCTTTGAGATCGTATTTTCCGTCAGCTGGCGCTTTGTGTTTGCCTTGGCTGATCTGCTTGCGCAAATCTGACCAGCTCTTGGCAATGCCTTCTAGGTCGGGCTCGTTGGAGTCCTTCTTCCAGAAGTTTTCTGGCCAAAAGTCTGGCCGCTCCAGCGGTTCATCAGGTGCTGGCGCATCTGATGCCGTGGCCTTGTGATCAATTTCGACCGATTGTGGGTTGTCAGGTTTGGTGTCGTCGCTCACTTGCACGTTGTCAAGTAGGCCGGTTGCACCGGGCTCGACGGTTGCTGTGTCTGTCATAGTTTCCTTGCTTGGTTGATCCGTACCTCAATGTCCCGCACCACCGTCCTTTGCCCTTCAGCAAAGAAGGCGTGTGAGGGGTCTGCGCCCGGCACGGCGATGGGCACATTCACATACATGTCTTTGAGCCACTGCAGCAGCTTTTGGCCATCCTCTGAGCTGAACACCCGCAGAGTCAACCGCGCCAAATCTTCGCGCTGCTGGGATACGTCCCGGATATCTTCGGTTTGGCCAATGGCGTTGATTTCGTC
>JALRDO010000067.1 GCA_023262185.1 Flavobacteriaceae bacterium
TGAAGATAACGGACGTGGAATCCCAGTAGATATTCACAAAAAAGAAGGTGTTTCGGCTCTTGAGGTTGTAATGACTAAAATTGGAGCAGGAGGTAAGTTCGACAAAGATTCTTACAAAGTTTCTGGAGGTCTTCATGGGGTTGGGGTATCGTGTGTTAACGCACTTTCTGATCATTTAAGAGCTACAGTTCACAGAGAAGGTAAAATTTACGAACAAGAATACGAAAGAGGAAAAGCGCTTTATCCGGTAAAGCAAATTGGTACTACAGACAAGAGAGGAACAGTCGTTACTTTCAAACCTGATGGTACTATTTTTACGCAAACTTTAGAATATTCTTACGATACGTTAGCGGCTCGTTTACGTGAACTTTCTTTCTTGAATAAAGGAATTACTATCACGTTAACAGATAAACGTGATATCGATGATAAAGGACAGCCAAGAACAGAAACTTTCCATTCTCAAGAAGGTTTAAAAGAATTCGTTAAGTTTTTAGATGGAAACCGTGTGCCAATTATTGGTCACGTAATTTCAATGGAAAACGAAAAAGGCGAAATTCCAGTTGAGGTAGCTTTGATTTATAATGAAAGTTATACAGAGAACATCTTTTCTTATGTAAATAATAT
>JALRDO010000068.1 GCA_023262185.1 Flavobacteriaceae bacterium
CTTAGTATTGGCTATTGGTATCTATGGTATCGGAGAGATGCTTTGGACTTTAGAAGAAACCAAGGGAAAAGTTCAAATGTCTAAACTGTCTGTCAACATGGCAGAAATGTTTAAAGCATTTAGAGCCCTAAAGAAAACTTTCATGGCTATGAATATTGGTTCTTTTTTAGGATTTTTTGTCGGTATTTTACCTGCTGCGGGTGCCACTCCAGCATCCTTAATGGCGTATGGTATTACAAAACAATTATCTAAAAATTCTAAGGATTTTGGCCAAGGTGTTCCTGCGGGTGTTGTTGCGCCAGAATGTGCAAATAACTCCGCTAGTACTGGAAGTATGTTGCCTATGCTTACCCTTGGTATTCCTGGTTCTCCAACGACTGCTATCCTTTTAGGGGGAATGATCCTGTGGGGATTAACTCCAGGACCATTACTTTTCACCCAAGAACCAGAATTTGTTTGGGGTCTTATTGGCAGTTTATACATTGCTAATTTCTTTACTCTTATTTTAAATATTGCGCTTATTCCTGCTTTCTTGATGGTATTGAGAATACCTTTTGCAATTTTAGCTCCAGTAATTTTTGTACTTTGTGTGGCTTCCCACGGATGAT
>JALRDO010000069.1:0-266 GCA_023262185.1 Flavobacteriaceae bacterium
ACATTATTACCCAAAACACAATCGTGAGCAATGTGGCTTGTCGCCATAATAAGACAATCGTTACCAATTTTAGTATATCCAAGAGCTTTAGTACCTCTATTGATGGTTACACACTCTCTAATAGTAGTGTGGTCTCCAATAATGGTTTTTGTATCTTCTCCGTCAAATTTTAAATCTTGAGGAATAGCCGAAATTACAGTACCAGGAAAAACTCTACAATTTTTGCCAATTCTAGCACCATCCATAATGGTAACATTTGGCCCTAT
>JALRDO010000069.1:276-599 GCA_023262185.1 Flavobacteriaceae bacterium
GTCTCCTATTTCTACATCTCCTGCAATGGTAGTGAATGGTTCTATGGTAACGTCTTTGCCAATTTTGGCACGTCTGTCTACTGCGGCTAATTGATGAATCATACTTCTGTTTTTGTTTTAGCAACTTGAGCCATCAATTCTGCTTCTACTACTACACTATCTCCTACATAGCCGTAACCTTGCATATGAACAATGCCTCTTCTTATGGGTTCTATTAATTCTATTTTAAAGATTAAAGTATCTCCAGGAATTACTTTTTTCTTGAATTTTACTTTATCCATTTTCACAAAATAAGTAGAATAATTTTCAGGGTCTGGAACGTT
>JALRDO010000006.1 GCA_023262185.1 Flavobacteriaceae bacterium
CTAAACGTGATGCAATTAATGTAACTCGGCCTAACCGTAGACTGCATTGATAACCATCAACCGAATAGCGAAGAACGCAGAAAAGCCTACCTCGCAGACATCACCTACGGTACAAACAATGAGTTTGGTTTTGACTACCTGCGTGACAATATGGCCCATCAGCAACAGGATGTAGTTCAACGAAAACACAACTTTGCAATCGTGGATGAGGTTGACTCTGTTTTAATTGACGACGCCAGAACGCCACTCATCATCTCGGGTCCTGTACCAGAAGGAGAGCGCCACGACTTCGATGCGCTGAAACCTAGAGTCAATAACCTCGTTCAACGCCAGAGAACTGAACTTACCACTACTCTTGCCGAGGCTAAGAAAAAAATTCAGGCGGGTGATTTGAAAGAAGGCGGCTTCTTATTGCTTCGCGTACACCGCGGATTGCCAAAGAATAAAGCCCTCATCAAATTCCTCAGCGAAGAAGGAAACAAGCAACTCTTACAAAAAACAGAGAGTTATTACCTTCAAGACAATGCCAAAGAAATGGCTCAAGTAGATGCCGAGCTCTATTTTACCATTGAAGAAAAGACGAATCAAATCGAACTGACTGAGCGCGGAATACAAACGCTTTCAGATCAAGAGGATCAAAACTTCTTTGTACTTCCGGATATTGGTGGAGAAATAGCCGCTATAGAGTGCAAAGGCCTAACAGCAGAGGAAGAGGCCTCAGAAAAGGAAAGACTCTTTAAAGACTTCTCTGTAAAAAGCGAGCGCATTCATACCCTCACCCAATTGCTCAAAGCGTATACCTTATTTGAAAAGGACGTAGAGTATGTAGTGATGGACAACAAGGTGAAAATCGTCGATGAGCAAACCGGGCGTATTATGGATGGGCGTCGTTACTCTGATGGTCTTCATCAGGCGATTGAAGCAAAAGAAAATGTAAAGATTGAGGCGCTCACTCAGACCTTTGCAACCATTACGCTTCAAAACTATTTCAGAATGTATGCGAAGCTTTCTGGAATGACGGGTACTGCGGTTACCGAAGCTGGTGAATTCTGGGAGATTTATAAGCTAGACGTGGTCGAAATACCGACTAACAGGCCTATTGCGCGTGACGATCGCGATGATTTGATCTATAAAACCAAACGCGAGAAATACAACGCTCTTATTGAAGAGGTGGTGAAGCTTTCAAACCAAGGCCGACCCGTATTGATCGGAACAACCTCTGTAGAGGTTTCTGAACTGGTTTCAAAACTTTTATCCGTAAGAAAGATTAACCATAATGTTCTCAACGCTAAGCTCCATAAAAAAGAGGCTGAAATCGTTGCAGAGGCAGGTAATGCAGGGGTGGTAACCATTGCTACTAACATGGCAGGTCGCGGAACCGATATCAAGCTTAGCGACGAAGTGAAGCAAGCGGGTGGTTTAGCGATTATCGGAACTGAGCGTCACGATTCGAGAAGAGTAGATCGACAATTAAGAGGTCGTTCAGGGCGTCAAGGTGATCCAGGAAGCTCTCAGTTCTACGTGTCTCTAGAAGACAACCTGATGCGTTTATTCGGATCAGAGCGTATGGCGAAAATCATGGATAGAATGGGGCTTAAAGAAGGCGAAGTCATACAGCACAGTATGATGACCAAGTCTATTGAACGCGCCCAGAAAAAGGTAGAAGAGAACAATTTCGGTATTCGAAAACGCTTACTTGAATACGATGACGTGATGAACGCTCAGCGCGAAGTTATTTACAAGCGCAGAAGGCACGCCTTGTCGGGTAATCGACTTAAAGTAGATATTGCCAACATGATTTTTGACACCTGTGAGGCGATTGTTGAAGAAACAAAGGCGACTGACGATTACAAGAATTTCGAATTTCAAGTCATTAGTCTTTTCGGACTCTCTAATCTTATGAGTCCTGAGACATTCAGTAAAACCTCAGTGCCTCAATTGACAGATGAGCTTTACACTCAAGCCTATAAAGCTTACGAAGAGCGCATTAAAGAGCACGCCCAGGTGGCGCTTCCTGTGGTTCAATCCATTTGGAACAATCCTGCCAACACCTTTAAGCGTATTGTAGTGCCTTTTACAGATGGACAAAAAACAATTCAAATTGTCACCGATCTTGAAAAGGCTCACGAATCAGATGGAGTAAGTCTGGTAGAAGATTTTGAGAAAAATAGTGCACTGGCACTTATAGATGAATCGTGGAAAGATCATCTGAGAAAAATGGACGAGTTGAAACAATCGGTTCAGCTTGCGGTGCATGAGCAGAAAGACCCCTTACTTATCTATAAGTTTGAGGCGTTTGAGCTTTTTAGAGCCATGTTGACTAAGGTTAACAAAGAACTTCTAGGATTCTTACTTAGGGCTAGAATTCCATCAGAGCAGCAAGGGCCGATCAAAGAGGCTAGTGCTGTTAAAAAACCGAAGCGCGATAACTTACAGGTTTCAAAAGAATCTGTACTCAATACCGATGAACTTGCCCAAAGACAGCGCGAAGTTGCATCTGGAGCCGGAAGACCTCAGCGTACAACCGTTGAAACCGTTATCCGTGAAAACCCTAAAATTGGTCGAAACGAGCGCGTAACGATTGTGCACACCATAAGTGGCGAAGAGAAAGAACTAAAATTCAAGCAAGCGGAGCCCCTATTAAACTCTAAGGAATGGGTGTTGAAAAGCTAAATCATGCCTAAAACCTCAAGAGAAAAGCGGATCATTCAACGTGAGTTTTTGCTCCGAGTGAATTATGCTGGAATCTTACTTTGTTCAGCGACATCCATTAAATTAGGCCTTGAGGGCACCTTTTCGGCTTACTTCTATGCAGGGATTGCCTTTTCGGTTTTGCTATTTGTAAATGCTAAAGCCTTGAAAAAATAATAATATGAAAGTCAATATTTTAGGATTGGGTCTTTTGCTCATGTGGTCATGTGTCACACGGGGCCAAAACGAATCTGAGAAGTCCTACCCCATCAATGACTCTTCATTAAAGGTGGCCTATTTTGCCTCAGGTTGTTTCTGGTGTGTCGAGGCTATCTTTGAAAGTGTTCAAGGGGTAGAAGAAGCTATCTCAGGTTATTCGGGAGGTACTGAAAAAAATCCGACCTATCGTGAAGTAAGCTACGGCAGAACCACTCATGCTGAAGCAGTTGCAGTCTATTACCATCCTGACGAGGTGAGTTTTTGCGAACTATTGACCGTTTTCTTTGTTTCGCATGATCCTACCACACTTAATCGTCAAGGCCCAGACCGAGGCACCCAATACCGCTCAATTGCATTTTATCAAAATGAGGTAGAGCGCCAATTGATAGAAGCGTATATAGATGCGCTGAATGAAGCGAGTGTGTATAAAAATCCTATTGTTACTGAAGTCAAAGCGTTTTCAGTTTTTTACGAAGCAGAGGGATATCATCAAGACTATGAGAAAAACAATCCCAACGATCCGTACATTCGAAACGTTTCGATTCCCCGCCTCAATCGCTTTAAAGAGGCATTACCACAATTGTTAAAGCCTGAAGCTACTAATGAGCACTAATCAAAACGTCGTTACTCAATCACTCCTCTCTATCGTTATCCCGGTCTATAATGAGGAAGATAATGTAGTGCTTCTCACTGAGAAAATTCACGAGAGCCTCAAAGGATATACCTATGAAGTCGTGTTTGTAAATGACTTCTCGACAGACGAAACGGTACAGCGAATTAAAAAGATGAAAGATCCACTTGTTCATCTCATCGAATTGAAGAAGAATTACGGTCAAAGCCTAGCATTGGCTGCAGGGATTGATTACGCTAACGGCGAATACATTATCACTATGGATGGAGATTTACAAAATGATCCCTGTGATATCCCTAACATGCTTGAAGTAGCCATTGAAGAACATTACGATTTGGTAACTGGCATACGTCAAAAAAGAAAGGATAGTTGGTTAAAGACCATTCCTTCTAAGGTGGCTAATTTTTTAGTCCGCAAAGTGACTAGCCTCTCGATTAAAGATAACGGATGCGCCTTAAAGGTATTTAGCAGAGATATCGCCAAGAATCTCAATCTTTATGGAGAAATGCATCGGTTCATCACCCTTTTAGCCTATCTCGAGGGTGCACAAATCAAACAGGTCCCCGTTAGTCATCACGCGCGCCATGCTGGTGTCTCTAAATACGGTCTCGAACGGGTATTCAAAGTAGTAGCCGACATGATGCTTTTGCTTTTTATTCGAAAGTACCTTCAGCGTCCCATACACCTCTTTGGAATATTCGGATTCTTTCTCATCCTAATTGGTCTGGGCATAAATGTATGGCTGATTATAGAGAAGTTTTATTTTGGACAAGATATCGGCCAACGCCCACTCCTAATCTTCGGGCTAATGTTTATTCTCGCCGGAGTACAGCTCTTTACTATCGGTATTGTAATGGAGATGTTGATCCGCACTTATTACGAATCTCAGAACAAGCGTCCGTATCGCCTCAAGGGGGTTTGGAATTCTAAGCAAGATGCCTAAGGATTCTAAAGCCTTAAAAACCGTACTCAAGGTTACCGTAAGCCTTTTGCTGCTCTACTTTGTCTTTTCGAAGCTAGGAACAAGAGAGTTGTGGAATACCCTTAAACAGGTTTCAACTCTACATTTTATATGCGCCTTTTTATTGGTACTTGCTTCAAAAGCCATTGCGCACTTGAGACTGCTCCATTACCTCAATACCATTGGTATCAAAATGGCCCGTCTTACCCATTGGAAATTATATCTCCAAGGAATGTTTTACAATCTGTTCTTACCTGGCGGAATAGGAGGCGACGCCTATAAAGCCTATATTCTCTCAAAGCAGTTTAACGTCAAAACCAAAAAGATCATAGGTGCTTTAGTCGTTGACCGTCTTAGCGGAATGATGGCCTTAGGTACTTACACCCTTATTTTAGTCAGCGCTTATTTGAGCCATTATCCAATAGAGTACTTACCTGAGGCTCTAGTATACACAGGACTTCTTTCTCCATTAATTTTAGCCGGATTCTATGCATTCAATCGGCTATGGTTTAAAGCCACTCTAAAGGCATTTAAAACCACAACCTTGTTTTCATTTGCATTGCAAGGGCTACAAATTTTAGCCACTTACCTTCTTCTAAATGGATTAGGAGAATCACATAAGATTTGGGGGTATTTGTTACTCTTTACTCTATCCTCTGTAGTATCAGTACTGCCCATCAGCCTCGGCGGAATTGGTCTCAGAGAATTGACCTTTTTTTATGGGGCAGAATGGCTTTTCATAGATGCCGAAACGGCTGTAGCACTGAGTCTTTTGTTCTTCAGTACAAACGCCCTTGTTTCACTCCTCGGACTCCGTTATCACCTTCAACCGCCATTTCAAAGAGCCTCTTAGGCCTAAGGAACCAACATAATACGCTTAAGAGAGAGTTGTTCTTCTCGACTGTTTTTTTTGAGAAAATGAATATTCAATCGCGTGACCCGAAAATGTGAAGCACTCGCCCATTCAATGGCCTGAGGATACAATGACTTAAACGTGGTATAATGTTTCGTATCTACATAAACATAATCGCCAGATGAAAGCGATTGGATGTCATAGGCGTGCTTTGGAATGCTCAATTGTTTTCTTCCGAATTCAAGAGACCACAGATAGTCTTCAGAGTAATTAAACACTTTTGCTTCACTGGGAATTCGTTCACTTAACAACTGACCCGATTGGTAATTCAGTAGTTGAGGATAAAAATGAAAAAAGGCCATTGCGTTGAACAAAAGGGCTATACCTATCAAACCAATGGGAAGACTGTGCGTTTTCTTAAACTGATAGTAAAGTAACAGCACACCCCATATCAATGCGACACCCACTGTTTTAGGTGTTGGCATAAAGACAACCCACAAGAGTAACACCGCTGCTCCGTATAGTATAGCGGTACCTGAATCGGCTATTTTATTCCACCCAGTACGCCTAGTTTGACTCAATACCTCAAGTTCTTTAGCCGTCAACAAGGCAAATAGCGGCATGAGAATGTTAAGGTAATGAGGCAACTTAAACTGTGAAGCGCTCATGAGTAATATCAAGGGAATCAAGGCTACCCCAACAAAGAACAGTGGTTGTCGAGATCCAAAAGATGTTCTAAAAGCATTCACCCATCCTTTTAAGGTATAGAATGTGAACGGCAATAGCACCCAAAGAAGGGTGTGAAAAAAGAAAAAATAACCACTCGAGCTCTTTCCGTGACCCGTTCCACTAAGACGCTCGAAGCTCTGATCCCACAGTATAAAGCGCACGCCACTTCGCCCCGATAGACCGCGAACGATCTTCTCGGGATGCAGGTCGAACTGTTGGTGATAGGCGTACAGTACAGGAATAATGGTGAGTACAAAAACCGTAAG
This sequence comes from Flavobacteriaceae bacterium, assembly GCA_023262185.1. Classification (GTDB taxonomy): domain Bacteria; phylum Bacteroidota; class Bacteroidia; order Flavobacteriales; family Flavobacteriaceae; genus UBA3478. The sequence goes on from JALRDO010000006.1 coordinate 6,351, forward strand.
TGCACCCAAAACTTTTATCGTAAAAAGCAAGCGGATGCGGCCCTGAACTATAGCGTAACTCACTACAGTGAACCCCAAAACCACCAAAGCAATCATCCCTTTGGTAGAGAATGCCAATCCAGCGGCTATAGCTCCAATGAACGCGTCACTCCATTTTAGGTCTCTTATATAGCTTATCAGTTTCCATAAGGCAATCGCAACGAAAGAAGAGAGCAAACTATCGGTCCTTAAATCGAATGAAGCCAACACCATAGTTTGAAATGAGAGAAACACAAACGCGCTCCATAATCCGAGTTCTTTGGATTTCAGTTGGGTTCCAAGCCTGTAGAGTGCATATGCTCCTGCAACAAGTGCTAAAAAAGAAGGCATGCGATAGACCCAGGCCGTATAACCGAATAGTTTAAAGCTTAGGGCTGCAAGCCAATAATGCATATGTGGCTTATCGAGATAGTCTATTCCGTTCTTGAACAGGTGAATAAAATCACTCTCTTGCGCCATACGCATCGCCATTACTGCAAATTGGGCTGAGTCGTTTTCCATTAAGGGCATAAAAAGCGCCACGAGATAAACGAGACCAAGCATAACCCAAAGGTGATATGGAATTATTCTATGTTTCATTCAGATAAGACCCACTTGCGGTAGGCCATTGCGAACAAGGTTCCCCATAAGGTTCCAAAAAAAGCCCCAAATACAATATCCGAAGGATAATGAACCCCTAAATACACACGGCTAAATGCCAATAAGATTGCCCAAATAAACAACAATAGAAATGCTTTGTGAAAACGTTTAAGTATTAAGGCAAAGAAGGTTACTGAAGCAAAGCCATTCGAGGCGTGTCCTGAATAGAAACTGAATTTGCCTCCACAGTAATTAAGAGAACGAAGCAGTGATGAAATTTCAGGATCATGACAGGGTCTAAGGCGCATAAACCCCTCTTTAAAAAGATTTGTCACTTGGTCTGAAATAGTGATCAGCAACACTGTACTTACCACCAATAAGCCGAATTTTCTCCAGCCTAAGTAGCGCTGAGAAAGAATAAGAATCAAGAGATAAAGGGGCAATCCGTTCTCTTTCTTGGTGATGAATAGCCAAAATGCATCCGAACTTGGGGTCCCAAAACCCTGAACCCACAAGAGTAAAAAGCGATCAATCTGCTGAATCGATTCTATCATCAAGCATCAAACTGTTCCATTTCACTATCGTAAAAAGAGAGGGCCTCATCAATGAGTACAATACTCGCCTCTTCTAGCTCATCTATATCCTCTTGATCAAAAGACTCAAACCAAGTCACCTCATCGTTGGTAACATTCAACAGAAACCTTGGATACTCTGTGTGCAACACATAAACAGTGTCTGGAAATTGTGAATGATCAGCCAATAAAAACTTAGGAAGTGACATAATGAATACGATGTGTTTTAGACAAATACTGAAATCGAAGGTACAACAATAAGGCAGAGACTGTAAGTCCTAAGGTCAGCCCTATCCATATGCCCTGAGAGGCAAGCGAAGTATGTAATCCCAAATAATAGCATACCGGAAACCCTACCAACCAATAGGCAATAAACGTGATATAGGCAGTAAAGTTCACGTCTTGCATTCCTCTTAAAGCTCCAATAATAACGACCTGTAAACCATCAAACAATTGAAAAATTGCTGCCCAAAGAAGTAATTCACTTGCTAAGGCCATCACCATTAAATTGTCCGCACGATTTAAAGGATCGTTTGCATCGAGATAGAGTTCAGGAAGCACATGACGCGCTACTAGAAAAACAATTGCGAATAGTAACTCAATCACCACGGTTAAAAAGAAAATGGACTGTGCCACCTCATTTAAACGTTTATAATCCTTTCTACCCTTTTGATTGCCAACACGAATCATAGCAGCAACGTTTAACCCTATTCCTACCATATAGGTCATAGAGGCTAAATTCAAGGCGATTTGATTTGCTGCTTGGTATAAGGTTCCCAAAATACCACTCAGCCAGATCGCAGAGGTAAAAAGTGTCACCTCGAAGAACACCTGAAAAGATGAAGGCAATCCTAGGGTAAGTATACGTCTTGAGAATCTCCAACTTACCAATCGCCATCTTAGATCGGTCAAAAAAGGTGAAAAATAGGTCGATCGCTTTAAGAAAACGATGAGTAAAAACAGCATGAACACCCTTGAAATAAGAGTTCCTAGAGCAGCCCCTGCAACGCCCATTTGCGGAAACCCGTGGTTTCCGAAAATTAAGAGGTAATTCAGCAATACATTTAGCAAATTCCCAATGATAGAGGCGTACATGGGTAAACGTGTTCGTGAAAGTCCATCACACAATTGTTTGATAGCCTGAAACAACATGAGTGGAATCAATGAGACACCCACAATACTCAAGAACGGAACCGCAAAAACGAGTACCTCTTCAGGTTGTTTCATTTTGTGAAGTAAGGGTACAGACAACAACACCGTCCCGGTGAGCAATACCCCAACAATAGCACAAATCAGAATACCGTGTTTAAAAACCTTTTTAATTTCAAAGGTCTTTTTGAATCCGTCTGCTTCGGCTATCAGGGGAGTAATGGCAGTAGACAAACCTAAGCCAACTGACATGGCGATGAATAAAAAACTATTTCCTAGTGAGACCGCAGCGAGCTCGGCAGGCCCCAATTGACCCACCATAATATTATCAGCGAATGCTACCAAAGTGTGCCCGAGCATTCCAAGAACTACCGGAGTCGCAAGCTTGAGATTGTACGGAACCTCGGCCCAGTGTTTTTTTAACGTGGTTATCATTGATTCTTAGCAGCATTCCAGAGTTGATCCATCTCTTCAAGACTCATTTCTGACAATGAGGTATTCGCTTTTTGTGCCTGCTCTTCGATGTATTGAAACCTCTTTATAAATTTTTTATTAGTGGCTTCTAGCGCATTTTCAGGATTAATCTTTAAGAAACGAGAAAGATTAATCAATGAGAATAGAAGATCTCCAAATTCCTCTTCCATTTTCGAAATAGAACCTTTTTGAACCTCTTCTTCAAATTCACCCCACTCCTCTTTCACCTTATCAATAACTTGCTCGGTTTGCTCCCATTCAAATCCTACCCCCGCAGCCTTTTCTTGAATGCGCTGAGCCTTGATCACCGAAGACAAACCTCTGGGAACTCCTTGAAGTACTGATTTTTTACCTTCTTTTAGCTTGAGCTTTTCCCAATTCTGTTTGACTTCTTCTTCATTCTTTACCTGAACATCTCCGTAAATATGAGGGTGTCTAGAAATGAGTTTCTCACAAATCCCATTGGCCACATCAGCGATATCGAAGGCTTTCGTCTCTGCTCCCAATTTGGAATAAAACACGATGTGTAAGAGCAAATCTCCTAGCTCTTTCTTTACCTCTTCTAAATCATTATCTGCTATAGCGTCGGCCAGCTCATAAGCCTCTTCAAGGGTAAGTGTGCGCAAAGACTCAAAGGTCTGCTTGTTATCCCAGGGACACTTTTCACGAAGGTCATTCATGATATCTAGTAGTCTAGATAAAGCCTCAAGTTGCTGTGTTCTTGTATTCTCGGGCATTAAGGTGTTCTTATAATTAGTCTATTGCTATTGATGGTTGGCGGTAGATCTTCGGCTTTAAGGCCAAAGCGCAAATGATAGCGCTTCTTATCGTTTAAACTTGGGACCGTTACCGTATCTAATAGGGTCTCATTCGCATGAATTGAAAGATTTTGGATCACCTCTCCTTCCTTCAAAATGGTCTCCCCTTCTAATAAATAATAGCGAAGATCTACCCTATTGGTTGAATCTAGACCTAAAGTGAAAGAATAAGGATTACTAATCTGAAGGGCATACTCGTCATCACCTAATGAGGTGATTTTGACCTCTACCTTATCAAAGGCATTGAATCGATCGATAAATTGGTAGTAAATGCGTGCATTATTAGAAGCCGTATAGGTTTCAAAACCCGGCTGGTTTCTTTTATGCTGCACCAAAAACACCTGTTGATTTCTAAAATCGTCCTCACCACTCCAATAATCAAATTGAGTGTTGTTAAAATAGACCGTGCTTAAGGTATGAGCCTTTTGCTTACTATAGAATTGATATTTCGAGGCATTTTCATAGCTATTGATAAATACGATGGGCCTTCCATCAGAAAGAGCCGAGAGCTCAGAAGCCCATTCATCCCAATTATGCAAAGGTTCTAAAGATCGACTGATCGATGCAGGCAAAAAATCAACGCTTAAATAAAGCCTAAAAAGAATAAAGAAGAAGACAGAAAATCTTCCGAGACGACGTACCCATAAACTCAAGCGTTCTGATCGAGAAACCGGATCAAAAGCTAAAACCATTAGGGGAACAAGAGCTACACTGGTCCAGTGTTTGTGAATAAAAACCTTGAACGACTGATAGAAGAAAAAGGCTAAAACTCCATAAAACACCCATTTCAAGGCAGCGTTGAAAGTAGTTTTTTCAATGGGCTTGGTCAGTCCAATAAATAAGGGTATGCTCACTAAAGGCCCAAAAACTATAGGTTGAGAAAGTACGTAAGACAACACGTTGGCAGGATTAAAACTGATGTCGGCACGGTCGTTCAGATGAAAAACAATACTCGACCAGTCGTTTTGATAAAGCCAATAGATATGCGGAAGCATAAATATAATGCTGAGCATCACTATCGTCCAAAAAGATCGCTTCTGAAGTAATTTTAGATTCGATAATAGAGTAAAAAACACGATGAGAACTCCGTGGTATTTACTGAGTAGCATCCCAACAATAGCCAACGAGATCCCTATGATGTCTACCCACTTATCTCGTGTCGCATAGCGCTTGTAAAACCAAAAGAAGAGCACCTCAAAAAATAACAGTGGAACATCTGTCTTTACCAAAAAGCTGCCCGCATGTACGGCAAGTAAGCCAAGCACCATAAAGATGAAGAGACGTAGCTGCTTTCTACCCACCAAATCGTACAATAAGGCTATAGTGGCCGTACTGAGCAGGCTAGAGAACAAACGTGCACCAAACTCTGAGGAATCGAGCAGAGATCCCAAAAAGGCGAAAAAAGCAACCGCCGGCGGATGGTCTAAATACCCCCATTGAAGATGTTGTGAAAAAAGCCAATAATAGGCTTCCTCACCAGATAAAGGCATTAACGCACCCTGTACTACTCCAGCTAAAAACCAGAGTAAAAGAAAGACTATAAGCGTAGCATGACGTTCCTTTATAACGAAATTCATAGGGCAGTTCTAAGAAGCGAAATTAAGGCTTTTAACTCCGCGATGTTACGAAATAACACCAGAGCCAATCATCTCGTCTTCGTTGTACCAAACAGCGAATTGTCCAGGTGTTATGGCCGACTGAGGATGCTCAAATTGAATGTACAATCCCCTGGTTTCGAGATCAGGTATCAGCACAGCATCCTGTAGAGGTTGGCGGTATCTTATCCTTGCTTTAACGCGTGTAAGATCCCTCAAGTCTTCTCTAAGAAAGTGCACATCCTCAGAAGCAATGTACAAGGTATCCCTCCACAACGCCCAATGATCACTCCCCTGTCCGACGTAAACAGTGTTAGACTCGGTATCTAATCCGACCACAAAAAGAGGTTCTTTGGTGCCCCCTACGGCTAATCCTTTACGTTGGCCTAATGTGAAAAAATGAGCTCCTGTATGCGTTCCAATCTCCACTCCCATCTCAGGAGAAAATTCAAAGGCCTTACTTCTTAATGCTAAAGTTTCTGGCGTTTTGTCAGGCTCAAGAGTTCTTGGTATTTCAATAATCTTACCCTTTTTAGGTTCTAAACGTTGTTGTAAAAATTCAGGGAGTCGCACCTTACCGATAAAACAAAGACCTTGAGAGTCCCTTTTTTCAGCTGTAATAAGCTGTGCTGAACGCGCTATTTCGCGAACCTCAGACTTTTGAAGTTCACCAATAGGAAAAAGGCTTTTAGCAAGCTGATCCTGATTCAATTGACACAAAAAATAAGATTGATCCTTAGAGCCATCCGCACCAGCAAGAAGTCTATAGATCGTGCTTCCATCTTTTTCTATTTTGTCTTTTCTACAGTAATGTCCGGTAGCGACAAAATCGGCCCCTAATGCAAGAGCTTTTTTGAGAAAAACATCAAATTTAATCTCACGGTTACAGAGTACATCGGGATTAGGTGTCCTACCTGACTGATATTCTCGAAACATATAATCTACAATTCGCTCTTTGTAGACTTCGCTTAAATCAATCGTTTGAAACGGGATGTGAAGACGCTCTGCCACAATCAAGGCGTCATTAGAGTCTTCAAGCCAGGGACATTCATCTGAGATGGTTACCGAGTCATCGTGCCAATTTTTCATAAAAAGACCGATCACGTGATACCCCTTCTCTTTCAATAGATAGGCAGCTACACTTGAATCAACCCCTCCGGATAGACCGACGACAACTTTAGTCTCTGAAATTGGTTTTACCTGCGCCATTTCATCCACAAAGGTAAGCCGATTGCCAATTCGAGACTATTTACCGAGCTTCTTTTGATTCTCGGCTTGCTCCATCATCTCTCTCATTTTGCGCTGAAACTTACTCTCTTTCTTGGGCTTCTCTCGGTTTTGCTGAACCTGAAGGTGAATTTTTGTTTCGTCGATAATGTAGTTCTTAATAACTAACATGATCGCAATGGTCAAGAGGTTTGAGATAAAGTAATACAAACTAAGTCCAGAGGCGTAATTGTTGAAGAAGAACAACATCATTACCGGAGACAAGTACATGATAAATTTCATGTTTGGCATACCTGGTTGTTGTTGCATCTGCATAGTTTGACCCGTAGTCATTTGCATGTAGAAGAAAATGGCTACCGAGGCCAAAATCGGGAATAAACTAATGTGATCTCCGTAGAACGGAATCGCAAATGGAAGATCTACCACTGTATCATAAGAAGACAGATCATCTACCCACAAAAATGACTTCTGTCTTAGGCTGAAAGCGGTAGGAAAAAAGCTAAATAATGCATAGAATACCGGAAGTTGCAACAGGGCAGGAACGCAACCGCTCATGGGATTCACACCTGCCAAATTGTAAAGCTTCATGGTTTCTTGCTGCTTCTTCATCGCATTGTCTTGATACTTCTTGTTGATCTCTTGAACTTCTGGCTGAATGACTTTCATCTTGGCCTGTGAGACATAACTCTTATACGTAACCGGAGAAAGAACGAGGCGAACAACCAAGGTCATCACGATTATGGCAATACCGAATGGAAAGACTGAGGCCAATGCATCGAAGAACGGGTTGAAGACATGGCGGTTCAGCGTTCCAAAAATTCCCCATCCAAACGGAATAGATTCAATGATTCCGAGATCCTTGTGAGGAGCCATCGCTTTTGGATCTGTAGGTCCCATGTAGAGGTAAAGAGAGCTACTCAACTCTCCTCCGATACGATCTAGGAGTATCTCGGTAGAGTATTTTTTCGTGAAGGCTATCGATTTTGATTCTTCATTCACCAAATTCTCAGAACGAAGAGTTACCTGCTCGAATGGCTTCTCTGATCCGAGTATGGCACTAAAAAAGTGATGTCTGTTAGATATCCAATCTACATTCTCTACCGTCTCCTCATCACTTTCTGAGGTAGCTGAAAGCTTTTTAATAGTCCCCTGATCGTAACTAAAGGTGAGTCGCGTGTAGCGATTTTCATACTCTACACTCTGATCGTTTCTCGGTGCCCAATACTCCCATTTAAGCGCAACCTCTTCTGAAGGATCGAGATACGCATTGAGGTTTTGAGTACGTATGTCTAAATCGATAAGATAGTTAGAGGCGTGAAACGTATAGTTATACTCTAGAAAGCTCTGTTCGTCTGTGTAGGCTCTAAATACAAGCACCGTATTCTCTCCTAAGATTTGCTTTTCAGATGTAAAGAGCAATTCTGAGGATTGAATAAGTCGGTTGTCTCGCGTTCTAAAACTTAGACCAAAATCTGAATAATCGGCTTTGACTAATTGAACAGCCTCTCCTTCATAATCCTGGTGATCGTTTAGTGACAAACTAACGAGCTGTGCTCCGCGAGAAGAGAAAGTTGCCGTGAACGGATCGGTCTGAATCTGGATTAAGGTATCGGCCGCTTTGGTAAACCCGAATGGTCCCGCCTGAAGAGCGTAAGCACTACTATCAAGGGTATTCTCTACTGGAGCGGTAGCCTCAGGTGATGTTGTATATTGATTCTCTGTATCTCTCAGAGATTCTTGTGTTTCTTGTTGCGCTGCTTCTAGGCGCTGAGCCTCTAATTCTTCTGAACTGGGTTGGTTAAGGTATAACCAACCGAGCATGATAGCAAAGATTAGGGCAAAACCTATGATGGCGTTTTTATCGAGACTTCGATCTTCCATGGGATAGTGTTACTTGGTCGCTAAGAAGGCAAATATAAGGTTTCAAATGCCGAAAGCACTGCGTTCTACTTCGCTAGATGATATTTCTTGGCCGCACCCACAAAGCTGACGAATAGCGGATGGGGATTTTCTACCGTGCTTTTGTATTCTGGATGAAATTGAACTCCTAAAAACCACGGGTGATTTTGGATTTCAACGGCTTCTACTAATCCAGTATCTGGATTGATACCAGAGGCAATCATTCCAGCTTTCTCTAACGCATTCTTATAAGCGTTGTTCAGCTCAAAACGATGTCTATGTCTTTCGTCTATTAAAGCTTTACCTGAGTAGGTATTGCTTAACGTAGTTTCTGATTTAACCTCACATTTCCATGAGCCTAAACGCATGGTTCCTCCCTTTTGTTCAACCGATTTTTGATCCTCCATCAAATGAATGACTGGATCAGGTGTGTGTTCATCGACCTCAATGGTATTTGCATTTTTGAGATTCAAGACGTTTCGAGCAAACTCAATCACCGCCATTTGCATCCCTAAACAAATTCCGAAATAAGGCAAGCCGTGAGTTCGTGCATAGTGGACAGCCGAAATCTTTCCTTCAATACCACGACTACCAAATCCTGGTGCCACGAGTATGCCGTCGAAACCGTCAAGCAATGAGGCGATATCCTGTTCTTCAAGATGCTCTGAATGAACTGATACAACGTTCACTTTCACTTTGTTACTTGCACCGGCATGTATTAAAGCTTCAAGAATTGACTTGTATGAATCTTGAAGCTCTACATACTTACCGATAAGGCCAATGGTAATTTCTGCGCTTGGTGCACTGATACTCTCAACAAAGGCTGACCATCGCTCTAGATCTGGCTTTTGAGAAGTGTCAAGACCTAGTTTTTCTAACACCACGGTATCGAGTCCTTCTTTTTGCATTAGAAGAGGAACCTCGTATATAGTGTTAGCATCAATTGACTGTATTACCGCCTTGGTAGGTACATTGCAAAAACGCGCAATTTTTGAACGAAGGTCGTCATCGAGTTCGTGTTCAGTGCGACATACCAAAACATCCGCCTTTATTCCGCTCTCCATTAAAGTTTTCACCGAGTGCTGCGTAGGCTTTGTCTTCAACTCTCCGGCAGCAGCTAAATAAGGGATCAAGGTAAGGTGCACTACTAATCCATTTGAGTCACCTAGCTCATACAATAACTGACGAACCGCCTCGATGTAGGGTAAGGATTCGATGTCACCCACCGTTCCACCGATTTCAGTGATGACTACGTCATAGGCTCCTGAATTGCCCAATATCTGAATGCGCTCTTTAATCTCATTGGTGATATGCGGAACCACCTGAACGGTTTTTCCTAAAAAATCTCCTCTGCGCTCTTTTTCTATAACACTTTGATAAATCCGCCCAGTGGTGACGTTATTGGCTTGCGAGGTAGGAATGTTCAGAAAACGCTCGTAGTGCCCAAGGTCAAGATCGGTTTCGGCCCCATCATCAGTCACGTAACACTCCCCGTGTTCGTATGGATTTAGCGTACCTGGGTCAACGTTAATGTACGGATCTAATTTCTGAATGGTAGTTCTATATCCCCTAGCTTGAAGCAACTTTGCCAGTGAGGCTGCAATAATACCTTTACCTAATGAAGATGTTACTCCTCCCGTAACGAAAATATACTTTGTGGACATGGGGAACTTATTTTCTACGGGATGTAAAGGTACAAACTTTGGACAGAGACCTAGGCTCAATTTCACTATCTTTTGATGAAACTATTGTTAACTGTTCTCATGAAAAGAAGAGATTTTCTGCAAAATGTTCCAGTGGCCCTTATGGCTACTTCATTAGCAACACCTTTCGCGCTTGACTCTACCACGGGCCTAGAGCGCAGTATTCCCATAAATCATTCCGTTGCGCGTTGGTGTTTAAGTCAATACAAACTCGACGAACTCCTACCAAGACTAAAAGACATAGGCATTCATTCGATCGATCTTGTCGGACCTCAGGATTATCAAACACTCAAGAAATACGACATGCACTGTAGCATGTGTGAGGGGGCTGCAATTAGTCTTACCGAAGGTTTTAACGATCCGCAATACCACGATGAACTGGTAAAGCGCTACACCGAGGCCATTCCTAGAGTAGCGGACGCCGGATTCACCAATTTGATCTGCTTTAGCGGAAACAGACGCGGCATGGACGATTTGGTCGGGTTAGAAAACTGTGCAATAGGTTTAGAACGCATCTTACCCTTAGCCGAAAAATACGGGGTAGTCATTCAAATGGAACTCTTTAACGCGCAAGACCATCCTGACTACATGTGCGATTCAAGTTTATGGGGCATTAGCCTTTGCAGAAGACTAGGAACACCGCACTTCAAGCTCTTGTATGACATCTATCACATGCAAATACAGGAAGGGGATATCATTCATCAAATCACCGAATATCACGAGTATTTCGGACACTACCACACTGCTGGAGTTCCCGGAAGAAATGAGATAGGTGCCGATCAAGAGCTGTATTATCCAGCAATCATGCGGGCAATAGCAAAGACTGGGTTTACAGGCTATGTGGCTCAAGAATTTATTCCTACCAACAAAGATCCATTTGTCTCTATAGCAGAGGCTATAGGTATTTGTGAAGGAAGTCGACTGCCTCAATAGTCTTCTTGGGATTCTTCTTCCTCGATGCGCTTTCCGTCTTCGTCGAAGCGCTCAGGGAACCTCATTTTCTCTATCGCCAATAAGCGATCAGCAAGCCAGGTATCAGGAATTTCTGGCCAAGGTTTAAATAACTCGGGGGCGATGGTAGAGTCGAGATCTATAAAATTAAGATTCCGAACCCACTTGAGGCGATAAGCGACATTTTGAAAAGATAGCCCGTCTGCGGTTTCATAATCGATTTCAGAACCCGCGTAGCGCTGTTTTGAATGCACAAAAACAGAATCTGCATCTGCCTTTCTGCGCTTCACCATCACCCGGAATATAGCATCTAGTGTTAGGTCAAAGGCCCGGGTCGTGGTGATAGACGGATTGAATCCGAACTTCTTTTTGAAGCCTTGAACGAAGGTGTCAGTAGGTCGACCGTACACCTCTGGATAGGCAAAAATGAGATTCGAAAGATGCACCGGATTCACCTGATCGTTAAAATAAACTACACTGGGTGTTGTTGTGAATAGACGCATGCTTTTGACGGGCTCCGCATTTATACCGTTTAAGATCGACACCACCGAAGCGGCCAATCCTGACTGATTGGTCTCTAGAAAGGCCCAATTCGGAATTAAAGAATCGACAATCGAATCTCTAAACTCTGGGAGTTGTTCGATGGCCAAGTCATTAATTAACGGAACGTCAAAAGCCTCTTCAAACACCTCTTTTACAGAAGTTCTAGCCTCTTCTTGATCGCTGTCTGCAACAAGAAAGACGCGCTCTCCCCTATACTGACTCAGCGCATACGACAACATCTTCTGCCGCATTTGAGTCGCCACGGTACTTCCGTAATAGACCGTACCCTCGATATCAGGTTGCGCCTGCATAAATGGAACAAAAACAGGGGTAGATTTATCCTTGCGATACAGTAAATACTGACGGGCCACTCTAGGACTAATTGGACCCATAACGAGATCAGACCCGACCGTATCAGTCTGGGCGAAATCGGTTACAAGCCCTGGACTGAGCTGCGTATCTACAAATCGAGGCTCAACATATATTTGATGTGTGGCTGCAGAATCTATGGCGTACTGAATGCCGTAATACATCTCTAGCGCCGTCTGCATATCTCTTCTTAGTTCAATCTGACGGACTAATCCTAACGTATCAATAAAACGCAACGTATCAATAGGAATCGTTGGGCTATACAAACTATCAATCACAAGACTGTCTCTGAAAGGGATTCGGTCTTCTCTAAAAGGAAGCAAAAACAACGCCTTCAAACCCACAGGTACCTTTGTAGCATCCGAAAGATCCTTAATGCTGTCGATGACTTGAGCCAGAGGTACGGTCTCTACTTCTTCTTGAACGGGTGCCACATAAGTTTCTTGCACAACAGGTTGATTGCGCTCAGACTTTCTGCGTTTTCGTTGTGCATGACTAGCATCAGGCAAAGCTGCAAAAAACAGCAAGGCCAAACCGCTCCATAAGACTCGATTTATTCCCATTCTATCGTTGCCGGTGGCTTTGAACTGATATCATACACCACGCGATTGACTCCTTTAACACGGTTGATAATGGTATTAGAAACCTCTTGAAGAAAAGCATAGGGTAGGTCTACCCAATCTGCTGTCATACCGTCGGTACTTTCTACGGCTCTTAAAGCCACTACACTTTCATAAGTGCGCTCATCTCCCATTACTCCAACGCTTTTTACGGGCAATAACATAGCGCCAGCTTGCCATACGAGATCGTAAAGATTTTCTTTTTTCAGTGCATCTATAAATACCGCATCAACCTCCTGCAGAAGGCTTACGCGCTCGGCGCTTACCGCACCGAGAATTCGAATAGCCAAGCCTGGTCCTGGAAAAGGATGTCTCCCGAGCATTTCTTTAGGCATGTCCATAGCGGCCCCTACCCTTCTCACTTCATCTTTAAACAAACTTTTTAGCGGCTCTACTACTTTGAGCTTCATATAATCTGGGAGTCCTCCTACATTGTGATGACTCTTGATCGTCACTGAGGGCCCACCACTTGCCGAAACCGACTCTATGACATCGGGATAAATGGTTCCTTGAGCTAGCCACTTCGCATTTTCAACTTGTTTTGACTCGTCGTCAAAAACATCAACGAAAACCTTGCCTATAATCTTGCGCTTTGTTTCAGGATCTTCTACATCTGCCAAGGCATCTAGAAATCGATCCGAAGCGTCGACTCCTTTTACATTTAAGCCAAAGCCCTGATACTGGTCGAGAACCGATTGGTATTCGTTCTTACGCAGAAGTCCATTATTGACAAAAATGCAGTGTAGATTACTGCCGATGGCTTTGTGCAAAAGCATAGCGGCAACCGAAGAATCTACCCCTCCTGACAAACCGAGAATGACACGCTCGTCTTTGAGTTGATCTTTCAATGCTGCAACGGTCTCTTCAATAAAAGCAGCAGGGGTCCAGTCTTGCTTTAAACCCGCTATACCCACCAAGAAATTTTTCAATAGCTGAGTACCCTCAGTGGTATGATACACCTCAGGGTGAAATTGAATGGCATAGGTAGCCTCGCCTTCAACCGTGTAGGCCACATTTTGAACATCATGGGTGCTGGCTAACAGCCTGGCATTATCAGGTAGCGCAGTAATGGTATCTGAATGAGACATCCACACTTGAGAATCTATCTGAATTCCCTCAAAAAATTGATCCTCTACAATATGTTTAAGTCTAGCACGACCGTATTCTCTGGTGTTAGAAGCCTCAACCTTTCCACCATAGGCGGCCGCCAAATATTGAGCGCCATAACAAATTCCGAGCAGAGGCAGCTTACCCTTGATTTGAGATAAGTCTGGGCGCGGAGCGTTCACAGAGCGCACCGAATGAGGTGAACCAGAAAGCACTACAGCCACGTACTCTGAATAGTCAGATGGTGCTTTATCGTAAGGAATGATTTCTGAGTAAATATTGAGCTCGCGAACACGTCTAGCGATGAGTTGTGTGTATTGCGAACCAAAATCGAGAATGAGGACTTTCTGATGCATGCCCAAAAATAGCTATTTGCTTTCTAGAGCGCGGATTCAAAACCGTATTTTTAATCGATGATTCAAAAGCAAACCTCTTCTCTCGAGCACTACACCGCCCAAATTGATCTTTTACTAAATCGTGCGTTACAGAAAATAGATCAACTGCATTGGATCACGCTGAGTTCGGTACAGGTAAAGGGTGGCGAATCGTTTCCGGATGCACGCACGGTTGTGCTACGCAAAATCCTCAAAAATAGAGAACTTGTCTTTTACACCGATAAAAGGAGCCCTAAGGTGACTCAGTTTGAACGGAATAAAAATGCCGTGGCCCTCTTATACGATCGCACCGCACAGATGCAGTTGCGAATTAAAGGAACCATTGAAATTGACACCCAAAGTGCCCTTTATGAAAACGCTCGTGATCAGATTCCAAATCAGGCAAAAGTCAATTACAACACTTTGCTCGCCCCAGGAAGCGCGTTGCTTAACGAAAATCCAGACAGAACTGACGAGGTAATACACTTCGCACTAGTAAGGTTTCATCCGCATACGTTTGATCTCCTTCATCTCACTCCAGAAGGCGGTATACGCATTAAAGCGAAAAATACAGATGACGGAATGCTAAGCGATGCTAGATGGCTGGTCCCCTAGCTCAAAGATTTTCAGACACAATCAAATGAAGATTTCCATGAGAAGCTTCATTGCAAAAGGCCTCCAACAATGCATCAAAAAACGAAGGCCCCAACTTAGCGTAAATCACGCTTAAGTTCTCAAAGCGTTCATGAGGTATACCCATCGGGTAGAGTCTATCATAAAGTTTAACAAGGCGCTTCACTTCGTCCTGAAGCTTGCGCTTTTGTGCCTTAAGTAAGCGCTTCTCAAGGTGATCTAAACCTTTAATTTGCTTGTGTTCTTGTGCAGAAACCGCACCCATAAAGCTTTTATCGGTTTTTTCAGCCATCTCCTTTAAGGCTAAAAACTGCTCCTTTAACTGTTCACGCTGGGGGCTAAAGTCTATGGACAGGTCTGAAATTCTGCGAATCACGCTATTTACAAAGGCATCCTTTGAACGAATAAAGTCTTTGAATTCAGCCTGAAGAGCACCCATCTTACGGTACTCCTTAGTACTCATCCAGAATACAGAATTTCGAAGCACAAAAAGCGGAAAAGGGGTTAAAGCACTTTCAAATACGGCCTTGAGCTGCATAGAGTAGGCAAGCTCTCCACCTCCACCTATATAGGCCAAGTTCGGTAAAATGGTTTCTTGGTACAGCGGTCTCAACACTACGTTAGGTGAAAAACGTTCCGGAGCTTTCTCAAGGAGATCCAAGAGCTCCTCTCGTGTAAACTCAGTTTTAGATTCCGAGAGTCCAAATCCATTTTTAAGTCGCACAATCCTTTCTCTAGAGCCCTCTTCTAGATAGAACAAATTGATTTCTCTTGCATTGACTTGCGAGCCAAATCCTAAAGCAGCAAGATTCTCCGAGGTTTTATCCACTAAGGGTTTGGCAAAGGACTCTTCAAGCTCCCGTCGCATAACCGGTTTAAACAGTTGCTTCAATACTTTCTGATTGGGATCGATCACCACAAGCCCGTAGTGTTTGAACAGCTCGTGAACCAATTTAAACATCGCAGAAGCGAGCTTCTGAGAGCTCTGATAAGATTCCCGGAACAGATCAATTATGGTTTTTGCGTCTGGAGTATCCGGAAGGAGATCTTCAATCTTTGAAATCACATCTTGAAGGCCTTCTGTACTAAAAGCACCAACGGCTCCTTTTTGTTTCGTATTCCAATTGAGTTTAACCTGTCCCAAGTGAATGTGATTGATCTCTTCATAGTCGTGATCTTCACTGGCCATCCAGTACACCGGAACGCAATGCATATCTGGAAACTGCTTTGAGAGCAACTGACTCAGCTTTATGGTATGCAATACTTTGTAAACAAAGAACAAGGGGCCTGTAAAGATGTTCAATTGGTGGCCGGTGCAAACTGTAAAGGTGTTCTCGCGATCGAAAAGTTGAATATTTGCATCAACTCTTTTATCCACTAGGCCATGAGAACTGTACTGTGCGACAAGCGCCTCTTTAAGTGCTTTGCGATGTGTAAATGGGTAAGATTGGGATTTTAATAGCCGCTGTGAACCAAATGAGGCTAAGCTTGGTTGATTGGTGTAAAATTCCTCTGGCAAATCACCCTTAACATAGGCCCGCATAAGTGGAGAATGAAAGCCCGTTTCAGAAAAAGAAAGGTGATAAAAATCCATAGCTTCTTTTAGTAGAGGCTAAGATACGCAGTAAATTTCGTAGCTTTTGCACCCTTAAGAAACAAGCTATGAGATCTTCTTTACTTCTATTTTTATTGGCCACTTACTTGAGTTGGGCACAACTGCAATCTCCAAAAGAATTTTTGGGGTATTCATTAGGTGACGCCTTTACGCGGCATCATGAAGTGGTGAGTTATTTTCAGTATTTAGTCGACCAAAGACCCGATCAAGTGGTACTCCAAACTTATGGTAGCACCAATGAAAGAAGAAGTCTCCAAGTGGCCTTCATAGGGACACCAGAAACTATAGCAAAACTAGAATCAATTCAAGCGGATCACCTTCGGTCTCTCACTGAAGGAGAAGCTTCAGACATAGGAATTGTATGGCTGAGTTACAATGTTCATGGAAACGAAAGTGTGAGCACTGAAGCCTCAATGCAAACGGCTTATGAATTACTTACCTCCAAATCAGAATGGTTAAGCAATACCCTTGTGGTGATTGACCCTTGTATCAACCCTGATGGACGTGAGCGTTATGTCAATTGGTACTACCAGGCAAAAAACGAAGAAAAACAACCCGACCCCAATAGCAGTGAACATTTTGAACCCTGGCATTCAGGAAGAACCAATCACTACGTTTTTGACTTGAATCGAGATTGGGTTTGGACCACCCAAACAGAAAGTAAAGCGCGATTAGCACTATACAATCAATGGTTCCCACATATCCACGTAGATTTTCACGAACAAGGGGTCGACAGCCCGTACTATTTTGCTCCCGCGGCAGAGCCCATCCACGAGGCAGTAACAGAATTTCAGAAAGATTTTCAAACTGAACTCGGTAGAAATCACGCAAAGTACTTCGATGAAAACGCTTGGCTTTTCTTCACCAAAGAACGTTTTGATTTGCTCTACCCTAGTTATGGAGATTCTTACCCTACCTTCAATGGAGCAATCGGAATGACGTACGAGCAAGGAGGTGGCGGCCGAGCAGGGTTGTCTATTTACAATGGTGATGGAGATGCAGTCACCCTAAAAGATCGGATTGCCCACCACGTGACTACTGGATTATCTACCGTTGAAATGGCACATCTCAACACACAACGTCTCATTGAAAACGCAAAGCTTTATTTTGATTCTAGCACAAAATCCCACCAGACCTATGTTTTATCTGGTAAAGAAGATAATATCCATCAGCTCACCAAACTTTTAGATCGACACAAGATTACTTATGAGAAGGCACAACCAGCCCTAGTAACAGGATACGATTACCGAAGTCAGCGTCAAAAAAGACTTCAAATCGGTTCAGATCACCTTCTAGTTTCTACCCGGCAGTTTAAAGGATCATTGGTTCGTGTGCTATTTGAACGCGAAGCACAATTGAACGACTCGGTGACCTATGATATTACTTCATGGTCACTTCCATACGCTTATGACTTAGAGGCCGTAGAAGTTGACAAAGACCTCAAAGGGTCGTCGTATACAGCAACAAAGCCTGTACCCCTTTCCTTTAACGAAAAGGCCTATGCCTATGCGATGAATTACAGCAGTTTTGAAGACCAAAAGGCTTTGAGTTTCTTACTGTCGAATGGGGCCCGTGTGCGCACCTCTTATGAAGCCTTTGAGATTGATGGTATGAAGTTTAATCCAGGAACTTCAATCATGCTCGTAAAAGAAAACCCAAATCTTAAAGAGCTCATGACTTTGTGTACCGATGAGTATTCAAGAACTTTTAAGGAGGTAAGTAGCGGTTTTGTCACGGCGGGTAAAGATTTTGGTTCTTCTGCGGTTCAACTTACTAAAGCTCCAAAGATCGCCTTATTAAAAGGTGATGGCATTTCATCGTACAACTTTGGTGAGTGGTGGTATTTTTTAGAGCATGATCTCAGTCAAAACATAGCCACAATCGATCACGATGCCATGAGAAGAGTAGATCTCAAAGGATACGATATCATCATCATGCCAAGTGGCAGCTATTCGCAATGGAGTGATGCCGAACTCAATCGCATAAAAACTTGGGTCAGAGAAGGAGGACGTTTAATCGCTCAATCCGACGCCCTGTACACTGTCAGTAATTGGGATGGGCTCTCGCTTAAAGCAAAGCAATCTTCAACGAGTGACAGTGCTCCTATTTCCTATTCTCTTCAAGAGCGCAGCGCCATATCAGACAGAATTACAGGTGCCATTTTTAGAACAAAAGTGGATCGCACACACCCCATCGCTTTTGGATACGCTTCTTCTTATTTCTCCCTGAAGCTAAGTGAAAACTACTTTGAGAAATTAAATCGAGGAACCATATTTTCTATCGAAGAAAACGGAAAACCTGTATCAGGCTTCGCTGGTGCGCGAACTGAAGAACCTTTAGAAAATTCTCTAGTGCTAGGAGCAGAACGTTTCGGAAGAGGCCAGGTGGTTTACTTCGTAGACAACCCTGTGTTTAGAGGTTTTTGGTATGGGGCAAAACAGGCCGTTGCCAATGCCTTATTTTTTGAGTTTTAGGCCTCTTCTCCTTTAGCGGCCTCTTCTTCCTTAGTAGTTTCTTTTTTGAACGAAAGAAGCTTTTTGCTTAGAAGTAAGTTGTACCAGCTCAGTACTTTTTTGATATCGCTTGCATAAACGCGGTCTTCATCGTAATTCGGAAGTACCTCGAAAAAGTAAGCTTCTAAATCAATTTTTGCTGCCTTTGGTGAGGTCGAGGCTTGCTTTCCGCCCTCTTTGTCGTAAATCAATTTGAACACTTCTAGCAAAGGCATCTCTTTCTCTAGGGTATATACAGCAATCTCGCTCAACATGCTTACCTTGGCACGTAAGGGTACCGTTACACGTTTTTGATCCTGAAGAGATTCTGCGACGAACCCACCTTTTGTTTGAGCTAAAAGTTTAAATAAGCCAGGGTATCCTGCTATAGAAATAATCGTTTCGAGTTCTTTACTCATCGTTTTTTGCTTTTTGTATAAAATTTCATGCGGTAGTCTGAATCTACCATCCCTCTACTAATTTTATCAAGTCGCCCTTTGATTAGTCGCTTCTTTAAGGGTGAAAGTTTGTCTGTGAATAAGACCCCTTCAATATGATCGTATTCGTGCTGAATGATGCGCGCTGCCAATCCCGAAAATTCTTCAACCCTTTCTTTAAAGTTCTCATCTAAATAACGTAGACGAATTACTGATGGCCGTGTAACATCTTCGCGAATATCAGGAATACTTAAGCATCCTTCTGTAAAAGAAAAATCATCTCCTTCCTCAGCGATCATCTCGGCATTGATAAACACCTTTTTAAAACTCTTCAGCACAAGTTGGTCACTAGGAGTAGCGTCTTCATCGTCAGCAAATGGGCTACCGTCAATCACAAAAAGTCTGATAGACTTGCCAATTTGTGGGGCAGCTAAGCCTACCCCATGAGCGTGATACATGGTTTCCCACATCGATTCAATCAATTGTTCTAAGCCCTCGTAATCCTCTGAAATAGAAAGTGCCTTTCGTTTTAACACTGGATCTCCGTAAGCAACAATAGGAAGTATCATAAGCGGCTATCAAAATAAGATTGAAGAATTAAGATGGCACTCACCTCATCAATTACTGAACGGTTTTGACGGACCGATTTACGAGCGTTCATATCCACTAAAGCCTTAGACGCCATTTTTGAAGTAAAACGCTCATCCTGCCATACAATCGAAAGATTCAGGGCATTGACTATCTCTTGAACTTTCTTTTCAATAAACTCCATCGATTCAGAGGGTTTACCATTCATTTGAAGTGGTTTACCCACTACAAGAACCTCAATGGGCTCTTCGTTATGGAGTTGCGTCAAGGTTGAAAGAAGTTGCTTAGTTTCAACGGCAGAATAGCCTGAGGCGATTCCCAGGGAATTGTATCCCGAAGAAATTCCCGTGCGCTTTGTTCCAACATCAAGTCCAACAACTCGTTCCAAGAGGCATTATTTTGCCACAAAAATAGGTCAATTTGAACTGTCACAAACTCAGGGTCAATGTATCTTTGCAAAAAATAGAAGTCAATGCAAGCGCTAAGAAAAAGAATAGAAGATGCCTGGGAAAATCGTGAACTCTTAAATGAAAAAGACTATCAAGATTCCATTCGTGAGGTCATTGACCTTTTAGATGGTGGCTCATTGCGCTGTGCCGCTCCTAACGATAGCGGAGAGTGGATTGCAAATGAATGGGTGAAAAAAGCAGTAGTCCTCTATTTTCCGATCCAAAAAATGGAGACCCTAGAGGCCGGCATTTTTGAATATCACGATAAAATTCCTCTGAAGAGAAATTATGCTGAAAAAGGGGTTCGAGTAGTACCGAATGCCGTGGTAAGGCACGGGGCTTACGTTTCGAATGGCACGATATTGATGCCCAGTTATGTGAATATAGGTGCCTATGTAGACGAAGGTACTATGGTTGATACTTGGGCAACGGTTGGGAGCTGTGCTCAGATCGGAAAGAATGTACACCTTTCAGGTGGTGTTGGCATCGGAGGCGTTCTAGAACCGCTTCAGGCTACCCCAGTGATTATAGAAGACAATGCATTTTTAGGGTCCAGAAGTATTGTCGTTGAGGGCGTTCGTGTAGGCAAAGAAGCAGTACTAGGTGCAAATGTGGTGCTCACAGCATCTACAAAAATCATCGATGTCACTCAAGATGAGCCCGTCTACTATCAAGGTGAGGTACCTGCTCGAAAAGTGGTTATTCCTGGCACCTATACTAAAGAGTTTAACGCCGGATCGTATGGAGTTTCATGCGCACTGATCATCGGAGAACGCAAAGAGAGCACTGATAAAAAAACTTCGTTGAACGACGCGTTGAGAACCTATGGTGTTTCAGTCTAAAACCACATAAAACACTACCTTTACCGGACTCTTAGGACGAATAATGCCTTCACATCGTATCGAAAAGCTTCCTAAAGCACTAGAGCACCCCATATTTGCAAAAATTGGTCAGATTGCTGATGCATTAAATCTTGAATGCTATGTAATTGGTGGCTATGTTCGAGATCACCTGCTCGGGCGTCCTTTCAAATTTGATATAGATATTGTCACGCTCGGCAATGCCATTGATTTAGCGGAAGCCCTTAGTCAGTCTCTAGAAGGAAATCCAAAAGTGTCGATTTTTAAAACCTTCGGTACAGCGATGCTGAAGCACAATGATCTTGAGCTAGAGTTTGTTGGTGCACGAAAAGAAAGCTACCAATCAGATTCTAGAAAGCCGATCGTCACAGACGGTACACTTGAGGACGATCAAAATCGAAGAGATTTTACCATTAACGCTATGGCTATCTGTTTGAATACTGGCCGTTTTGGCGAGTTCTTAGATCCATTTAATGGTATTGAACATCTTAACGAAAAACGAATCGTTACCCCATTAGAGCCTGAGATTACCTTCAGCGACGATCCTTTAAGAATGCTAAGAGCCATTCGTTTTGCAGCGCAATTGAACTTTGAAATCGATCCGATTACCCTAAAGGCGATTGAGGCTCAAAAAAAGCGCATTACTATTGTATCCAAAGAGCGTGTCGTTACAGAGCTTCACAAAATACTGGCAACAGAAAAACCTTCTATAGGTTTCGGCTTACTAGGGAATTCAAAACTTCTACCCCTTATACTACCTGAACTGAGTGCCTTAAAAGGCATCGATGAAATTGAAGGGATGACCCATAAAGACAATTTCTGGCATACCTTAGAAGTGGTCGACAACCTGGCATCAGTTAGCGACAACCTCTGGTTGAGATGGGCGGCCCTTTTACACGATATAGGCAAGGCGCCCACCAAGCGTTTTGACGAGAAGAATGGATTTAGTTTTCACGGTCACGAATTCGTCGGCTCAAAAATGGTCTACAAACTATTCAAACGTTTGAAAATGCCGCTAAACGATTCGATGAAATTTGTTCAAAAGATGGTGCTCATGAGCTCTAGACCCATTATCATCTCTGAACAGTTTGTAACCGATTCTGCAGTAAGAAGACTTGTTTTTGACGCAGGAGATCACATAGAAAGTCTCATGATGCTTTGCGAGGCAGACATTACCACCAAGAATCCGAGAAAACAAAAGCGCTATAAGGAGAATTTTCAAAGGGTGCGGGCAAAAATTCAGGAGGTAGAGGAGCGTGATCGCATCCGTAATTTTCAACCTCCCGTAGACGGAGCAGAAATTATGGAAGTCTTCGATCTCCAGCCCGGAAAAGAGATTGGCATCCTCAAAGAAGCCATTAAAGAGGCTATTCTTGAGGGTGAGATTTCAAACGATTATGAAGAAGCCAAAGCCTTTATGTTCGAGAAAGCCAAGAGCATGGGACTAAAGCCAAAGCAAGATGTATAGAACCCGCTTTTTACTTCACGCCACCTTGACAGTAATCTATCTGGTCATTATTGCCGGAGCTGTGGTGCGTATGACCGGCAGTGGAATGGGTTGCCCAGATTGGCCAAAGTGTTTCGGATATTATATACCTCCTACAGAGGCTGATGCCCTCGAATGGAAGCCAGAGCACGTATATAAAAAGGGACAAGTCATCATTAAAGAAGAAAAACTTGAAGTTGCTCAACGAGACTTTACCTCAACTGCTATGTATAATCCCTTAAATTGGGAAGTGTATACCAAGCACGACTATGCGCTCTTCAACCCTTGGCATACTTGGATCGAATACATCAACCGTCTCTTAGGTGCCTTGGCAGGTTTATTCACCTTAGCACTATTCATCAGCACCCTAATTGACTACAAAAAGAGCAAAAAACACATTGTGATCGCGGGCTTCGTTTTATTCGGAATCCTCTTTCAGGCCTGGTTAGGTGCTACTGTTGTGTATTCTGAACTTAACCCACTAAAGATTACCCTTCACATGCTCATGGCACTAGTGCTTGTGGCATTGCTCTTTTACCTTAAATCACAGATCGATTCAGAACAGCTTGAGACCACTGAGTTAAAGCCTCATAGGCCTTTATTGATTGCTGCCCTTATGTTGACGCTCCTCCAGGTTCTTTTTGGCACCCAGGTGCGACAAAGTGTCGATCATTTTATAGATAATGGAAACCCTATAGCCAACTGGATCCAAAATGCTCCGGTTCTTTTCTATGTGCATCGCTCATTTTCTATAATCGTACTTATTATAAACGGAATGCTCTATTATCGCTTGAAAAAAACATCACCTTTAAATTTCACCTATTATCAAGTGGTGTTAGGCCTAATCCTAATTGAGGTCGGCACAGGTATCGCGATGACTTATTTCGAGTTTCCGTTTTCTTCTCAACCTTTGCATTTGGTAATTGCTTCGCTATTATTTGGGGTTCAAGCCTATTTAGTGATGAAAACTAGTGGTAGATTAGCTCCCTCTAATTCCAAAAACCTATGTTGTATAAAATTCGAGTCATCTTAGACGCAGAAGAGGATATTTTTCGCGATTTGGCGGTATCCGATCGCATTAGCTTAGAGGATTTTCATATTGCCATTGCACAATCCTTCGGATTCGATCTCAGCGAAATGGGCACCTTTTTCGCTGCAAATGAAGAATGGATTCAAGGGGTTGAATACCCTATTGTTGACATGGGTTTTGAAGATGATACCGTCATCATGCGAGACACTCCTTTAGGAACCTTGTTGAATCAAGAGAGTCCAAGGCTAATTTACGTTTACGACCTCTTGAACATGTGGAGCTTTTTTGTTGAGTTAGCAAAAATCGAAGATGGTGAACCGAGTGAAACTACCGAGTTGCTCTTTAGTTTCGGCACCCTTCCGGATCAGGCTCCTGAAAAAAGCTTTAATTCAGAACGATCTTCTTCCATGGATACAGACGATGACCTCTATTCTAGTGAAGAATGGAATGAGTATGAATTCGGAGATGAATTCGAAGACGGCTATGGCGACGACTTCGGATCTATGGACGACTATAGCGACGACTATTAAACCGACCACCCTCTATGTTTACCCTATACAACGCACAGATCGATGCGATCGCTTTGCATCGCGTCGGCAATAAAAGCCGTAACGAACCCTTCATCTTTCTAAAGATCATCTTCAACTGGATGACGAGATTAGTGTACTGCTAAAGCAATACTTCTTCTCTCCCTTTAATTAGAAAGAAGTAAATTATTACTGCTTTTCTCATGAGGTAGAATTAGAGTACCATACTGTATATCAGGCTATACGTCGCATTTTTGAAAATCCACAAGAACTGCACGAACAGAGTAAAGACATTGCATCTCACCTCTACGAGCAATCAAGGCACGCACATATCAATAACGGCGAGCTTTACGTTGCCCATTTTAGTGAGGTAAGACTAGACAATGAAAAAATCGATGCGATTGGAATTTTTAAGAGTGAAGTCAAACAAGACTTCTTTGAATTCAGCTGAGAGAACGAAAATCTAAATATTCATTTGCGCAGGGGTATCTCTACCCAAAAGCTGGATAAAGGGTGCCTGATCTTTAATACTCAGGCCGAAGAGGGATATAAAGTACTCACGGTAGATCGCAATCGTTACGATGCCAAATATTGGCCAGAGACCTTCTTGTCTATAGCTCCGCTCACTGATGAGGTCTATTTCACTAAAAACTATCTCAAGCTCTGCAAAGAATTTGCAAAAGATGTGGTTCTTGAGGCAGAAGACAAGCAGCAAGAGGTACTATTCATGAATCGTGCGATGAATCACTTTGCTTCTCGCGACACTTTTGAAGAAACTCATTTTCTCAACGATGTGATTAAGAATCCAGCGCTTATCCCAGAGTTCAAGCACTACAAGACCGAACGCGGTCCTAGATACAGTATAGAAGATGTTTCGTCATTTGGCATAGCCAATCAGGCGGTAAGCGAGGCAAGAAGAAAATTCAAAAACCAAATTCACCTCGACACCAATATTCACATTAAACTCGATTTCATTAACCCAGAATCGGCAGAAAAGTTTGTTGAGAAGGGATGGGACGAGGAGCGTCAGATGTACTATTACCTCTTGTATTTTAACAAAGAAAACAAGAGTTAAAGCGCGGTAAGATCTCTGTAATTTCTAATTACGAATAGTAGAGCGAGTTCTAGTATCACACCCATCGAAGGTGCGGTTTCAAAACGCGGATCACCAGTAAAATGACTAATCTGTTTTCCGAGGGTTTGCACCTGTTCTGAGGTCGATAGCACATCTGCTTTAGCAGATTCTACAAGGCGGCGAAGCTGGGCTTCTGCACCCAAGGCACGCTTTGCTAATGAAGACCGCTCTTCTCGCTTGTACTGAAAGACGGACTCCTTTTTAAGATGCTGTTTAATAAGTTCCATCATTCCCTGGTTTTCTGGAAAAAACTGAGGGCGATACACCTTTAAATCACCTTCGTAATTCTGCTGATCAAAATCGATAGCTCTAATCTTGTGAATGACACTGTCAAAATCGTGGACAGGAATAACTACATAGTTATAAGCGCGCATATCTCCTAAAAGACGAATCATAGAGCGCTCATTGAACTTTACAAACTCTTTGGCGAGCTGAGCGCGTTGACGCTCGCTGCAATGAGGTAAGTACTCTTGAATAAAAACATCTCCCGGAATTCCGGCAATATGTTCTTCGATAAGCGTATCGTTAGAAACCAGAAAGTTCAAATTGTAGGGCGAAAGTAAATGCTCTAATTCTAGCCCGTATATGCGAGAAGCGTCACTCCTTTTGACATAGAAATAAGTGTAGTTGTCATTCATTACATTACGAATCTTGATTCGAAAGGGTTTCGAATTACCGAAGGTGCAATAATCAATAGCGTCCACAGAAAGGTCTTCGAAAATTGCATCGCTTCCGTCAGAATGTAGAATAGAATATATCATCTTTAGCGACAGGTCGAGCTCCTTTCGTTCTTCTTCAGAATAATACACCCGAACCCATAGGGTATCCTCTTCATGCTGATTCAAAACGGCTACAGATCCTGTGAAACGCATCAAATCATCGTAATGCACAGGCACTTCTGTACTGCGTTTATAACGATCTAAGTAGCGTTGCAGCGTATCCGAAATTGGATAACTGGGCTTTTTAAATACCATTTGAGGCGCTTCGCTCATAGGCTTAAGATACTTTGTTTTATAAAAATGATTGCGACAGAGGATTGCTATTTTTACAGAATGAAGTTTGAGATTCAATCTACATTCAAACCTACCGGGGATCAGCCCGAAGCTATTGCGGCGCTTACAAAGGGTATTACCGAAGGTGATCCACATCAAACTTTATTAGGAGTGACGGGTTCAGGAAAGACCTTTACCGTCGCAAATGTCATTGAATCCGTACAACGACCTACGCTTGTATTGGCACACAACAAAACCTTAGCCGCTCAACTTTACGCTGAGTTCAAGCAGTTTTTTCCAAACAATGCCGTAGAATACTTTGTCTCTTACTACGATTATTATCAGCCTGAAGCCTATATTCCCGCAAGTGGTACCTACATAGAAAAAGATCTAAGCATCAATGAGGACATCGAAAAATTGCGCTTAAGCACCACCTCATCTTTGCTTAGTGGAAGAAGAGATGTGATAGTAGTTGCTTCAGTATCATGCCTTTACGGTATTGGTAACCCTATCGAATTTCAAAAGAATGTCATACGTATTCAGCGCGGACAAGTTATTGCGCGTACACAACTTTTAAAGCTACTCGTGCAATCGCTGTACGCACGGACCACCGCAGATTTTTCTAACGGTAACTTCAGAATCAAAGGAGATGTGGTTGATGTGTTTCCGGGTTACGCAGACTACGCTTTCAGAATTCATTTCTTCGGTGATGAGATCGAAGAGATTGAAGCGATTGATCCTGTGAATCAAAAGGTGATAGAACTTTATGAACAACTGACTATCTATCCGGCGAATATGTTTGTCACCTCACCTGAGGTTTTACAAAATGCAATCCATCAAATACAAGATGACCTTGTCAAACAGGTGGCCTATTTCAATGAAATCGGAAAGCCTCTTGAAGCGAAGAGACTTGAAGAGCGGACTACCTTTGACCTCGAAATGATGCGAGAACTCGGGTATTGCTCAGGAATTGAAAACTATTCACGCTACTTAGACGGGAGGGCACCTGGAACTCGTCCCTTCTGTTTACTCGATTACTTTCCTGAAGACTACCTCATGGTAATCGATGAAAGTCACGTGACCATTCCTCAAGTACATGCGATGTATGGAGGAGACCGTTCACGTAAAGAAAATTTAGTTGACTATGGCTTCAGACTCCCTGCTGCCCTAGACAATCGACCCCTAAAATTCGAAGAATTCGAGACCCTTCAGAATCAAGTGATCTACGTTAGTGCAACCCCAGCCGATTACGAAATGCAATTGTCGCAGGGAGTTTTAATTGAGCAATTGATCCGCCCCACAGGTCTCTTGGATCCCATAATAGAAATCCGTCCCAGTAAAAACCAGATAGACGATCTAACCGAAGAAATTCAACAGAGAGCCGAAAAGGACGAACGGGTTTTAGTGACTACATTGACCAAGAGAATGGCAGAAGAACTCACCAAATACTTAACTCGAATTGGAATCAGATGTCGCTATATACACAGTGACGTAGACACCCTTGAACGCGTCGAAATCATGCAAGATCTAAGGCGCGGACTATTCAATGTGCTCATTGGTGTAAATCTGTTGAGAGAGGGGTTAGATCTTCCTGAGGTATCATTGGTTGCCATTATCGATGCCGATAAGGAGGGATTTTTGAGAAGCAACAGGAGTTTAACACAGACGGTTGGAAGGGCGGCACGACATCTCAACGGCAAGGCTATTATGTATGCAGATACAATTACACAAAGCATGCAAGAAACTATCGATCAGACGTCCTATCGAAGAGAAAAACAAGAGGCTTATAACAAGGAGCACGGCGTCACCCCTACGGCATTGAATAAACCCTTAGACAATACCCTGCGAGCCCGTAAGACACAGAGCGAAGAGAAGGAACTCAGACCTCTAAGCGAGAAAGAAATTGCAAACCTCAGCAAGGGAGATATTGACACACAAATCAAAAATACGCGTAAGGCAATGGAAAAGGCGGCCAAAGAACTCGACTTTATGGAGGCAGCCCGCCTTAGAGATCACCTCAAACAACTACAGGCGCAACAGTAAAGCGTTAAGCCAATACGGCCTTTACTTTGTCTGCAGCTTCTAGGAATTGTACCGCTGAGTGTACTTCGAGCCCTGAATTGTCAATGATTTCTTTGGCAAGTTCTGCGTTCGTTCCTTGAAGGCGTACGATGATCGGAACATTGATTTGATCTGCCATATTCTTGTATGCGTCTACAATACCATTGGCTACGCGATCGCATCGAACGATTCCTCCAAAAATATTTACCAAGATCGCTTTCACATTAGGATCCTTCAAGATGATTCGGAATGCCTCTTCAACGCGTTTGGCATCCGCTGTACCTCCAACATCTAAGAAGTTTGCAGGCTCGCCTCCGGCCATTTTAATAAGATCCATTGTTGCCATTGCAAGTCCGGCACCATTCACCATACAGCCCACATTACCGTCGAGATCCACGTAATTAAGACCAATAGCTTTTGCTTCTACCTCCACAGGATTTTCTTCACGGATATCGCGCATCTCAGCATAAGCCTTACGTCGGTATAAAGCGTTGTCGTCTAGAGTCACTTTTGCGTCTACAGCAATCACACGATCATCAGAGGTCTTTAGCACAGGATTGATCTCGAAAAGACTTGAATCACTTTGCTCGTAAGCCTTGTACAAGGCGGTCACGAAGCGTGTCATTTCTTTAAAGGCTTTTCCATCTAAACCTAGGTTAAAGGCGATATTACGCGCTTGAAAACCAGTAAGTCCAACAGAAGGGTCAATTTCTTCAGTAAATATTAAATGTGGTGTTTTTTCGGCTACCTCTTCAATGTCCATTCCTCCTTCAGTAGAGTACATGATCATATTGCGGCCCGTAGCGCGATTTAATAACACAGACATGTAGAATTCAGAGGTATCGCTAGGACCAGGATAGTAAACATCCTCAGCAACAAGAACTTGGTGAACGGTTTTTCCTTCTGCAGAGGTCTGCGGAGTCACCAATTGCATACCGATGATCTGATCTGCTAATGATTTAACGTCCTCAAGTGATTTAGCGAGTTTCACTCCTCCACCTTTACCACGGCCTCCCGCGTGCACTTGAGCTTTAATTACATGCCATGAAGTACCAGTTTCTTCGGTCAATTTTTTAGCAGCGTCTACAGCTGATTCTGGAGTATCAGCCACAATTCCTCTTTGAATATCAACGCCAAAGCTGGCTAAAATCTCTTTTCCTTGGTACTCGTGTAAATTCATGATATCAGTCTTTTTGCTGGGCACAAAAATAGAAAAGAGGCACGAATGCACCTATGGCTCTTATGCTTTAATTAGAAGTTGAAATGTTTTAAATAAAACAAAATGTGATATTCATGATAAAACTTCACAACAATACAAGATATTCGGTTGAAGCATAGTAATTTGCATCACTTTTTTAATTGATATGAGTTCACAACCACCATTTGAAGCGATCGCTCGTAAACACGGAGCACCGGTATACGTTTATGACGCCCATGTAATCAGTGCACAATACAACAGGCTAAAAAACGCCTTTAGAAAAGTTGAACATCTAAAACTTCACTATGCAGTAAAGGCCAATTCAAACCTAAGTGTGCTACGCCTCATGCACCAGTTAGGGGCCGGACTAGACACGGTGTCTATTGAAGAGGTTCGTTTGGGCTTACGCGCAGGAGTGGCTCCAGAAAATATCATCTATACCCCCAATGGGGTTTCTATCGAAGAACTCGAAGAAGCCAGAAGCCTTGGGGTACAAATCAATATCGACAACCTATCGGTTTTAGAATTGTTCGGTCAACGCTATCCTGAAACTCCAGTTTGTGTGCGCATCAATCCGCATGTCATGGCGGGCGGAAATGCCAACATTTCAGTCGGACATATTGATTCAAAGTTTGGGATTAGCATTCATCAAGTTCCCCACATCTTGCGCATCGTAGAATTGACCAAAATGCGCATAAATGGGGTACACATGCATACCGGCAGTGATATTTTGGACATTGATGTGTTTCTGCATGCTTCAGAGATTTTATTTGAAGCGGCTACTCATTTCAAAGACCTCGAATTCATTGATTTTGGAAGCGGCTTTAAAGTACCGTACAAAAAGGACGATATTGAGACCCCCATTGAAGAGCTCGGAGAGAAGCTAAGTGAACGCTTTAATGCCTTCTGCGAAAAAATAGGAAAGCCGTTGACCCTTTCCTTTGAACCGGGTAAATTTTTAGTGAGTCAAGCCGGAACCTTTGTGGCCAAAGTGAATGTGGTAAAACAAACCACTTCTACGGTATTCGCAGGAGTAGATTCTGGTTTTAATCACTTGATGCGCCCTATGCTCTACGGCTCTTACCACCACATAGAAAACATTAGTAACCCCAAAGGAAAACCCCGTTTTTACTCGGTGGTGGGTTACATCTGTGAAACTGATACTTTTGGCAGTAATCGCCAAATCGCTGAGATTACAGAAGGTGACTTGCTGGCCTTTCACAACGCCGGAGCATATTGCTTCTCTATGTCGAGCAACTACAACTCTAGGTTACGTCCTGCAGAAGTATTATGGTACAATGGCGAAGTGCACCTGATTCGCTCTAGAGAAACTTTTGAAGATCTCTTAAAAGGACAAGTCGAGGTCGACCTTACCGCAGAGGCAAAAGTTGAAACCGTTTAATCGTATCTTTACGATATGAAAAAACTCCTGTATCTAGCGTTTTTTATAAGCTTCGGACTCTCTACACTTAGCGCTCAAGAAGAAACCATTAAATGGTTAACTTTTGAAGAAGCAGCTGCTCTAGCAGAAGCAGGGAGTACTAAGAAGTTTTTCATCGATGTATATACCGATTGGTGTGGCTGGTGTAAGAAGATGGATAAAGAAACCTTCAATGACCCCAAAGTTCGGGCCTATATGTTGGCGAACTATCACATGGTGAAGTTCAACGGGGAACAAGCAGAGCCCATCACCTATAAAGGTGAAACCTATAGCCTTGTCGGATCGGGAAGAAGTGTCTATCATGAACTCGCCTACGCGCTTTTACAAGGAAATCTGAGTTATCCGACCGTAGTATTTATGAGTGAAAAGTTTGAGGTGTTAACGCCTTTAGCCGGATACTACCCCGCAACCCCATTTTTGCAAATTGCCACTTATTTTGGAGATTCGCTCTTCGAGACAATAACGTGGAAAGACTACGAGGCAACCCTCGAAAGCACTAAATAACACTACGCTAGCGACGACTGTAGTTCGGCGCCTCTTTGGTAATCGTCACGTTGTGAGGATGGCTCTCATTGATTCCGCTAGCAGTAATCTTTACAAACTTTCCGGAATCTTTAAGGGTTTGGATGTCTTTGGCTCCGCAGTAACCCATTCCGGCTCTTAGTCCTCCAATGAATTGGTGCATGCTCTCATAAAGGTCTCCTTTGTAAGGTACACGCCCAACGATTCCTTCAGGGACTAATTTTTTGATGTCGTCTTCAACATCTTGAAAATAGCGGTCTTTACTGCCCTTCTCCATAGCCTCAACCGAACCCATTCCTCTGTACGATTTAAACTTACGCCCTTCGTAAATGATTGTCTCTCCTGGAGATTCTTTTGTTCCGGCCAGCAATGATCCGAGCATAACACTGTCAGCCCCAGCGGCAATTGCTTTTGGGATATCACCGGTAAATCGAACCCCACCGTCAGCGATCACAGGAACACCAGAACCTTTTAAGGCCGCAGCAACCTCTAACACAGCAGAAAATTGAGGAAACCCTACCCCTGCAACCACTCGCGTGGTACAAATAGAACCAGGTCCAATACCTACCTTAACAGCGTCTGCACCAGCTTCAACTAAATACGTAGCGGCATCAGCCGTAGCGATGTTTCCGACAACGACCTCAAGTGACGAGAACTCCTTTTTAACTTCTTTAAGGATGTGTACTACTCCTTTACTATGACCATGGGCCGTATCAATAACGATCGCATCAACTCCGGCAGCCACCAAAGCTTCAACTCGATCAAAGCTATCAGGGGTTACCCCTACTGCCGCGGCGGCTAATAAACGACCGTATTGATCTTTATTTGCCTTGGGCTTTTGCGTCAGCTTTGTTATATCTCTAAACGTAATTAAGCCCACCAATTGAAACTGGTCATCCACTACGGGCAACTTTTCAATCTTGTGTTCTTGCAAAATCACCTCAGCCTCTGCAAGCGTTATGCCCTTTGGAGCGGTAACTAAATTTGTAGAGGTCATAACTTCGGTGATAGGTCGCTCGTTATTCTTTTCAAAACGCAAGTCGCGGTTCGTCACAATCCCAACAAGCTTACCTCTATTATCAATAATCGGAATACCTCCAATGCTATGTTCTTTCATACCTGCCTTCGCATCCATCACAATAGCATCGGTTCCAAGAGTGACCGGATCCAAAATCATCCCAGATTCGGCACGCTTCACACGCCTCACCTTCATAGCTTGCTCTTCAATGGTCATATTCTTGTGCAGCACTCCGATACCCCCTTCTCTTGCCATGGCAATAGCCATTTTCGATTCGGTAACGGTGTCCATAGCCGCAGACACAATAGGAACATTAATTCTGAGGTTACGCGTAAATTGAGTCGTGATATCGACCTCTCGCGGTAGCACTTCTGAGTAAGCAGGAACCAGTAAAACGTCGTCGTAAGTAAGGCCTTCGCCTACTATTTTAGAGAGATGTGCTTGCATGCAATTATAGGATTAATTGCATGCAAATGTACTCAATTAATTCGTCCTGAGGGCTATAGATATGCACTAAATAGGCGCTTGGCATGATTATAAGCCACCTCAAACGAGGCGTGATTCAGATTGAATTCCTCTTTTTGAGCGGTAAGAAAGCTGATCAATTTCTCGGTTGGAATATTTCCTACTAACCCATCTGTAGCCATAGGACAGCCGCCAAAACCCTGTATAGCACCATCAAATCGTCTACAGCCTGCGAGATAGGCGGCCTCAACGTGAGCCTTCCATTGGTCTGGACGCGCATGCAAATGTGCTCCAAAAATCAAACCCAAATCACCCAAACGGCTTACCATAGAGAAGACCTCGTGAATGCGTTCTGGGTTTGCGCTGGCATAGGTATCTGAGAGCGACAGGGTGCGTATCCCTATAGCCGCTAGACGCTCAACCCAATACAATAACACCTCGAGGTTCCAAACTTCTCCATAGGGATTACCAAAGCCCATAGACACATAAACAACAAGCTCCTTAGATCTTCTTTGGCAGGCATTGTGGATGCGCTCCAGCACTGTGAAAGCCTCTTCGCGTGAGGTATGCGTATTGCGCATTTGAAAGATCTCTGACAGTGAAAACGGAAAACCAAGTACATCAATGTATTGGGCATCCAAAGCGTGTTCAGCTCCTCGGTAATTCGCCACAATAGCTAGTAAGCGTGTTTTTGAAACCGAAAGATCTAAACCGTTCAAGACCTCATTGGTATCGGCCATCTGAGGCACGGCTTTAGAAGAGACAAAGCTTCCAAAGTCTAAATAATCAAAATCACAAGAGAGCAATTGCTGTAAGTAAGCGATTTTTTCAGACGTTGGAATCAATGTTTTAATCCCTTGCATCGCGTCACGCGGACATTCAACTAGACTTACCATGGGCGCGTTCAATCAGTGCCTTGTGGATATCCCAAATCAGTTGAGGGCCTTTGTAGACAAAACCAGTATACAATTGAATAAGATCAGCACCAGCATCGAGCTTTTCTACTGCCTTTGCTGCCGAGTCTATACCTCCTACTCCAATAATGGCAAAAGGATGCTTTTGACGCGTCTTCAGGTACCGAATAACCTCAGTACTTCTATGTGTCAATGGAGCTCCACTTAATCCTCCTGCCTCGGACACTAGCGCAGCTTTTGAGTTCAAACCTTCACGAGAAAGGGTAGTATTGGTAGCAATCACTCCGTCAAGTTTTAAAGACTCAACTATGTCAAGAATGTCGTCTAACTGGGCGTCACTCAGATCAGGCGCAATTTTTAAAAGTAGTGGGCAGGGTTGTACGTCTTGCTTCTTGGACAAACTATTGCGTAGTTCGATCAAGTTCTTAAGCAAATGAAATAGCGGCTCTTTTTCTTGCAGCTCGCGAAGCCCCGGGGTATTTGGAGAACTGACATTAACCACAAAATAGTCCACCTTTCCGTACAACGCTTTCATGGCCTGCGTATAGTCATCAATGGCATTCTCGTTAGGCGTGACTTTATTCTTGCCAATATTTCCGCCAATTACAGTACGGTGTCTTTTAGAAAGTCTTTCCACAACGCGATCAACACCATCGTTATTGAAGCCCATTCTATTGATGAGAGCACGATCTTCTTTCAATCTAAAAAGACGCTTTTTAGGATTTCCAGGTTGTGCTTTCGGCGTAACCGTACCAATTTCAACAAAACCAAATCCAAAGTCTGAAAACGCATTGTACAAAAGCGCATTTTTATCGAAACCTGCTGCTAATCCCACTGGACTATCGAAAGCTATACCCATCACCTCTTTGCGCAAAGCGCGATCCCTGGGAACCCAAAGCGCCCTGATGATGCGTGTAAGGCCCAGAATCTCGAATAATCGAATGGCCCCAAACGAAAAGTGGTGAGCCTTTTCAGGGTCGATTTTAAAAAGCAGCGTACGTATTAAAGAATACATCCTTCAAGTTGATAAAAAAAGGAGTGACAAAATCACTCCTTCTATTAGTACTTACACCACGTGGCGAATTAAGACTTTTGAAGCTTTAGACTCAACTCATGCGATATTGAGCTATTCTCTAGTTTTAATTTACCAGCAAGGGTTTCAATGACTACGGTATGATCTGAATCATTGATCTCCATGATTTTACCGTGGAGACCACTTTTTGTGATGACTCGATCACCCTTTTTAAGAGCGGTTATAAACTTCTTCTCATCTTTTTGTCGCTTCATTTGAGGGCGAATCATAAAGAAATACGCTACGACGAAAATGAGAATTAAGGGAAAAAATTGGCTGATTGCTTCCATTCAAAAAAAGGGGTTGATTATTTCTTTAGGGGCGAATCAAAGGCCGTTGCAGATTCTGGCTGAACGAAGGCAGTGATTCTTAAAGTTTCTGTTCCTGCTTTAGTGTTGGTGGTAAGTGTAATGGTTTTAGTCACCTGATTGATACCGGTTCCGTTAAACATAACCAAAAGCTCTCCAGTCTCACCCGGTGCAATTGGAGTATTTCTTGGGTAATCAGGAACGGTACACCCACAGCTAGAGCGCGCGTTAGTAATCAACAAAGGAGCATCTCCAATATTCTTAAACGTAAAAACCGTTTCTTGTGGAGTACCGGCAGCGATAGTACCGAAGTCGTGTTCTACCTTGTCAAACGACATACGAGCAAACTTTCCTTGGGCGTTGGAAGCAACTGCCGCAGAGGCTGAATCTTGAGCACTTGCTGAAGCGGTTTCTTTTGATGTCGTATTTGAGCTATTTCCGCATGACACTGCAAATGATAGGGTTAATGCGGCAATACCAAGGGTAAAAAATCGTGAAGTTTTCATGTTCTATGTCTTATTTGTATCATTCAAAAATAATCAATTCTTTTTGCCTGTCAGAGTAATCCACGACCGGCTTTTTTCATCCGCTTCTCTGCGATAAATTCTTTACTCAATTGATCTAAAATACCGTTAATAAACATACTGCTTTTCGGAGTAGAGTACTCCTTGGCGATTTCTAGATACTCATTTAAGGTAACCTTCGGCGGAATAGACTCGAAATCGAGTAACTCGCCTATTCCCATAATCAGCAAAATGCGATCTACATCTGTAATACGGTCTTGATCCCAGTTCGGGGTTTTTCCTTCGATCTCTTTGGCATAACTATCAAAATTCAAGGAAATTTTGGAGAGCAAAGCGGTGGCAAATTTTCGGTCCTCTTCATTTACAAGACTACTCCAACCGTCAAAGGCATTGTTCTTTTTGATATCAAGCATTGAAAGCTGCTTCAAGATAAAGGTATTAACTACCGGAAAGTCATCTGCCCAACTCAACATTTCATCTTCTATAAAACTGTAGAGATCGTCATTTGGAGCTATGAAATCGTGAAACAAGGTCAACAGCTGTGATTGATGCTCTTTCAATGTAGGCTTATCTAGTTCCATATAGGTCTTAAAAGAAGTACTTGAAACGTACACTTTGTATACCTTAACCACATACTTTTCATTCAAATACCAGTGGTTGATTTTATATTTTTTCCAGGCCTCTCGAAGCGTTTCAGATTCGGTGATTGCCATGAGATACGGATTCTCAATAAAACGCTCAGGGTCAACAAAGATGCTTTTTGAAGAGTCTAAATAGGCCTTTTTGCGTGCTTCTGTCTCACGAATTGCCCACTGTCTTAAGGCGTAAAAAAAGTTCAGCTGAAGAAGGTAAAGCACTGTACTCTGGTCGATGCTTTGTTTTAAGGCTTTTTGTTGTTGTTCAATTGTGCTCTCGTCGGTCTTAGTCAATGCATATAGACTTTGAAAAACCTTGATGCGAATGTGGCGGCGCGTTAACATGCGAAAGAACTTTGGTCAAAATTGAATAACGGTTTCAAAGGTACAGTTATAAATCATATAGTATCTTTGAAATTTGACACAAACTTACGGTATGAAGGCCCTGAGGCATCTCAACAAATACTTTCTCAAATACTGGAAAAAGTTACTCATCGGCTTACTCATTACAGTAAGTGCGCGCGTCTTTTCGTTGGTGATGCCTTCATACATCAACAAGTCAATACAGACCATTGAACAGTTTTTTAAAGGGGATATTGACAAGGCCCTAGCTCAAGAACTCCTTGCTATCGATATTGGGATTATTGTCGGTACTACGGCTATTGCTGCCCTCCTCACCTTTTTGATGCGTCAATACATAATCAACGTCTCAAGATATATTGAATTCGACCTTAAGAATGAGCTCATTGAGCACTACCTCTCACTCTCATTAAATTTCTTCAAACGCAATCGTGTAGGAGACCTGATGAATCGACTCTCTGAAGACGTGAGTCAGGTTCGTATGTATGCAGGTCCGGCCATTATGTACGGACTTCAGACCCTTACCCTATTTGTAATTCTCATTCCACTAATGTTTATCAAGGCACCCACTCTTGCCTTGTATACCGTGCTTCCCTTTCCAATACTCTCTGTACTCATCTATAACATCAGTAAACGGATTCACTTGCGCAGTACTGCGGTTCAAGCCTATCTATCTACACTCTCTACCTTTACCCAAGAGCGTTTTTCAGGAATAGCCGTGGTGAAAGCCTACGGACTTGAAGAGCAGATTGATCAAGAAATTTCACAGCTCTCTTCAGAAGGTAAAGAGACGGCAATGCACCTTGCACGAATTAACGCCTGGTTCTTTCCTTTGATGTTATTGCTCATCGGCGCATCTAATATTATTGTGATGTTTGTCGGAGGGCGGATGTTTTTGAACGGAAGTATTTCATCTGTCGGACTTATCGCAGAGTTCATTCTTTATGTCAATATGCTCACCTGGCCGGTAACTGTAGTCGGATGGCTTACCTCTATTATTCAACGCGCCGAAGCCTCGCAAGAACGCATCAATTATTTTCTAAAAACAGCACCAGATCTTGTTTCAGGTGACTTGCCTGCACAAGACGTAAAAGGAGAACTCTGTTTTAAGAATGTTCGTCTCACTTACCAAGACACTAATATAGAAGCGCTCAAAGGGATAAGTTTTACCGTAAAACCTGGAGAAACCTTGGCTATATTAGGTAAAACCGGATCAGGAAAATCGAGTGTTATGGACTTATCAGCACGCCTGTTAGATCCGACTTCAGGAACAATTCTACTTGATCAAATAGAACTCAAATCATATCAACTTGATCAGCTAAGGGCTGAAATAGGAAGCGTTCCGCAAGACGCCTTTTTATTCTCAGAAACCATTAAGTCAAACATTAAATTTGGCTCAAAGAATGCTGATGACGACACCATAATAAATGCTGCAAAGATGGCCGACGTTCACGATAACATTCTATCGTTTCCAGACGGGTACGACACGCTATTAGGAGAACGTGGTATTTCACTCAGTGGAGGACAAAAACAACGGGTGTCAATTGCTAGAGCACTAATCAAGCAAGCGAAAATCTACCTCTTCGACGATTGCCTTTCGGCTGTAGACACAGAGACCGAAGAGGTAATCCTTGAAAACATTAAAAAACTAACTATCGACAAAACTACACTTATCGTGAGTCATCGCATCTCGACGGTAAAGCACGCCGATCGTATCATTGTCATAGAAGACGGAAAAATAACTCAAGAGGGAACGCACGCAGAACTCCTTGAAAAAGAAGGCTTTTACAAGCATCTATACCACGAACAATTAGTGGCTTAAAAAAGTTGTTCGACATTCATTTTTTTTCCATTTTTGGGTAAGACGTTAATGAAGTCTATCTATGGAATCAACATATAATGGCGATCAAGAGGAGATTTTCTCAAAAGTTTTAAGAGCAGGACGAAGAACTTATTTCTTTGATGTTCGTTCCACAAAGGCAGGAGACTACTACCTTACACTCACCGAGAGCAAGAAGTTTTCAAATGAAGACGGAAGTTTTCACTACAAAAAACACAAAATCTATTTATACAAAGAAGACTTCACCGCCTTTGCCGAAATACTCAATGAAATGATGCAATTTGTGGTCGAAACAAAAGGTGAAGAAGTAATTTCTGAGCGTCATCAAAAAGACTTTAAAAAAGAAGAAGATGAAGATATTGTTGATGAAAATCAGAGTTCGTCTTCTTTTACAGACCTCGATTTCGAGGAACTTTAATCTAAAAGAATTCTCATGAAAAAAATCTTTTTCAGCCTTATTGGGCTGTGTCTTGTTGGCTTTGTAAACGGACAAGTTTCGTCAGACGAAGTTACCCTAGAGTATTACCTACCTAAAGGGGCCTCATACGATGCCTCATTACCACGACCTGAACACATCATCGGACACGAAGTGGGTGAATGGCACATCACACACGATAAACTCGTAACCTACATGTATGCCTTGGCAGAGGCTAGTGATCGCATTAGCATAAGTAACCGAGGTACTACCTATGAGGGCAGACCCCTATTGTTGCTTACCATTTCTAGCCCTTCTAATCTGAATAGAATAAACGAGATACAAAAGAATCAACAGCAAATTGCTTCAGGAAACAGAAAGCCTACCGCGAATGATCCTGTGGTTATTTATCAAGGATTTTCTATCCATGGGAATGAACCAAGTGGTTCAAACGCTTCATTAGCCTACGCTTATTATTTAGCAGCTTCTGATGAAGCCCTTAGATTTCTTGAGAATACAGTAGTGCTCTTTGATCCAAGCTTTAATCCTGACGGCTTACAGCGCTTCGCTTACTGGGCGAACACCAATCGTGCGCACGTCATCAATTCTGATCCTAATGATAGAGAGTACAACGAAGTGTGGCCAGGCGGTCGAACCAATCACTATCATTTTGATTTGAATCGCGACTGGTTACCCGTTCAATTACCAGAAAGTAGAGCGCGCTTGGTAACGTTTCACGACTGGGTACCGAATATCTTAACAGATCACCATGAAATGGGCACCAATTCGTCTTTCTTCTTCCAACCAGGTGAACCAAAACGCGTGCATCCTTTAACTCCAAAAATCAATCAAGAGCTCACAAAAGCCATTGGAAATTACCACGAGGCCGCCTTGAATGAGATCGGATCACTCTATTACAGCGAAGAGAACTATGACGACTATTACTACGGTAAGGGATCTACCTTTCCTGACGTGAACGGAAGCATCGGCATTCTATTTGAACAGGCGAGTTCAAGAGGCCACGTACAAGAAAGCGATAACGGTCTTTTGACTTTTCCGTTTACCGTTCGCAATCAAATGTCAACAGCAATCTCAACACTTAAGGCTGCAAATGGACTGAAAGATAAGCTTCAAAACTATCAATACAGCTTTTACCGCGATTTAAAACAAGAGGCCACTGCAGAAAAAGCAGGTGGATACTTGTTCGGTAGCCCTAAGGATTTTAGTAGCCCATGGCATCTTGCAGAGGTTCTAAAAAGACACCGCATAGAACACAAGGTACTCGAATCAGATGTTACCGTAGGCGGAAAAAAATACGCGGCAAAGAACAGCTATTTTGTTCCTTTAAACCAAAAGAACCCACGTCTTATCCAAGCCATTTTCGAAGAGCGTACGGTATTTGAAGACAGTCTTTTCTACGACATCTCTGCATGGACTTTTCCGCATGCTTTTGGCGTGAATGCTGAAAAACTATCTAAGCCTCCTACTAGCCAAATGAGCGATGACAGCTCTATGGAATTGCCATCAGGATCAGTTAGTGGAAAAAGCAGCTATGCGTATCTATTCGAAGCGCATGACTATTATGCGCCAAAGCTTATTCATGCACTTACTCAAAAAGGAATTCACGTGAAAGTAGGTCTTGCTCCATTTGAGTTGGAGGATAAAAACTACGATTACGGAACACTAATGGTTCCGCTACAAAGCCAAAACCTAACGGCCGATGAACTTTATAATACGTTGAGTGCTCTCGTACAAGAGATTCCTGTAAAGGTGCAGGCGGTAGGAACAGGTAAAACCAAAGGTATCGATCTAGGGAGTAATGATTTTGAGGCAGTCAAGCCTATTACTGTGGCCATGATTGTGGGCGATGGTATCCGTTCTTATGACGCTGGAGAAATATGGCACCTGTTTGATCAAAGATTCAATATCAAGGTGACGAAGCTAGACACTAGAGACCTAGAACGTGCCGACTTGTCGAGGTACAATCGCATTATATTTCCGAGTACCTCGGATGGGTTGTCTATTGGAGATAGAGCGGTCTCTAATTTAAAAGATTGGGTCCGTGATGGAGGCGTTCTTATTGGGTACAGAAGCGCATTGAGTTGGTTAAAACGCAATGAGTTTATTGATTTTGAAACGCTCAAGCCTGAAGTTAAAGACGCTAAGAATCTGCGCTTCGATCAGCGCGAAGAATATTCAGGCGCTCAGGTAACAGGCGGAGCGATCTTTGAAGCAGCAATTGATCGTTCGCACCCGATCAACTTTGGATTCACTGAAAATAAAATAGCGTTGTTTAGAAATACAAATACGTTTATCGCTCCTATGCAGCACTCTTATCAAAATCCTATTCAGTATACCAACAACCCACTTTTAAGTGGATACATATCAGAAGAAAATCTAGCCGAACTTAAGGGTTCAGTGCCCTTCGTTACTCAATCTATGGGAGCTGGCCGTGTTATCGGATTAACCGACAACACGAATTTTAGAGCTTTCTGGTACGGTACGAATCGCATTCTTTTGAACGCATTGTTCTTTGCAAATTCGATGTAATTACCAGTGGTTGCGCTTCGCTAATCCCTCGAGATGGGCATAGTGATGAGTTCCATGCCAAGCATACAAGAGTGTATTCTCCAAGAGGGTACGCTCTTTTTTTGTGTCTGGATGTATAAAGCCGCGTTTCATCTCTTCTAGAGGTAATGAGCGAACGAGATAAACGATCTTTTGGTGTACTGCCTCTAACAATTGAAGTGAACTTTCAATAGGCATTTGGGCGTCAGGTAAACCTGCCCATCCGTCTTGGTCGTAAGCTTTGATAAGTGGTGTTTCTTCAGACAAAGCCCATTTATAGCGAATGAGGCTGTGCAAATGACTATCTGCCAAATGGTGTATCAGCTGACGAGCTGTCCACCCTCCTTCACGATAAGGGGTGTCTAATTGTGAATCACTCCAGCTCGAAACGAGCTGACGTAAAGCTGTTGGAAGATGCTCCAGTTTCTCAATAGCCGTTTCGATATGTTGTTGTGAAATTTCAGCAGGCAGTTCAAATCCGCCGATCGGAAACTTTAACGGATCCACGTCTAACCTACACTTACTAGTTCAACATCAAAGATCAAGGTAGCATTTGGTGGAATCACTCCTCCAGCACCGCGAGAGCCGTAGCCTAGATCTGAAGGGATAACAAAGCGCGCCTTATCACCTACTTTCAAAAGGGCAATACCTTCATCCCATCCTGAAATCACTTGTCCTATACCTAAGGTAAATTCAATCGGTTCTTTTCGTTGAAACGAAGAATCAAAAACCTGACCATTTTCTAATCTCCCCTCATAGTGTACCTTCACCTTTTTCTTTGGTTCTGCTTGAGTCCCATTACACTGTTGGATTATTTTATAGCGCAAACCAGATGCCGTTTTTTCAAAGCCCGCTGCGAGCTTTTCCATAGCAGCTTCTCGAGCTTCTTGTTCTTTCTTTTCGCGCTCAGCTCTAGAATTTTCGAAGGTTCTGAATGCCTCGACAGCATTCCATTTTTCTGCATCAGCGCCATTGCGCACAATCGCCAAACTCTTGATCGTGTCTCCCTGTGCCACGGCATCTACTACCTCTTGACCTGAAACGACATGTCCGAAGACAGTGTGCTTATTGTCAAGCCAAGGAGTAGGCACATGCGTGATAAAAAATTGGCTACCGTTTGTTCCAGGACCCGCATTTGCCATGGAAAGTACACCAGGCTTGTCATGCTTTAGCTCGGGATGGAATTCATCGTCAAACTTATATCCGGGATCTCCGGTACCCGTACCCAACGGACATCCTCCTTGAATCATAAAATCAGGGATCACGCGGTGAAATTTTAACCCATCGTAATAGGGAGTTCCTTGAGCCTTCGCCTTATTTTCGAGATTACCCTCCGCCAATGCTACAAAATTACCGACGGTCCCTGGTGTCTTGTCATGCGTGAGCTTAACGGTTATACTTCCTTTATCTGTTTCAAACTGAGCGTAAATTCCTTCTTGCATATTGAGTTATTCAGGAGCATTTGCCCCATAAGTATCTATTAAATATATAAGTGAAGCCATTGCAGCGGCTCCTAGTTCTAGTTCTCGTTTATTCACCTGGTCAAAGGTGTCATGATCTGAATGGTGGTGGTCGAAATAGCGCTGCGAATCTGGACGTAGGCCAGCCAAAACAGCTCCCTGCGGTTTTAAGGGTCCAACATCTGCACCGCTACCTCCTAATTCAAAACGATCTGTAAAATACGGGTAGAACAGCGGTGACCACTGTGCAATTCGCTCAAAGTTCGCCTCATTCGTATCGAACTGAAATCCTCTAGGGGTAAAACCACCGCTATCACTCTCTAAGCCAAAGACGTGTTTTTCTCCTAAAGACGCTGCTTCACTTGCATATTCTGTAGCCCCCCTTAATCCATTCTCTTCATTCATAAAAAGCACCGCTCTCAATGTACGTTTTGGCTTATAACCAATCGCCTTTAGGGTGCGCAATACTTCAATAGACTGAACCACTCCTGCCCCATCATCATGAGCCCCATCTCCTAGATCCCAAGAATCGAGATGTCCTCCAACTACTAGAATCTCTTCTGGATATACCGAACCCTTAATTTCACCTATAACATTATAAGATTTCACGTCCGGAAAGGTGCGACAGTTCTGTTTGAAGTAAAATTGGGTTTCTGGATTTAAGCTTAAAGTAGCCGAAAGAAGCTCTGCTCCATTAGTGCTGATGGCTGCCGCCGGAATTCTAGAGCTAATAGGGCTATCGCCATAACTCATCCCCCCAGTGTGCGGAAAGTCGTCAAGTCTGAGATTCATCGAACGCACAATTACACCAACGGCACCGTACTTCGCTGACTCTGCCGCTCCCGAATAACGCTGATCGACGCATGCGCTATAGGCCTGAAAGGTTTGTATGGTTTGCGCATTCATCGGACGGTTGAAGAACACAATTTTTCCGGCAATCTTGTTGCGACCTAATTGCTCAAGTTCTTCTATACCTTTTACCTCAACAATTTTGGCTTTCAATCCCATGCTAGGAGTGGCCACAGAACCTCCAAGTGCGGTAATTGGCACGGTAGTGCTTAAACCAGGGGCTGTTTCAAAATAAGCGTATTCAGGGGCACCTCTCACCCATTTAGGGACCATGACGGGCTGCAGATACACTCGATCTAACCCCAAGTCATTCATCACAGTCTTGGTG
This sequence comes from Flavobacteriaceae bacterium, assembly GCA_023262185.1. Lineage (GTDB taxonomy): Bacteria > Bacteroidota > Bacteroidia > Flavobacteriales > Flavobacteriaceae > UBA3478. The sequence goes on from JALRDO010000006.1 coordinate 50,592, forward strand.
TATTCCACCGCTTGTTCAGCCTCTACTGAACCCGATAACCGACCTCCAATTTGAAGCGACAAGAAGCGTAACCAATCGTACGCCTGTCCGCCCGTAAGGGTTTCGTCAAAAATTGATCGTATCATTAACGCATCTCGAGAAGAAGCCTCTTCTGATTGGGCTTCAAGCGTATGCACTCCTAAACTAAGACTACAAAAAAGGAATAAGATCCCTACTGAAATTTTACCGCTCATACGTACTGTTTTACGTCCTCTAAAGTTACGGCATCGCCAGAGAGTATAAGCAATCGCTCTACCACATTTCTCAATTCTCGAATATTACCCTTGTAGCTCTTCTTCTGAAGTTCATCAATGGCGTCTTTTTCAAACGTTTTTACTCGAGCTCCATTCTCTTCTGCAATTTGTGCATTGAAGTGCTCAATTAAAAGTGGAATGTCTTCTTTGCGCTCATCGAGTGATGGCAATTCTACGCGAATCACACTTAAGCGATGATAGAGGTCTTCTCTAAATGATTCTGAGGCGATAGCCTCTTGCAGATTCTTATTGGTTGCGGCTACAACACGCACATCTACCTTTATAGCCTTGTCTGAACCCACACGCGAGAGCGTTTGCTCTTGCAATACTCTCAGCACTTTGGCTTGGGCCGATAATGACATGTCACCTACCTCATCGAGAAATAGCGTCCCTTGATGAGCGGCCTCGAATTTACCTGCTCGGTCTTTATGGGCAGAGGTGAATGCCCCTTTAACATGGCCAAACAACTCACTTTCAATGAGCTCTGAGGGAATAGCGGCACAGTTAACTTCTATGAACGGAGCAGAAGAACGCTCACTTAATTCGTGAATAGAGCGTGCTACGAGCTCTTTTCCGGTACCATTTGCCCCCGTAATTAAAACGCGAGCAGAAGTTGGAGCAACCTTTTCAATAATCTGCTGAACCTCTTTTAAGACAACACTCTCGCCTACCATTTGAGTAGACCTACTTAGCTTTTTCTTGAGTCTTTTGTTTTCAGTCGCCAATTTTTTACGGTCAAGGGCATTCTTTACCGTTAACAACAAGCGGTTTAAATCAGGTGGTTTTGAGAGGTAATCAAAGGCTCCTAGGCGCATGCACTCTACCGCCGTTTCTAAATCTCCGTGCCCTGAAATCATAATGAAAGGCAACTCAGCTAAACGAGAAGCACAAGCCTGCAAGACCTCGATCCCATCTTTTTTAGGCATTTTGATGTCACAGAAGACTAAGTCGATTGACTCATCTTGGCTTAAAAGTTCTATGCCCTCTTGTCCGTCCTTAGCCGTTAGACATTCATAGGTATCATCCGATTCTTGTAGAATTTTCACAAGTACTCTGCGGATGCTTTCCTCGTCTTCTATGATAAGTATACGTGCCATGAGATTGAATAGTGAGGTCTTAAAATACAAAACCCACCCTCAAACAAAGTTCAAGGATGGGAAAAATTGCTATGAAAAAGAAAATAGTAAAGGTTAAAACCCTTACTGTTGGTAAATATATACTTTTTTTTAATTCTCGCGAATCCCTGATTATGAGAACATATCTCTAATGCGATCGAAGGTCGACTTATCGTCGGCCTTAGGATCGGGCATAAAGTTTTTATCGCTCAAGGTTTCTTCAAAGAAGGCTTCTTGCTCTGCAGATAATTTTTGCGGAGTCCATACCAGTACATGTACTAATAAATCGCCCTTACCGTATCCGTTTAAGCTCTTCACTCCTTTACCTCTCAGTCGAAGAACTTTACCCGACTGTGTCCCTTTATCGATTTTAATGCGAACCTTTCCGCCAACGGCATCGATTTCTTTTGAGACCCCGAGAACGGCCTCAGCAAAACTGATTCGAAGATCGTAGTGCAAGTTATCTCCCTCTCGTTTTAAAGATGGATGCTGGGTTTCTTTTATAGATACGATGAGATCACCTGCTATACCGTCTCCTGGGGCGGCGTTTCCTTTACCCGAAACTTTAAGCTGCATGCCATCCTCAACCCCTCCTGGAATTTGTATAGAAACCGTTTCTTCTTTACTAACGAGTCCTTGAGCGTCTGCCCCTGCTGGCTTTTGATCTAGAATTTGACCAGCCCCGCCACAGGCGGTACACGGAGCAGCCGTTTGCATACGTCCTAAAATGGTATTGGTGATTTTTGTTACCTGCCCAGTACCATTACAGCTACTACACGATTTATAGGTCACCCCCTCGGCTTGAACCTTACGCTTAACCTTTACTTTCTTTTCTACCCCTTCAGCAATTTCATCAAGAGTTAGAGTAATCTGAATACGCAAATTCGTTCCTTTCACGCGACGTCCACCAGAAGATCCGAATCCACCGAATCCACCAAAGCCTCCGCCAAAAGCACTCCCGAAAATATCTCCAAATTGACTGAAGATATCATCCATGTTCATCGAACCGGCACCTCCTCCGTTTTCAAATGCAGCGTGTCCGAACTGATCATAGCGCGCACGTTTATCTTGATCTGAGAGTACCTCATAAGCCTCTGCCGCCTGTTTAAAACGCTCTTCAGCCGTGCTATCGCCTGGGTTCTTATCTGGGTGGTACTCGATGGCTTTTTTTCTATAGGCCTTTTTAATTTCAGCCTCAGAAGCCCCTTTAGACACCCCTAGTATTTCGTAAAAATCTTCTTTCATCTAGTGATTAGTTTCCTACCACCACCTTGGGGTGACGGATAATTTGATCGCCTAATTTATATCCCTTTTCAACCGTGTCGATGATCTTACCTACCATATCCTCTGATGGCGCTTTGATCTGAGTGATGGCTTCATGAACATCAGAATCAAAGGCGTCTCCATCTTTGACCTCAAGAGACTCTAACCCTTTTGCTTTTAGCGTTTCGGTGAGTTTATTGTAAATCAATCGAATACCTTCAATATGCGCATCTTCTTGCTTTTGCATCTCCGCGATAGCTCTTTCAAAATCATCTACTACCGGCAGAAGAGCTGAAATCACCTCTCGACCTGCAGTTTTAAACAAATCAATTCGCTCTTTGGTGGTGCGCTTCTTGTAATTTTCAAATTCAGCAAAAAGCCTTAAAAACTTATCTTTTTCTATAGCCAATAAAGCTTCTGGACTTTCATCAGCTTTTTGACTTTGATCAGATGTCGCTTGTTGGGATTCTTCTCCTGAAGATTCAGTGCCTTCTTGAGCGTTTACTTCGTCTTCTTCTATGGCTTTCTTTTCCTTCTTTGACATGTTTTGACAATTAATAATGTTATGCTAGTAGCAAAAGTACTGCCATACAGGTTCGCGATGTCAAAATGTCATCTTTTTAGCAGCTGAGTAAGAGCACCTCTAACCTGCTTAAACCTAAATTCAAAATCTGAGTTTACTAAAAGTTCAGAGCGCACTTTTTGCGATTCTAGGACGACAGCCGCCATTTCACCCAAAAATAGTTTTAAAACAGAGTCTGGGATGGGTGGTAAGAAAAAGGGACGCTTTAAAATGTTTGCCACTTCTCGCAATAACTCCTTTTGCAATACTGGATGTGGAGCTACCGCATTAACTACGGGCCCTAAATTGTTCTTTAAGAGATATACGAATAAACACGAAAGATCTTCACTGTGAATCCAAGATTGCCACTGCCTTCCAGATCCTAAAGGAGCCCCTAACCCAAGACGAACCGGCAGCGCCAGCTTAGGTAGTGCGCCTTGATCACTGTCAAGCACAATTCCAATGCGCACCAGAGAAAGAGCGTGTCCCTTATCAGAGATACGTTGGGCCTGTGCCTCCCATTGTTGTACTACTTCTGTTAAAAATCCTTCACCATAAGAAGTCGAATGCTCGTCATGGGTAAAATTAAGATCACTCTTATATACTCCAATAGCAGACGCAGACAGCACGCGAATCGAAGAACTCTTTGATTCTTCTATGGCCATTTCAAGCGTCTTCAAACTATTGAGTCGACTGAGCAAGATTTGTTTTTTGTAAGAGGCGCTCCACCTCTTCGCGATCGTTGCCCCCGCAAGGTTAATCACATGGGTGACCCCGTCCATAGCCTTTTTATCAAAGGAAAATTGATTCGGATTCCACTGAAATCCTTTTGCACCAGGAATCACAGAAGAGGAAGGATTACGACTGAAATACCGAACCTCAACCCCATCCTTCACTAGTTCGGTGCAGATTTTAGTCCCTATGAGGCCTGTAGCCCCTGTGATCAATACCACCATATCATTTCGTTTTCTCGGCACGCAACATTTCTCTTTTTCCCGGTGGGCCCGGCAATCGTTCTACGCTCAATCCAGCCGCTTCTAGACCTCGCCTTACGGTTCCTTTAGCACAGTAACTTACCCATGTTCCGTGTTCACTTAGTAACCCAGCGCATTTCTCTAGCGCCCAGGGCTCCCATAATTCGGGCTGAACCCTAGGTCCAAACGCATCGTAATAGATGAGGTCAAAACGAAGGTCGGTGGTAAAGGATTCAAACGTAGTATCTAGTTTTAGAAGATTGAAAAAAGGAGTTATTGCGGTCCACTCTCCCACAGCAGCCTGGTGCATGGTAAGGTACAGTTCTGGCGAAGCCCAGCTCTCATTCTCAAATACGGTATAGTGTGCTGAAGAAAGCAGATGGGGCTCGACAGTTACATAATTACACACTTCATGGCCCCTTTCAGTCATCTTGACCGCCGTAAGCATGGCATTCATCCCCGTGCCAAATCCCAGTTCAAACACGGTCAAGGATGGCGATTTGGAATCAGACTCGATCAGGTGTTCAAGACCCTTCTGAATGTAGACGTGATTCGCTTCAGTTAAGGCGCCATGTTTAGAGTGATACTGTTCGTTTAACGCAGGTAAATGAAGCGTCTTACTCGAATCGCCTGTGGTAATAATCTCAATCTTCACAAACGTAAAAGTAAAGGAAGAACTTGTATTTTTACGTCCTAATCAGAGAAGTATGAAAATCACCAAGGTTGCCGAGTCAAGATTTGGAGCTTTAGATTACAAGACATTGCCTTTTGGGTCTTTATTCACCGATCATATGGTCGTCGCAGATTATAAAGACGGAAAGTGGTCGACTCCTGAAATCATACCCTATGGCCCCATGATGATGCACCCTTCATCAAGTGTTTTCCATTATGGCCAGGCTTTATTCGAAGGAATGAAAGCTTACAAGGATACTGCAGGTAATGCTTTTCTCTTTAGACCTGACCAAAACATCAAACGCTTTAATCGCTCTTGTGAGCGTCTGGCGATTCCTCAAATAGACGAGCAGGCTTTTCTTTCTGCACTCGACCATCTCATTGCCCTAGAGCGTAAATGGATACCCGATGAAGAAGGAAGTTCACTATATATCCGTCCGTTTGTATTCGCCACAGAGCCTGTCATAAAGGCTAATCCTGCATTAGAATACCGCTTCTGCATCATCTGTGCACCCGTAGCTTCTTATTTTGCCGAGGCTATTGCGGTGAAGATTGAAGAAAAGTTCTCAAGGGCTGCGCCTGGAGGTTTTGGGTACGCTAAAGCTGCCGGAAATTACGCAGGGCAATTCTATCCTACTGAGCTCGCAAAAGCCGAGGGATATCAGCAGGTGGTATGGACAGACGCGCAAACCCACAGTTATCTTGAAGAAGCAGGAACCATGAATATTTTTGTACGCTTCAATGATACTTTAGTGACGAGCCCTGTTTCTGATACTATACTTGATGGGATTACGCGTAAGAGCATGATTGCCTTGTGCAAAGATCTCGGCATTAAAGTCGAAGAACGTGCCATCGCGGTTAAAGAGCTGCTAGAAGGTTTTGAAAACGGAAATCTCGTAGAACTTTTCGGCGCCGGAACCGCTGCGGTGGTCAGTGAAATTAAAAGCTTTGGATACCGCGGCATCAACTACGAACTCGATGTTGCAGAAGATGCTTATGGCGCAATACTCAAAAAAGCCTTAACCGATATTCAACGCAATAGAGCCGTAGACCCACACGGGTGGCGCTATGAAATAAAGGCGAATGTTTAGTACCGGACAACTCATTTTTGCACTCCTTTTCGCTATCGGATTTATCACGGTTATCGCATTAGCCTACCGCAAAGACAAAGCTTTACATCAACGCTACTTCAAAGGAGCACGCTGGGTACTTGTTGCGTTTATAGCCTTTGTAGCCCTTCTCAGTATCCTCAAATCCCTTCTCAGACCGTGAGCCAGTGGCCGACATACGCAGCGGTTTTTCTTGGCGGAGGTCTAGGTAGTGTAGCACGATTCGGCCTTTCTGCGTTGCTAAACAAAGGGCATCAACTTTTTCATTGGGGTACCTTTTCAGCAAACATGTTAGGGTGTCTTTTGATCGGAGCACTGGTTCCCTTCTTTTCAAAGACTCCTCACTCGACTTTGGCACTCTTTGCCATTGCTGGGTTTTGCGGAGGATTCACCACCTTTTCTACGCTCTCTTGGGAGAGTATTAAGCTTTTAGAAAAATTCGGTATAGGCCCTTATCTCCTATACGTCGGTAGCTCAATTTTAGTAGGTCTTTCGCTGACCTATGGGGGTTATCGTGCTGTTTTACAGCTATTTAAATTCTGATTCCTTAAAATTTTATTAACATCTCATCAAGAGGTCCCTAAAAATTAGGATCTCCTAATCGATCTTACTCAAATATTGCATTTTATTAAATGTTTTTACAAAAACAGTGAAAATAAACTGTTAAAAAACAATTAGCACTACGTTTATTACATCAAAACTGTAAAAACGATGAAAAAAATTGAAGCAATCATTCGAAAGTCAAAATTCGATGAGGTTAAGAAAGCTCTGCAGGATGTTGGAGTTCTCTTTTTCAGTTACTGGGACGTAACCGGAGTAGGCAATGAAAAACAAGGTCATGTGTATAGAGGCGTGGTCTATTCAACCTCTGACATTCAACGACGCTACCTTTCTATTGTTGTCTCAGACGATTTTGTAGAAACCACCGTCAAAACCATCATTGATACCGCAAAAACGGGTAACGTGGGTGATGGAAAAGTTTTTGTTTCATCTATTGATGAAGCCTACCGCATCCGAACGGGTGAAAGTGGGTACGAAGGAATCAACTAAATGTTAATCATCAAATCAATCACATGGAAACAGCTTTATTTACTGCAAATAATATATGGATGATGCTCTGTACAGGGCTAGTATTCTTTATGCACCTGGGATTCTCATTTCTTGAAATAGGACTCACACGTCAAAAGAATACCATTAATATCCTCTTTAAAAATATTTTTATCATCACAGTGGGACTGCTTCTCTATTATATTGGAGGATTTAATCTTATGTATCCAGGATTTGAAGACGACGATTTAGGCCTTCTCAAATTCGCAGGCTTCGGAATCGCAGCCCCTGATGGCGGAATGACTCCTGCCTATGCCGATGGCGGTTACACCTGGTGGACCGACTTCTTGTTTCAAGGAATGTTTGCCGCAACCGCAGCCACCATTGTTTCTGGCGCCGTTGCTGAGCGCGTAAAACTTCAAGCCTTCTTCATCTTCACCATCATCTATGTAGGTATCGTGTACCCGATTGCAGGCTCTTGGCAGTGGGGAGGCGGATTCCTATCAACACTAAGCTATGGTTCTGCCGAAGGTTTCTATGACTTTGCAGGTTCGACAATTGTTCACTCTGTAGGAGGATGGGCTGCATTAATTGCCGTTTACCTCTTAGGAGCTCGTGTCGGAAAATACAATGAAGACGGATCTGCAAATGCGATCACAGGGCACAGTATGCCCTTCACTACTGCAGGAGTACTCATCCTCTGGCTCGGATGGTTTGGGTTTAACGGGGGGTCAGTGCTATCAGCTGATCCTGAACTTACCTCACTCACATTAGTGACAACCTCATTAGCCGCAGCGGCAGGCGGTGTTTCTGCTATGACGGTAGCTTTCTTCAGATACAAAAACTTAGATCTCACCATGTTCTTGAACGGTATTCTAGGTGGTCTCGTAAGTATTACGGCTGGAGCCGATCAAATGAGCCCTAATGAAGCAGTTATCATTGGGATCATCGGTGGTATCATTATCGTATTCGCCGTATCGCTTTTAGATAAATTAAAATTAGACGATCCTGTAGGAGCTATTGCCGTGCATCTTGGAACGGGTATATGGGGAACGCTAGCCGTTGGAATTTTTGGCGGCCTTGCCTCATTCGATCAGTTCTTGGTGCAACTTGCAGGGGTTGGAGCTGTTGCATTCTTCTGCAGCGTTTCAGCCTTCATAATCCTTGTAATTTTAAAGAAAACCATTGGGATTCGCGTCTCTAGAAACGAAGAAGTCGAAGGACTCGACATACACGAGCACGGAATGGATGCTTATCCAGATTTCAGACTCAACCAACATTAATCATCAATCTCAGGGCGCACTTCCGTGCGCCCTTTTTATTCACTCTTAAAACGCAAACATCATGAAAACAAAAAAACACCTCCTAGTGGGTCTAGCACTACTTTTGCCTTTATTTTCGGCAATCCGCGCTCAAGAAGAAAGCCCAACGTTTAACCTTAGCGGATCGGTAGACACCTATTTCAGAACCAGCGAATACGCTCCAGGAACTTCATTTGCAAACCTGCCCGGGTTTGCCTTAGGGATGGCCAACTTGGTCTTTTCTTATGAGGGCGAAAAATCAGGATTTGTAGCAGATCTCGTTTACGGACCTCGAGGAGCTGAAGCCGTATTTAATTCTACCGGATCGTCTAACATTGTCAATCAGCTTTACGTATACTATAACTTGGCAGAGGGTGTAACCGCTACCTTCGGAAATTTCAACACCTTTTTAGGTTATGAAGTCATCTCTCCGACAGCCAACTTCAATTATTCTACCTCCTATATGTTCTCATACGGGCCGTTCTCACACACGGGGCTAAAATTAGACTTCACGCTTGACGACGAAATTTCTGCGATGATAGGTGTGATGAATCAAACGGATTACACCGATTCGAATAGTGATGGCAGCATGGCCTTTGACAGCTACATGTTCGGAGCTCAATTAGGAGTCTACGGCCAATATTTTAACCTTCTAGCAGGCGAAGGATACACTCAGGTCGATTACACTGGAGGGGTGGATCTCGGAACTAGCTTTTTCTTGGGTGTCAATGCGACTCATGCGAGCCTCGGAGGAGACACTTCATTCTCTGGAGTAGCCTTATATCCGCAGCTAACTCTTTCTGATACCTTCGCCCTTGGGTTGCGTGGCGAACTCTTCTACGATAAGGGAGCCGGAATACTTGATGCCGATGGAGACTTCGACAACACGGGACTCACACTCACCGGAAGTTACACCTCTGGCAATTTCACCTTCAAGCAAGAATTTAGAGTAGACAGCGGATCTTCAGCTTTTTACAGTAACAGCAGTGGATCTACTGATTCTCTTTCATCATTCATACTAGCAGCCATTTACAGCTTCTAACAAACCCAACTCCAGGTCATCCTCATCACATGAAGAAGATGGCCTGGTTTATTTTAAAGTAAGCGGAAACTTCATTTCTCCGGCCATGACTTCTACATCTAAGGTATTCACAGCAGGAACGATGGCACAGGCATACTTCGGATTATAGGCGCAATACGGGTTATAGGCCTTATTAAAATCGATAAGTACCGAATCACCTAAAGGATAGCGCAGATCGAGGTAACGTCCGCCTCCATAGGTGCTCACTCCGTTGCTGTCATCGCGAAACGGAAGAAAAACATAATCGTCTTCAGGTTTGTAGGCTCTGTAAACTTCTAAAGTAAAAGGCTGACCCTTCAATTCGAAATACAGTCGGCCGTAAAGCACCTCTTTAGTCGAGGTATTTGCAGTAGTCGGCATTTCAAAGGGCTCGGCGTCAAACACCTCTTCAAAGACGGCGGTCACCATAAACGTACTATCCGGTTCAAAAAAGGATAAGGATTCGAAACTCTTACGCTCTTTTGGACGCAACGGACTCAAAGCTCCATCCTTAAACGAAGCGTTTTTTTCATCTTGCCACTCGTAAACCTCATGTAGCACTTTCGGCACGGTGTCTAAATCTACCAGCACCCTCTCGTGGTGGTAGCGCTTCTCGGAGCACCCCACAAGTCCAATAAAAAAAAGGCTAAAGAGAAGAAAACGGTGCATCACGGATAACTTGAGAGAGCACTATATGAGTGCGAGTTTCACCATACGAAATTAACAAATCTATCAAGGCTTCTAAATGCTTCTGATCTGCAAGAACCACCTCCATTATAATATTCTCATTCCCCGTCACCCGATAACAATTGCGAATCTCCTTTAACGAAGGAACACGAGCCAAAAAAGGCTTAAGCATACCGACAAAGGCCCTTAGGTGGATAATGGCATGTAGTGACTGCCCCACCTTTGAAGAATCTATCTGGGTACTATAACCTAGTATAACTCCCTGATCCTCTAAACGCCGAATCCGATCCGCTACTGCCGCAGAACTCAAACCCACTTCTTTTCCCATGGCGGTAAAGGATATACGCGCATTTTTTTGGAGTAAGCGAATCAATTTTTTATCAACACGATCTAACATAAATAAGTATCGAATTTTAACTAAAAATATTTAAAAATTATCGTAATTATATAATATTACTTTAAATATTATATTCTTCACTGAACTTACTAGGGTAATTTTATCACATGATCGTTTCAGAAAAATTGTACAAAGAAACCCTATCACTCTGTGCCATCACAGAGAGTGTGGGCTTTACGCAAGAGCCTGAGCGCACTCCAAATGCCTTCACTTCTGAGATCACCCATCAACTCATTGAAGATTCAATATTGCTGAAAAACAGCATGTATTCGGCACTGACCGATCACGCTTCTTTGAGCAAACATTACAGCATGCTTCGATTCGCTTTAGTTCTAGCGAAGAACCTCCAATCTTATATTAGGGGGTTAGAGCGCGACCATTCAGTCAACAGAGAATACCTTAAGGTGTCGAGAAGAGCCTTACGCTTGTACAGAAGACTATTGCTGAATAATTACAATCAATGGAAGGTTCAGCTCAATTGAGCGCGTTGTTGAAGAAACCCTAGAGCGGTCTCATTAAAAATCAGAGGCTGTTCAACATTAACCACATGCCCACATCTTTTTACCACCTCAAGCGTAGCATTCGCATGATGCTTGATCAATTCTTTTATCGGAGGCAAGAACAGATAGTCTTCTTCACCCATTAGATATAGGGTCGGAATATCAACGCGAACCGAACGATAGAACCTCAGCAACGGATTGAGGTCGGCCGTCAGCTTAAACCATTTTAAAAACTCTTTCTGATACAGTTTCTTGGCTTCTCGAACAAACAAATGACGAGACTCTTTATGGTTTTTGTTCGGCATGATAATAAACGCAAAGAAGCGATACAACCAGAGGTAAGGCACTACAGATTTAAACAGATTACCCAACAACATCAATAAACGCGAACGCACATCAAGCTTCACAATAGCACCGCCCAATACCATCGATTGCACCTTATTTGGGTAGCGATCGGCTAGATTTCGAATCAGAATGGTCCCCAAAGAGATACCCACAAAATGCGAGCGCTCAATGGATAAGTGGTCGAGCACCTCAACAATATCATCGGTAATTGAATCAAAAGTATAACGCGAATGAAAGGCTTTTGAAAGCGGAATCTTAGAGTTGCCATGCCCCCTTAAATCAATGAGCAATACATTGAAATGCTTTTTAAAATCGCGTATTTGCTTAAACCAAATCGACGAACTACCTCCAGCACCATGAACAAAAGTGACCCATTGGTCAGCATTCGCATCGGTATATGTAGTGTAGTGAAGCATGAATTAAATATAAAGCAATGTGCGCATTTGTTCGTGCAATGCAGCGGCCTCTTTTTGAGCGGCTTCAGCGAAGTCTGGTCCAGAAGAAGCATAGATGATTCCTCGAGAAGAATTTACCAAGACCCCCACCGACGCATTTTTAGCAGCCGCATAAGCCTCAGAAAGGGATCCCCCTTGAGCTCCGATTCCGGGCATCAGAAAGAAAGAATCGGGGGCTAAGCTTCTCAAGTACTTCAGCTGGGAGTTTTGTGTAGCCCCTACCACATACATGATTCGCTCACTATTGGGCAAGGTTTGAGTCTTAGCAATAACGCGCTCCACCAAATGTGTCTCTTTCTCTTCTGAGTTCCATTGAAAATCAAAGGCTCCTTGATTTGAGGTGAGCGCCAACACAATGGCAAATTTGTTCGGATACTCCAAGTAAGGGATCAGTGTCTCAACCCCCATGTAAGGCGATAGGGTGATCGCATCACAACTCATAGCCTCAAAGAACGCCTTTGCATACGCCTTTGCTGTGTTTCCAATATCGCCACGCTTGGCATCTGCGATGATTAAATGAGAAGGATGTTTTTTCTTAATGTAGGCTACGAGTTCAGACAAAGCACCCCATCCGGCTACCCCAAAGGCTTCAAAAAAGGCTGTATTGGGTTTAAAGGCCACACAATGATCGGCCGTAGCGTCAACAATAGCGGTACAAAATTTCAGCAGCCCCTGTGAATCTGCAACAAAATGTGCAGGTAAGCGCTCAAGAACAGGATCAATCCCCACACATAAAAACGAACCCTTTGTGCAGATGTGCTCGGTTAATGAACTGGTATCCATACTTATAGTGTTTCTGAAGCTTCTTTAAGTTTCTCTGTATTCTCAACCATTCGAAGCTCATCGATAATCTTTTGAATGTCTCCATTGATAATCCCTTGAAGGTCGTAGAGCGTCAACCCAATGCGATGATCGGTCACACGTCCCTGAGGATAATTGTAAGTGCGGATCTTAGCCGAGCGATCTCCAGAGCTAACCTGAGAGTTGCGCTTCGCCGCATCCTCTTCTTGACGCTTGGCCAGTTCGAGATCGTATAGGCGTGACCTTAACACTTTAAAGGCCTTCTCTTTATTCTTATGCTGTGACTTCTGATCTTGACACTGGGCTACCAATCCGGTCGGAAGGTGAGTAAGACGCACCGCCGAATAGGTCGTGTTTACCGATTGCCCGCCTGGACCTGACGAACAGAAAAAGTCAATTCGCACTTCTTTCGGATCAATTTCAACATCAAAATCTTCTGCTTCAGGGATCACCATAACTGTAGCGGCGCTCGTATGCACTCGACCTTGGGTCTCTGTTTGAGGAACACGCTGCACGCGGTGTACCCCAGCCTCAAATTTCAGGGTGCCATATACATCTTGCCCGGTTACCTCGAAGTGAATTTCTTTGTATCCTCCGCTGGTTCCTTCATTCAAATCAATGATGTTCGTTCTCCATCCGCGAGATTCACAATATTTGGTATACATTCTAAAAAGATCCCCTGCAAAAATACTCGCCTCGTCTCCACCCGTTCCGGCACGGATCTCCATCACCACATCTTTCTCATCTTCAGGATCTTTAGGAATCAGCAATAATTTAATCTCTTCTTCAATGGCCGGAAGAGCAGCTTTAGCTTCATCCAACTGCATGCGCGCCATTTCAACCATTTCGGCATCATTTGATTGAGAAATGAGCTCTTCGGCTTCTGACAGATTATTCTTCAACGACAGGTATACCTCTCGCTTTTCAACAAGAGCCTTTAAAGAAGTGTATTCTTTATTCAATTGCACATAACGCTTCTGATCAGCAATCACATCGGGTTGAATGATTAAGTCTCCGATCTCGTCGTAACGTTGCTTGATGATATTGAGTTTATCTAACATAGGGTGATGAAGTTCTTTCGAATTTAAGGGTTTTCTAAACTGCTACCCTAAAGGTATTCAAAGGTACCGTACTCACTTTCAATGGTAAGCTTCTTCTTGTCGCTGGCTTCAACACGGCCGATCACCTTAGCCGCTACTCCAAAGCGCTCTGAAATGGCAATTAGTGTTGGCGCCAAAGCGGCAGGCACATATGCTTCGAGGCGATGTCCGCAATTGAAGACCTTATACATTTCTTTCCAGCTCGTTGCTGATTCGCGCTGAATCGTCTGAAACAAAACAGGCACCTCAAATAAGCTGTCTTTGATGACGTGAAGTTTGTCTACGAAGTGTAATACTTTGGTTTGAGCTCCTCCGCTGCAGTGGACAAGTCCATGAAGCTGTGAACGCTCTATTTCACTCAGCATTGCCTTAACGATCGGCGCGTAAGTTCGTGTAGGAGACAACACCAATTTTCCGGCGTCAAGCGGCGAGCCCTCAACGGTATCCGTCAAGCCTAGACTCCCTGAATACACTAGCTCTCTGGGTAATCCTCCATCAAAAGTCTCAGGGTATTTCTCAGCCAGATCTTTTCCGAATACATCATGACGCGCAGAAGTCAATCCATTACTTCCCATACCCCCGTTGTATTCACTTTCATAGGTCGCCTGTCCAAAGGAGGCGAAGCCTACAATAACATCTCCGGGTTGAATATTGGCATTGTTAATGACCTCAGTACGCTTCATGCGTGCTGTTACCGTAGAATCTACAATCACCGTACGCACTAAATCTCCTACATCTGCCGTCTCTCCTCCAGTGGTTTGAATGTTAACCCCATGCGGACGCAATGAAGCTACCAATTCTTCGGTGCCTTCAATAAGTGCCTTAATGACCTCTTTAGGGATCAACCGAGCGTTACGCCCAATGGTAGAAGAAAGCAGGATGTGATCTGTCACACCCACGCAAATCAAGTCGTCAAGATTCATGACTAAAGCATCTTGTGCGATGCCCTTCCAAACCGATAAATCTCCGGTTTCTTTCCAGTACATGTAGGCAAGAGAAGACTTGGTGCCGGCCCCATCAGCATGCATTACGATACAGTAATCATCATCACCAGTCAGCGAATCTTCAACAATCTTACAAAATGCCTGAGGAAACAATCCCTTATCCACATTAGTGATCGCCTCATGCACATCTTCTTTTGAGGCTGAAACTCCTCTTTGGGTGTAGCGATTTGATTCTGAATTGGACATGGAAATGGTTTGAGCAAAAATAGAACTTATGCCTTTATAAAAGAAAAGCCAAAAGGTTTATGGCATTAACGATTCAAGGTCCAGATTTTTAACAAGTTTATAATTATTTGATAACTCGAGGGTTATATTAAAGCGTTAGCGAATTAAAAAGTTATTTTCGAAAAAATTTCAATCAAATAATGATATGAGCAAAACAAAATTAGAATACATCTGGCTTGACGGTTACAGCCCAACTCAAGAACTCAGAAGTAAAACGAAAATCGTGTATGACTTCGACGGTAAACTAGAAAGCTGTTCGAACTGGTCTTTCGACGGAAGTTCAACCCTTCAAGCTGAAGGAAACTCGTCAGACTGCATTCTAAAACCTGTGCGTCTTTTTCCAGATCCTGATCGTTTAAATGGTTATTTAGTGATGTGCGAGGTGTTGAATCCTGATGGAACTCCACACGTTTCAAATCACCGTGCGACTATCGACGATGACGACAATGATTTCTGGTTCGGATTCGAGCAAGAATACTTCCTTATGGATACAGAAACAGACCTTCCATTGGGCTTCCCACGCGGCGGTTTCCCTGGCCCACAAGGTCAGTACTATTGTTCTGTAGGCGGACGCTACACATGGGGTAGAGATTTCGTTGAAGAGCATTTAGATATTTGTCTTGAGGCCGGATTAAATGTTGAAGGTATCAACCAAGAGGTTGCTCCTGGTCAGTGGGAGTTTCAAATTTTTGCTAAAGGCGGAAAAGAGGCTGGTGATCAAATATGGGTGGCTCGTTACCTACTTAACAGAGTAACCGAAAAATACGGATACTACATCGAGCTTCACCCTAAACCGGTTCACGGAGACTGGAACGGTTCAGGTATGCACGCCAACTTCTCTAACACCCTTCTCCGCACCTGTGGAAGCAAAGAGGTATACGAGAAGGTTTGTGAGGCCTTCAGACCCGTTACAAAAGAGCACATCGCAGTTTACGGAGCCTATAACGAACAGCGCTTAACCGGTCGTCACGAGACCCAATCTATCGATCAGTTCTCTTACGGAGTTTCTGACCGTGGTGCCTCAATCCGTATTCCGATCTACACCGTTGAGCACGGATGGAAAGGTTATCTTGAAGACAGACGTCCTGCCTCAAACGCCAATCCTTATCAGGTTGCCAGCCGTATTATAAAAACCGTAAAATCAGCTAAAGTTTAGGGCTAACACTTACGGTACAATTTCAAAATCCGTCTATTGTAAAAAAGCATTAGGCGGATTTTTTTATTTAAACCACTTGGTAAATAAAGAAGAGGTATCCGGCGAGCAGGGCCAACCCTTGCCAGTACTTCAACTCGCGCTTTTTCGAAGCCAACACCAGCGGGAGTAGCACCAAAGCGAATCCCAACATAAAGAGTACATCGCTGCTTAAAAATTGTGGATCATCTACTACAATAGGCTGAATAAGCCCTGTTATAGCGAGCACTCCCAAGATATTAAAGATGTTAGAACCTACCAGATTACCGAGTGAAATCGCTTTCTCTTTTTTAAACATTGCAATGACAGATGCCGCCAACTCAGGTATACTCGTTCCCACCGAAACCACAGTAATCCCAATCACACGGTCGCTCACCCCAAAGGTCTGAGCCAAATCAATCGCTCCCCCAACAAGCCATTCTGATCCCAACCACAACCCTACAATCCCCACTGCGAGGTAGGCGAGGTTTTTTAAAGGTGACAACAACTCGTCATCCTCAGGAAGCTCATCCTCCACCGCCGGCTGTTGTACTTTAAGCAGGTACCACAAAAAGCCACCCAACAATAAAAAAAGTATAATCCCTTCAGGACGTTGCAACACTCCATCATTGTACAAGAAAAACCACAACAATACTGAGGCTACCATCATCACCGGCCAATCCGTTACATAGAACGAACGCTTCACCTCCATAGATCCAACTAGTAGGGTTACTCCTAACACCAGTCCGAGGTTCGCTATATTAGAACCCACCACATTACCCAGGGCAATCGACGGTGAACCCGCCAGCGCAGCATTCACACTCACCACCAACTCAGGCAAAGAAGTGGCAAAAGAAACCACAGTCATCCCCACCACAATCTTTGGAATCGATAGGCGTAACGAAACCGAAACAGCCGCTTTAAGTAACAGATTACCTCCAACTACCAGTAAGCCCAACCCCGCAAGAATGAAAAGAAATGATATCATGCCCCAAAGATACAGGCAATGTTCTATATTTAATTTTCAGAATTGGGATATGCGCAAAAAAGCATTCATACTACTGGCAAAGATCAACAAGGCCGTTCTACCTTCTTTGAGCAAAAGAAGAGTAGACTTAGCAAAAGCCAAAAAATGGCAACTCGCCTTAATTGGGTACCGCTATTTCGTCACCCGAGAAGCGCTGAAATAAACTATCCATTTCACCTCTGGCAACGAAAGCATTTCTTTGTTTATAATTATGAAATAGCCTATATTTGCACCCCTAAAAGGCCTCGTGGCGCAACTGAATAGCGCATCTGATTACGGCTCAGAAGGTTGCAGGTTTGAATCCTGCCGAGGTCACTTAAGAATAGAGAAGGGTTAACTTCTGTTAGCCCTTTTTTTATGTGCCTTTCCGAGTGGTAATTGATTTTAGATACTAAGCATCTCTTTCTCAAACATAATCAATAATCTTGGCACTTATTTGGCACTCCTTTAGATCACCTTATTATCCTTAATTGAATTCTCCTAAAAGAAAGGTTTGATTGGCAGGTATCGTTAAGCCCGATTTGAAAGTCCCACACGAACTTAAAAAGATAACGGCAAGGAATGCAAAAAGACGATAGATCAATTTCATAGCAAGATTTTAAGTAGCTTCAAGGTACCACCTTTTGAATACAACGGGTTTAACTATACATTAAATGCTCATCCAAAAAGGCCATCAAAACCTGACAAAGCTCCCCTTCAATCGAGGTGGATTCTATCATATTCCCCTAAGCGCGGAGGTGATCAAAGCGCTGCCAGACGGCCCGAAATCGAGAATTATTTGCGAGCTTGACGATCGACTCAGTATTCGTTGTGGATTAAACCCATTAGGAGATGGTGCCTATTTCATTCTTCTCGCTAAACGGTATATCGAACAGCTTGAAAAAGTAGAAGGCGACCTCATCTCCTACATACTAACCCTAGATCCCGATCCCTTAGGAGTCGACATCCCAGAGGTCATGCATGAACTGTTCGATCAAGACCCAGAGGCCAAATCTATCTTTGAACAGCTTAAAAATCCGAGAAAGAGAACCCTCATTCATCGCATAAATCGCGTCAAAAATATCGACCTTCAAGTGCGACACATCCTCGATTTTCTTGAAGAAGAAGGCTATAAAATACGTCAACGAAAAATCCATTAATATGAATCCCTTTGCATCACCTGAATCAGCCTATTCGTTTTTCAATGCTATCGCATTTTTTGCATGGTTGATACTAGCTATTGCTCCTCAATCTGAAAACATTAGAAAAATCTTAGTGAATATCCTGATTACCTTCTTTGCCTTGAGCTACGCCTATCTATTGGTGAGCACCTTCTGGCTTGAGAGTTTTAGTGAGTTCTCAACCTTAGAAGGACTTCAAGGACTTTTCTCAGATCCTCTTGCGGTGGTCACCGGCTGGATACATTACTTAGCCTTCGACCTATTAACCGGTGTTCTCATTGCCAAGGATGCCTCTAAACAAGGATTCTCACGCCTGGTCATACCCGTATTTCTGCTTTTCACTTTTATGGCAGGTCCATTAGGATGGCTTATCTATTGGGTTGCAAGAACGATAAAAACACGCGGTTCGTTTATCCGTGTTTGAAACAGAGGGGCTTTTACTGTACCTTCGATCTATGCGATTTCTTTTGCCTTTTTTCGTGTGTGTCTTCAGCCTGCAGGCGCAGGTCAAGACGATTGAACTGAACAACACAAAGCCAGTTGACACCCCCAAAACCATACGCTTTAGTATTGAAGAGAGTGAGATTCGGGTTCATGGACTAAAGGAGCTTTTTGATAACGCCGAACAGCGATTCAATTATGCTCCGAAATACATCGACTGCGAAACCTGTGCGGTGGTCGCCCCTACAGTGGTCTACACCATCGTACTAGACTACACTTTCGGGAATGCGGCAGGAAGCAAATCTGCAGCCCTTATATGGAAAAGGTCTGCCAAAGACAAAAGCTTTCCGGAACAAGGCCTTTTGTTAAGCGAACTTTCAGCAGACGAATTGATTTCACAAGAAAGCTTTGTGAGTACCATTGACCGCGGAGCAAATCTGTATGTCAGAATGAAAGAATTGAGAGGGCATGTGCTAAATAATGGCATTCACACCGATAAAAAAGCCTTGAGGTTGGGCAAGCTATTCAGAACCCCCTAATCTCTATTTAATTTCGGCATTAAGCCCAGCCTCTAAAAGGGCAGAGCAACGTGGCTTCAACTCATCGTAGTTCCCCGTTTTTACGCTGCACTTACCTTTGTAATGTACAATAAGAGAGCATTGATGGGCCTGTTCTTCAGTGTGCTCACATACCCGAATTAAGGTGGCAATAACGTGTTCAAAGGTGTTGACCTCGTCGTTAAAGAGAATAATCTGATGCTCTGAGGCTTCAGCTGTTTCGGTCAACAGTTCTTCTGATTCCTCAAAATATTCCTTCTCATAGCGCATGCTCTAAATTATAAATTTTGCGCAAACCCAATTGTCTTTGGTCGTGTGACTCTGGTATGTTAAGCCTTGCTCGGTAAAGGCTGCTTTTAAATCTGAGAGGTCTTCTTGGTAAAATCCACTGATAAGAATTACTCCTCCTTTTTTTAGCATACGTGCATAGTCTTTGACCTGTTGCAAGAGTACGTTCTTGTTGATATTCGCTAAGAGTACATCGTATTGTTTCTGAATGCTTTCAAAATCACTGGCTTGCCACACCTTGAGTTGTATGTCATTGCGTTCGGCGTTCTCAACGCTGTTCTCGACACACCAATCGTCACAATCAAAAGCCTCAACCTCTACCGCACCCTTCTTAGCCGCAAGTATTGCGAGTACCGCAGTACCACATCCTACATCTAACACGGTCTTACCTTCTATATCGAGATGATCAATACCCTCAAGCATTTGATAGGTCGTCTGATGGTGACCCGTTCCAAAACTCATTTTGGGCTCAATTACCAGTTCAATAGCTACATCACAAGGTGCGTGAAAAGGAGCGCGAACAGCGATTCGGCTTTCGATCTGAATAGGCTCAAAGCTACTCTCCCACCTGGCGTTCCAGTTTTCTTGCTGAATCTCATCCACCTTCATTTCAGTAATAGTAGTCAATCCGGCAGTGATCGGAAAGTCGGTGTTAGCTTTAAACTCAACGTCTGATAGTTGACCCTTTTCAACATAAGCGATGAGCCCATCTTTGGTCTCCTCAAAGGTGTCAAAAGGATATTCAGAAAGTTCGGCAAGTAGCACCTCTCTTGCCAATTCAGGGTCAGATAGCTTAAAGGTGTAGGCTAAATAAATAGAATCTGCCACTTACGAAGCTGCATTTACGATGGCTAAGAAATCTGCAGCTTGTAATGAAGCGCCTCCAATTAACCCTCCGTCAATATCCGGACGCGAAAACAAATCTGCAGCATTCCCCGGCTTTACACTTCCGCCATACAAAATACGCGTTTGATCGGCCACATCAGCTCCAACCTCACTACGTAGGTATTCACGAATAAAGGCGTGCATCTCTTGGGCCTGCTCAGGAGAAGCGGTCTCTCCAGTTCCAATCGCCCAAACGGGCTCATAGGCCAGAATGATATGCTTGTAGTCTTCAGTAGTTACTCCTGCCAACCCTGAAGCTAGCTGAGATTGAACCACCTCAAAATGGGTATTCGACTTGCGCTCTGCTAATTGTTCTCCAAAGCAGAAGATCACCTGTATACCTGCAGCAAGAGCAGCCTTTACCTTTTCATTGATATGAGCATCTGTTTCGCCATAACTATCACGTCGCTCTGAATGGCCCAAGATTACCGTTGAGGCCCCCACAGACTTAAGCATAGACGAAGAAATTTCTCCTGTGTGTGCACCGCTTTCGACAGCGTTCATGTTTTGAGCAGCTAATTGCATTCCACTTCCTTTTATGTGCTGATTGACCTCGTTGAGAAAAACAAAAGGAGGTGCAATATATACTTCAGTAGCGGCGTCTTGGTATCCCGCAAGCAATTCACTTACGAGTGATTTTGCTTCGGTTAGATCTTTGTTCATTTTCCAATTCGCAGCAACAACAGGAGTTCTCATAGGGTTTTTAGTTTAAATCTTTAAAGTGTTTCTTGTCAATAATGGTCGCGTTCTCTAAAAATAAAATTCCTGGATTTGAACGCACAATCGTTTTTACCGTGGTTTGATCGGCCAAATGCCAATAGAACGGCGTGTCGTATCGCTCATAAAAAGTGGCTATTGCCTCATTCGAAGAGGCCGTCATCCCAAAGATCTCGTATCCTTCTTTCTGAAGATCATGCGCTTTTTGTACCATTAAAGCCAAACCCTCTTGATCGGCTTGATCTAAATCATAGGCCGTAATCAATAGTGCCTTTTGAGCGCTCAAAAGTGATGAAGTGTAATCTGCACCTTCACGCATTAAAGTGAAATCATGAATGGGTGGTTCATAGCCTTTTTGCAAGAGCACCGTTTCTACATTTCCGGTAAACGTTCCTTGGTGATCTGGAAAAGCGCCTTCGGTTTGTATCACTTCTATTGCTCCTTGATACTCAAACTCCCATAAATAGGCGTAGACTTCTTTTGGAGCATCATCAGGAACCTCCATTGAAGCTTCAATATTGGCTCCTATGTTGTAAGGTCTGAAGTCAAAGACAGGTAAATGATTAAGCACGTAGTAGCCAAAAAACACACACAGTGCGGTGCTCAAGAGCGAAAGTCGTAGACTTAACGCATTACTAAATAGACGATGAATAAAGTCGCGCTTCAACCATAGCCACAAGATAAAGACCAAAAGCACCACATCTTTATAGAAGGATTGCCAGGGTGTGAGTTTTATCGCATCGCCAAAGCATCCGCAATCGGTCACTTTATTGAAATAAGCCGAATAAAAGGTGAGGAAGGTGAAGAATACGATCATCCCCAATAGGCTGTAAAGCGTAAACTTTTTAAGATATCCCAACCATAATAATATTCCCAAGAGCACCTCAAGAACTACCAATACCAGTGCGATTGCAAGTGCGAAGGGCGTAAAAAAAGGCAAGTCTAGAACGCCGGGGCTGAAATACTCCTCTAGCTTGAACGAAAAACCTAATGGATCATTCAATTTGATCAAGCCTGAAAGTATAAAGACAAAGCCTGTTAAGGCACGAATGAACTGGGTGATCGCGTTCATGAATGTGTCAAATGTATCATAGCGAAAACCGCATAATTCAAAATGTCTTGATAATTGGCAGCAATCCCTTCACTCACTAGGGTTTTACCTTGATTATCTTCTATCTGTTTGATGCGGTGAAGTTTTTGCAAAATAAGATCGGTTAAAGAGCTCACGCGCATTTCGCGCCAGGCCTCGCCGTAATCGTGATTTTTGTCAAGCATAAGTGACTTGCACTCTTCTACTTTGGCGTCATAGCTTTTAAGGGCCTCTTCTGGAGAAAGATCGGGCTGATCGACTAACGGAAGCTCTGATTGTATGAGTGCCATCACTGCATAATTGATGATCCCAATAAACTCATCCTCTTCGCCCTCGGCAATCTTTGACTCTGCATTGGTTTGCAATCCGCGAATGCGCTGGGCTTTGATAAAAATCTGATCGGTCAATGAAGATAATCTAAGGATCCGCCATGCAG
The DNA here is from genome assembly GCA_023262185.1 of Flavobacteriaceae bacterium. Lineage (GTDB taxonomy): Bacteria > Bacteroidota > Bacteroidia > Flavobacteriales > Flavobacteriaceae > UBA3478. The sequence goes on from JALRDO010000006.1 coordinate 73,274, forward strand.
TACCATAGTCGAAGGCCTTCTTCTCAAATAAGGTTCTGCAGCGCTCAATGACTTGATCAAATTGGGTTGAAGTTGTACTCATAGATAAATGGAGCGGTTAACGTAACTTAGTATCGCTTGATTGACCTTCCAAATATAAAGGATTCACCCATGACCATTACCCTGAATCAACAGCTAATTGATCTTAATATTCCGCGGATCGCAGCGATTTTGAATGTCACTCCAGACTCATTCTACGACGGCGGACAACTAAAAAACCAAGACCATCTCTTAAACAGGGTTCAACAACACATAGATCAAGGTGCTGATATTATTGATATAGGCGGATACTCAACGCGACCCGGGGCTGCTGAGGTGAGTGTTGAAGAAGAGTTAAGTCGTGTGATCCCCGTAGTTGAGTTGCTTCAAGAGCACTTTCCGAACACCCCACTCTCTATAGACACCTTCAGATCAGAAGTAGCCTTGCAAAGCCTTGATAAGGGTGCCGCCATGATCAACGACGTCACCGGATCACAGGCTGATCCAAAACTACTAGATGTGGTAGCCTCTTTTCAGGTTCCATACATTGGGATGCACATGAGAGGCAATCCACAAACCATGAATACCCTTACGGATTACGAAGACATTGTAGTTGAGCTTCGCAAACATTTTTCATGGCTAGCAGAAGAAACAGCTAAACGAAACCTCAACGACCTCATCATCGACCCAGGGTTTGGGTTTGCGAAAACAGCTGAGCAGAATTTCTTTTTACTGAATCACTTAGACGCGTTCAATCTGCTGAAGCTTCCTATACTGGTGGGATTGAGTCGAAAGTCAATGATATATAAGACGCTTCAACTCACCCCAGAAGAGGCCCTGAATGGCACCTCTGCCCTTCACATGATTGCGCTAGAACGAGGGGCACACTTCTTGAGGGTACACGATGTCCAACCGGCAAAAGAATGCATCGACCTCTACCTAAAACTGAAACAATCCAACACTTAGAGTGAAATTGTACCTTTGAGCATCGACCTATGAACCTAACAGACTTCTTATCGTTCAAAATCACAGACGCACTTGACATTTTGCTCGTCGCCTTTCTTTTGTACTATGTGTACCGCTTACTGAAAGGATCAGTTGCCATCAACATCTTTATTGGTCTAGTCATTGTATGGGGATTCTGGAACGTCACCCGACTACTCGAAATGAAAATGATCAGCAATATCGTAGGCGGATTCATGCAGGTCGGATTCATTGTGTTGGTCGTGGTCTTCCAACAAGAAATCAGACGCTTTCTTTTAGTGTTAGGATCCGGAAATTTTTCAGCCAAGAAAATGGGCCGTTTCTTTCGCTTTGTGCGTGCAGAAAAAAAAGAGCCTCGCACCAATATCGGTGCCCTCGTTGAGGCCTGCGAAAAACTGAGCATGCAGCGCCTTGGAGCACTCATTGTTCTAGAACGTAACGACAGCCTCGACTTTGTCAAAAACAGCGGAGACAGCATGGATATCACCCTCAATGCACCAATCATTGAGAGCATCTTTTACAAAAACAGCCCGCTGCATGATGGAGCGGCTATCGTTAAGGGCAACAAAATTGTGGCGACTCGCGTTATCCTTCCGGTAAGTAATGCCAAAGACATCCCAGCGCAATACGGCCTTCGACACAAAGCAGCTATAGGCATTACAGAAAATACAGATGCCTTGTGTTTAGTGGTTAGCGAAGAACGCGGAGAAATCTCTTACATCAAGGGTAAGAACTTCATAAGTTTCGATTCAATAGTGATGTTGAAAGAAAAGCTAAAAAGAGATTTAGCGTAATAAACCATCTTAGACGGCCTGATCTACTTCTTCAAGAAACTGTGCCTTATACAGCTCGTTATATGCTCCTTTTTGTTTGAGTAACTCGTCGTGGGTGCCTTCTTCTATTACACGCCCCTGATCCAATACAATAATGCGATCTGCCTTTTGAACAGTAGCTAATCGATGCGCAATGATAATTGAGGTACGTCCTTCAGTAATGCGCTCGGTAGCGCGTTGTATCATTTGTTCAGCATAGGTATCTACCGAAGAAGTAGCTTCGTCTAAGACAAGAATACTTGGATTCGAAACATAGGCCCTTAAAAAGGCAATAAGTTGACGCTGACCGCTCGAGAGTGTGCTCCCTCTTTCAGTGACCGTATAGTCGTATCCGCCAGGTAGCTGTTCAATAAACTCGTGCACCCCGATTTCTTTAGCAGCAGCCACAATCTGTTCTCTGGTTACCTTTTCATTTCCCAGACTGATGTTATTGGCAATAGTATCAGCAAACAAGAAGACATCTTGCAAAACAACAGCGATTTGAGTACGTAATCCTTTGAGCGCATAATCGCGCACATCTACACCATCAATTTTAATACTCCCTTCATTGATGTCGTAGAAGCGATTTAACAAATTGATGATCGTAGACTTGCCGGCGCCAGTAGAACCTACAATCGCTATGCAAGAACCCTTCTCAACGTGAAAAGATACGCCCTTTAGCACCTGTTTCTTCGTATCATAACTGAATTGAACCTCCTCGAAATCTATGACCCCCTGAATGTCTTCTGCTTCGTGCGCTCCTTTATCTTCGATATGGTCTTGGGTCTCAAGAATGGCGAATACACGTCCGGCAGCCACCATTCCCATCTGTAACACGTTGAACTTATCGGCAATATGTCTAAGCGGTCGAAATAATAAAGACGAAAGCAGAATAAAGGTGAATATGTCTCCATAACCTTCGGCAGTGACCCCTCCTACATTTTGTACACCCCCATACCACACTATAAGCCCTACTGTGATAGAAGAAAGTAATTCAGCAACTGCAAAAAATATAGAGTTGTACCAGACGGTTTTTAACCAGGCGTCTTGGTGCTTTTTATTGATTTCACGAAAAGCTTCTGCCTCAACTGACTCACGATGAAAGAGTTGAACGATTTTGATACCCGCCAAACGCTCCTGTGCAAATGAGTTGAGTGCTGCGATTTGAGACCGCACTTCGACGAAAGCCACCTTCATTGACTTCTGAAACCATCTTGTCGCATACAAGATCATAGGCAAGATTGCAAAGACCAAGAGTGCAAGCCTGTAATTGAGTACAAGCATTACTGTAGCCACCACAAGCATTTTTAATACATCCGCTACGATCATAAAAAATCCTTGACTAAAGATTTCTCCGATCTTCTGCATGTCTGAAACCGCTCGTGTTACCAAAACTCCAATAGAAGACTTGTCAAAATAGGCCATTCTAAAACGTATCATCTTAGACACCAATTTCACTCTAACATCTTGTATAACAGACTCACCGAGTAAATTAGCAGTATAGGTGAATAGCAATTGAAAAAACACCTCTCCGAAGAGCACTAGACTCATCGTGATGATCAGCGAAAACAGCAAGGCTGCATTCTGATTGGTGATCGCCTCATCAATCAATCGACCTACTAGTGAGGGGGTAAGTACCGCAAAACCAGAAATCAATAAGGCTGAAACCACTGAAATGAAGAATATCCCACGATAAGGGCGGGTGTACGAAAAGATCTTTCCGAACAGCTTAAAGTCGAATTTGTTTTTTGCAGTCTTATCAGCTTGCATGAAGTCTCAGTTCAGGATATTCAACGGCTACCAAAGATAATCCTTTTGCAGGCACAGAAACGCCGGCTTCGCTTCTCGATTTTGATTCCAATAAGCTTTGAATTGAAGAGAGGTCTCGTTTGCCAGATCCAACTTCTACTAGAGTTCCCACAATCGCACGGACCATGTTTCTCAAAAACCGATCTGCCCTAATCGTTAGCACAATCTCATCTTCAAGAGGTTCAAAAACAGCCTGAGTAATGGTGCATATATAGGTTTTAACGTCGGTATGTGACTTTGAAAAACACTCAAAATCATGGGTGCCAAGCAGCATAGTCGCCGCCTCATTCATGGCTTCAAGATTTAAGGGCTGAGCCACATACCAAGCAAATCGATTGGAGAACGGATTCTTTACTGTGCTAATGCGGTAACAATACGTGCGTGAAAGAGCATCAAAACGGGCATGTGCTTCTGACCGCACCTCGAAAAGTTCATGAACGACAATAGCCTCTGGTAAAAATCGATTGAGACGATGTACCAGTTCAGCACCATCTAACTTTAGTTCGGTATCAAAGTGAACAAAAAGCTGATGCGCGTGAACTCCTGCATCAGTACGCCCAGCTGCCACCACAGAAATTGGAGCAGAAAGAAGCATCGAAAGCGCCTCTTCAAGCAGTTGTTGCACCGATAATGCGTTCGGCTGGCGTTGCCATCCGTGATAATCAGTTCCGTCAAAAGAGAGCTCTAAAAAATACCGCACAATACCTTTACTTTAGCAGCACAAAGATACGTTTTAATGACCCGTGTTCTCCTCTTATCAGACACCCACTCCTATATAGACGACCGCATTTTGCATTACGCAAAAGAGGCCGATCAAATCTGGCATGCAGGGGATATTGGAGATTTTAAGGTGACTGAACCCCTAGAAAAGCTAGGGGCAGTAAAGGCTGTTCACGGTAACATTGACGACCATAAAATAAGAGCAGCGTATCCTGAGTCCCTCTATTTTGATTGTGAAGGCCTGAAAATTCTAATGACTCACATCGCGCAATACCCTGGTCGATACGCAGCAGCTACTAAGGCCTTATTAACAAGTAATCCTTGTGATGTATTGGTTAGCGGGCATTCGCATATACTAAAGGTCATGAAAGACGCTAAATTTGGGCACCTACACCTTAACCCAGGGGCCGCAGGAACACACGGATTTCACAAAATGCGTACTGCGCTGAAATTTGTGATCCACAACAGAAAAATTGACGACCTACAGGTCATAGAATTCGGCGAACGAGGTCGCTTAAAGCCATAAAAAAAGGCCCGATTTCTCGAGCCTTTCTTCGCGCACTAATACTACTAAGATATCTGGTTTAACGCAAGCGGTCAGCAGATTTTACGAGATCTTCATCATGTTTGATAGCCCTATTGGCGAGGACTAGCATTACGATAGAAAAAACTGGAATCAGCATCCCAATACCCTTCTCAGGTGAACCACCTCCGGATAGGTTTAGCGACCGATAAACGAAAAATCCTAGTAAAAAAAGTTGAAGCAGTAAGTTAATACGATTGAGCACAAACTGCTGCCGTCTATTTTTATACTTCATTAGAGATCCGAGCGCCAAGAACCCCATAAATAAAACCTCAGCAAATACAAACAACTCGGTTCTAGATGAAAACTCCAAACCTCCCCACTGTCTCATTACTCCTATTGCGAGCGCAAAAGACGCCAAAGAGACTGCAAAGAGGTAGATGGATTGAATGCGTTGTATCATATTCTTTACCAAAAGTAATTTGCTTTTTTTTAACCTCATATTTGGATTTAAATTTTCTTTGTATCATTGCATAGGAATCGAGACTAGCACACTTCTTCTTTCTCGATCTTTTTCACCCTTATTCAGATTGATTTACTTTACAAATTCACTACTACATGTTTGATATTGACGCATTAGGCGCAAAAAAATTGCCTGAGTTGCAAGAAATCGCTGCTCAGCTTAAGATTTCACGGTTTAAAACCCTCAAAAAGCAAGACCTTATCTATCAAATTCTAGACGTACAGGCTCAGAAGCCAGAGAGCGTTCAGAAGATAGAGCCTAAAGATGCTGCTGAAAAAACAACAGAAAGGCCTCAAAAGAATACAGAGCGCAATGAACAAAGAACAGAGCGCAACGACCAAAAAAGAGAACCGCGTAACCGCACGCGTGGACCAAGAGGTAAAGAAAATCAGCAAAAAGAGCCAAACGGTCAAGATCAAACGTCTATCGAAGGAGTTACAGAAGAAAGTAAAAAGACGCCGCAACATCAGCACCAGCGCAATCAGCGCAATCAGCGTCAGAACAACGGACATCATAACGGTGAAAAAAACAGCAACTTCGATAAAGACCTAAAAAACAAGTACAAACAACCTGAATATGAATTTGAAGGGATCATCGAAAGTGAGGGGGTACTAGATATCATGTCTGACGGATACGGCTTCTTACGTTCGTCTGACTACAACTATCTTGCCTCTCCTGATGACATATATGTATCTCAATCTCAAATTCGCCTATTCGGATTAAAAACCGGAGACACTGTATTAGGAAGTATCCGTCCGCCAAAAGAAGGAGAAAAATACTTTCCTCTTATTAAGGTGAGCAAGATCAACGGCCTAGATCCTAATGTGGTTCGCGACCGCGTTTCATTTGAGCACCTGACTCCGCTTTTTCCGAAAGAGAAGTTCAATGTAGCTGGGGTGCGAAGCACCGTATCAACACGAATCATCGATTTATTTTCGCCTATCGGTAAAGGACAGCGTGGAATGATTGTGGCCCAACCAAAAACAGGTAAGACGATGTTGTTAAAAGACATCGCCAATGCCATAGCCGCAAATCATCCAGAGGTCTATCAAATCATCTTATTGATCGACGAACGTCCTGAAGAGGTGACTGACATGCAGCGCAACGTGCGCGGAGAGGTTGTTGCATCAACCTTCGACAAAGAAGCTTCTGAGCACGTACGCGTCGCAAATATTGTTATTGAAAAAGCAAAGCGCCTCGTAGAATGCGGACATGATGTTGTTATCCTCTTAGATTCAATCACTCGTTTGGCAAGAGCCTATAACACAGTTCAACCTGCCTCAGGTAAAGTCTTAAGTGGAGGGGTTGACGCCAATGCCTTACACAAACCAAAACGTTTCTTCGGAGCAGCTCGAAATATTGAAAATGGAGGTTCACTTTCGATCATTGCAACGGCACTAACCGAAACCGGATCTAAAATGGATGAAGTCATCTTTGAAGAATTCAAGGGAACAGGTAATATGGAACTGCAGTTAGACCGTCGCATTTCAAACCGCAGAATTTTCCCAGCGATTGATTTGATATCATCTTCAACACGAAGAGACGACCTTTTGCTAGACGAAAGCACGATCCAGCGCATGTGGATCCTCAGAAAATACCTAGCCGATATGAATCCTGTAGAGGCTATGGAGTTTATCGAGCAACGCATTGCTCAGACCAAAAACAACGAAGAATTTTTACTTACAATGAACGAGTAAAAGTTCGATAGGTACAACAAAAAAACGCGCCCATTGAGGCGCGTTTTTTATTTTATAGATAAACCTAAAATTAAGCGAGCTCCGCTACTTTCTTTGCGAGTTTACTCTTTAGGTTTGCAGCTTTGTTGTGGTGAATGATGTTTTTCTTCGCCAATTTATCGATCATTCCGAACACAGATGGAAGCTGTTTTTGAGCTTCGTCTTTGTTCTCTTCAGAACGCAACTTTTTGATTGCAGTACGAACCGTTTTGTGCTGGTAACGGTTACGAAGACGAACAGCCTCGTTTCTTCTGATGCGCTTTAATGCTGACTTGTGATTTGCCATAATTATTATAAATCTTGTAGCCCGTAGGGGAATCGAACCCCTGTTACCAGGATGAAAACCTGGCGTCCTAACCCCTAGACGAACGGGCCGATTAAACCCTTAAAATTAAAATTCAATAAAACTTGTAGCCCGTAGGGGAATCGAACCCCTGTTACCAGGATGAAAACCTGGCGTCCTAACCCCTAGACGAACGGGCCATAAAGCGCAATAAATTGCGGATGCAAAAATACAACTATTTTTAAGTCTCGCAAACGTGTAAACTTATTATTTAGTACGCCTTTGCAAATAAAACTCTGCGCTTAGAAGGTTTCCCTGAATAAATACAGACGCCTTCTTCTTCTGGGGCATCAAGAGGAATACAACGAATGGTCGCTTTAGTCTCTTCTTGAATACGTTCTTCAGTCTCAGCAGTGCCATCCCAGTGGGCGAGTACAAAGCCACCCTTCTCATTCAAATGCGTTTTAAAAGAAGCGTAATCGTCAATCGAAACGGTTTGGGTCACTTGGTGTTCTAGGGCGCGATCGTAGAGCGATTGCTGCATTTCTTCTAACAGTGCATCTACCCTATCATAAATGGCCTCAGCAGCTACAAATTCTTTTGTTAAAGTATCTCGTCGTGCCAACTCGTAAGTTCCATTTTCGAGGTCACGCTCTCCTATGGCAATTCTTAGAGGCACTCCTTTAAGTTCGTATTCGTTAAACTTAAAACCGGGCTTGTGCGTGTCGCGATTGTCGTACTTCACCGATACTCCGCGTTTCTTAAAAGCAGCGATCAAAGGAGCCACATGCGCATCGAGCTTAGCTAACTGCTTTTCTCCCTTGTAAATCGGCACAATCACCAATTGAATCGGCGCTAGTGCAGGTGGGAGCACTAACCCGTTGTCATCGCTATGCGTCATAATCAAGGCTCCCATGAGACGTGTTGAAACTCCCCAAGAGGTAGCCCATACGTACTCTTGCTGCCCTTCTTTATTGGCAAATTTCACCTCAAAAGCCTTGGCAAAATTTTGTCCTAGAAAATGTGAGGTCCCCACTTGAAGAGCCTTACCGTCTTGCATTAGAGCCTCGATACAATAGGTTTCTTCTGCCCCAGCGAAACGTTCAGCCTCACTTTTGGTTCCTTTAATCACCGGAACAGCCATAAAGCGCTGTGCAAAATCGGCGTAAACATGCATCATTTGCTCAGCCTCTAGAATGGCCTCTTCTTTAGTTGCGTGAGCGGTGTGACCCTCTTGCCACAAAAACTCAGCAGTACGCAGAAATAGGCGCGTCCTCATCTCCCAGCGGACGACGTTCGCCCATTGATTGTACAATAGCGGAAGGTCTCTATACGATTGAACCCACTTTCGGTAGGTGTCCCAGATTATAGTCTCTGAAGTTGGACGCACAATCAATTCTTCTTCAAGCTTTGCATTTTCATCAACGACTATTCCAGAGCCGTCCTCTGCATTCTTCAAGCGATAATGTGTTACTACAGCACATTCTTTGGCAAATCCCGAAACGTGAGAAGCCTCTTTAGAAAAATAAGATTTAGGAATGAAGAGCGGAAAATAAACATTTTGGTGCCCTGTATCCTTAAACAAGCCGTCGAGCGCCTGCTGCATCTTCTCCCAAATGGCGTATCCGTAGGGCTTAATCACCATACAACCGCGAACTCCAGAGTTCTCAGCCAAATCGGCCTTAACTACCAATTCGTTATACCATTTTGAATAATCCTCAGCCCTAGACGTTAAGTTCTTGCTCATTACAGTGATTTTGGCACAAAGATTGCCCTTTAATTAGGTAAAACTAAGTAAATTTATAAATATGAAGCAGGCAGTTTACAGAAATGATAACAGCGGATTTCTTCGCATTTTCAAGCGTTTTTCGATAGCGTTTACCTTTTTTGGTATGTTGGCTTCATGCGTTACTTACTATCCCGTTTCTTACAGCACTCATCAGATACGTCAGGGTAACTATCTCGGAATTACTGTTCAAGAACGAACAGCTCCTATAGATCCAGAAGGAGCCGCCTTTTACGAGAATTACTTTGCAGAGAAGGCAGCACAATTGGCACTTTCAGACGATAATTCAACGTTTACTGATATCGATTCTTACTCGAGTGGTGCAGAAAACACCTATGCGCAATTGGGTGAAAATACACCAAAGACTCGAATCACGATCAATCAATTCAACGCTCCTTTCAGCCTAGGTTGGGGGAGCGCATTTCAACCCTTTTGGTTCAATGACCCGTGGGTAAATCCTTGGGTCAACCCATGGTTTGATCCATTCCACAATCCTTTTTATAGTCCGTTTTACAGTCCCTTTTATGGACCTTCTATGGCCTGGAATAACCGCTGGTATAACCGTCGTTTCAGAAACAACGCCTGGGGGTACGGCTGGTACGATCCGTATTTGGGGCGTCCTCTGGTATACGGATTCAATCCAAGAAGATCATATGAAGGCTATTCAGTACGCCCTCGCACCGCTCAAGAATACCGAACAGGCCCAACTCGATCAAACCCCTATTACTTTAGAGAAGCAGACCGCGGAAGATCAAATCTCATGCCAACGCGGTCGAGAACAAATTACATTCCTCAAAGAAACACGACTCGAAATACCTATTCTAATGAGGATAACAACAACTACCGTAGCCCCCTGCCAACAAGGGGAAGCAACAGAAGTATACAGCAACCTTCTTACAATAGGTCGCGTAGCAGTGAACCTGCTAGAACTTCAGCTCCTGTGCGTTCTTCAAATACCTCTCGATCGGGTTCAACACGCTCTTCATCATCGCGATCAAATTCTAGAGGGAACAACTAATTTTGCAGCATGAAAAGACAGCTCTTAATGCTGGCCCTAGGACTTAGTTTTCTTGGGCTTAAAGCACAAACAACCGAAGATCTTTACAGGTATTTACAAAGTTATCAAGGAGGTTCGGCCCGCATCATGGGCCTAGGGCAGGCAGGTGGTGCCTTAAAAGGTGATTTGTATTCGATCAGCATCAATCCAGCGGCGGCCGCGCTGTTCGATTATGGAGCTTTTAGTGTGAGTACCGCGCTGAACAATAATTCAAACCGCTCTCAGACCGGAGAATTTACCGACACCGCCTCTTCTACCACGCTTAAAATCAATCAGGCTTCTGGATTGCTAGTCTTTGTTTCTGACAAGAGTGTTTGGAATAAAATCACCTTCGGCTTTAGCTATGATCAAACCGCCGCTTTCGACAACCGCATCAAGGCGGGAGGATTTGCCGAAGAGGGCTTAGATCGCTTCTTTTTAGGATTCGCCGAACAGCACAACTATATCGATTTACTACCCTACGACAATGAATTCATTGAAGAGGCCTACCGAAGAATTGGTGTAGATTACGGTTATGCAGCCCAACAAGGATTCCTAGGGGTCTATAGTGGACTAATTGGATACGACGAGCTCGGTTACTTTTCGCGTGTAAGCTATAACGGGCTACTACAGCGTTACAACGCCACTAAAAAAGGGGTGATGGGCAAGTTCACCCTACACTCTTCAATTTCATTCAAAGACCGCATCTTATTAGGAGGATCATTGGCGATTCAAGATTTAAAATTTGAGCGCTTTAGCTATTTAGAGGAGGATGGATACGATACCCCCTCTACCGCTTCAAAAAGCAGTTTTGACAACTACTTGTTTACCTCAGGCATAGGAGTGTCTTCTCAACTGGGAATGCTCATAAAACTGAGTAAAGCCTTTGTGCTGGGAGCTAGTTACGCCACCCCCACTTGGTACACTATGAACGATCAAACGGCTCAGCGTATTTCTACCGATGCTGCTCTAGAAGATCTCTCGTATATCAATTTCGGACTACTTAACTTTTACGACGATTACCGCATGAAACTGCCTTCATCATTGACGTTTAACGTCGCCCTGCATCTGTCGGAGGGAATGTCGCTTGTTGCAGATTACCGCAGAGAAAACTATGGAGACGCTCAGTATTTACCAAATTCAAATGCTTCTTTTGCTGCCGAAAACCAAGCGATGAAAAGCGCCTACAGTACGGTTGAAAGATTGGGGGTCGGAGCGGAATTCACTAAAGGCAACCGTCTTATTCGATTCGGATACAGCAGTCAGAGTGTACCAGCGATAGGAGGATCAATCGGCGCCTCAACCGCGATAAGCACCGGAATTGGATACCACTACCAAAATGCGCAGCTCGATTTTGGCTTACGTCATGAAACCCGAGATGAGAATGTATATTTCTTCGATGCTTTATTGCCAAACGCCGCTTTGGTAAAGCGCTCGAACCTTAGACTAATAGCTACATACACTCTTTCGCTATAGTGTCAACTCTGTCATAATAGCTATCTTTGCGCCCAATAGTTTTGAATCAATGAACAACGAAGAACACGAGCTAGATCACCTGAGCGCCTCAGCCGAAACTCCCTTAAGAGATGACGCTTTTGAATTGAGCGACGATCAGAAGATAGAACGCATCACTTCAAGTGTAAGAGATATTCTTGATACACTAGGGATGGACCTTGATGACGATAGCCTTAGAGGTACTCCTAAACGGGTGGCAAAGGCCTTTGTCAAAGAACTTTTCGCGGGCTTAAATCCAAAAAACAAACCGAGTTCGTCTACCTTCGAGAATAAGTACCAATACGGAGAAATGCTGGTCGAAAAAAATATCACCTTGTATTCGACCTGTGAACATCACTTACTCCCAATAGTCGGAAAAGCACATGTGGCTTATGTATCGAATGGAAGAGTTGTTGGACTTTCAAAAATGAATCGCATTGTCGATTATTTTGCCAAAAGACCACAGGTTCAAGAACGCCTTACCATGCAAGTGGTACAAGAGCTTCAAGGCATTTTAAAAACTGAGGATGTCGCCTGTATTGTAGATGCAAAACATTTATGTGTAAATTCAAGAGGAATCAAAGACATATCGAGCAGCACCATTACCGCAGAATACCAAGGAGTCTTTAAAACTGACGAAAAGCTGCGAAACGAGTTTATCGCCTATGTAGGATTACAAACTGAATTTTAATTCATGAGCAACCGTTACCTCAATAACGAACTCTTTGTCTTCAACTCTTTAAGTCGAAAAAAAGAGCCCTTCACTCCGGTAGAATCCGGATACGTAGGTATGTATGTTTGCGGTCCAACGGTATATTCAAACGTTCATCTCGGCAATTGCCGCACCTTCATGTCATTCGACATGATCTATCGCTATTTATTGCACCTGGGATACAAAGTGCGTTACGTGCGTAACATTACTGACGCGGGTCACTTAGAGCACGACGAGGATGAAGGGGAAGATAAGATTGCTAAAAAGGCCAGGCTTGAGCGAATAGAACCGATGGAGGTGGTGCACCGTTATACCGTTGATTTTCACCAAACCTTGGAGCAATTCAACCTTTTACCCCCTAACATTGAACCTACGGCTACAGGGCATATCATTGAGCAAATTGAAATTATTCAATCGATTATCGACAAAGGGTATGCCTATGTCGAAAACGGATCGGTCTATTTCGATGTACTCAATTTCAATACCGATCACGCCTACGGAAAATTAAGCGGAAGAAAACTCGAAGACATGGTGGCTAACACTAGAGGGCTTCAAGGACATCTCGAAAAGAAAAATCCGCAAGATTTTGCATTGTGGAAAAAGGCCGAACCTCAGCATATAATGCGATGGAACTCTCCTTGGGGAGACGGCTTCCCGGGTTGGCACATCGAATGTACCGCCATGAGTACGAAGTATCTCGGAGCCAACTTTGACATCCATGGTGGCGGTATGGACCTCAAATTCCCTCATCACGAGTGCGAAATTGCACAGGCTGAAGCACATAGTGGTCACAGCCCAGTGAACTATTGGCTGCACGCCAACATGCTTACCCTTAATGGGAAGAAGATGTCGAAATCAACGGATAACAACATTTATCCACACGAAATTTTCAGCGGAGAGAACCGTATATTTTCAAAAGCATTTAGTCCTTCTGTAGTACGCTTTTTCATGATGCAGGCACACTACACCAGCATCCTTGATTTGAGTCAAGAGGCCCTAGAAGCCGCTGAAAAAGGCTATCAACGTCTACTTGAAGGGTATAAACGCGCTCAATCGCTAGAAGCACAAGGAAAAACCTCAACCTTCAATGTTAGCGAATGGGTAGAACGCTGTTATGCGGCAATGAATGACGATTTTAATACCCCTATTCTTATTGCACAGCTATTTGAAGGTGTTAAGCAGATCAACCTACTCCACGATCAACCAAAAGGTATGACCTCCGAAGACTTGGAGCTATTGCGCACCACAATAGGCACCTTCACGTTTGATGTTTTAGGACTTAAAGATGAAAGCCAGCAAGATGCTGGTCATTTTGAGAAGCTTTCAGGGGTCGTTGAGTTGCTTATTGCGCAACGAAACAAAGCTAGAGAGCGCAAAGACTTTGCAACTTCAGATCAAATTAGAGAAGAACTTGCACGCCTTGGAATACAATTGAAAGATTCTAAAGAAGGTACCACCTTTTCACTTTCATGAAAAAGGTAGCGATTAGTGTACTTGTGTTTTGGGTTCGCGCCTACCAATACCTCATATCGCCCTACACACCCTCAAGTTGCAGATTCGTACCTACCTGTTCAGAATACGCCGTTGAGGCCCTCAAAAAGCACGGACCAATAAAAGGAACTATGCTTGCCGCCAAGCGCATTGCCCGATGTCACCCATGGGGAGAAAGCGGATATGATCCGGTTCCTTAAAGAGTGGCTTTTAGTTATCTTCGTTTAAAATCCTGACCTATGACTTTTTTAGGAATCGTTTGGAACCCAAACGACACTTTACTGCACCTAGGACCCTTGCAGTTGAAATACTACAATTCAATGTGGATCGCAGCCTTCGTGCTAGGCTGGTACATCATGAAGCGCATCTTCAAAACCGAAGACAAGCCTGCAGATAAGATCGATTCGCTTTTTGTTTACAGTGTAGTATCGATCATTCTCGGGGCACGACTCGGCCATGTCATTTTTTACGATTGGGCCTACTATCAAAATCACATTATTGAAATATTACTTCCCATTCGAGAGAATCCAAGGTCTAGTCTATTCGGGCTCATCAATGGGTATCAATTCACCGGATTTACCGGATTAGCGAGCCATGGTGCTGCTCTTGCCGCCATCACGGGCTTCTATTTGTTCAGCCGCAAACACAAAGAACTTTCATTTCTATGGATTGTAGACCGCATCGCTATCGTTTCTGCGATAGGCGGTGGCTTTATTCGCGTCGGAAACTTTTTTAATTCTGAGATCAACGGCAAGGTTACAGAGGCCTCATTTGCGTTTGCCACCAAGTTTGTTCGAGATGCGGACGACTTATCGAGTTATGAGGCGGTGAGTATCACTAAGATTCCAGATGTGAATCAGGCATATAAAGCCATAGTCTCTGATCCGGCATTTAGTGACACCTTGAACGCGATTCCGTACCGTCATCCAGTGCAACTGTACGAAGCCTTTGCGTATTTCGCCATTTTTGGATTGATGTATTTTATGCTCTACCCAAATGTGCAATTGCGAAACAAAGCAGG
>JALRDO010000070.1 GCA_023262185.1 Flavobacteriaceae bacterium
GAATCGCTGCGCAGAACCAAACACAATGTCTGCCCCGCATTCACCGGGAGGAACCAGCAATGTAAGTGATAGCAAATCGGTTGCGCATGCTACAAGAGCTCCATGTTCATGAGCTTTGGCGCATATCTGGGTTATGTCATTGATTGATCCATCTGCTGCAGGATATTGGAGGACAACCCCGAATACTGATCCATCTGTTGGAATCTCATTGATGTCTCCAATCACGATATTTATACCAAGTGGCTCTGATCGTGTTTGAAGAAGCTCTATGGTTTGGGGGAAGCAATTATGTGATATGAATAATGTATTCGCATTGGACTCAATTGCTTTTTTTGTTTTTGCAGCATGCATCAAATGCATTGATTCAGCAGCTGCCGTGGCTTCATCAAGAAGAGAAGCATTGGCGATTTCCATTCCTGTGAGGTCTATGACCATTGTCTGGAAATTGAGAAGTGATTCCAATCTACCTTGAGCTATCTCAGCTTGATATGGGGTGTACTGCGTATACCAACCTGGATTTTCCAAGATATTGCGAAGTATCACAGTAGGTGTGAATGTCCCATAATATCCCACACCGATATATGAACGTTTACGT
>JALRDO010000071.1 GCA_023262185.1 Flavobacteriaceae bacterium
AGATGCTGAAAGTGCATTAGCAGCATCAATAGCAGCATTCGCGCCTTCATAGCCAACGCCAGAATAAACGACTTGGCCTGTTGCGTTATCGACAACGCGGATTGGCGTGTCTGGAGCGACAACGATATTGTTCTGCCCACCATAAGTCGCAGTGGTCCGGCCCTGATTAGACAATGGCGCAGTAAAATACTGATAATCAGGCGCATTCTGGATGATGTCTCCATACACGCTCTGGATGTTAGGCACGAAGTCTTCACGCGGCGTTAGAAGGCCACCAATGTTGCCAAGCGGCTCAATGTCCATAGGTGCGCGGATAGGTGAAGCCATTACATCATCCCCTGTTCTTGGGCGGCCATCTGCTCTTGGGCTAACTGGTCAACAATCGCCTGTTCCTGTGCGGCTTGGGCCTGCTGCTGTGCGGCGACCATAGCCTTCTGGACGTTTCCTTGCTGACGGAGCAACTCGCGGTCACGCTGCATCAAGGCTTCGATGTTAGCCGTGTTTACAGCCGTGCCATACTTAGCTTCAATCTCAGCAGCCTTAATCATGACTTCCGCGTCAATCTTATCGCGCTCGCGGTCATCCTTCAGCAGC
>JALRDO010000072.1 GCA_023262185.1 Flavobacteriaceae bacterium
GCCAACTCCTCTGTGGTCTTTCTATTTAAAGTATATATAATACCGCTTTTCTTTTTATGCTTCGAAATGTATTTAACGATACTTTTTACCGTTTGTTCTTTTCTGATTTTTGGTTGTACTTCATAATACAGGTTCGTTCTGTTAAAAGAAGAAATTAACACTTCAGGATCCCTCAATGCAAGGTTCTTAACAATATCACTCTGCACCTTTGGTGTGGCAGTTGCAGTTAAGGCAATAATGGGTGCCGCTGGATTGATCTCTTCCATCATTTCTTTGAGCCTTCTGTACTCAGGTCTGAAATCATGTCCCCATTCAGAAATACAATGCGCTTCGTCTACTGCGAAAAAGGAAATTTTTAGATCACTAAAGAAATCCAGGTTCTCTTGTTTCGTTAAAGTCTCTGGCGCAACGTATAATAATTTTGTTTTTCCACTCAACAAATCTTCTTTCACTAATTTGATCTGACCTTTATTTAAAGAGGAGTTTAAGAAATGGGCCACTTCGTCGTTTTCACTATAACCTCTTACCAAGTCTACCTGATTTTTCATTAAAGCGATCAAAGGAGACACGACAATGGCACAACC
>JALRDO010000073.1 GCA_023262185.1 Flavobacteriaceae bacterium
TCCAAGAACGAATCAAGAATCTCCTTTGTTATCAGAGGAAGTACATAAAGTAATTCAAGAGAATGCTGAATTTTTAAATTCACACATCATTTATAATAGAGATTTTAACTACGATTATTTCGGATTTAAAACTTTAGAGCGCTCGTATTTGTTGCGTATTAACGGAAAAATTGTAGAGCGTCCACAACACATGTTAATGCGTGTTTCGGTTGGAATTCACTTGAACGATTTGGATTCAGTAATAGAAACGTACGACTTAATGTCGAAAAAATTCTTTACGCACGCTACGCCAACCTTGTTCAACGCGGGTACGCCAAAACCACAAATGTCTTCTTGTTTCCTTTTGGCTATGCAAGACGATAGTATTGATGGAATTTATGATACCTTAAAACAAACGGCTAAAATCTCGCAATCAGCTGGAGGAATTGGATTGTCAATTCACAATGTTCGTGCAACAGGTTCTTACATTCGTGGAACTAACGGAACTTCAAACGGAATTGTTCCTATGTTGAGAGTGTTTAATGATACGGCTCGTTATGTAGATCAAGGAGGAGGAAAACGTAAAGGTAGTTTT
>JALRDO010000074.1 GCA_023262185.1 Flavobacteriaceae bacterium
TGGTACGTGGCAAGCCCCGCATGGGTTGTCCGATCAGCCATGTCGGTAAATTCATTGCCATCGGTTTGAACTATGCCGATCATGCGGCCGAATCCAATTTGCCGGTGCCCAAAGAGCCGGTGGTGTTCATGAAAGCCAACAGTTGTGTGCAAGGCCCTGACGACGACATCATGTTGCCCAAAGGGTCTGTGAAAACCGATTGGGAAGTGGAACTGGGTGTGGTCATCGGTGCCCGCGCCAGTTATGTATCGCAAGCCCGTGCATTGGACTACGTGGCGGGCTACTGCACCATCAACGATGTGTCTGAACGCGAATACCAACTCGAACGCGGCATGACCTGGGACAAAGGCAAAGGCTGCGACACCTTTGGCCCGATCGGCCCTTGGTTGGTGACCCGCGACGAAGTGCCCAAACCCCAGCGCTTGAACATGTGGTTGGATGTGAACGGTGTTCGCATGCAAACCGGCAACACCAAAACCATGGTGTTCACGGTCGCCAAATTGGTGAGCTATGTCAGTGAATTCATGACCTTGATGCCCGGTGACGTAATCACCACCGGTACCCCTCCC
>JALRDO010000075.1 GCA_023262185.1 Flavobacteriaceae bacterium
CCTTTTTTAACACCTTCTACTAAGTGTTTTTTCAATAAAGCACCTTTGTACGATAAAATAGCTCTAACCGTATCTGTTGGTTGAGCACCGTTTTGTAACCATTGAACTGATTTATCAACATCTAATTCAATAACAGCCGGATTAGCAGTAGGGTTATAGGTTCCTACTTTTTCTAAATAACGTCCATCTCTTTTTGATCTTGAATCAGCTGCAACAATCCAGTAAAAAGGTTTTCCTTTTTTACCGTGTCTTTGTAATCTTAATTTAACTGGCATAATTGTTAATTTTTAAGGTACGAAACCTTGGTTATTAATTAGGGTGGCAAAATTACAAAAAATTAGTGGTATATAACAACTATATTAAAAATATTCTTTTTCAGATTATTACACTGCTTTTTTTGTTCATAAAAAGTATCAATTCTAAAATGAGGTATGAGCTTTTATTCCTATTTTTATCGCAAGCCAAATTGCACTTTTTTAAGCCTTATGTATTTAATTTTTGACACAGAAACCACCGGATTACCACAGTATTGGAATGCTCCTATTAGCGACACTCAAAATTGGCCT
>JALRDO010000076.1:0-244 GCA_023262185.1 Flavobacteriaceae bacterium
ATAGTAAATTTTGCCTGCCCACTAAGTGGGCATTTCAAAACGATGAAAGGAAAAATAATTGTAAAAAACTGAACGGTAAATTGATATCCAAATCTGGACAAGTTATCAACTGCCATAGTTTTTAAAAACATGTTAACCGATTGCCTGTCGGTAAGCTCTAATGCAGCGCTCACGTGCTGTCACATGATTCACAATTGGCAACGGATAGGTTGATTTATTCCAGTCATGCACCCAAGTTTTAATA
>JALRDO010000076.1:254-565 GCA_023262185.1 Flavobacteriaceae bacterium
TTTCTATTTGCCTAGCTGGGTTAAAGATTCTGAAATAAGGAACTGCATCCGCACCGCAACCAGCTACCCACTGCCAATTGCCCACATTACTCGCCATATCGTAATCTAATAATTTTCTAGCAAAATAAGCCTCACCCCAACGCCAATCGATCAACAAGTGCTTGATAAGAAAACTAGCGGTGACCATACGAATCCGATTATGCATAGAACCAGTAGCATTTAGTTGGCGCATACCGGCATCGACCAGTGGATAACCAGTAGTACCCTCGCACCAGCGCTGAAATTCGGATGTATCGTTGTGCCACCGGATT
>JALRDO010000077.1 GCA_023262185.1 Flavobacteriaceae bacterium
CTCCCCTTGTCTGTTTTGAATAGAGATCTTTTGATTGTATTAACTGGTGTAACACCTGCAGTCCAAATTACTGTTTTTGATTGAATAGAGATTGGTTCAGAGTTTTGTGAATCAAAACTTTTTGCCATAACTTCATCACCATCAAAACTTGTAACTCCAGTTTTTAATTTAATTTCAATTCCATGTTCTGTCATTTTTTTAAATGTAAAATCAATTAGACTTTTAGAAAAGCCTGGTAGAATTTCACCTCCTGCTTCTAACACAACTACCTTAATGTCATCTTTAGATATGTTCGGATAATATTTTATGACATCTAATAATAGGTCATGAATTTCGCCAGCAGTTTCAATCCCTGCAAAACCTCCACCAACTATAACAAAAGTTAACAAACTTTGTTTCAAAATTGGATTCTTTTCATTTTCAGCTTGTTCAAGCATATCGATTATTCTATTTCTTACCATCACTGCATCATTCAATGTCTTCATCTGGTAGGCATTTTTTTCCAAATCACCCATTCCAAAAAAGTTGGTTTCACTTCCCAATGCAAGCACAAGATAATC
>JALRDO010000078.1 GCA_023262185.1 Flavobacteriaceae bacterium
GTAAGAAGTCAGGACGTAAACAAAAGTCTCGTAAGGCGTTACGTGATGAGTTCGACAATATGCAAGCGCCACAACTTGGTGGCGCAGTAATTCCTCATGGTGATGGCAAGACTCCAGTTCGCATGCGCCGTGGAGCCTCTTTGGCAGATTTCGCAGAGAAGATTGGTGCAGATCCAGCAGCGCTAGTAGCAGCGCTATTCCACTTAGGTGAAATGGTTACTGCAACTCAATCAGTTGATGCAGATACCTTTGAAATTCTTGGTGTTCAACTGGGTTATGACATTCAAATTGTTAGCCCAGAAGATGAAGACCGCGAATTGCTACAAGATTTCGATATCGATCTTGCAGGTGAGTTAACAGATGTGGATCAGGATTCACTGGTTGCGCGTCCTCCAGTTGTAACTGTTATGGGTCACGTCGATCACGGTAAGACATCACTTCTTGACGCGATTCGTAAATCAGAGGTCATGAAGGGTGAGGCTGGCGGAATTACGCAGCACATCGGTGCTTACCAAATTCACCACGATCATGACGGAACTAATCGCGCAATCACATTT
>JALRDO010000079.1 GCA_023262185.1 Flavobacteriaceae bacterium
GAATGTCTGCTTGCACTTTACTTGCAGGATAAAGGCAAGATACTTGCTTCTTATTACACCCAGAACTCTATATGGTATTTTGAAGAAAACAAATAAGGGTTTGAGTTGAATCAAGTGGCAGTCAAACTCGAGTTTTGTTCGCAAAAAGTACCCTTTTTCCGAAGCTGATTCGAACTTGATTCGAACAAGACTCGAACAAATGTCTCAAAAAAACACAAAAAACAGGGTAAAAAAGAAACAAATAGATTCTGAAAATAGCCAGATGATGTTGACTAAAAGATCGCAAGGTCTCTTGACTTTATGCAGCGGAGTAGTCATTTTGTTAGTAGGCTTTAAAGCATAAAAAAACCACCACAAGATTGTGATGGTTCTGTGAGCGCGTCAGGATTCGAACCTGAGACCGTCTGCTTAGAAGGCAGATGCTCTATCCAGCTGAGCTACGCACCCGAAGTTTTTAAAAAGGTTTCTCTCGAGACCGTTCCGATTAAAATCGGAATGCTCAATTTAGCTGAGCTACGAACCTTAATTTTCTTAAAATTTTCGATTTTTTTT
>JALRDO010000007.1 GCA_023262185.1 Flavobacteriaceae bacterium
GAATAACGTAAGTAGAAGGCATAGTTTTAGAGGGTTTTATAGTTTTTGGGTTTGCTTCAGACTTAAAGTTATAACAAGCACTGAGGCAAGAACCATTTCAATTGAAATGTATTGGATTCCTAAAAGACCCACAAGAATGAAGAGTAAAGAGAATAAACAAACCGACTGAAATAAGGTTTTGCTCTTTAGCACAGCGGCAGCAAGTAATAAAGGATTGGCCCAAAAGATTGAAAAATTATAAACCGTTGCATAGTGCTCAGAGAAGAAGTTGAGAAAAGTTAACAATAGGCCTGCAACGCCTGCAAGGAGTAAAAGCATATGATCAACTAGATTAAAAACTCCTTTTGAATTACCCATCCACAACGAAAGAAGCGCATATAGCACTAGCACTATTAGAATAAGTCGAGGCGAGGTCCAAAAAGTGGAGGTGACTTCTGGTAATTTCTTGGCAATTTCAATGCGCGAATTGCGCACCAAAGATTGCGTCTCTGCAGTGCTAGTCTTTAAAATAGATCTTAAATAGTTGGGCAAATAAACAAGGGCTGAAGTGGTTAAGGTTTGATCGACTCTTGAGCCAAGCATGATGTCTATACCGAATCTATTCCAAGAATATAAGGGCAGATGTTCATGAAGGGTACTGCGATAGGTCAAATTTTGACCGTCGTAAACGGTACTCATTTTAAAGCTTTCCCCAAGGCTTTGCTCAAGCAAATCGGGAATCTTCGTGGCGCAATTTTCTTTTAAGAAGTCGTAGCGATAATACCGATTTTCGGGCCATTCATTCTCAACCAATAGACGGTACATTTCTTCTTTTTGCTCCTGGTTTAGGTTTAACGTTTGTCTTACTACCTCTCTCCCTACATAGGCGTAGTAGGCGCTAAAGGTTTGATAGTCAGTTACCGACAAGAAGTAGTCTAACTTACCTTTGATAAAATTCAAATAGAAGTTTGGGGCGCCAAAATCAAATGTGCCGTAATTATAGACTTCGTCGATTCCTTTACCTGGGTCGTACACATGTATGGCACTGTGCCCGAAGGCGGCATGCAGTTCTGGGCCTTCACTGCAGGTAAGCACACTTATTTTCGCCACCTTACTCAGTGATTCTTGAGCAGACGCCACTAAGGAGCTTAGTAAAAAGGTGATTAGAAATAGAAGTCGAAGTGCCATGGTTTTCGATTGCTCTCAAAGATAAGAGGAACGAGCAGAGGAATAAAGTGTAAATTCGTTGACATGTTAAGCCTTAGAGCACATACGGCTAATTTCATCACACTTTTGAATGCCCTATTTGGGTTTTTAGGGTGTGTTGCGATGATACAAGATCGGTTTGATCTTGCGCTTATTGCTCTCATAGCAGCGGCGATAGCCGATTTTTTAGACGGATTTATAGCCCGAATTTTAAAAGTAGAATCTGCTTTTGGGAATTTTATGGATTCAATGGCTGACGTGATTAGTTTCGGGTTCTTTCCAAGCCTGTGGTGGTATTTCTTACTTTCAGAATCTTTATCGGTATTGTGGGCGGCTGGACTTGCGTCACTTTTGTTTGTCAGTGCGCTTTTGCGATTGGTTAGATTTTCAGTATATCCTTCAAAAAGCATTCATTTTGAAGGCCTTCCGACACCGGCAATGGCCCTTTTTGTGGTGCTCATTACGCAAACTGAACTCTTTGATCAGATGGCTTATTTTACGCCTGTTTGGTTCAAGCGTGCCGCTGTATTTTTAACGCTCTTATTTTCAGGGTGGATGGTGAGTAAAATCCCCGCTATTTCTTTGAAGTTCAAGGATTATACTTTTAAGGCAAATATCCTAAGGTATCTAGTGATGTTAAGCGCTATTGTTGGTTTTGTACTTCTAAGAGAAGAGCTAGTATTGGTGCTTTTACCGACCTACACCCTAGGCTCACTCTTGATCAAACGCTAGGCGCTTTTTACGCAATTCGAAGTTTTGACCTAAGTATACTTTGCGCACCATTTCATCTGCAGCGAGTTCTTCTGGTGCTCCGGCTTTAAGTATAGAACCCTCAAACATGAGGTACGATCGTTCAGTGATAGCTAAGGTTTCTTGTACATTATGATCGGTAATAAGAATTCCGATGTTCTTGTTTTTAAGCTGAGCCACAATACGCTGAATATCTTCTACGGCAACTGGATCTACCCCTGCAAAGGGTTCATCGAGTAGAATGAACTTGGGATCCGTAGCTAGAGCACGAGCGATCTCTGTTCTCCGTCTCTCTCCGCCCGATAGTAAGTCGCCTCGGTTTTTTCGGATATGGGTGAGTGAAAACTCTTCAAGCAAAGCATCTCTTTTCTTCTCTTGCTCGGCCTTTGATAGAGTAGTATTCTGTAGCACACTCAGAATGTTGTCTTCAACACTAAGTTTTCTAAACACAGAGGCCTCTTGAGCGAGATATCCTATCCCGTGCTGGGCACGTTTAAACATGGGGAACTTGGTGATGTCTAAATCGTCTAAATAAATCGAACCGGCGTTGGCCTGGATTAAACCGACAATCATATAAAAAGAAGTGGTTTTTCCGGCCCCATTCGGCCCGAGTAGGCCAATGATTTCACCTTGATTTACCTCAAGAGATATTCCCTTTACAACAGTGCGCTGCTGGTAGATTTTCTTTATGTTTTCAGCTCTTAACTTCACGATGTTGTGTTTAGCGCATCCCAGTATTCATAAGCTCTCCTTAAATGAGGAATAACAATGGTTCCACCTATTAGGGTAGCTATTCCTAAGGTTTCTGTTACTTCTTCAGCAGTACATCCGGCTTTTTTGGCTCCTTCAAGATGATAGCGCACACAATCGTCACAGCGCAATACTGCAGAGGCTACAAGGCCAAGAAGTTCTTTGGTTTTAACATCTAGAGCCCCTTCAGAGAAAGCATTCGTATCTAGGTTAAAAATACGTTTGATCAATTTTTGATCATCGGCTAAAATCCGTTCGTTCATTTTTGAACGGTAGTTGTTAAAGTCTTCTACTAGCTTATGCGCCATTTTCTTTTGAATTACGAGTTACAAACTTTGAAATTCCGATACTTAACTGGTATAATATCATCACAGGAATGGCAACAATTATCTGGCTCGCCACATCCGGTGGGGTGATCACGGCAGACAGCACCAATACAAGAACCAAGGCTATCTTTCTATATTTTTTAAGAATCTCTGGAGTAACCAATCCGATTTTGGTTAAGAAGTAGATTAAAATAGGAAGCTCGAACATGATGCCACAAGCAATTACAGAAGCTCTAACCGTAGAGATGTAAGAGCTGATGTCAATTTCATTGCTTACCTCAGCACTGACCTGATAGGTTCCTAAAAAGTTGATAGAAAGAGGTGCCACAATATAGTATCCGAAGAGCACACCAATGAAGAATAACAGAGAGGCAGCGCCAATGAACCCCTTTGAGTATCTGCGCTCTTTCTCATAAAGTCCAGGGCTAATGAACCTCCATATTTCAAAAAGCAGATAGGGGAATCCTAAAATGAAGCCTGCCCAAATAGAAGTCCAAATGTGTGCAGAAAACTGCCCTGCCATAGTTCTGTTCTGGATTCTGAAGGGTAATGATTCAGCGCAAAAATCAGAAGTGATTCCGAAGAAAGTAGAGATTTGACAGAACATGTTATAGGTTGGAAAGCTCATGTTCTTAGGTGCAAAAATGATGCGGTCAAATATGAATCCTTTCATGACAAACGCCACAGTGGCAATTATGAGAATAGCCACAATCGATCTGATGAGATGCCAACGCAACTCTTCTAGGTGATCTAAAAATGACATTTCATCCTTTGTACTCATACCGATAGTCCTTCTTGAATAAGTTGTTGCATGTGCAGAATGCCTGTATAGCGCCCTTCATGTGTTATTATGAGTTGAGTTATTTCTTTTTCATTCATCAATTTCAGGGCGTCTAGAGCCAAATGATTTGATGAATAGCGAATAGGGTTTGAACTCATGACATCCTCGGCTTTAAGCTGATTAATGTCGGTTTGTCGCTGCAGCATACGTCGAATATCTCCGTCGGTAATGATTCCGACTATCTCTTGATTTGAAAGCACTGGTGTGCATCCAGTCATTTTGTTCGAGATCTCTAGAATTACATCCAGAATAGGTGTTTCTATAAAAACCTCTGGCTTAGCCATCTTACCCATTAGATCAGAAACCTTGAGATAAAGTTTTTTACCTAAGCTTCCACCGGGATGATAGCGTGCAAAGTCAGTTTCGGTAAAGTTTTTTTCGTTGAGAGCCGCAACCATGAGCGCATCTCCAAGTGCTAATTGCAAGGTGGTACTTGTCGTTGGTGCCAGGTTGTGAGGACACGCTTCTCTCTCTACAGGGGTCAGCAGTAAGGTAGTGGCGTTCACCCCTAGATAAGAAGAGGGGTCAGCGCTTACTCCAATTAAGGTGTTCCCTCTGGTCTTGATCAACGGAATTAAGGTCTTCACCTCTTCGGTGTTTCCGCTCTTTGAAAGGCAGATGACCACATCTTCTTCTTGAACCATCCCCAGATCACCATGGATGGCATCTGCCGCATGCATGAATAAAGAAGGCGTTCCGGTTGAATTGAAACTCGCTGCTAGTTTTGAAGCTATTATGGCACTTTTGCCCATGCCGGTAAACACCACGCGTCCTTTGCAGCCGACAATGTATCCGACAGCCTCTGAGAAAGAGGCATCGATGCAATCGGATAAGGATTGTAATGCTGAAGCCTCTAAATCGAGTACTTCTTTAGCGTCGGCAATACGTTTTGCGGATGGGTTCAAGAAAAAAGCCTTAGGATTAGCTATTTTAGTTATACAAAAGACGAAATTACGAAAAACGACCTCTAGTTTTTTCTTATCTTCAAGACTATGTCTCATACTGTAACGGACGAGCAACTCTATGATGCACTGAAATACTATTTTGGGTTCTCTGCATTTAAGGGTCTTCAAAAACAAGCTGTCACTTCTATATTACAGCAGCAAGATACTTTTGTGATCATGCCTACGGGAGGAGGGAAGTCTCTATGCTATCAACTTCCGGCCTTGATGTCTGAAGGAACGGCTGTGATTATCAGTCCGTTAATTGCCTTGATGAAGAATCAGGTAGACGCTATCCGTTCTGTAACAAAGAGTGAAGGTGTCGCACATGTGCTCAACTCGTCCCTAACCAAGGCTGCCTACCAAGAGGTGGTGCACGATTTGAATTCTGGAGAGACTAAACTTCTTTTTGTGGCTCCTGAGTCACTTACCAAGCCACAAACCATAGAGCTTTTATCCCCGCTAAAACTTTCATTTGTAGCCATTGATGAAGCGCATTGTATTTCTGAATGGGGGCATGATTTTCGCCCAGAGTACCGAAATATAAGAGCGATCATTAATCGCTTATCCGATGAGATCCCAATTATTGCACTTACGGCAACAGCTACCTCAAAGGTTCAAGAGGATATTATAAAGAATCTGGGTATGAGAGATGCAAAGCTTTTTAAGGCGTCTTTCAATCGTCCAAATTTGTTTTATGAAGTAAGGCCAAAAACAGCCCAAGTAAATGCTGATGTGATCCGATTTGTGTCTGAGCGACAAGGTAAATCAGGTATCATCTATTGTCTTAGCAGAAAGACAGTAGAAGAAATTGCACAATTGTTGCAGCTCAACGGCGTAAAGGCCATCCCTTATCACGCCGGATTTGATGCAAAGACACGTGCCGATTATCAAGATCAGTTTCTAATGGAAGAGGCTTCTGTAGTAGTCGCTACAATCGCTTTTGGAATGGGTATTGACAAGCCTGATGTTCGATTCGTGATTCATTACGATATGCCTAAAAGCATTGAAAGCTACTATCAAGAAACCGGTAGGGCTGGTCGTGATGGCGGCGAAGGACATTGTGTCGCCTTTTATGCAGCGAAGGACATGGAGAAATTAGAGAAATTCTCTGCCTCTAAACCCGTTGCAGAGCAAGAGGTCAGTAATGCCTTGTTGCAAGACGTTATCGCCTATGCTGAAACATCGATGTCTAGACGCAAATTCATACTCCATTATTTTGGTGAAGAATACGATGAAGTCAATGGAGAAGGAGCAATGATGGACGATAATTCCAAGCATCCTAAGGAGAAGATTCAAGCTTCTGATGAAGTGATCATGGTGTTGAATTTAGTTTTAGATACTTCAGAGAAATACAAGAGTAAAGAGATTGTTCGTATTCTTAGAGGAAAAACCAATTCTATGATTAGCGCGAACCAATCCGATCAGAAGCCTTTCTTCGGATGTGGTCATGCCCATCGCTCAGCGTATTGGCATGCTTTGGTTCGTCAGATAGTGGTGGCTAATCTACTCAAGAAGTCAATTGAACAATACGGAGTGCTACTTATCACTGAAAAGGGAAAAGCGTTCTTAGATAAGCCACAAGATTTCGAAATGGTTTTGGATCGCGATTATGCCGCCTTAGAGACTTCGACTTCAAAGGGTACTACAAAAACCGAGAGCCTTGACGAAGTATTGTTACGACAATTGAAAGAGCTCCGAAAACAAGAGGCGGCGAAACACAATGTACCTCCATATATAATTTTTCAAGAACCGTCTTTAGAAGACATGGTGATGAAATACCCTATTAGCATCGCAGAATTAGCTCAGGTGCATGGGGTAGGAGAGCTCAAGGCAAAAAAATACGGAGCCCCTTTTGTCTCTTTTATTGCTTCGTACGTAGAAGAGAATGACATAGAGCGACCTCAAGATTTGGTGGTCAAGTCAGCGGGTGCCAATTCAGCCTTGAAGCTGTTTATTATCCAAAGTGTAGATCGAAAGTTGCCCTTTGACGATATTTCAGCTTCAAAAAACTTAAGCGATTCGGAGTTATTAGACGCTATGGAGCAGATTGTATTCAGCGGAACTAAACTTAACATAACGTATTGGGTTGACGAACTGCTAGACGACGATTCTCAACAAGAGCTCCACGATTATTTTATCGAGGCAAAAGATAATGCCATTGAACAGGCTGTAGCCTCTTTTGATGGAGATTATGAAGAAGAAGAACTTCGTATTTACAGGATTAAATTTTATTCAGACGTAGCTATCTAAAACGGTGCCGATACGATGGTCGAAATTGTTAATTTTGCCATCTATGAATACGGTCTATTTAGATAATGCAGCTACAACCGCAGTTCGTCCAGAAGTAGTCGAGGCTATGCACACCGTGCTAACCGAAAACTTCGGCAATCCATCTTCAACTCATGCCTTTGGGAGAGCTTCAAAGGCCATAATCGAGAGTACGCGTAAGCAAATCGCTCAGACCCTATCTTGTAAACCTTCAGAAATTATATTCACCTCTGGAGGAACAGAAGCAGATAATTGTATTATCAGATCTTGCGTGCGGGATCTCGGAGTGCGTAGGATTATTAGTTCTAGAATTGAGCACCATGCCGTTTTACATGCTATCGAAGCCATGGAAGAAGAGTATGGGGTTCAATTGGACTTTGTAGACCTAGACGAACAAGGATCGGTAGACCTAGTATCACTCAAGGACCTATTAACCAATAACGAGGCTACTAAAACTCTGGTTTCGTTAATGCATGTGAACAACGAGATTGGGAATATGTTGGAGTTGAATGAGGTGGCTGATTTATGTGAGACTCACGGTGCTTATTTTCACTCAGATACCGTTCAATCCATTGGTCATTTTAGGTTAAATCTCACTGAAACTCCTATCCATTTTATAACTGCTGCTGCCCATAAATTTCACGGACCCAAGGGTATTGGATTCATGTTCGTACGCTCTAACATTCGTCTTAAATCGCTTATTGTGGGTGGCGCTCAAGAAAGAGGACTTAGAGCTGGAACAGAGAGTATACATGATATTGCAGGCTTGGAGACAGCCTTTAGATTGGCTTATGAACACTTAGATCAAGAACGCGCCTCTATTGCAAACCTGAAAGCGCATTTTATTTCACGCATTAAAACCTTGATACCTGGGGTTGTTTTTAACGGAGATTCTGCCTCAGCAAACAGTACCTACACCCTTGTAAACGTGCGTTTGCCATTAAAAGGCGACAAGGCGGCTATGTTGCTTTTTCATCTAGATTTAAATGGTATTGCTTGTTCACAGGGAAGTGCCTGTCAATCAGGCAGTAGTAAAGGGTCGCATGTATTGGATCAAGTGGTTCCACAGGATGAGAAATGGATGCCATCGCTTAGATTTTCTTTTTCTAAATACAATACGAAAGAAGAAGTTGATCGCGCTGTTGAGGTGCTAGCTGATTTTATTACGAAAGATTAGTCACTACTTCTTTTGTAATAAGGGAAGCTTCGTGCGGCTTGCTTCATCAACTTTTCAATGAGCTCTTTTGTGTTTTTACCTGATCTGCGGTCTATCGCTTTTTCGTAGCGCCAAAGTAATTTTCCACTGCTTCCGTCACTAACTTTGATGGCTAACTTTCCGAATTCTGGAGAAAGTACCCAAAGGTCAAGCCAATTGAATTCATCTTCGATACCATCTGAGAGCAATACTTGTAAATGAAGTGTTCCAGTGATCAGTGCATCAACCTCTAATACCTTAGCCAATTCATCGCTTTTCATTTGACCTATGCTTCTGTAGTCTATTCCAGCGTTTTGCAATTTCTTTTGCGTTAAAGCAAGGGGCTGAAAGAGTACAATGAAGTCCTTGCTGTTGGATTTGTTTTCGAAGTAATTGGCAAGGGCTTGTTGAACAGCAAGCCCCTCTGTTTCTAGATATTGACGTCTTAAAAATTCACTAGGTTCTGCCTTTAGTGCAAGATCAACCGCAAATGGAAGAACTGCGATAGTCTTGTGTTTTGATGCAAAAGACTCAAAGTCTGTATTTAAAAAAACCTCTTTCTGCGCTATTGCAGAGGCAATAGACAGCATAAAAAGTATAAAAAAAACAGATCGAATCACCATGTAAAGTTAGGGTCTTTACGGCTATCGTATGTCGATTTCTGTATGCCAATCGGTTTTGTTCCCCAAAGCATCCTCCACTTCGATACGGATAGTGTGCTTACCCTCGAGAAGAATAATGTCATTGAGGTCGAAACGCAATCGGTCTTCTTTGGGTTCATATTCAAAGAGTACCCATTGATCGTCTATATATCCGTTATATCTTGAAATAAAGGTCTCTTGATCTTCTACGCTAAAAGATAAATACCTGAAGTTACTTAAGTTTCGATCCGTCTGAAAATTCAAAGGCGTAACTAAAGGAGGTATAGTGTCTGAAGCCATAAGATAGTTTCCAGGAGTATTTAGGCTCACCTCAAAAACAGAGTCTTTTGCTTTGGCGATATAGCTGATTTTACCTTTTTCGGTTAGTTTTCCTAGATACAGACGCTCGTTAATAACTCGCTCAAGGGTAGCCTCTGAAAAGCCATATGACACTTCTATCGGCTCTTCAAGATATCCATAATCAGGGCCAATGCTCAGAGTGTCACCTGTTAGGGCTATAGATAAATTTTCAGAAGAAATCATCGCGTTTTTCTTTGTCCGCACACGAATAGTCGACGAAGTGCTTTGCAAGGTTGTGTCAATAGCAGTGCTGTATTTAGCTTGCTTAAGATTTGAGACGGTTCCGCTATTTTTTAAAAAAAGCGTAGCCCTTGTTTCGTTTCCACTGTGGTCTTTTAGCGAAACGATCGCTTTTAGTGGAATAGAATCGACCTTGATGATTCCTTGGGACAAGGTTTTTTTATACATCTCTATTAAAAGGTCGCGGGGTTTAAATAAGAGTTGAACGTCTTTGTTGCTTTCTTGTTCAAATTCGTAATCAATCACTTTGTTAATTCGGGGCGAAGCCTCAAATGAAAATCGATCAAAGGTGAGTGAAACCAAAGAAGAATCTTGAACGCTTAGATCAATCTGATACAACCCATTTTTATTAAGGGATTGTTCAAGGCGATCAAACGCTTCTACGCCAATGCCAATGAAAGGCGCGACTTCAATAGTGTCTGAAATAAACTCGGTTTGTTGAGTTTCTGAAACGGGATGTAAAACAATCTTTTTTCGATTGAATTTCAGATCATTAGAATTCGCTATTTCGCCTTCGTAGACGTAAAGCCC
Source organism: Flavobacteriaceae bacterium (assembly GCA_023262185.1). Lineage (GTDB taxonomy): Bacteria > Bacteroidota > Bacteroidia > Flavobacteriales > Flavobacteriaceae > UBA3478. Next base: position 10,032 of record JALRDO010000007.1, read on the forward strand.
TAGTAGTGTCGGTGAATCGTTGTCCGTAGCATCTAAACCAAAATTTAGAGGATTTAGGGGTATTTGTCCCTTCTGCTCTCGCAATTCAAAATGAAGGTGAGGGCCAAATGAATTTCCGGTATTTCCGCTGTACCCAATAACCTCTCCTTTTTCGATATGGAAGCGTTCGTTTGAGAAATAACGCTCAATCTCATACGACTTAGCGGCGTATTGTTCAGCTTTGATATACGATTGAATCCGCGGGCTAAATTGTGATAAATGACCATAAACAGAGGTGTAGCTATCTCCGTGATCGATGTATATTACCTTTCCGTAACCGCCGATGCCTACCTTAATTCTGCGAATATGCCCATCGGCAATGGCATAAACAGGTTGACCCTCTCTTCCTTGAGTTTTTAGATCAACCCCTCCGTGAAAGTGGTTCGGTCTTAGCTCAGAAAAGGTTCCTGAATAGCGTAGTTCGAGCTGTAGCGGTGGATTTGCGGCTAAATCAATAGGTTCAATTTGCATTGCCATCCCCCAATAAAAGAGGCAACTACAAAGAATGAAGCTTAGTGTTTTCATGAAGATAAAACACAAATCAAAACGATCTGTCAGAGATTTGCAAGAGAGACTAGAGATTAAATTATTACGCTTGCCTTCGCACTTTTAGTATCTTTGATAGGAAAATGATGTCAGAAGCTAACTCACTTGCAGAAGCGGTTCGCCTTTTAGATCAAAAGGTTCACGACCTCATCGAGCGACTTTCATTTCAGCGATCAAAAAATGAAAAGCTGAAGCGTCGCATTGTTGAGACTGAGCAGGCGAAAATGATATTAGAAGAAGAGATAGGGGTGTTAAACCGCAAACTTAGTGAGCGCAGAGATCATTTTTCAAGGTTGGGTAGCATTCAACAGAATGATGAAATCGGGAAACAACTCGATCAACTCATTAAGGAGCTACAGGAATGTATAGATGAGATCAACTGATTATGAGTGATAAATTAAGAATTAAACTGTCGATTGCAGATCGCGTTTATCCCTTATCAGTCAATGCTGAACAAGAAGAAAGTTTGCGACAAGCTGCCGAGCAGCTTCAAAAAATGGTTAAACAATTTGAGTCAAGTTACGCCGTTAACGATAAGCAAGATGTGCTTGCTATGTGTGCGCTGCAACTGGCTAATACTGTCGCGCTGAAAAGTAAAGATCAGCATATCTATCAATCCGCTAAAGCTCAGTTGGAGGCTCTTTCAGAAGAAATTGATAACGCTATTGGCGTTAATGAATAAAGAGTTTAGCATACCCACATTGATTTATTTTTTGACAAACTCAACGAAGATTAAATTCTGAATGGTGAGTTTGGTTGTGCAAGCAAGCCATCTAGAATGGATCCTTAAGCAATCAGTTAGCCTTAAACGTGTATAAACGGAGTTTGTACAAAAACCTCAATGTGGGTTTTTATTAATTAGATATGGACACAACAACACTCACAATACTCGCATTAATTATAGGGGCCGTTTTAGGCTTTGTGATAACTGCATTAATTCAAAAGAAAAAGAGCGACTCTGCGTTGAATTTAGCTCAGAAAGAGGCTCAGAATATTCTGAGAGATGCAGAGAAGGAGGCCGAGCAGATCAAAAAGGATAAAATTTTTCAAGCCAAGGAAAAATTTTTAGAGCTAAAGGCTGAACACGAAAAGGTAATTCTATCAAAGGACAAAAAGATTGATGAAGCTGAAAAGCGAATTCGAGATAAAGAGTCTCAAGTAAGCGCTGAAATTAAAAAGAATCAATCGTTGAGCGATTCGCTTGAAAAGGAACTAGAATCCTTGAATAAAAGACTTGAGCGTATCGAAAAGCGTGAAGAAGAACTCGAGCGCTTGCATCAAAGTCAAGTGCAGCAGCTTGAGGTGTTGTCGGGTTTGTCGGCTGAAGAAGCTAAATCAGAGCTCGTTAATTCGCTAAAAGAGAAGGCAAAAACAGACTCCATGGTCTTTGTTCAGAATGCCCTGGAAGAAGCCAAGCTTACAGCGCAGCAAGAAGCCAAGAAGGTGGTAATCAAAACCATCCAACGCATCGGTACAGAAGAAGCTGTAGAAAATTGCGTTTCTGTATTCAACCTGGAATCAGATGATGTCAAGGGTAGGATTATTGGGCGTGAAGGGCGTAATATTCGTGCGATAGAGGCGGCTACAGGGGTTGAAATTATTGTAGACGACACTCCAGAGGCTATTATATTATCGTGCTTTGATTCGGTTCGTCGAGAGGTTGCACGTTTATCTTTACATCGCTTGGTTACAGACGGTCGAATTCATCCAGCACGTATCGAAGAAGTCGTTCAAAAAACTGAGAAACAAATTAATGAAGAGATCATTGAGATCGGAAAACGTACTATCATTGATTTAGGTATTCATGGGTTGCATCCAGAGTTGATTAAGGCGGTGGGCCGCATGAAATACCGTTCGTCATATGGACAGAATTTGCTTCAGCACTCTCGAGAGGTCGCTAAACTCTGTGGTGTTATGGCCTCAGAATTGGGATTGAACCCTAAACTAGCTAAGCGAGCCGGTTTACTACACGATATAGGAAAAGTACCTATGAATGAGGTAGATACCGAAACGCCACACGCGATTTTGGGAATGCAATGGGCTGAAAAATACGGAGAGCATAAAGAGGTGGTAAACGCCATTGGTGCTCACCATGATGAAATTGAAATGACAAGTTTAATTTCTCCTATCGTTCAGGTTTGTGATGCCATTAGTGGAGCTCGACCAGGTGCGAGACGTCAGGTGCTCGACAGTTATATACAGCGACTTAAGGATCTTGAGGATGCCGCTTTAGGCTTTAAAGGGGTTGAGAAGGCATATGCTATTCAGGCCGGAAGAGAACTTAGAGTAATCGTTTCAAGTGACAAGGTTAGCGATGATCGCGCTTCAGAGCTTTCGTTTGAAATTTCACAGAAGATTCAGACTGAAATGACCTATCCCGGACAGGTGAAGGTTACTGTAATTCGAGAAACACGTTCCGTAAATATCGCTAAATAATTAAGGTCTATTCTCGAGAATCGTTTTCGCCAGTGGTTTCTTCAGAGGATTCCTGACGATTCTCAACACCTTCTTTTTCAATGCGATTTTTAATCACATTGAGCTCTTTGAGTTTTAATGTCCACTGTTCTTTTTCATCGGATTTCAGGGCAATTTTTGAACGCGCTTCCTTTAATAGCGGATTTTCGGGATCTGAAGACGAGAAAAATTCTAGGTTGGTTTCAAGAAGACGAATCTCATCACTCAAGCGGTTAATATGCTTACGCACTCCTGCTCGAGTTTGGTGGAGGTCACTTAGCTCAGTGGCATTTTCTTTTAATGATGCAATGCGTTTGGTATGAAGTTCTGAGGCAAACGAATTCTCATCTAAACCTAAGCCACTAATGGCCTTATTCAGTGCCTTTTCGGCTTTATTTGCAACCTGTCCGCTAGCTGTTCTTCCTTCTTGCTCTAGCTTTGTTTTCAGTTCTGCAAGTCGTTGAAAATCTTCGTCTCGGTTTTTAGATGGTGAGAACGTCTCGATTTGTTCAAGTACATCACTGAGTTCTTTTCTTGATTGCTGCTGTTTTGCTCTTGTTGTATTTGTTTGAGCTTTCAATCGCTCAAAGTAATGATTACAGGCCCCTCTGAAGGCCTCCCACAAGGGCTCTGAATATTTACGTGGTACATGTCCAATTTTCTTCCATTCACCCTGTAATTCTTTAATCACAGGCGTGGTGGTTTTGAAGTCTGGGTGATCTTTTAAGGCTTCAACTTGTTCTATAAGCCTTCTCTTTGCCGCAAGATTTTCTTTGAAGCTCTTCTTTTGTTCTTTATAGAACGCATTCTTCTGCTGATTAAACGATTTAAAAAGCGCCCTAAATCGATTTGACAATGCCTTTTGCTCTTTTCTAGGAACAGAACCAACCGCGTAAAAGCTATCTTTTATTTCATTTGCCAGTTTAAGGTTCTGGTTAAGTTGTTTTTGCGATGTAATAGGGGTAGATGCGAGTTCTTCAAATGCTTCAAGTACTTTTTTCTTCTCAATTAGATGTTTCTCGCGCTCTTGATCTTCTATTTCGGTAAGTTGCTGTTTTTTGTCGTGCATTTTCTTGGTTGCTGCACTAAAGCGTTCCCATACCTCTTGGCGCACCTCTTTTGAAACGGGCCCTAGTTCTTCTTTCCAAATACGGTGTAGTTCTTGTAAAGTGGTATAAGCCTTTTTGAAATCGGGCTCATCGATCAGTGCTTCTGCACGGTCGATGATTTTAAGTTTCTCTTCGTAATTGTGCTTGAAATCGCGATCGCGCAACTCTCGATTAAGATCCAAGAAATCATAAAACCGTTCAACGTGATGATGATAATTTGCCCATAGATCGTCATTATAGGTTTTTGGAACCATTCCTGTAGCACGCCATTCTGCCTGTAGATCTTTGAAACTTTGAAAGGTATCGTTAATGTTCTCTTCAGCTTCTAAAAGGGCCTTGATCGATTCAATAATCGCTTGCTTTTTTTTGAGGTTTTCTTGTAATTGACGCTCGAACTCTTTTCGGTATCTTGTTTTCTTGTCGCGATATTCGTGATATAACTCTTCAAATTGGCGCTTAATCAAAGGGTTGTACTCGAAATCCATTTCGGCATTTCCTTGTTCCAAGAAACGCTCCTTTTCAGTCAAAAGTAGAGCCTTAAACTGTGTATCAAAACTTTGCTTTATTGCATTTACATGCTGTGCTATTTTCTGAATAGGAGCATTTTTAAGCAATCGTTGCAATTCGCCAACTAGGTTCTCTAAAGAATGATTTTGATAGGAGGTGCTGTTAAGTTCTGGTAATTGAAATACCAAATCCACAGACTTCTCTTGTTCTACAGCATCATGTTTTTCACTTGAATCCATACGCAGTGCGTGCAAAGTATTATAAGCAAAGGTAAACAAATGGATAGGCTATCAAAGCGAATTCCATATCTCCCAAGAACGCTGCGCCTGATAGATCAACATATTGTATCCGTTTTCAACACGTGCCCCTGCATTTTTGCCGTGACCGAGAAAGGTTGATACTTCAGGGTTGTATACTAGATCAAACAAAAAGTGACGCTCGTTCAAAGCTTCGTAGGGGATGGGAGGAGCCTGTTCTGTTTTAGGATAGGTTCCCAATGGGGTGCAGTTTATGATCAAAGGTGTATTGTGGACTGTTGTAGGGTCTAGACTCTTGTAGGTAAAGCGTGAGTTTCCACTTCTCGAAACGGTAATAACGTCAATGCCTAAGGTACGTAACGCATAAATGATAGCTTTAGCTGCACCTCCTGTTGCGCCAAGAACAAGTGCTGAACGATCCTCGTCTTTTAGTTGGTCTTTGAGCGATTTGGTAAAGCCATACGCATCCGTGTTGTGGCCGGTGAGCTTTCCTTGTTTAAAGCTGATGCAATTCACTGCTCCGATTACCTTTGATTCTTCATCTTGTTCATCAAGGTATGGAATCACCTCTGTTTTATAGGGGGTGGTTACATTACACCCTTTAAGGCAAGGAGTGTCAAATACCTTTTTTACCTCCTCAATAGATGAAATATCGAAATTTTGGTAGTGTCCATTCCATCCGCTCTTATCGAAAAAATCATTGAAGTAAGAGGCTGAGAAAGAGTAGGAAATCTCTTTGCCAATTAAACCATATATCGCTCTATTTTCTGCGGTATCTTCCATATACATCTATCGCTAATACAATTCCAATTCCGAAAGCAATATAGCCCAAAGACACCTGATTTTGAATTTCTGTAAAATCGGGCCAGTAATTGGTATACCGTAAGATTTCAGGATGCTGTACTCTGGATAACCCCGGGGATTCACCTTGATATATCGCCTGTTTCCATGGCCACACTACAATAAGTGATCCGGCAATAAACCCTATTAAAACAGCCGTTGTGATTGCTTTAAAGCGCTTTAATACATAAGCGAGAAGATGCGAAAGCGAAACAAGACCCGCAATAGATCCAAGCGTGAATACGGCTAGAACTTTAAGGAGTTTTAAATGTTCTGAATTATGTGTAAAGGAGAAATCTCCTCTAATGATAAAAATAAAGGTATCGTATAGCGCATTCACTGAATCTACCAGGAGTAGTACATAGTTGCCTAAAAGAATCAATAAAAAAGACCCGGATAGCCCTGGTAATGTCATGCCGGCTACGCTGATGAAGCCACAAAAGAATACGTAGTATAGATTGTCGTTCGCTGGAAGTTGAGGTAATAACGACAGTGATAAACCTGCGATTAGCCCTGCCATAGCGCTTATTCTAGCCGTGTTCGTCCACGCCCCAAACTGGCGTTCAAGGTAGTATATTGACCCAATGATCATTCCAAGAAAGGTCGACCAGACGTATAGCTCATAGTTTGAAATAAGGTAGTCTAAGACTTTTGCCACACTGAAGTAGCTAATAAGCATACCTGTTACGAGAAGCCCTAAGAAATTCCCATTGACATAACTATAAAGCTTCTTCCATTTAAAACGGATAAATAGTTTGAATGCAGTCAGATTGAACTGATTCAGGGAGAAAATAAACTCCTCATAAAATCCACCCACAAATGCAATGATCCCTCCAGAAATACCCGGAACTTTATTTGCTGCACCCATGAGGATGCCTTTGACAACTAGGCCTATATAATCAATTATGGAGCGATTTTCTGGTTTCACTACACCCTTTTGTTTTTTGTGGTATTGCCTATGAATTCAAGGAACAGCACCAATACGAGTCCAAGACTCATAAACATAAGTCCTGTCAACAACTGATCATCAGGTGTCTTGAAGTTTGGCAAGTATAAGTTCAAGCCAAGTTCAGTTTCGATTTTCCACGGCCAAATTTTTGGCAAGGATCCTGCGATAAAGCCCACTAAAACCGTTAAGGTGGCATTTTTAAAATGTTCAAAAAGCCATTTGAGTAGTTTAGAGAATGAGAGTAGACCAAAGACAGCGCCAGCGCCCACAACGAGTAAAACACTAAGATTTCGTTCATGTACGGCACTTAGAACGGTTGGATAGCTACCGAGAAGTACCAAAATAAATGAACCAGATATACCCGGTAGGATCATTGCACAAATCGCCAATGCTGCTGAAAAAAAGAGATAGATCAATGAAGAAGCCTCAGGTAACGGATTGAATAGGCTAATGGATAGCGCTGAGACTAAACCTATACTCGAAAGCAATGCAGTCGACCACTTATTGCGATGCACTATGGGTCTCCACACTAAAACAATACTCGCCAGAATTAGACCAAAAAAGAAACTCCAGAGCATTATTGGTTGGGTCTCAAGAAGCGTGCTTAAGAGCTTTGCTAGGCTCACGACGCTAGTAGCAATACCTGCAAAGAGTAACAGCAGAAAAGCTCCGTTAATCGACTTCCACGCTCCTTTAATTCCTTCAGCTTTAAGCGTTTTGAATAGGGAGAGATTTATTGCGTTGATACTCCTTAATAAGGGGTCGTATATGCCTGATATGAATGCAATAGTACCTCCTGAGACACCAGGAACTACATCCGCCGCCCCCATGGCCATTCCTTTTAGAAAAATAAGTAGTGAATTCAAGCCCTTCATATCGTGGATTTTGCCCAGTTTTACGAAGTTACGGCGATTTCTTTACGAGGAGAAGGTTCTCTTGTTTGCTTCTAGATAGGCTTTAAGCCAATCAACTTCAGCAAGCTCTTCAAAATACAAGTAAAATACCTCAGCTCCAGAAGGATCTAACCTTAGGGCTTTACATATTGTGGTTTGCGCTGCATCTTTGAGGCCTTTTAAGGCGTGAATACCAGCCATGAAGTAAAGAAGACTTGATTGGTCGGGATAAAACTCAACACCTTGCTCTAACACTTTAAAGGCATTGTCATAAGACTTGAGTTCAAGCAAAATCTCAGCCCATTTTAAAAAAGTACTTAGCTCGTAATTGCCCAATTCTACGCATTGTTTAAAGGCATAATCTGCCTGAGAGAGGTCTCCAAGTGCTTGATAAATAATCGCAGCGCGCTTCCAAAAAAGGGCATTCTCACTATCCGTACTCAAGGCTTTTCCTATATACTCTTGAGCCTTGGCATAATCTCCCTGAATGTAGAAAAGTTTGGTCAAGGCTAACCACCCTTGATCGAACATTGGGTCTTCGTGAATCGTTTTAAAGAAATGCGTTTCTGCTAACTGATAGTTGCCCAGTTTCTGATGACAAAGACCAATTCTCAGATAAGCTGAAGACGATGGCGTATCCCACTCAAAACTCGTTTCATACGACTCTATAGCCTCATTGTATCTTCCAAGGCGCTCTAAAACGCGCCCTCTTTCGAAGTAAGCACCTGTGAACTTGTCGTCTGAAATGATAGCAAACTCAAAAGAAGCCAAGGCTTCTTTGTACATATCCATTTCTACATACATTTTACCAATCTGATGCCATGCCACCTCGCAGTAGGGGTTTTGCTCTAAGAAATCATTGAGGAAGCTAATCGCTTCTTCGTATTGTTCTAAGAATTCAAAACAATAGATCAGATTATAAAGCGAGGCATAATCCATAGGATCAATTTCGAGACAGCACTCAAAGTGTTTTCTGGCCTCTCCATAATTATCTAAATACAAATGTTCCATGCCAAGCAACGAGTGCAAGTCAAAAGATTCATCGCTGTATTTCAGGGCATGAGTTAGTACTTCAATGGCCTGATGGTGGTCGTCTTTTTTAGAGAGAATATTGGCACGTTGAATAAAAAACTCTTCATTGAAAGGATCGTAGGCTTCTAATTCATCCAAGATCTGCTCTGCTTTTTCGAACTGATCTTCAGACACCAACACTTCAACATTGAGAATCTTAAGTTCTGTAGAATGCGGATGCTGTTCAAGACCAAGTGCTAATGCTCTTTTGGCTAAAAGGCTTTTGCCATGGTCGAGATAGTGATGTACGATTTCTTCAAAGTCTTCAGAATCAAAGAAATAGACATCGTCAGTTTTAAGCATCGATTCAAACTTACGAACGGCAGTTTCTGGGTTTTCATTTGGGTTTCCCATAGTTGTAAGTGTTGTTAGGTTTGGTATTATTTAAATTTACCGATCGTATAAGGGGAGGTGCTTTTTTGAGGAGACTTCTTATTAACAGATTAGTTAACAGAGTAGCGGTTCAATAAATCAAGTATAATAGTGCATCCTTTTTCGATCTCCTTTTTGCTTATCGTAAGAGGAGGAGTGATGCGCACAGCGCGTTTCTCGTAGAGCAACCAGAATAATACTAGTTTGTTTTTCAAGCCTTCTAAAACCAGGTAATTGGCAATTTCTTCACGCTCAAAAACTAGCGCTAACATTAAGCCTTTTCCTCTGATTTCTTTGATAAGTTCATGCTTCAATAGGGCTCTTATCGTCTTTTCATGTTCTAGGGCTTGATTATGAAGCTTGTGCTTTAGAATGTAAGTGAGAGTTGCATGAGCTGCTGCTGCGATAACGGGATGCCCTCCAAATGTGGTGATGTGCCCGAGTTTTGGAGCTGTACTTAGCGTCTGCATCAAAGAGCGTTCAGCGATAAAAGCGCCCACCGGTAGTCCGCCAGCCATTCCTTTTCCGATCACTAGAATGTCGGGAACACAATTAAAGTGCTCGAAGCCAAAGAGTCTACCTGTTCTGCCAAATCCAGGTTGAATTTCATCTAAAATTAACAGGCTACTTGTTTTATTACATTGTGCTCTTAAGCGTTCTAGATAACCTTCTTCAGGTAGTATAAAGCCCGCTCCCCCTTGAATTGTTTCCACAATGACAGCAGCTGTATTTGTGGTTATCAGTTCAAGGTCTTTGGTGTTATTGAAGCTTATATGCTTTACATCAGGAAGCAAGGGTCTGAAGGGTGCAATTCGCTCTTCATAATCCATTAGACTCAAACTTCCCATTGTGTTGCCGTGATAATTGTTTTTTGCTGCAATAATCTCGGTCCTTCCTGTTGCAGCACGGGCTAATTTCAATGCCCCTTCGATGGCTTCTGTGCCAGAATTTACGAGGTAGACATTATTCAGTGTGGTTGGTAAGTGCTGCGTTAGAAGTTCGGCATAGGTCAACACGGATTCTTGAATAAATTCTCCGTAAACCATAACATGAGAGTGCCTTTTTAGTTGTTTATTAACCGCTCTTCTGATCACAGGATTACTGTGACCAATACTCACAGCGGATACTCCAGCAACAAGGTCGAGGTACGCCTTGTTTTCGTAATCGTAGATATAGCTTCCTTTAGCTTTTGAAATGGAAAGCCCCAATGGATCTTGAGTGGTGGCCGCTAAGACCTCTTTGAAGCGCCTTAAGTCGCTCATTTTTTGAGTGCTTTAATACGACTAATAAATTCATCTAGGCTATCAACCCTTTCGTCACCCCGCCACTGAAAACCTTCAAGTTTAGCAAGTTCTTCAGGGAAAATTTCATAAGGGTAAATCTCACCAGAAGGATTGACCAAGAAGGTGATATCTGAAATACTCCCTTCTGCAAAATCAATTTTGATCTCGCTGCAAAGCGTTTTATTGACTCCGATAAGCGCTGGGGTGTCGTCGTACATGTAGTACACCACTTCTGTATTCTTCTTGAGAATCATGGCGTCTAATCTGTTGTCTGTGAAATTGCCATCAAGAAGAGCCCCTTTGGCTTGGTTATAACCCAATTGTCCTATGCTGTCTTCGGCGACCATAAAGGCATTACCCTTAACGTGTAACGAATCGATAGCCTTAGTGCCTTTTGAATAAGTGAAGAACATATAGTCCCCCGTTAGTTGATTCTTCTCATTCCATAACACAGGGGATCCTATTAGCTCAGTAATTCCCGATTGTTGGGTATACTTCAGGCTATCGCTAATTCCGCTTAATCCGTTTTTAAAAAAACGAGCATTCGGATAGGCCAATAAATCACGTTCTTGTTCTTTGCCTGTTACAAACAAATAGGTGCCGTGGACATAGAGCGAATCGTTATCTAGTGCTCTCGCCACGATAGCTTCACCCGTGGCGCGCAGTGAGTCCTTTGCTTTGAAGAGTTCAACGAATTGGGCTTTTAATACACTTGCGTTCAACGAATCTAATACCCTTATATTCTGGGTAGCGGCGGCATATTCTCTGGAGTTATCGAAGAACACTGAGTCTCCGTAAAGGGTACGGTTATCGTAATCTATTCTTGTGTTTTCAAGACCGTAACCTCTTTCTTTTTCGGTATCGTACTGTCCGCGCTCAAAGTAAAATCGGTAAGTTGGACTTATGATGACCGTTTCACCGCGCATCGTTGCGATTTGAGTGGTGGTGTCGAAATTCAATTGATCTGAATCGAGGGTGAAGTCGGGGTTGTCAATATGAACCTGTTCTTCAAAGTAATAAGTCTTTGCCGGAATGTCGTAGGTTCCTACTTTACTGGTCAGTATATTTTCTTCGCTAAAGAGCTTTCCTCCATCATTGAAATAGGCTTTTTGATTTGATCTGTCAAAATAGAGTAGATCAGTCAATAGTCTAGAATCTTTGTTGATGAGGTCAACCTCATCTATGGCTCTAGCGAGTCTCGTATCTCCATTGTAAAATAGCTGATTACTCACTAAGGTTAAGGTGTCCCCTTGATCCATCCGGATGTTTCCGGTCGCTTCTAGTCGGTTTTCTTGGCTGTAGAGATAGGCTTGATCGCAATAAAGATCTGCACCCTTATGTCTGAAATGTACTTGACCACTTTGGTCTTTACGAAAGACCGAAGCACCAGGATATTTGAGTTCGTCTTTCAAGAAACGACCTCCGTAAATAACTTCAATTACCGCTCGCTCTTCTGTTTGTGACATGAGGCCCAAAGTGAACAGAAGGAGGGCAAATGTCACTGTGCTTTTCATGAGTTGCGAAATAGCGTTTGAGTTCGATCAGGCCCTACAGAGACTATTGTAATAGGTACTTCTAATGCCTTTTCTAGATAGGTCACGTAATCGTGAAGTTCTGTTGGAAGTTCATTGACGTCTCTCATCCCCGTTAGATCGGCATTCCAACCCTTGAGCTCTTCGTAAACGGGCTCCACATATTTCTCATCTACGTCAAAAGGCAAATGATCAATTAATTCACCTTTGTATTTGTAGTGGGTACACACTTTTATGGTTTTAAAACCGCTTAGAACATCAGCCTTCATCATGTTCAGCTCGGTTACCCCATTAACCGTGATGGCGTATTTCAATGCAACCAGATCTAACCAACCGCATCTACGTGGACGACCAGTCGTGGCTCCAAATTCGTTTCCGACCCTCCCAAGGGTTTCTCCGTCTTGGTCAAATAGTTCGGTAGGAAAGGGGCCGCTTCCTACCCTAGTGGTGTATGCCTTAAAAATACCAATAACATTCTTGATACGGTTCGGGGCAATTCCGAGACCTGTACATGCACCTGCTGCGGTGGTATTTGATGAGGTTACAAAAGGATAAGTACCAAAATCAATATCTAACAAAGATCCTTGGGCTCCTTCTGCTAAAATCTTTTTGCTTTGTCTTTGCTGCTTTTCTAAATAATGTTCAGAATCTATAAACTGAAGCTGTTTGAGCGTCTCGATGGCCTCAAAAAACTCGTTTTCTAGTGTCTTAAGGTCAAATTGTACCTCTACCCGATAGTTCTCAATCATCTGCAGGTGCTTATCGGTTAGCGATCGGTATTTTTCTTTCCAATCAGGGGCTTCAATATCACCAATTCGAATACCGTTTCGGCCCGTTTTATCCATATAGGTAGGACCAATACCTTTTAAGGTAGATCCGATTTTAGCACTCCCTTTGGCGGCTTCAGAAGCTTGGTCTAACAAACGATGGGTGGGAAGGATGAGGTGCGCCTTACGAGAAATTAGAAGTTTGTTTCTAAGATCGAGATTGTAGGGCTCGAGTTTTTCAAGCTCCTTTTTAAAAATCACCGGATCAATGACCACTCCATTTCCGACCAAATTAATAGCTGCATCGTGAAAAATACCTGAGGGAATGGTATGTAATACATGCTTGTTTCCTTCAAATTCCAGGGTGTGTCCTGCATTTGGTCCTCCCTGAAACCGTGCGATGATATCGTACTTATTAGTTAATACATCAACGATTTTTCCTTTTCCTTCGTCTCCCCATTGGAGTCCAAGCAGTAAATCAATCATGAATTTTATGGATAGGTGTCTAGTTGTTTTTATCAGTGTTTCGTTCTCCATAAAAATAGAGAGAGTGATTAGAGATTTTTATATTGAAAACCTCTTCTATTGTTTTTTTTATGGACTCAATCCGGGGATCACAGAACTCAATTACCTCTCCTGAGTCTGTAAGAATAACGTGATCATGTTGACGGTCGAAATAAGACTTTTCATATTGCGCTTGGGTGCCTCCGAACTGGTGCTTGCGCACTAGTTTACAGCCTAATAAAAGTTCGATGGTATTGTACAGTGTCGCCCTTGAAACTCTGTAGTTTTTTTCTTTCATCTTGAGATAGAGCGATTCAATATCAAAGTGGTCGTTACTCTCGTATATCTCTTGTAAAATCGCGTAGCGTTCAGGGGTTTTTCGGTGCCCGTTTTCTTCTAGAAATTGGGTGAATACCTTTTTAACGATTTCTTGATTTGACGATTTATTTAGGGGCATTACTAACGCTGGCTAAAAGGCAAAAATAGCTTAAAATCAAGTACGAATAACTTTGTCTACTCCGTTTACTTGTCTGAGTTTTTTTATGACTGAGTTAAGGATGTCATTGTTTTTCACAATAACGCGGATAGAACCTGAAAACGTTCCTCCTTTTTCAGAAAAACTGATGGATTTCATCCCGACGTGCATTTGCTGAGAAATGATTTGGGTGATACTGCTTACCAAGCCCATTTGATCTATCCCGGTAATATTAATGTCGGCAAAAAAGTCTTGCTGACTCGAATCAATCCACCTTGCTTGTATAATTCTATACGAAAACTTCGATTGAAGTGCCACCGCGTTGGGGCAATTTTTTTTATGAACTTTGATACCGTCGTTGACGGTTAAAAATCCAAATACTTCGTCTCCTGGTATGGGTTTGCAACAATCACTTGCTAAGGTGTAATTAAGCCGCTCTTCTTCTTCGCCAAAGACCAGCATATCAAATTGCTGTGATAACTGTTGATCGTCTATGAACTCCTCTGATTTTTCTTTTGGCGACTTGCGAATACGACTAGTGAAAAAACTGATCAGAGTATTGTTGTAGCTCGCAGCAAAGGTTTTGATCATACTATTTGTAATCGATCCGCTACCAATACGATAAAAGAGGTCTTGAGAGGTTTTTAGCTTGAAGTGATTCACCAATTTATTTACGGTGTCTTCACTAAACTTTATTTTCAGAGCCCTTAATTTTCTTCGCAATACCTCACGCCCTTCATCCGCAATAGATTTCTTCTCTGCGTTTAGGCTTGAGCGTATTTTTGACAGTGCCTTAGCTGTATGGCAATAATCAAGCCAGTTTGAAGTGGGTTTAGCGTTCTCAGATGTAATGATCTCAACTTGATCTCCGCTTTTCAATACAGAACTCAGCGGCACCAGTTTACCGTTTACACGAGCCCCTCTTGTTTTTAATCCTACCTCTGTATGTACATGAAAAGCAAAGTCCAATGGTGTGGCGCCCTTAGGTAGAGAAATGAGATCTCCCTTTGGTGTAAATACAAATATCTCTTTGGCGTAGAGGTTTAGCTTGAACTCTTCTACGAAGTCTACAGCACTTCGATTTGAGCTCTCAAGTGCTTCTTGCAAGCGGTTTAACCACGTCTCTATCCCTACTTCTTTCTGCTCTCCGTGTTTGTACTTGTAATGCGCTGCATAGCCTTTTTCAGCGATTTCGTGCATGCGCTCTGAACGGATCTGAACCTCTACCCACTTGCGATCAGGACCCATCACAGTGATGTGTAGAGCTTCGTATCCGGTGCTTTTCGGAGAAGTGATCCAGTCTCTAAGTCTGACAGGATTGGGCGTGAAATAGTCGGTGATTATAGAATAAATCTTCCAGGCTAAGAACTTTTCTTCTTCGGGCTTTGCCTTGTAGATAACGCGAACTGCGAACTTGTCGTAGATCTCATTAAAGGAGACATTCTGGCTGAGCATTTTTTTGTGAATGCTACTGATAGATTTCATTCTCCCTTTAATCTGAAACTTAATTTTTTCTCGATCTAGAGCATCTTTTATGATAGATTTAAAATGCTCTATGTACTGCTCATTATTGTCAGACGAGTCGGCAATGTTTTGTTCAATAGAGGTATAGACTTCAGGTTCGATGTATTTTAAGGCTAAATCCTCTAGAGTGTTTTTGATGTTGTACAGTCCAATGCGGTGAGCAAGGGGGGCGTAAATATAAAGCGTCTCAGAAGCAATTTTGACTCGTTTATCAGGACGCATTGATCCAAGCGTGAGCATGTTGTGATAGCGGTCGGCTATCTTGATCAGAATCACTCTTACATCATCATTTAATGTGAGAAGCATCTTTCTGAAGTTCTCTGCTTGAAGGCTATTATTGTTTGTGTCTTTCTTTAGTCCTGCGATTTTAGTTAGTCCATCCACAATTCTGGCGACAGTCGGGCCGAATTGTTCTTCTATATAATCAAGGGTGTAATGGCTGTCTTCTACCACATCGTGAATTAATGCCGCCATAATCGAGGTTGCGTCGAGCCCAATCTCTTCGGCCACAATCTGAGCCACAGCAATAGGATGAAAAACGTAGGCTTCTCCAGATTTTCTTCTTTGGTCTTTATGCGCATCAACAGCAACTTCAAAGGCAAGCCGAATTTGGGCCTTATCTTCTTCACTCAGGGTCTGATAACTGGTGCGTAAAAGGTCTTTGTATCGAGAAACAATCTCTTTGTTTTCTTGCTCTATTTGTGCTTCTGATAGCATATTTTAAAGATACAAACTATCTGA
Organism: Flavobacteriaceae bacterium; assembly: GCA_023262185.1. Taxonomy (GTDB): domain Bacteria; phylum Bacteroidota; class Bacteroidia; order Flavobacteriales; family Flavobacteriaceae; genus UBA3478. The sequence goes on from JALRDO010000007.1 coordinate 25,895, forward strand.
TTCTGTCAGGCATTTCGTTGACGAAGGGCCTCAAAGGTTAAAACAGCAGTAGCCACGGAAACGTTCATGGAGTCGATAAGTCCCTGCATCGGAATAACAATTGAGGCGGAGCTTTCAGTTCTCCAAAATGAACTCAAACCATCAGCCTCTGATCCCATAACAAAAGCGGTTGACTCTTTAAAACTCTCTTGAAAATACGGATTGCTGTTTTGTAAAGTGGCCGCATAAGAGCGGACGCTATGAGTGATGAGCCAATCTCGTATTTCTTCGTTGCTCCCTGAAATGCTGGGCACGCTAAGACAGCATCCCAAGCTAGATCGAATACAGTTGGGATTGTACAAATCGGTGCTGCAATTCGCGAGACAAACCATATCAACCTTTGCCGCATCTGCGGTTCTGAAAATTGCCCCAAGGTTTCCGGGTTTCTCGATGTTCTCTAGCACGAGTACTAATAATTTTCTATCTGAAGCCACAGAAGCGTGCTGTGGATCATGTTTTTTCTGCTGAAATACCCCTACAACGCCCTCAGTTGATGCGCGATACGCCATGTATTGATAGACCTTTTGATCCACCTCAAAATGTTCGAATTGATCTTCTTTAGGAAGTTTCAAGGAGGTTAGATCACATAGTTTTGGCTGAACAAAAAGTTTCTCTAAGTGGTAACCTGCCTTGAGGGCAATAGACATCTCACGAATGCCTTCTACGGTGAACCTCAATTCAGATTTTCTAAAGCGGCTTTTCTCTTGAAGCGCTTTAAATTCTTTGACGTGTTTGTTTGATGTACTGCTGAGGGGGGTCATAAGAAAACGAGCCCTAAAATAGGGCTCGTGTTATTTAGTTCTGTTTCGCGTATTTTTCACTGTAACGCTTCCAGAGTTTTGTTTGGTGGGTTTCTAATGATATTCCTCTTCCGTCTATAAAGGCTTGCGTTAATTGATTTCCTCTCATGTCTAAGGCATCACCTTCTGAAACGAATAGGGTAGCGCTTTTTCCGGCCTCTAACGAACCGTAACGATCAGCAATCCCTAATATTTTTGCGGTATTAAGGGTTATTAACTGAAGTGCATCTTCTTTATCAATACCGTACTGGGCGCTGTGACCGGCATAGAAGGGCAGGTTACGCACTTGGAAATTGCTTTTCGAAGCATTTTGTATCGCGACAAGATGCCCTTTCTGGTGAAGTCGTGCGGCTAATCCGTAGACGTAATCATAGGCGTCATCTTCTAATTCAGGAATCTCGTGACCGTTTTGAACAAGTATTGGAATTTGGTGTTGTAGTAAAAAATCTGAAACATTTTCAGCCTGATACCCACCAACGAGGACTATATGAGCAATACCCAGTTCTTTCAATTTGGTCACCGCGTCTCGAATTTCACGCTCTCCGTCTGCGTATACAAAAAGGCGTTGTGATTGATCAAAGAGTCCTGCAGTAGCCTGGTACGGAAGGTTTACAGGAGAACGACTTCCTGCGAGATACGTCTTGGCTTGTTGCAAAAATGCTATAACCTCAATGACTTGATTACTGTAATTGTCATTCGCTTGGATTCCTCTTGATTCTCCGGCCCACCATCTTCCGTTGCGAAATGCAGACGGCCAGGTAAGGTGTATCGCATCATCGATTTGAACGGCTGCATCTTCCCAATTCCAGGCGTCAAACTGTACAATAGACGAAGTTCCAGATATTCTGCCTCCCTCAGGAGTAATTTGACCTAATAAGATTCCATTCTGCCTTAGCGATTCTACTACTTGTGATTCTGCATTGTAAGCAATGAGGCTTCTCACATGAGGAATCATTTCTCCGATTTCGTCTGTGTCGTCAGAAGCTCTAACGGCATTGATTTCAACAAGTCCTAGGGTTTTTGTTGGAACTATAAACCCTGGATAGATATGCTTTCCGTCAACTTGAACTACATTTTGTGGTCGTGCAATTTTAGCTGAGACTTCTCCTACATGGGTAATGATTCCGTTTTCGAATATGATTAAACCATTTTCGATGATTGATCCGTCACCCACATGAATCGTTGCACCTTCAAGGGCTATGGCTTCAGATTGAGGTTGAGCGGGAGTTTGTTGCGCGTAAAGCGCAACACTCAATACGGTCAGAATAAATGTATAGATATGTTTCATGTTCTATAGATTATAAGGTATCACACGTAAAGCGTTCTTTTTTGGTTTGGACGGGAGAAATGGTAGCTCCTCCAGATGCCTTGACATCTAGCATCAGTTTAGTAAGATGCATACGCTCTTGAGCAATGGCATCTCTTAATGCTTTGTCTTTAGTAATATCAAAATATACTGCACCTTGTATGAGCGTTTTTTCAGCTTTAGAATACACCGACATTGGGTGTCCAGACCACAGTACTACGTCTGCGTCTTTGCCTACGGCAATGCTTCCTACCTGGTCTTCAATGTGTAAGAGCTTTGCCGGATTTAGGGTTACTGTTTTCCAGGCTTCGAGTTCGGTCATTCCACCGTATTTCATGGTCTTAGCAGCTTCTTGATTCAATCTTCGCGACATTTCTGCATCATCACTGTTTATGGCTACAGTAACACCAGCATTGGTCATGATCGCCGCGTTATACGGAATCGCATCTTTCACCTCATACTTATAGGCCCACCAGTCACTAAATGTTGACCCGCCAACACCATGAGCGGCCATCTTATCAGCGACTTTGTATCCTTCAAGAATGTGGGTGAAAGTGTTAATTCTGAAATCGAATTGCTCTGCCACTTTCATCAACATGTTAATCTCGCTTTGAACGTAAGAATGGCTTGTGATGAAACGTTTTGATTCAAGGATCTCGACAAGCGTTTCAAGTTCTTCATCGTGTCGGTAAGGTTGTTTAGAGGCTTTGAGTTGCTGGTATTCCTTAGCTCTTGTGAAATAATCAACAATCATTTGTTCAACCCCCATTCTGGTTTGTGGGAATCTATTGAACGATTGCCAGTTAGATTGTTTCACATTTTCTCCTAAAGCGAACTTGATAAAGCCATCTGCTCCTTCAAAGAGTAAATTGTCAGCGGTCTCTCCCCATTTTAGTCTTAGAAGGGCCGATTGCCCTCCGATAGGGTTGGCTGATCCATGAAGTAACTGAGCGCTAGTTACTCCTCCAGCGAGATTGCGGTACAGATCTAAATCTTTAGGGTCCACGACGTCTGCCATGCGCACCTCGGCTGTCGAGTTATGACCTGATTCGTTTACTGCGAGGGCCCCAATGTGAGTGTGTTCATCAATAATCCCTGCTGTGAGGTGCTTTCCGGTTGCATCGATGATTTGAGCCTTTTTAGACTCTAGGTTTTGACCTATTCTATAGATTTTTTGATCTCTTATATGAACATCTGTGTTTTCAAGAATCTCTTCACCTGTCCAAACAGTGGCATTTTTGAAGAGTAGCTCTTGAGCTTCAGGAAGCGCTTCATATCCATGACCGACATTAGGGTACTTCACATAGAATTCAGGAGTTGAAGACGTTGATTCTTTCTTTTCACTTGCGGTGTATGCCGCCACTCTTGTAAGGGTGAGTTCACGACTTTCGCCAGAGTTATCAAGCAATTTTCCACTCAATACTTCCCCGTCTAAAACGCCTGAGAAGCGTAGTAGTGTTCCGTTGTCATTGCTGAGCGAGAATTGCAGTTGACCCTCTGAATAAGAAACTTTTGTATTCAATTTATCCTCTTCGTGAGTGGCCTTTAAGGTTGGTTTGGTCAGCTTTCCTCCAAACTCAAGACCATAGGTTACCCCACTGTGGATCAACTCATAAGAACCGCGTAAGTCTGGAGTATTTCGGTTTTCTAGAATGTGTTTGTGTCCTCCTACCCAATGTTCGTAAAGCGATGCATCTTTATCGAAAATAGGCGCTGAGCTAACCACAAAATTTGCCTGCATATTAGGTTTAAGTGCACCAAGAGTCGCTTGTTTTCCGAGTAATGAAGCCGGAACGGTGGTTAATGCAGATAAGGCTGTACGCTCTGAAAGTCCTCTTTCGATTGCCTTTGAAACATTTTTGATTAAATCCTTAGGCGATTTTAATCCATGAGATGTGAACGCAAATGAGATCTTGTTTTGCTCTAAAATACTCGCATTTGCGGGTGCGTTTTGCCAATGTCTCATATCTCTAATGCTAATGTATTCCGCCAAATACGGATCTGATACATCGTATGCATCTGGGTAATTGACCGGAATAATAACCGTACCTCCAAGTGCTTGAAGTTCTCTGGTGTATTCGTATTCATCTCCTCCTCCGACAACGGCCATATTCAGCCCAAACTGATTAGCGATTTTGAGTGCTCTCACCACATTACCGTTTCCGCCTGCCTCAAAAAATTGTGGTAGTCTTTGTTGCGCGATAAGGGCTTCAAGGGCACGATCTCTGGTTTCTGATGCACCTGACTGGTACCACTTTAAATCGTGATTTACCTGTCGCAGTAGCGCCATAGCTCCCATGAGGGATGAGGGGTACGATTGTCTTGACTGAACGCTTTTTTGAAATGAGTAGAAACTACTCGATTGGGTATCAAGAATGCGTTGTGCTAAGGATCCTTCGTCATCTAAAAGTACCGTTAGTCCAGTACCTCTAGCGATACCATCGGCATGATGTGTGTTCACCACACCGATACCTGCATCTCTGAGTTGTTTGGCATCTCTTTCAGAATACGAGAAATGATCAACGGCTTGTACTTCTGGTCTAATGTGATCGTTCCAATAAAATCCTTCACGCGTAGGCTCGTATTGTGGAGATCTCCCGTTAGAGGACAAGCTTTTAGGTTTGTTTACGCCGAAGGTGCTAAAGGCGTCGATGAATGATGGGTAGATGTAAAGCCCGGTGGCATCCTCGATTACCGTGTTTGCGGGTAACTTGACATTTTTACCCACAGCTACCACTTTTCCATTTTGGATCAATAATGTGGCGTTGGTATATTGGGTGTCAGGGTCTACCTGAATGGTGGCTCCTGTAAGCGCATGATAATTAGAGTTAACAGATTTAACCCCTTCACTTACAGGAAAATATTCTTGAGAAAAGGCAGCCCAAGAAAAGAAAAGAGCTGCTAGAACAAAGGCTTTTTTCATTGGTAAAGATTTAATCTTCATTTTGAGTTGGATCAATTAATTCAAGCTGAAAAATAAGATCAGCGTCTGGTGGAATAACCCCTCCGGCACCTTGAGATCCATAAGCAAGGTCTGAAGGAATCTTGATGAGTCTTTTTTCTCCGTAAGACATGTTAAAAACGGCTTCTTTAAATCCAGCGATCATCGGAGCGCTTGGATCTACTGTCATCATGAGCGGCATGAACTGGCCACGATGCATCGCGTTGATTTGTTCAAAATTTTGATCCTTTTCGGCAATTCCGGCAATATTAGTGTCGAAGAGCTGTCCGTCAACAAGCCATCCAGCATAATTCAATCCAATTTGAGCTCCTGAATCTGGCTTTCCACCTGTCGGCGTCTCGAGAACTGTATATTGTAATCCACTATCAGTGGTGGTTACATTATCAGACTCGAACGTCATTTTAATGCTTAAGGCACGCTCTTCTCTAAATTTAGCATACGCCTTTTTCTCGGCCTCAATTGCACCAAAATAGCCGTCTAAAATTTCATTGGCATCGAATGATTCTGCTTCGCTACCCACGCGAACAATTGCTACGGATTGCAATACAATACTGTCGAGGGGTTTATCGGTCGGATCTGTTGCAGCGGTAGCAATAGAGTCTAAAACCGCTTCACCTTTAATTAATTTACCAAATACGGTGTGCCTCTGGTCAAGCCAGGGTGTCTCTTTATGAGTAATAAAAAATTGACTTCCATTGGTGAAAGGTCCTGAGTTGGCCATCGAAAGTATTCCCTTACCACTGTGAGTTAGGCTTTCGTCAAACTCATCCTTAAAACGATACCCAGGACCACCTTGACCTGTTCCGGTAGGGTCTCCACCTTGAATCATAAAGTCTTTAATAACCCTGTGAAATACCGTATTGTTATAGTATGGCTGATTTGCGTAATTGTCGCTTACGTATTTGCTATTACCTTCAGCCAAGGACACAAAGTTAGCTACTGTAACCGGAGTTTTATCCGCGTGCAGCTCTAGAATCATTTCGCCTTTGCTGGTATCCATCACAGCGTAGATTCCGTTTTCTAGGTCGCCATACTTAGAACAAGATATGATGAGGGTTCCTAGAGTTAATAAGAGTCCAATTTTTCGGAAGTTTAAATTCATTGATGAGATTTTAAGGTGGATAAATATTCAGGTAATAAAGACCTAAAATACGCTAATGTTTCTGATAATGATTGCTCACTGCGCCCTCCAGCAGCATTTTTGTGTCCACCCCCGTTAAAATGCTTTCGTGCAAAGGTGTTGACGTCAAAGTCGCCAGAGGATCTAAAAGAGATTTTGATCATTTGATCCTCAGCATTTTCGATGAAGATAACAGAGAAGCATATTCCTCTTAATTGCAAACCCATGTTTACAAAACCTTCAGTATCACCTTTTTTAAAGTGGCAATCTGATTTGTCTTTCTCAGTAATGAACATTAAAGCAGTGGCATGAGACGGGATGACTTCTAGGCTGTCAATTGCTCTTCCCATTAGTTTGAAACGACTGAGGTGACCTTGATCGTACAAGGCCTGTGCAATTGCTGTTTTATCGGCGCCATGATCTACTAGATCAGCGGCGACGCGCAAGGTTGTTGCAGTAGCTGACGGATATTTGAAAGAGCCCGTGTCTGTCATGATCCCGGTGTAGAGACAACTGCTAATAGCAGGTGTTAACGCTTCGGATCCCCCAAGCTGAGTAATTACATTGTATACCATCTCACAGGTCGAGCTCATAACGGTGTCGCTGTAGGTGATCGTAGCATATGCTTTAGGGTCGATGTGGTGATCTATCATTATGGTTTCGCCTTCACATTCGACCAATGCATGCTCTAATAGTCCAGCGCGCGACAAATCATTAAAATCTAAGGTAAACACCACATCCGCAGACTGTATCAGTGAAGAAGCATTGTCAAGGTCTGATTCTGCAATAATAATATGATCAGCACCGGGAAGCCACTTTAAGAAATCCGGAAAATCGTTTGGCGATACCACCGTGCAGTCGTGCTGTTGGGTATTCAGATATTGCTGTAATGCAAGGCAAGAGCCTAGGGCGTCACCATCTGGGTTTTTATGTGGGATCACTACCGCTTTTTTAGGCGTATTTAAGGCGTTTTGAAGTTCCTTTAAGGGTAATAAACTCATAACTTCGAAGATACAATTAATTTGATTTTGCTATCGTAATTTAAGCAGCTCAATAAAGCGTAAGAATATGAAAGATCAACTAAAAAAAATCTGTTTAATACTCTTTGTTGCTGTGGGTGTATTCGGATGCAATACCACTAAAAAAGAGCCTGTACAAAGCGCACTACCGAAAGCTGAAAATGTATTTAGACTCAGCTTTGGATCTTGCAACAACCATATTGAGCCAAATGAGCTCTGGGACGATATTTACGAAGCTAAACCTCAGGTTTTTGTTTGGGGTGGGGATATCATCTACGCCGATACAGATCAAGTGGATAAAATAGAATCCTATTATAGCGAACTAGCTCAGCTACCTTCTTATGCGAAATTAGCGTCTGAAGTGCCCATTTCAGGAACCTGGGACGATCACGATTACGGTTTAAATGATGGAGGTGCCACCTTTGAAATAAAAGATGAGAGCAAAGAGGCTTTGCTTCGTTTTTTAAAGATACCAGAGGATCATCCGGTGAGAAGTCACCCTGGAGTTTACCATAAGCAACAGATATCTTTTGGGTCACACACTATAACTATTCTTCATCTCGATACGCGCTATTTCAGATCAGAGCTTACGGAAGGCGAAGGTGATATGCGCTATCAGCCAAACGTATACGGAGAGGGTACGATTTTGGGGGAGGCTCAATGGACCTGGTTGAGTAATGAGATCCAGAACAGCAAAGACGATTTCATAGTGATCAATTCCAGTATTCAAGTGTTGTCGGCAGAGCACGGATTTGAAAAATGGAACAACCTACCGCACGAGCGCGATCGCTTGCTCGAACTCATTGAGAGCTCACCCATACCTGTTGTCATCTTATCTGGTGACCGGCACATCTCAGAGTTTTCGTTATTAAATCCCGATGCACAAAGAAGCTTTCCACTTTTAGATTTTACTTCAAGTGGTTTGACGCATTCGTATAGCGGATTTTCTGGAGAGCCCAATGCCTATCGTGTAAAAGAGGTAGTTTCTACAACTAGTTTTGGTATACTTGATTTTGATTTCGAGTCAATGGCGATTCAGGCCTATATAGTGGGTGATCAAGGTGAGGTTTTTGAATCCTTAGAAATAGAATTCTAAAATCGCCGTACTTTTGCACAAAAATTTAGCACTATGTCGGGTACCCGAACCTTTACAATGATTAAACCAGATGCGGTTAAAAACCAGCATATTGGGGCCATTTTAGAGCGCATTACAAGCTCTGGATTCAAAATAGTAGCCATGAAGCTTACGCAGATGAGCGAGCGTGACGCCTCACTTTTCTACGCAGTTCATAAAGAACGTCCTTTCTTTCCAGAATTGGTTTCTTTTATGAGTAGTGGTCCGATCGTGGCGGCGATTTTAGAAAAAGAAAATGCTGTTGATGACTTTAGAATGCTCATCGGAGCTACAAATCCTGCTGAAGCAGCTGAAGGAACAATTCGAAAAATGTACGCTACTTCAATCGGAGAAAACGCCGTACACGGATCTGATAGTGATGAAAACGCAGAAATAGAAGCTGCATTCCATTTTTCAGGTAGAGAGCAGTTTTAATCAATACAACTGCACCGTTTCAATATAGTCGCCATCCAACGCCTCGTTGAGCATGGCGATTATTTTTTTTCGCCCATAGCTGAGCTCTTCTCTAAGCACAGAAGAACTTAGGTATACATGTAGTGCCTTTCCCTTCAAGGTGACTCTGTTGGTGTAATGTGCGACTCCTGAGCCCATCACCTCGGGCCAAAGGCGTATAACTTCTGCTTCAACCAATCCTTTTTCTAACTTGTTGGTAGCAATAAACTGCTTGAGTATATCTGCAATAGATTGTTGTTCGTCTTTACGCATAATCTAGCTCAATCATTTGGTAGGACTGTTCGGTGCGTTTTACAACACTTTCAGTGCGCTCTTTATTGGTATCGCTTATAAATAGTTGTCCAAAAGAACCATTTTTTACCAACGCTACAAGGCGTTCAACGCGTTGGTCGTCTAGTTTGTCGAAAATATCATCTAACAAAACAATGGGCTTTTCGCCGCTTCGCTCTTTCAAAAAATCGTATTGTGCGAATTTCAGGGCAATTAGAAAGGTTTTCTGCTGACCTTGGCTCCCGAACCGCTTCACTGGGTGGTCGTTCAATTGAAACAAAAGATCGTCTTTGTGAATTCCTTCTGTGGTGTATTGCGCCATGCGGTCTTTTGCTCGAGAATCACTCAAGAGTGCCTCCATACTTTGAGCATTCAAGGCGGAATGGTACTCTACAGATACGACCTCGTTAGGTTGCGGACAGATGGCTCTGTATTGAGCTTCAAAAAAGGTGCTGAATTTCGAAATGAAAGCCTTTCGTTTTTCATGTATAAGTTGGGCTGGGGCAACTAACTGCTCGTCGTAAACCGAAAGGGTTGCATCATCAAAAGTGTGATTGCTTGAAAAATACTTAAGCAGAGCATTACGCTGCGAAAGTATTCTTTGATAATTGAGCAGTGCCTCTAGGTAATCGGGGTAAAGCTGTGAAAGAATACTATCCATAAACTTTCGGCGTACTTCACTGCCTTCAAGAATGAGGTCTCTGTCGGTTGGTGAAATGATTACCATAGGGATGAGCCCGATATGATCTGTGATACGCTCATAGATCTTTCCGTTTCGTTTTACTGTTTTTTTAGTGCCTTTCTTGAATCCGATATAGATCTGTTGTTCTGCTCCGTTTCGATCAAACAACCCCTCTAAGGTGAAGAATTCTTCACCGTGTTTGATGTTTTGAGTGCTTATAGGGTTGAAATAACCCTTGGTAAAGGCAAGGTGATAGATACTGTCGATTAAAGTTGTTTTACCTATGCCATTAGGCCCAACGAAACAGTTAATTGTATAGTCGAGATCGTACTTGCCGATTTCGATGTTTTTGTAATTAATAAGCTCTAATCGTTTTAGGTGCATCGCGGGTAGTGAATCGCGTAAAATTAAGCATTGTTACTCAAGCGAACGATTCAGATAAAAATTCTATTTTTGCGCATCAAAACGCAATTCAAATGGCCAGTTATAAACGCAGAGGATATAAGAAATCAAAGCAAGAAGAAGTTGCTTCAGAAGTACACGTTCAAGATAGCCAAACCGCTGAGGTTTTCTCAGCACTAGATTCTGGGGCTTCTAAGACTGAAGCTTGGTTTTCAAAAAATCAGCGTCCCATTCTAGGAGGTATTATTGCATTAGCTGTTGTAGCTCTTGGATTCTTTGGATACACAGAATTTATTCAGGCTCCCAAAGAAAAAGAAGCCGCGAACGAATTGTATTACCCTCAGCGCTATTTAGAACAAGCCCTTGAGCCTGGTTCAGCAAAAGATTCTATACTTAACCTTGCGCTAAACGGAGCCGAAGGAAAATACGGTTTCATAGATATCACCTCAGTGTATTCCAATACTAAGGCGGCTGACATCGCGTATTACGGAGCAGGAATGGCGTCTTTGCATTTGAATCAATACCAGGATGCGATTGCTTATTTGTCAGAGTTTTCTGCTTCTGACGATCTTTTAGGTGCTCTCGCAAAAGGAGCTTTGGGTGATGCATATGCAGAGCTAGAGTCATACGACAAGGCTATGGCTTCGTATCAGGCCGCAATTGATCATGCAGATAATGAGTTTTCTACTCCTATTTATTTAAAAAAGGCAGCCTTGTTGGCCTATCAAATAAACGACTATTCAAAAGCTAAGGCTTTTGCTGAAGACTTGAAGGAGCGTTTTCCGGACAGTCCTGAGAGTGTAAATATTGATGGATTGATCGGATTGGCTTCAAAATAGTCTATGGCCACCCACCAGCGAAACATTAAGGAGCAGTATCATCAGCTTAAAGATGAGGATTTAAGCGCGAAACGCATCCTTGTCATAACCGCTGAGTGGAACAAAGAAATCACCGATAATTTAACCAAAGGATGTATTAACACCTTGCTGGATCAAGGCGTTGACGCTTCAGGCATAACTCAAATTCAAGTGCCTGGGGCCGTTGAACTGGTATATGCCGCTGCAAAGCATTACGATGCTAATACCTATGACGCTATTGTGGTTATCGGCTGTGTGATAAGAGGAGAGACCTCTCATTTTGACTACGTTTGCAACTCGGTAACGGAGGGGGTTACAGCCTTAAACTTAAGAGGTGAAGTCCCTGTAATTTTCTGTGTCTTAACCGACAATACCATTGAACAGTCTAGGGCTAGAAGTGGTGGTAGCCTCGGAAATAAGGGAGATGAAGCTGCTCTTGCCGCTCTTAAAATGAGTCTTATTTAAGAGGTTGTATTTCCCTTTCAAGGATTCCTCTAAGGAGTTTCTTATCTTTAGTTATGGCTTTTCTAAGAATGAAATCCAATAAGAAGTTTGAATACCAACCGCGGTTTTATAAGGGTAAGGAATCTCCTTATAAAATGACGCATCGCTTTGATGCCTATCGCTCTACTGCTCAACAAACTAGGGGTTTGAAGAACAAGCTTTTATGGGCGCTTGAAGATCTTGGCGACAAAGAATCTTCACGCGAATCGAATCGAAGAGTGCTTCTCATTGCGGTAATTTTGTTTTTTATTTTCTTTTGGATCATGGGGTTTGATTTCGGGATATTCTTTTCAAGCAATGGCTGAAATTCAGAAACTTCCTGACAATATTGCCAATCAAATTGCTGCAGGTGAGGTCGTTCAGCGTCCAGCTTCGATCGTCAAAGAACTGCTCGAAAATGCCATTGATTCAGGGGCTGATCGTATCGAACTTCGACTCAAGGCTGGGGGCATTGCTTTGGTATCAGTACTCGATAATGGCTCAGGAATAGAACCTGATGAACTGGCTTTAGCTTTTGAACGCCACGCTACTTCAAAACTGCGTTCAGCAGATGATCTTTTTAATTTGAGTACGAAGGGGTTTAGAGGAGAGGCGCTGGCAAGTATTGCCGCTGTGGCCGATGTTCATATGGTATCTAAGAGAGAAGGCCTTACAAATGCCTTTCAGATTAAATTTAGAGGAGGTAAAAGTGAAGGGGTTGAAGAGACGGCTTTTTCAACGGGGACCTCAGTGAGCGTAAATCATTTGTTTTACAGCATTCCCGCACGAAAGAATTTCTTGAAATCTGAATCTGTTGAATTAAGGCACTGTTTGGATGAGTTTCAAAGGGTAGCGCTTTTGCACGAAGAAATCCACTTCCAATGCCACCACAATGATGCGCTCGTTTACGACCTTCCTAAAAGCACAAGGCGCCAAAGAATTGTGCACCTGTTTGGTACAAAGTATGCGGAACGTCTTGTTCCTGTTCAAGAAAAAACCGAACGTTTTGTATTGTCGGGATTTATCCTCAAGCCAGAGTATGCACGTAAGACTAGAGGTGAGCAATTTTTCTTTGTAAATAAACGTTTTGTGCGCAGTCCATACCTGCATCGTGCGGTGGTTGAAGCCTTTGAGGGACTGTTGCTCTCAGGATACCATCCGGGGTATTTCATAGAGGTAGATATCGAGAAGGCGGCGATTGATGTCAATATTCATCCTACAAAGACTGAGATTAAGATTGATGACGAATATCATGTGTTTTCGGTGCTGCGCGCAGCGATCCGTCACAGTTTAGGACGTTACCAGATTAATGCTCCAATTGATTTTGATTTGAATCCGGCACTTAACCCTAGCTACAAGCAATCTATTTCTGAGGCTAAATTTCCAAAAATCAGCGTCTCTTCGACATACAATCCCTTTCAGAATGAGACTTTCGAAAAGACAGATTTTAGCGAGGTATACATTGAGACAGAGGCAGAACAGATTCGTTTAGATCAACAGATAGATCAACAAGAAGCCCTGTTGCAGCTCGATGGCGTTATGCTGCTTCAATGGGACTCAAAATTTATTGTAATACCTCAAGCAGATAAACTTCTGGTGGTTGATCAATACAGGGCTCATCATCGCATTCTATATGAATCTTTGTTGAAAAAGATGACGGTCGACCAAGCAGGATCGCAACAGCTTTTGTTTCCTGAATCCTTGTCACTTGACACCCATGAAATTGAACTACTTAAAGAAATAGGGACCACACTAATGGATTTAGGATTTGACTACGAGATTCAAGAACGAGTTATCGTGCTCAAGGGTGTTCCTGAATTTTTTCCGCTAAATGAGGCATCAAAGGTTTTTAAGCATTTTATCGAAGAGACACATCTTGCCGAAGATGAGATTTCACTCTCAACGGTAGACCTGGTCGCCCAGGTATTAGCGAAACACAGCGCCATTAAAAAGGGGGTAGCGCTCAATCAAGAAGCAATGACACAACTTTTAGAAGATTTGGCGCGTTGCAAAGAGCCTTATATATCTCCGTCGAACAAGCGTATCTTTGTGAGCATACCAGTGGCAGATATCATTCAAAAACTACACTAATTATGTTTCAGCAACTTCCAGACGCCGTTAAGGGAATTCTGATTGCGAACATACTCATTTTCGTTGCTACACTTACTCAGGGCAATCTCATGTATGGGCTTCTTTCGCTTTGGTTTATTGAGAACCCAAACTTCGGCTATTGGCAATTTGTGAGTCATATGTTTATGCATGGTGGATTTGCTCATATTTTATTCAATATGTACGCATTGGTAGCCTTTGGATCACCATTAGAGCGCGTCTGGGGACGTGACAAATTCTTATTCTTTTACTTTTCAGCAGGGATTGGAGCCGCGTTACTGCATACGGGTGTTAATTACTACTATTTCAACGATGCCGTAAATCAATTGGTTGCAGCAGGAGTTTCGCGCTTTGATCTTATGGAGGTGTTAAGTAGTGGAAAGGCCCTTAATATATCTTATCTCGGGCAGTATGTTCCAATAGAAGTTGCACAGCAATTACAGGGCACATTCTTTACGCCTGCTGTGGGGGCTTCAGGAGCAGTATATGGAGTTCTTGTAGCCTTTGCTTTTATGTATTCTGAAGCCCGATTGATGTTACTATTTTTCCCATTTCCGATCAAGGCTAAATATTTTGTCCCACTGATCGTGATGGGCGATCTTTATTTTGGAATTACGAATCAAAACACGGGTGTAGCCCACTTTGCTCATATTGGAGGTGCCTTGCTTGGCTTTATTATGATGTGGTATTGGAGGCGAAATTCTTTTAACAACAATCGTTGGGACTAAATGAGTAGACTCGGATATCAATGGGCGATGCTCGGAAGGCTTGAGCGTTTAATCGCGATTCAGGTGGGGTTGTTTATACTCTTTGGACTGCTCGATATATTAGGAATCTCGCTTTATTCTTTTTTTGAGCTGTCTTCTTCGGCTACTTACCTACTTTTTCGTCCTTGGTCTTTGTTCACCTACCTTTTTTTACATCACGATCTGTGGCATTTGATTTTCAATATGTTGTGGCTCTACTACGCGGGACAGTTCTTTCTCAACTTTTTTGATTTTGACCGCTTATTCAGCTTGTTCTTATTGGGGGGTATAGCAGCCGGCATTGTATATGTATTGCTGTATTCTCTGGTTCCTTCCTTAAGCGTGATCACATCTGCTATGGTGGGGTCATCTGCCGGGGTTATGGCCGTTCTAATTTTTATGGCTACTTATAATCCTAATCAGCCGGTTAAATTGTTGTTCTTTCGTTTGAAATTATGGCATCTAGGAGCCTTTTTCGTAGTCATTGATCTACTTCAGCTTTCTTCTGGAGTAAATTTTGGTGGACGCGTTGCCCATTTGACGGGTGCCGCTATCGGTTATTTCTCTGCCCGTCAATTGTTAATCGGTATAGAGGTGGCTGGAGGATTTCAACGATTTGTTGGGCGCTTACTGCGTTCAAACGGATTCGCGAGTAGTGGGCAGCGTAAAAGCGCTTTTAAAGTATACAAAAGTCGCTCGAAGCAATCAAAGGTTACGAAACAACCTTCGGATCAAGAGCGCATTGATGCCATCTTAGACAAGATTAGTGCTTCTGGATACGATAGTTTAAGTGCAGAGGAGAAAGAATACCTCTTTAAAAAAGGGCGCTAAGATCAATTTGCTCTAGATAACTTCTAGCTTCTTTGGGTCCGACATTGAAGAGCAGGTCTAATGGAGAAATCCCTCCTATAAATCCGCATACCGAGTCGAATACCTGCGGATAGGGTGTCAAAACAATTTTATTCTTGGTTTTAGCATTTACCAACCCTCTTAGGTCTACAACCTTTTCGTTGGGTGTCACTTCGTAGCTGCTGGTGGTTCTTAACTCTCCAGAAAGCTGAAGCGCCTTGAGCATAAAGGATATGCTTTTTCTGGAATGTTCTAAAAGCGAAACGTCTCCGCACTCAAAAAATGGATGAAGATCGTCTTCATAGAATTCGAAAAAAGGAGAGGAGCGGTAGGCAGTCACAATAGACTTCCAATGCAGTTCGTTCCACTTCTCACTTGGCTCAGAACGCACCTCTTTGGTTCGTTGTCGAGCACCCTTAGCATGTTGTATAGGTATGCTGAGTAATAAACTCCCTTGATTTGTGGCGATATAACAGCGATTTCGAAAGGTTTGCTTTTGGTAGTTATCGTGGATTTCCCATACGATCGCCTCAGGATATTGCGCGCAGAGGGCCAGTTGAGTTAACGTTCCGAAATAGGTAGGATGAAGCATAATGTCTTGCATTACCTTATCTTGCGTTTGTGCCAATAGCGGTATCCGAAATACCCTGCCAATCCTATAAGAAATACGCTCAGGTAAGATTGAGGTTCTCCTGGGCCCTGAACTGTAGTGAAGAATCGATCCCAGCGCGGTTTCATCTTGGTAATGCCTTTATTAAAATTGTCCCAGCTCATCCATAAGAAAACAGGTTTTCCTAGGATGTGATCTTCAGGAACATATCCCCAGCTTCTACTGTCTTCTGAGTGGTCGCGATTGTCACCCATCATCCAGTAGTAGTTCTTTTCAAATTGATACGAGTCGGCGGCAATACCGTCTATATAAACGCGATTGTCTTCAATCTTTAAGTCGTGATTTTCATAAACCTCAATAATACGTTTGTAAAGGGGAAGCGATTCTTCATTTAGCGAAACGATAGCCCCTGATTGAGGGAGGTAAATCGGGCCGAAATTATCTTCATTCCAAGAGTAATTCGGGTGATTCGGGAATATTGCATATCCCGGAGTCCCATTAGGAGAGACGTCCATGACTACGCTGTCAATACGCTCTTGAGATTGAAGCCATTCAACTTTGTCTAACGGAAGGTTAACGAGTTGCTCTGACTTTAATACTTCTTTTAAGGCGATGCGCTCTTCTTGTAAGACGCTGACAGGGATTCCCTCTGCATCTGTGTAAAGCTCAATGGTTTGGTCGTCTCTTTGATTCACTCCCATCAAAAATGGGATTAAAGCATTGTATTGCTCTTGTGAAAGCGTAGTAGCCGTGAAGATTCTTACGAAATCAGAAGCGTCTGCCTGTGACAATAATCTTGAGGACACCCCAGATGCAGCATAGACTTTGTGATTGTACATGGGACGCGCACGATGATCGAGCTCGAGTAGCTCACCATTGATATAGACGAAACCGTCAATGATTTCAAGCGTATCACCCGGAGTACCAACGCATCGTTTAACGTAGTTTGACTTTTTATCGATGGGTTTAATGACCCCTGCCTCTTTTACAAAAAACTGTCTAACCGTATCCGCTGGCCAATTGAAAACGACCAAATCGTTTTTTTCTACCGACGCGAATCCAGGGAGCCTCATGTAGGGTAATTGAGGCTTCTTTAAATACGATTTAATTTTTAAGATAGGTACGGTGTCGTGCATCATTGGTGCTGCAATTGCAGTGGTAGGAATACGGGCACCATAATGAAACTTACTTACTAATAAGAAGTCGCCAACACGAAGGGTTCTCTCAAGTGATGGGGTGGGTATAGCATAGGGCTGAATAAAATAAGTGTGCACAATGGTTGCAGCCACTACGGCGAACACGATAGATGATACCCATTCTCCTGTTTTTGTTTTCTCTGGCTTTAGACGGTCTGTCTCTCTCTTTGCGGAAGTGTCAACGCCGAGCTTAAAGAGATATAGTCCGAGTGTTAGAATGACCCAGAGATGTTCTGTTCGTTTAGGTTTTTTATAAGCATAAAGGAGGTCAATCCATAGTACAGGAAACATGACCAAATTGATAATAGGCAGAACAAACAACACCACCCACCACCATGGGCGCTCTAAAACACGCAGCATTAGTACGCTGTTGTAAAAAGGGATAAAGGCCTTAAATGGCACAATCCCTTCTTTCTTGAAGAACAGCATAAAGAGCAATCCGTATACCAGGTGAAAAGCAGTTAAGACTGCGATCCATTCAAAGCTTGTCATGGGTGAAGATTTATAACATCAGACATCGTAAAAATACCCTTTTTGCCAATAATCCATTCTGCTGCTAGGAGCGCTCCTAAGGCGAACCCATCTCTTGAAAAGGCTTCATGACGGATACTGATTTCATCAATAGTACTCTGGTAGTTCACAACATGGGTTCCTGGAACCTCACCCTCTCTTAAGGAGGTTATCTGAAGGTGGTAATCTTTGGGCACTTCAGATATCCCTTTGAGGTCTTGAGCCTTAAGATGAGGAGTGGCCAGTGAAAGAGCTGTTCCACTTGGAGCGTCGAGCTTTTGGGTATGATGAATTTCAGTCATACTCACTTTATAGGCGTTATGAGGTGCCATAAGTGTGGCCAGTTTATCGTTAAGCGCAAAGAATAAATTCACTCCAAGACTAAAATTACTTGAGTATAGAAATGCTGTTTGCAGAGCGGTGGCTAGCGCTTCAACTTCTGATAAACGCTCTAACCATCCGGTGGTGCCGCTCACTACCGGAATTCCCTGTTGCAATCCAAGCCGTATTAAATCTACCGCTGAGTCAGGAGTACTAAAATTGATAATCACCTCAGTATCCGATGGGAGTCGCTCTGGAGTTTCATTGGTACAAAGTACGACACGGTGGTTGCGTTCATGGGCAAGGGTTTCAATGCGTTTTCCCATCTTTCCGTATCCCAATAAAGCGATTGCACTCATAATCTAATTTTTAGTTTAAGTCCTGCCTCAGTGCCGGCTCCAACAGCCAGGGGTTCTAATACGGGTTGCACGTGAAGACTAAGGTCTTCATTGACATTAAAAGGCTTTAAATGGGCGTCTACGCTTGCATCAATAACGTTCAGAAGATAGAGGCCAATTGCGATTAATACCGAAGAGTCCCTTTGGCTCTGTGATCCCTTTTGGGCTTGCTCTAATGCGCTATTTGAAACGTCAGGGCCAACTCCATCTCCGTTGATGTCGTAGAATTCATCGGTCGTGAATCCTGCATTTCTTAATTTGAAGGCGTCACGATATCTGAGGTATTGGGTTTGATTGAATTGATAAACGAAAACGCCGGTACCAACCGCTGCCCAGGCTAATGGAACCTTCCAGTAACGTCGATTGTAAAATTGCCCAAGTCCAGGAAGCGCCGCTGAATAAAAGGTAGCTTTTGAAGCAGCTAAAGGATCTATAGCGCGTTCAAGCCGTTTTTCTGCACGTTGTACTCTTTTTTCTTCTCTCGAACTCCGCTCGTTTTGATCTTGTGCAAAGCTTAAATGTATAGAAAAGAATACGAGCAATAAAGCCGTAAATCTATTCACCGATAAGGGCTTTTTTGAGTTTTAGTAAGTCTTTTTCAGATTCAAAATGAAACTTAAGAACTCCTGAACCATTGGCGCGAAGGTCTACACTGACCTCTTTGTCGCTGAGGTGTTGAAGAGCCTCGACTGCAGAAGCCGCTTTTTTACTCAGCTTGAGGTTGTTTGTTGACTTGGATGACTTTGGCTGCGCTATTTGACGCGCTCTGTTTTCAGTGGCTCGAACAGACAACCCTTTGCCTAAAACCTCTCCTAAAAGTTGCAACTGATCTGGGTGATTTTCTAGTGACATGATCGCTCTTCCGTGTCCCATACTGATCGATCGGTTCTTCAATGCATCTTGCACCTGAGGATGGAGCTTTAAAAGTCGAAGGTAATTGGTAATGGTTGAGCGCTGCTTACCAACGCGTTTGCTCAGTTTGTCTTGTGTGAGTTGTATTTCGTCTATAAGGCGTTGATACGAAAGTGCAATCTCTATAGGATCTAGCTCTTGACGCTGGATGTTTTCAACCAAGGCCATCTCAAGAGATTCTTGATCGCTGGCTTCTCTTATGTAGACGGGTACCCGCTCAAGATTCGCCAATAGGGCAGCTCTTAAACGTCGCTCTCCAGAGACTAATTGAAAAGAGCCGTTCTCTACTTTGCGAACAGTGATCGGCTGAATGATTCCTAATTGTTTAATCGATTGCGCTAACTCACTCAAGCCCTGCTCATCGAAAGTTGTTCTTGGTTGAAATGGATTGACCTCAATCAAGTTTGGAGCAATGAAGGCCATTAGAGACCCCCCTTCTGACATGGTAATATCTTTGTCAGGATCTTTCAGGAGTGCAGCTATTCCTCTTCCGAGAACTTGTTTTTGTTGTTTAGCCATACGCTAGGAGGTCTTCTTTTTTTTCGGTTTATCGTTCACTTTGCGCTTAAGAAGTTCTCGTGCGAGGCCTAAATAATTTGAGGCTCCCTTACTACTCGCATCATAACTGATGATACTTTCACCAAAACTAGGCGCTTCACTTAGCTTGACATTGCGTTGAATAATCGTTTCAAAAACCATGTCTCCAAAATGCTTTCGAACTTCTTCGACCACCTGATTTGACAGCCTTAGTCTTGAGTCGTACATCGTGAGTAGCATACCTTCAATATCCAGGTCTTTGTTGTATAATTTTTGAACACTTTTAACCGTGTTTAAAAGTTTGCCTAGACCTTCAAGTGCATAATATTCACATTGAATAGGAATGATTACTGCGTCTGCAGCCGAAAGGGCATTAAGTGTTAGTAGCCCAAGCGAAGGAGCGCAATCAATCACGATATAGTCGTACTGCTCTTTTAGTGGTTTTATAGCCTCAGCAAGCATGAACTCTCTGTTCGGCTTTTCTACCAACTCTATTTCAATGGCCACTAAGTCAATATGTGCTGGTATTAGCGACACATTTGGTGAATTCGCCTTGACGATTACCTCTGAGGCAGAAGCCGTATGTTCGAGTAACTGGTACGTTCCTAGACTCACGTTTTCAACTTCAATTCCTAGTCCTGAACTTGCGTTAGCCTGAGGATCGGCGTCGATTAATAGAACTTTTTGCTCTAATGCACCAAGAGCGGCACTTAAGTTAACTGAGGTAGTGGTTTTCCCCACACCACCTTTCTGATTTGCTATTGCAATGATCTTGCCCATAGTGAAAAATAGAGTGTTCTAAAATACAATAACTGGCCACTGTGGCCAATAACAGGGGGCCTAAATTGTTAACAATACCTAGAATTTGGGTTGTTTTATGCTATCGGCGTATTCGATAAGATAGAGGTCTTCACCTTCACGCTTAAACAAATAACGTTCCCGAGCATAGCGCTCCTTCTCTAGTGAATCTGAAAATTTTTGAAGAAGGGCTCGATCTGCCTCGATTTCTCTTTTTAAGTAAGCACGTTCTTCTTCTAGAGCCTTGATCTCTTTTTGAAGTTGCCACTGAATCAATGCAGAGTTGGCATCAAAAAAAAACATCCAAACTATAAAAAAGAGTCCAATAACCACATAGAGATTGGTCAGCCATTTTAGCTTCTTTAAGCGCTGGAAACCTTTTATTGGCATAACTGTTTTATAGCGAGAGCGATAAATTGTGCAGCTTCGGCATAATCGTCGTCGTTATTAATAACCAAATGCGCTTTTTTTCGTGCCTTAGATACATAAGTGTCATGCATAGGCTTCACTTGCTGGGTATAGCGACTAAAGGCAGTTTCAAGATCATGTCCGCGTTCGGTGGTGTCTCTTCGGATTCTTCTTAGAAGACGATGGTCTTGATCAGTATCTACGTAGATCCAAAGATCTACCAAGTCGAAAACTTCAGAACGATTCATCAGTAAAATGCCTTCCAATAAAAGGACTTTTGGAGGACTGATGGTGTCGGTCTCATTTTTTCGAGTTTCATTAACAAAATCGTAGATGGGAGCATCAATTGATTTTCCAGATTTGAGGGCTTTAAGTTGGGAGATGAGTAATGCGTAGTCGAAGGCGTCGGGGTGGTCGTAGTTGGTTTTGCGCCTTTCCGCTGGCGTTAAATGGTCTTGATTATGATAGTAGCGATCTTGAGATAAAATCTGCAAGGGCTGGTTGCTCAATTCTCCTAATGCCTTAACGAGAGTCGTTTTTCCACTCCCTGATCCGCCTGTGATGCCTATAATATACACGCCTAAATTTTAGCTAAAGGTACGCTGCTCATTTGGTTGAATCAAGGTGCCGGCGCAAGAGTCAGACGATGCTCCGGTTACGCTGCTGTAGACATTGATCTTATTGTGCACCCTAAGGTATCCCATAAAGGCGAAGACTAAAGCCTCTTTGTAATCCACTAGTTGAGAATCTGGGACAATCATTGAGGCAAAATTTTTTGTCTGTGATTGCAGCAGTTGCATCGCAAACCGATTGTGTGCACCACCTCCGGTTACTAGAACCTTTAGCTTCTTAGCGATCTTATGGCGGTTATAAAATTCCTTTAGGGCCTTAAAAATTTGATAAACATTGTGTTCGGTGACCGTGCGTACAAGATCCTCAAGCGAACCCTTGACTGCTTCTACTTCTTTGACGTAGTAGGAGTAATACCATTCTTTTCCTAATGATTTGGCGCCTTGAATGGTGTAGAATTCAAGGGAATTGAGCCTTTCAAAAAGCGATGTGATAAGACTTCCATTGGCAGCAATGTCACCGTCTTTGTCATAGTTGTAACCAAGAGGTTCAACGAGCTCGTTTATGGGGGTGTTGAACATGCCGACGTCAAAGGCATGCCTTTTGTTTTCGAAGGAATAAGAAAGATTTGAAATACCCCCTAGATTGAGGCAGATATCGTAATTGTGAAATAAGAGATGATCGCCTATAGGGACTAATGGAGCACCTTGACCTCCCAGAGCTAAATCGGATGAGCGAAAATCATAAGCTACGGGAATGTTAAAGGTCTTGCTGAGTAATTTTCCGTTTCCGATTTGTCGCGTTATGCCACGTTCGGGTTGGTGTAAAGTGGTATGCCCGTGACTCGAAATGAGATCGATGCTTTTGTTATAATGTTTGAAAAGTTCTTTTATGGCTGAAATTGTGATTGCATCAAATGACTCTTCGAGCGCCAACATTTCAGTTTCGGTGGCTAGATGAGCTCTCTTTAATTGACTTACGAATGTTTCTGGATAGGCACGATGAGAGCTGTGTTTGATCTCGTAATGGTAGCCTTCTTGAGTTTGATTAAAGCGCACTACACACAGATCTAATCCATCGAAAGAAGTTCCAGACATGAGTCCTAGTACAGTCATATGCTAAATGTAGTGGTAATTAGCGCTAATTCGCATTAGATTTGTTTTATGAGCTTTACAAAAACCACCGAGTCAGACTCGCTTCACAAAGATTTACATCTTAAGAGTACGCATGAACTCTTGACCGGAATCAACCAAGAAGACGCCAAAGTTGCTACTGTAGTAGCACATTGTATTCACCAAATTGCACCCTTCGTTGATGCGTTAATCGAGCGTTTTAGTTTAGGCGGACGACTCTTTTACATCGGAGCAGGCACGTCTGGTCGATTGGGGGTTGTAGATGCTTCAGAGATACCTCCGACTTTCGGATTAGATCACGGTAAGGTTGTTGGCCTCATCGCAGGGGGAGATCAAGCGATTCGAAAGGCCGTTGAATTTGCTGAAGACGATTTGGATCAGGCCTGGAAAACCCTACAGGAATTTGAGGTCACTGAGCTTGATACGGTAGTTGGGATTGCAGCATCGGGTACCACGCCCTACGTTATTGGTGGGGTTCGGATGGCAAAGGCGAATGGGCTATTAACGGCCTGCATAACGAACAACAAGGGCAGTCAATTATCCATGGCCGTTGATTATCCTATTGAGGCAGTGGTTGGTCCGGAGTTTGTGACCGGCTCTACCCGCATGAAAAGTGGTACAGCTCAAAAACTGATACTCAACATGATTTCAACTACGCTCATGATCCGCATGGGCCATGTAGTCGGAAATCGCATGGTTGACATGCAACTTTCAAATGACAAATTGTGGGATAGAGGCACGCGCTATTTATCCGAAGCTCTGGGAATACCTACGAATGAGGCCCGCGAGCTGCTGAATGAATATGGATCTGTTCGGGTTGCTCTACAGCAATCTAAAGCGTAAGAATTCTGTAAATACCTTTGCCCTCAACTGCGATATACAAGAAATCGTCTGGCCCTTGGCGCACTGTTCTTAGCCTTCCGACATCCTTGAAAAGGCGCTCACGCTTGACCGCTTTCTTTCCTTCAAAATGAAGGGCTTCGAGGTATTGAAATTTAAGAGAACCTGCCAATAAAGTGTTCTTAAGTGCTGGGTAACGGTCACTGGTAACCCATTCCATGCCTGATGGTGCGATAGAAGGAACCCAATAGTACAGCGGTTGTTCCATTCCTTCTTTTTCTGTAATATCTGTGAACGAACTTCCATCGTAGTTGATACCGTAACTAATCACGGGCCATCCAAAGTTCTTTGCTGCCTGTGAACTATTCACCTCGTCACCACCTTGAGGCCCATGCTCGTGTACCCAAACTTCTTTGAATTCAGGATGAAAAATCATCCCTTGAGGATTTCTATGCCCGTAGCTAAAAACTGCCTCTTTCGCGCCAGGCTGCCCATAAAATGGATTGTTAGTCGGAATTGATCCGTCTTTGTGAATACGATAGATTTTTCCGCCATCGCGAGTGGGATCCTGCGGGTTGTTATCGCGATCTCCTCGATCTCCGATAGAGAAGTAAAGCATTTGTTGATCGTCGAATTCTATACGTGAACCAAAGTGAAAGCCTTTATCAGAGGTTTCTTCTCCAAAATAAAGATCTTGCCATTGTTGTAGCTCGTTATTGACCAATTGCCCTCTGCCTATTGCAGTGTGGCCCTTGTCACTGTCGTTCGGATCTGGTTTTGAATAGGAGAAATAAAGCCAGGGCTCTTCACCGTAGTTAGGATCAATTTCTATATCTAAAAGTCCTCCTTGACCTTTTTGCCAGGTTTCAGGAACTCCAGTAATTGCCGTTCTGTTTTCTGCATCTTCGTAGAGCCAGAGCGAGCCATTTTTTTCAGAAACCAAAAGCTTTCCGTCCACAAAAACCATTCCCCAAGGGATGTCGAGATTACCGGCTACCAGTTCTAATTCATATTCGGTCTGTGTGTCTTCTACCTCACTAAGGGTAATCGAAGATGTATTTTCGACCGCTGGGGTTGCGCTTTGACTTTGACTTGCTTCATTACAGCCAAACAATAAACTAAGTGAAAGAATTGCTGCAGGTAAAGTATAATCTTTGACAGGTGTCATAGGGCGAAAGTTTAGCTTTTAAATATACACGAATATATACTATTTTTGGCCCTCTGAACACGGGATGTGGCGCAGTCTGGTAGCGTACACGCATGGGGTGCGTGTGGTCGCTGGTTCGAATCCAGTCATCCCGACAACAATCACCACACTTTCTAAAATCAACGATTTTAGCCCAAGAAAAAAAGACCGCTAGAGCTTGCTCTTAAGCGGTCTTTTTTATTGGGTAAAGCACCGCAGGTGCAGAAAGTGTGGTGATTGTTGTCTAACTCCCCCAAGGGATCTTTTACCGCTAGGTAAAAGAATCCAGGGGATTGAGATGGGTGATGAGTCCCCCAAGGGATCTTTTACCGCTAGGTAAAAGAATCCAGTGATCACATCCGGACCGCCAAATCCAACAATTGTTCTCGGATATTCAATTCATAAAGCCCTTGTTGGGTTCTGCTCGGATACACGCGATTGGTTAACAAAATAAACACCAATTCGGTCTCAGGATCTACCCAAAAAGCAGTTCCTGTAAACCCGGTGTGACCGTACGCACTTTCGCTAATCAAAGCTGAAGGATAAGGGTCATCTGGATCACTTAAATCTGGCTTGTCAAAACCCAGTCCTCTGCGGTTATCTGAATCGGGATACGCCTTTTTGGTAAACAACTCAACCGTTGAATCGGATAAATAACGCTTTCCATCGATAGTACCCTTTTGTCGAAGCAACTCAGCCACCTTAAAGACCGATAAAGCGTTTCCGAATAGCCCTGCGTTACCCGAGACACCTCCCATAAGGGCAGCCGCCTCATCGTGAACATAACCCCTCACAAGAGAGCGCCTCATCAAGGTATCGATCTCTGTGGGTACAATGCGCTCTTTTTCAAATTGATCAGAAGGCTTGTAAAGCAGGCGGTTAGCGCCAAGGGGATGGTAAAAGGTAGTCGCTAAAAAGCGATCAAATGACATTTGATACTGTGCTTCAATAAGAGATGGAAGCAAGAAAAACCAAAGGCCAGAATAACGGTAAGTACCTACATTCTTTACCGGGGTACGCCTGATTCGTTTAAGGATTTTCTTAGGATACTTATGGTGAATAAAAAGTGATTCGTTTAATTGCAAAGGGTATTTTTCAGATAAGGCTGTATTTAAGGTCTTCGTGCGGTAAGCACCATTCTTCTTAACCACCTTGTACTGGTGGGCGATATACGGAATCCATCCGGCCTGATGTGCCAAAATTTCTCTATACGTAGTCTTTCCTTTTTTCCCTTTAAGTATCCGAAAATCATCTTTCAAGGGAGCATCTAAGTCAATCCCTTGATCTTCGTACTCCTTCATAAAACTTAAGGTAGAGGCTAAAACCTTGGTCATAGAAGCAAGATCATAGAGATCTTCTGAAGAAACCGCCCGTATCGAATCATAGGTGTGATAGCCATAACTCTTGTGATGCAGTATTGTCCCAGATTTCGCAATCAGCAGCTGCGCACCCGGAAAGGCCTTTTGTGCGATTGCATATTCAACAAGGTCATCGATCTGTTTAGAAATATCAGATTGAGTAAAGGCAAATGAAGTGGCACCCAGGTTAATAAGTGCGAGCAGTAGTATTCGTGTTTTAAACATTTAATCAAGAATTCATATGAAAAGTACTAGATTCAAAGAGAAGTCCGAGTATCTTTCCTCTAAAAGTAGCAGTATGATGTGTTCTTTTCCCTATCGATCTCTTGTTCTTATCTTAGCTTTAGGTTGTTCTAAGGTTGCTTTCGCTCAAGGGCTGTTTGCGACTCAAGACGCCGCAGTTTCAATAGATACCCTCGGCTACAGCACCGATACTCGTTTAAAAGAGATTAGTGGATTAGTGGTTTCTCGAATAAATCCAGGAGTATTTTGGGTACACAACGATAGTGGTGATGCTCCTGTGTTGTATGCGTTAAATCAAAGCATGTCTATTCAATCAATGCTCACAGTTAACGGCGCCAAACATATCGATTGGGAGGATATAACTCACGCAACCATCGATCAAAAAATTACCTTTTTATAGGGGATATTGGTGACAATCGGGCGCTTCGTAAGTCGATTACAGTTTACAAAGTCGCAGAGCCTGATCTCACCTCTCAACGACCTAAAGAAATTGATGTGCTTCAATCTATTGAGCTGTTTTATGAGGATGGAGCACGTGACGCAGAAGCCCTTCTCTATGACACCCAAACCAATGAATTGATCATCGTCACCAAGAGAGATCAAAGGTCAAGAGTGTATGCCGCTAGCCTAAAGGATACTCAAGGTTCTATAACTGCTGAATTAAAACTTGTAGGAACCCTTCAAATCGAGCCCCTCGCAACAGATATTCCTCAAATGCGCAGCTACCTGCATTATATTACAGCTGCAGATCAGCACGAAGACGGCAGTGTGGTGATCAAAAATTATTTTAGAACCTGGAGGTATACAAACCCAGAAGGTTTGCCTCTAAAGCAATTACTAACGCAAAACAAACCACAACAGCTACCTTATCTTTTAGAGCAGCAAGGAGAAGCGATAGGGTTTGGTAGTGATTCAAATACTTATTTTACTACTTCAGAATGTGCAGACGACGGAACTTCTCATATTCCGCAACCCCTTTACCGCTATACGCTAAACAGGGTTACGCCTGAATAGGTAGCGCAACAAGGGTATCGCCCCATGCAAAAAATAGGGTGTAACCTGATTCAGTTCTCTCGAAACTGATAGAAAACACCTCAACGGGGTTATCTGTGGGCAACACTTCAGCACTGAATCGACCAATGTCTTGGGCTTCATCGTAGGCATAGGCCCCCCAAGTATTGAGTTTTCGATTGAGCACAATTGTCCAATTTCGATTAGCAGGAATGGTATATAAAGAATAGGTGCCGGCCTCGATGCGCTTACCTTCTATAAGTACGGTTTTGTAAAAGGTAATTTCGGTGGTCTCATTCGCGCCTGTGCGCCAAATTTTTCCTTTGGGTAAGAGGTCTTTCACCTCTCTTCCTTTAAGTTGAGGGCGTGAATAAATGATTCGGATGTCTGGGTCTGCCACTCGTTCAGGGCGGGCATAACTAATGTCTAGTGGACTCCGATCAAGATTCGTAAAGTTTTGAGCACTTAGGGGTATGCTAAAACTAATCGATAGCACCAACGCTACAATAGATTTCATAGTATTGTGTTGATTTTCGGTACTGAATATACAATTTAATAACTGTGTTCGTCTAGCGTAACCTTACCTGCAAAGGTTTTGTAGACGAAATAGGTATATCCTAGCACAAGAGGTGTGCCAATCACCGCGATAGTCAACATTATTTTTAAAGCACCTTGACGCTTAACCAGCTTTGCAGGGTGTTTAAATGAATATTCTCGCCACCTCTTCGAGCCAAAGTATGTCTGTACCCACTTCTAAACATGAGGTGCTCTCCAATTGGAAATTGAACGCCTACAAAGGTCCAGTTTTGATCAAACCCGTCAAAACTCATATTCTTGGCACGCACAAAATGCTCATTAAAACTTATGGCGTCGAATCTCAAGCCTGCAAATAGTTCTAATGGGGTTGAAAGTGTGATGCGGTACCGAAGTCTCTGGCTATAGCCTGAAACATTGTGGCGCTGCTCTGTTCTAACCCAATGAAAGAAATTAAGTCGTCCTAGATTGTGATGAACACCTACTTGTTCCCAACTATTAAACTCTTCAGATGCAGCACTTGGACCGTCGCTGTAACTTGCATTATACAGGTATGAGATTCCTCCACTAACCTCCACATGTTTAGAAAGCG
Source organism: Flavobacteriaceae bacterium (assembly GCA_023262185.1). GTDB lineage: Bacteria > Bacteroidota > Bacteroidia > Flavobacteriales > Flavobacteriaceae > UBA3478. The sequence goes on from JALRDO010000007.1 coordinate 54,284, forward strand.
AAAAGGTAGCCGATGGGCGAAGAATATATTGTCTCGCTTCTTTGAGAAAGTCACCACGCACGAAATGTGTTTCGGCTTGATAAGACCATGAAGGATTTATTTTTCCTACTGCGAAAACTGAATTTTGGGTAATAGTTTCTTGTCCGACTGCTAACTCTAGTACTCCTAGAACAGCAATCAGCAGAAAAACTGCATTTTTCATGTGATTATTTTCTATTCAATCCAGAATAGCCCCCCTTGAGGTCGTAAATCTCTTTGAATCCAATGGACTCTAGGTATTTAGCTGCCTTTTGACTGCGATTACCTGAACGGCAATAGAGATACACAGGCTGAAGAGTATCTTTTTTCTTAAAAAATGACTCAAACTTTTCAGGTTGTAAAAAGTCTACTTGTTTTGCCCCCTTAAGATGTCCTTGTTTGAATTCCGTTTTTGTGCGCACATCAATAAGCAACACATTTTTTTCTGAGGAGCCTTGAAGAAAAGCTATCGAATCTAACCTGCTGAGGGCTGATTCTTGTGCATTTGCGCTAGAACACCATAATCCTAGTAACGCACAGCTGAGCAAGAAAAAAGATCGTATCATAGATTTGAATTCTTATTTGAATGCGAAGTAAGCACTTTGAATTGGTTAAATATGTGCTCTAAGTTACATAGATTAGCCTTTTAGAATTCTTAAATTCGCTTTCTGCATTTACAGTACTATGGATAACACTACAGAACACATAAAAACTTTAATTATTGGATCAGGACCTGCGGGCTACACCGCTGCAATTTATGCGGCACGTGCTGATATGAAACCTGTGGTATACACGGGGATGGAACCTGGAGGTCAATTAACGACTACTACAGAAGTGGATAATTTTCCTGGATATCCAGAGGGCGTCGATGGTCCTAGTATGATGGTTCAATTACAGCAACAAGCAGAGCGATTTGGTACCGAAGTGCGCATTGGTCTTGCCACAGCAGTACAATTTGCTGCTGAGCCAGGAGGACTGCACAAAGTGGTGATTGATGGCGCTAAGCAACTGACGGCAAACACAGTGATTATTGCTACAGGAGCGTCGGCAAAATATCTCGGAATCCCAAGCGAACAGCGTTTGCGTGGAGGTGGAGTATCTGCTTGTGCCGTGTGTGATGGCTTCTTTTACAAAGGTCAAGAGGTGGCGATAGTAGGAGGAGGAGATACAGCAGCTGAAGAAGCCTCATATCTAGCGAATATTTGTTCTAAGGTGACTATGCTTGTTCGCAAGGATCAAATGCGCGCATCAAAAGCGATGCAGCATCGAGTAGAAAGTATTGAAAACATAGCTATTCGATACAACACTGAAGTTGATGAGGTGCTTGGAGAGCAGGTAGTTGAAGGACTGCGAATGGTTAATAATCAAACTGGTGAAAAAGAAGAAATCGCCATCACTGGATTATTTATTGCAATCGGACACAAACCCAATACAGACATTTTCAAAGGGCAACTTGAAATGGATGAGGTCGGATACATTCAAACCAAAGGGAAATCGACCAAAACGAATCTTCCGGGAGTGTTTGCATGTGGAGATGCTCAGGATAAAGAATACCGTCAGGCCGTTACAGCGGCAGGAACGGGATGTATGGCTGCACTAGATGCAGAGCGTTATATGGCAACACTTGAAGTGTAACTAAAGTGTCTTTGACTCGCTTACACCTTTTTCTCTTTTTTAAACTCCCTAGTGCCTTTTGGAGCGGTGTGCGTGTAAAGAAGTGTACTGAAACCTCTTCTCTGGTTACTGTGAAGCACGGTTGGTTCAATTCTAATCCGTTCAAATCAATGTTTTGGGCTGTACAAGGAATGGCGGCAGAACTAAGTACTGGGATTCTCATTATGCAAGAAATTAGGCGTTCAAACCATAGAGTGAGTATGTTGGTTGTTCAGAATAAGGCCAATTTTTCAAAGAAGGCTACGGGTAAGATTCGGTTTCAATGCGAAGCTCAAGACAGCGTTCAGAAAGCGGTTGCCCAAGCTATTGAGACCAAACAAGGAGTTACGTTTTGGCTGAATAGCCAGGGTTTTGATGAATCGAATGATTGCGTTTCATCTTTTGACTTCCAGTGGTCTATTAAAGTGAAGAGTTCCTAGAATTTTAACGATCTCTTAGCAGTCTTTTTTTGAAGTAGCATTTAAATTTAAAATGCTAAAAATGTAGTTCATGAGAAATAAAATGTTACGATACACCCAATCGATTTTAGAAAAGGTAAGCTTTGATCGTGATTTATTCTTAAAAGAAGTACAGAAGGCCAAGCGAGTTCTTCAAGCGCACGAATGGTCTGCCTTAGTAGAATGGCTCAGAGATTATGTCAACGACAAGCCTCTCTTAAAGCACGCCTTAATGGCTACACCTGCTTTGATCGCTGTTTAGGAGAAATTATTTCAACATCATGAAAGCTAATCGCTCCTCTAATCACGGAGCTGATCACTTCTTTCAGTGCAGTGGTGATTTGAAGTTTTAGTTCGCTTTTGTGATAAATCAGGCTGATTTCTCGGGCAGGCTCAGGCTTTTCGAAGTGCTTGAGGCGTTTTTCTTGAACCTCTTTAAGTTGCAGCGTGTGTAAATAGGGGAGTAGTGTCATACCCATATTCTCGTCTGAGAGCTTGATGAGTGTCTCAAAACTTCCGCTCTCAATTCTAAACTCACTGGGATCTAATTGTTTAGGTGCTCCACACAGATTGATGACACCATCTCTAAAACAATGTCCGTCTTCAAGCAGTAAAACCTCATCTAAACGTAAATCTTCACTCTTTAAGTTGGTTTGTGCATTGAGTCTGTGATATTCTGGAATATAGGCCACGAAGGGCTCGTAATAAAGTGGACGCTCTACAATGTCATCAAAACCCAACGGAGTTGCGGCAATAGCTCCATCGAGTTTTCCTTCTCGCAGATGGACGGCGATTTCTTCAGTGGTCATCTCTTTGATAATGAGTTTAACCTTGGGGTATTTCTTGATAAATGTCGCCAAAAACATGGGGAGTAGGGTTGGCATAACGGTAGGGATAATTCCCAGATTATAAGGCCCTCCAATAAATCCTTTTTCAACAGAAACGATATCCTTGATACGCTCGGCTTCAATTACAACACTTTTGGCCTGCTCCACAATCTTTTCACCCACTGCTGTTAGTTTGATCGGCTTGGTGCCGCGATCAAACAATTTCACATTCAGCTCTTCTTCAAGTTTTGCGATCTGCATGCTCAGGGTGGGCTGAGTGACAAAAGACTTTTCTGCAGCTACCGTGAAATTTTGATGCTCAGCAACTGCGATGAGATAATGAAGTTGGGTGATGGTCATTTACTAAAACTTTGCTTCTTAATGTCTTGAGCGACACGTTGCTCTTCTGCTGTACCATTTTCAAGATGACCAATAACACTATGTAAGTCTTCAGTCCTTTCTTGCGATAGTTTTTGAGCGAAATAAAAATGGGTGGGATACAATTTAAATCCGAGTACTCCTCTGTATTGAGAGAGGGTACTCTGCTTATAGGCTGACATGGGTTTTGGATTTTTCTGACCCGATTCATGACGGTCCATAAGCACCTCTAAATCTTTTAAGGTTTCTTCTGCATCTAACAGTTCAATTTTTGCATAGAGATGCAGCGCAGAGTAATCATAGGTTGAAACCTCTTCATGGAGATACCAAGACCCTGAAATGTAGGCACCTGCACCCTTAAAAATACACATTACCTCATTTGGTATTTCTCCACTTAACCATTGCTGTGCCAACGGATTTGACTTGGCCATGTGTGTGCTTAGGGAATGGTCTTTATTGACGATAAAGGGTAGGTGTACCCCCCAGGTTCGACCCTCAACATCGCTGACCAGCACACCAAACGAAAGTGTTTCTATAAAGGCTATAGCCTCTAAAAATTCAGAATTGTTGTGCTGGTCGCGAATGTACATGAGGCGTTTATTCGATTGACGAAAGTACGGGCGCTTGTAGTGGACTCATGCGCTCCACAAATCCCTTCCATTGCGCATCAAAAAAGGCAGTGACTTCTTCAGTGTAACCTTTTACGGCTTTTTCAGCATAACCCATTAATTGTTCTTCGGTTGCCGTGATTCCAGTTTTACGACTCTGAACATAGCGAGATGCATTTCGGATGCGTGTAAGTACCGTCATTTCGGGATTGCGTGTAATACCTTGACGCTTGTCTTCTTTTCCGAAAACCTTGTCTTGGAGAGTGGTGATCTCTGACTTTATGGTTTTGAGCGCTTCTTTAGCCTCATCTTCGAGATTTGTTTCGTTCGCCTTTAATTGGACCTCAAACGCTTTGAGCTGAGCGTTAGCTTTTGCTAGACGGTTAGTTGAAGCCGTTAATTCAGCGGTTAAATTTTCTAATGATTTAGTGGCCTGATATACAGCTTTCGCATCATCTAAAGATGCGTTAAGTCTAGGATCAAGTTCTACTGCAATAGAAGCCTGAGATACGTGATCTCCGATTTGTGTAACTAGTGTGTAACTGCCCGGAAGTACATCTGCTCCTGAAGGCTCACGTGAGCTATTGCGTAAATTTCTTGACGGATTGGCTACACCTTTTTCGTCTAACCTCCAGCTAGTGCGATGAAAACCTGGCTTTTCAGGACGTTTTATCTTGAGATGACGGATAGTGTCTGATTCCTTCAGAACAAAAAGGTGAATACTGTCTTTGGTTTTCAAACCTTCAGCTCCCTTTTTAATGTAATAACTGATACGACCTCCTGAAGGGCGATTTTCGCCATTGAAAAGGGCATCGGCTCCAAATCTAGAACCGGTGGGTTGTTGATAAGCCGCGTGATACGCCGTTGGTGCGTCGAAGACAACAATTTCTTCATTGAGCAAGTTGGGTCTGCTAGAAAGTTGTTGCAACGGTCTGATATCATCTAATACCCAAAGGGCTCTTCCGAAGGTACCAATAACGAGGTCTTTTTCGCGTGGATGAATGAGCAGGTCTTTGGTAGAAACAGTGGGGAATCCATTGGTATATTTGGTCCAATTTTTTCCTTTATCCAATGAAAGATAAAGACCGTCATCTGTGCCTAGAAAGAGAAGGTTTGGATACTCAGGATCTTGAATGATAGACAAGGTGTAACTGCTTACATCTGATTCGTCTACAATACGCTCCCAAGATTTCCCATAATTGGTCGTGTGATAGGCGTAAGGGGTATAGTTGAATCTTCTGTAATCATTGGCGATAAGAAAGGCTTCTCCGGGATTGGTTTCTGAAGCCTTAATTTGAGCAATCCATGAACCTTTTGGAAGACCTTTAAGATTTGAGGTCACCTCAGTCCATTGGCTTCCGCCATCTTTTGTGTAGTGTACGCGTCCGTCGTCAGTACCTACCCATAAGAAGTTCTTTTCGGCTTTGGATGGTTCAATCACCAATATGGTACAGTGATTTTCTGCCCCAGTGGCGTCCATGGTCAATCCACCACTTTCACTTTGTTTTTGTTTCTCGGGGTCGTTTGTGGTGAGGTCAGGAGAGATGACGCTCCAAGTCAAACCTTTATCGGTGCTTTTGTGAACAAACTGGCTCCCGAAATAGACAATTGAACTATCAAAAGGGTCTTGACCAATCCCCGAGTTCCAGTTGAATCTGAGCTCTGTTGTTTCGTCTGGTGGTGTTGGGCGGACGCTATAATTATTACCTGTTACATAGTCAAATCTTACCACGCTCCCTTGTTGACTCATAGAGTAACCAAAGCGCGAGTCATCCGGATCAGGAACCACGTCGAATCCATCACCAAATGATATTTCTTGCCAGTAACTATTTCGAATGCCTTGATCTTTCCAAACATAGGCAGGTCCACGCCACGAACCATTGTCTTGCATCCCGCCGTAAACGTTGTAAGGGAATTCATTATCCACAGCTACATGATAGAATTGTCCTACCGGAATGTTATCGGCAAATCGCCAAGACTTGCCGCGATCTCTAGTAATATTCAATCCGCCGTCGTTTCCGTTGATCATGAAATCTGGATCTTTTGGGTGAACATACCAAGCGTGATGGTCTGGGTGAACACCATTGGATACGTTATAAGCAGGCATTAGTTCCTTAAAGCTTTTTCCGCCATCTTCAGAGACATTCACGTAGGTAAACACACTGTAAATGCGGTTTTCATTCGAAGGATCAACCGCAAGGTCTGAATAATAGAATGGGCGATTTCCGATCTCTTCTTTGTCGTTCATCTTCTCCCACTTTTCTCCTCCATCTGAAGAGCGATAAAGGGCATTTTTCTTTGCCTCTACTAGGGCATAAATTACATCGGTATTACTAGGGGCTATGGCTAAACCAATACGGCCCAATTCGCCTTCGGGGAGTCCTTCTTTGTCAGACAGCTTCTTCCAGGTTTCTCCGCCATCGTAGGTGAGGTATAAGCCGCTGCCTTGGCCACCAGACTTGAAAAACCATGGGTCTCTCTTGTGTTCCCACATTCCAACCAATAGTTTATTCGGATTCTTCGGATCCATTACCATATCACCTACACCACTCAAGGTGTTGGTGAAGAGCACTTGCTTCCAGGTTTTTCCTCCATCGGTGGTTTTGTATACACCGCGTTCTTTATGGGCACCCCATGGAGATCCAATGGCTCCGACATAAACCGTATTCGAATCACTGGGATCTATAAGGATACGGTGAATGTGTCTTGTTTTTTTAAGACCCATTGAGGTCCAGGTCTTACCCGCATCTAAGGAGCGGAATACACCATAGCCACCATTTAAGCTATTTCGAGGATTTCCTTCACCTGTACCCACCCAAACCACTGAAGCATTCGAGGGGTCAATGGCAACGGCTCCGATAGAAGCCGTTGATTCGTTGTCGAAGATGGGGGTCCATTTGGTTCCACCAGAGGTCGATTTCCACAACCCACCAGAGGCCGTACCCGCGTAGATGATATCTGGATCTTCTGTGACCACATCAATAGCTGTAACACGACCGCTCATACCTGCTGGTCCAATATTTCGTGGCTTTAAATCTTGTGCTAGATCCATAGTAAACTCTTGAGCGAAACTGAAAACGCTGCTGAGTAATAAACCAAAGAGTAAACTGTTTTTCATAAATCGAAAGTGTATAGTTGAAATTGAATTATCGGATGATTTCATTCGGAAATACCACAAGGCTTTCGTGTCCGTCTTTACTTACCGCTGAGACTCCGAAGAAGAAATTATCAATTACGACACCTTCAAGGGTGTGCTCGGTAGCATTGTGTATGGCTCTAGAGCTCATCCACTGAGGTGCAGTAGTAGGGCGCCAATGCACTTTGTAATATGAAGCCCCCGCCACGTCTGACCAGTTGAGTCTGGCATTTGCCTCGACAATACCACCAATTCCTACTTTTTCTGGAGCCAATGGTGCCCAAGCTAAAGATGCCAAAGTAATGGCGTTTACTGCGGTTAACTTAGCCGCATAGGGGAAATTAACGTGTTCAAAGGTGTCACCATAATTGATCCCGTTTTCAGTGCGAATATCTTGATGTTGTTGGGTATAGTTCTCATGGGCCTCCATAATGCGTATTCCCGCGAATCCTGCGTCGTTAAATGGTCTGTGATGTCCTCCTCTTCCGAATCGGTCTAATCGGTAGATCATCATAGGGTTCATGTCGGGCATGTAAGTAGTGGTTAGGCGATGAACGTATCGAGCGAGCTGACGCGAATGGCCATCTACCTCTCCACCGTAGAAACGCCGTGCCCTTCGTGCGCGCTCAGATTCAGTTACAGGGACGGGTTCTGAGAAAATTCTAAAATCTTTATTGCTGGTGTAGCCGTCTACCCCTGTGATATTACCGATCATATCGTTGTTGAGGATTCCAATGATGTTCCAACCCTTATCATTGGCATAGGCTGCCAGCCCCTGCCCGCCGAAAAGCCCTTGCTCTTCGCCTGAAAGTCCAACAAAAATGATACTATTGTCAAACTCGTATTGTGAAAGGACGCGAGCGGCTTCAATGGTTCCGGCCATTCCACTGGCGTTGTCATTTGCTCCCGGACTAGTTGAAGTGTAATCGGTCGGATCACTTACTCGAGAGTCGATGTCTCCACTCATGATGATAAAGTGGTTCGGATTTTTAGTACCTTGTTTAATAGCCACTACATTAACAATATCAACGTCTTTTACAATGCGCTCGTTAGTACCTTTTGGAAAGAAGTTATGCTGATAGAATACCTCTAGACAGTCTCCGCACTTAGAAGAAATGTTGTCAAACTCCCCTTTTATGTATCTACGTGCAGCCCCTATACCTCTATTAGTGGAGAGGGTATCACTCAAGGTGTGGCGTGTGCCAAAATCAACCAATTTCTTAACTGAATTTTCAATGCGATCAGCACTCACAGCCTCAATGATCTCATAGATCTTTGGATCTGTTTGACCAAGGACTGAAAAGGTGCTCACAAGAAGACCGAAAACAATGCTGTAGCTATATTTTTTCATAGAAATAAGGTTTCTATAAATATAGCGGTTCGTCATGAATCACAATAAAAAAAGCCACAATACTGTGGCCTTCTTTCGATGTGTATTGCCATAAATTAAGCGATGGCATCAAAGGTGTATCCGTCTTTTTCTTTAATGTTTTCTGAAATCACCTCCTTAAGTGCGCCAATATTGGGCAATTGATGGTATTTCGTGAAACGTTTTAGGCCCATAAGCATGCCCTTCTGTTCGTCTCCTTCAGAAATAGAGGCGATACCTTCTTTGGCCTTGGTGGTAATGGTTTCTACAGCATTAAAGACATAGAGCTCAGTCATGGCGATTTGTACCTTTTGCGCATCAGCACCATAGCGATCGATGTTTTTAAGGGTGCGGTAAACCGCAGACTCAGCCATATAGATTTCGATCAGAATATCAGCGGCTGCCATAAGTAGCATTTGATGCGATTCTAGTTCGGTTCCAAATTTTTCAACTGCAGTACCTGCAACCATAAGGAAGACTTTCTTTAGCCTTTTTACAAGGTCTACTTCTTGGCTTAAAGGAGCACTAAAATCGGGTACTTCAAAATCAGGAATCCCCATCAGTTCTTCTTTCACGGCATAGGCAGGAGTCAAGAGGTCAACGTGTCCTTTCATGGCTTTCTTAATTAGCATCCCTACAGAAAGCATACGGTTGATCTCGTTCGTTCCTTCATAAATTCGAGAGATTCTGGCGTCTCTCCATGCAGATTCCATAGGCGCATCTGCGCTGAACCCCATTCCTCCGTAAATCTGCAGCCCTTGATCGCTGCAGTCTTGTATGTGCTCTGATACGATTACCTTCAAGATAGAGCACTCGATGGCAAATTCTTCTACGCCTTTTAGTTCGGCATCTTGATGCGATTCTCCCTTTACGAGTCTCGCGTTGATACTGTTTTCGATATCACTTGCAGCACGGTAACAAGCTGATTCGTCGACGTAACACTGAGTGGCCATTAGGGCTAGTTTTTCTTTGATCGCTCCGAAATTGGCAATCGGAGTCTTAAACTGTACGCGCTCCTTTGCGTATTTCGTAGCTTCTCTAATAACGCGTCTCTGTGCGTCTAAGCATGCTGCGGCAAGCTTGATACGACCCACATTGAGGGCGTTCATGGCAATCTTGAATCCGTTACCTCTTTCGGATAACATATTTTCAACGGGTACCTTGGTCTCGTTAAAAAAGACTTGACGTGTTGAAGAGGAGTGAATTCCTAGCTTCTTTTCTTCCTCTCCGTAACTGATCCCGTTATTTGAGTCTTTCTCAACGATGAAACCTGTAATGTATTTGTCGTCTTCAATGCGGGCGAATACGATAAAAAGATCGGCGAATCCGGCATTCGAGATCCACATTTTCTGACCAGTGATGAGGTAATGCGTCTTGTCTTCAGAGAGTACCGCTTTTGTTTTTCCTGAATTTGCGTCAGATCCAGCACCAGGCTCTGTGAGGCAATACGAACCAAACCATTCTCCGCTCGCGAGTTTAGGAACATACTTTTGCTTTTGTTCTTCAGTACCGTAAAGCGTAATTGGCATGGTTCCGATACCTGTATGCGCTCCGAAGGCTGTGCTAAACGAACCGGTGACTCCAGAGATGTAGTCGCAAACGAGCATGGTTGAAACGAATCCCATTCCCATACCTCCATAAGCCTCAGGTACCGCAATACTCAACAGGCCGAGCTCACCTGCCTTTTGCATGCATTGCTTAGTGTATTCGTAATCCTTTTTCTCAAAGCGTTCCCAGTGTGCCCACAGTTCGCGTTCGGCGAATTCTTTGGTGCTTTCACGCATCATTTTCTGGTCTTCAGAGAGGTCTTCTAAGGTAAAGATCGCCTCTGGAGTAGGGGTTTTGACAATGAATTGTCCGCCTCTAATGTGTGCTGTAGTTGCTGTTTTCTCTTCCATATCTATAGGTTTAAGCAATAAATTCAAATATTCCTGCTGAGCCTTGACCTGTTCCGACGCACATTGTAACCATGCCGTGTTTTCCTTTCAAAGAGCGCTGACGCATTTCATCAAAGAGCTGCACACTCAACTTGGTTCCTGTACATCCTAAGGGGTGACCGAGAGCTATCGCTCCGCCGTTGACATTGACGGTTGATGGATCTAATTCAAGTTCACGGATGACGGCCAACGATTGGGCTGCAAAAGCTTCGTTTAGCTCTGTAATGAGTACATCGTCCTTTTTCAGGTTCGCCATTTTTAAGGCCTTTGGAATCGCCTCAACTGGACCAATCCCCATTATTCTTGGTGGGACACCGGTGGCAGCATAACTTACCAAGCGTGCAATAGGCTCTAGTTGGAGCTCTTTTACCATTTCTTCGCTCATTACTAGGGTAAATGCTGCTCCGTCACTCATTTGAGAGGCGTTACCGGCGGTAACCGTTCCTCCATCAGCAAATACCGGACGTAATTTTGCAAGCTTATCAATACTAGTGTCGGCTCTTGGCCCCTCATCGGTATCGACCACATAAGAGCGTTCTGCGCGTTTCTGGTTGTGGTCGAGATAAATCTCACTAACCGTAATGGGTACAATTTGATCTTTAAATCTGTTTTCAGCTAGTGCTACTAATGCCTTTTGGTGTGACTCGTAAGCAAATTGGTCTTGATCTTCGCGATTTACCTTGTATTGTTTGGCTACTTCTTCGGCAGTGAGTCCCATATTCCAATAATAATCAGAGTGCCCAGTGATGGCGCTCTGATAATCCGGAGAGGGTTTGTATCCTCCCATAGGAATGTAGCTCATGCTCTCCATTCCACCTGCAATGATGCAATCGGCCATCCCAGACTGAATTTTCGCCGTGGCGAGCGCAATGGTCTCGAGGCCTGAGGCACAATAGCGATTGACGGTAACTCCTGCGATACTTTCTGTGTCAGATCCCATTAATGCTACTAAGCGGGCTACATTAAGGCCTTGCTCTGCTTCAGGCATTGCGCTTCCAAGAATGACATCGTCGATGCGATTCTTGTCGAGCTGCGGAACTTGATCGAGCAGGTAACGCATGGTTTCTGCAGCGAGTTCATCTGGTCTTTTAAAGCGGAACAATCCTCTAGGGGCTTTTCCGACTGCCGTTCTGTAGGCTTTGACTATATATGCTGTCTTCATTGAATTAATTTCTTAAGGGTTTACCTGTTTTAAGCATATGCTGGATGCGTTCAAGGGTCTTGCGTTCTCCACATAAAGACAAGAAAGCTTCACGCTCTATGTCTAGTAGGTATTGCTCACTGACCGTGGTAGATGCAGAGAGATCTCCTCCTGACATCACATAGGCCAACTTGTCGGCCATTTTTCTGTCGTATTCAGAAATATAGCTTCCGGCAACCATGCTGTCTGTTCCGACTAAAAAAGCACCTAAGGCTTGTCTTCCCAATACTTTTATGTCTTTCTTATGGTTGGGCTGTGTGTAGCCCTGATCCGCCATAATACGAGCGTAGGCTTTAGCCGTGGCCAATTGTTGGTCGCTGTTGTGCACCACTATGTCTTTACCCTTTTGAAGAATTCCTAAATCGTAGGCCTCATAAGCCGAGGTGGATACTTTGGCCATGGCAATGGTTAAGAAATACTCTCTTAGCGCATTTAACTCGAGGTCTCCTTTTTTAAAGGTTTCTGCCGCCCGTAGCGCCATTTCTTTACTACCTCCACCTCCAGGAATGACTCCCACTCCGAACTCTACGAGTCCAATATAGGTCTCAGCAGCAGCGACAACACGATCGGCGTGCAAACTGAGCTCGCATCCGCCTCCTAGAGTCATTCCATGAGGAGCGGCAATTACTGGTATCTTGCTGTAGCGCATCCGCATCATGGTGTCTTGGAAGTATTTGATAGCCATGTGAAGCTCGTCGTACTCTTGCTCTACAGCGAGCATAAAGATCATTCCTAGATTTGCGCCCACCGAGAAGTTTGCGCCTTGGTTACCTACCACGAGGCCTTCGAATTGGGTCTCTGCAATCTCTACAGCCTTATTGAGGCCAGTGAGCACTTCAGCTCCAATGGTATTCATTTTTGAGCGGAACTCTGCACAAACGATACCGTCTCCGAGATCCAATAATTCGAAATCTGAATTTTTATAGACGCTACTTGTTTTGCGTGTGTTGTCAAGAATGATAAAGGCATCTCTTCCGGGAATACGCTCAAAGGTTTCAGACTCTTGATTGTAATAAGTAGTGTGTTGTTGGTCAAGCGCGTAAAAGCCTGAGGCCCCACTTTGATGAAGTGCGTTGACCCATTCGGGCAATTGATGTCCTTTGGCTGTGGCGAGTTCGATTCCTCTGTCTAAACCAAGAGCCGTCCATATTTCAAAAGGCCCGTCCTGCCAGCCAAACCCAGCCTTCATGGCATCGTCAATCTTATATATGCGGTCAGTGATTTCTCCAACACGGTGTGCCACATAAGCGAAAAGATCTCCAAATACAGCCCTGTAAAATTCTCCGGCCTTGTCGGTGCCATCGCAGAGTATGCGAAAACGATCTTCAACTTCAGAAATGCTTTTCGTTTTTTCTAGTGTTTCGAATTTTGCTTTCTGCTGCGTTCTGTATTCTAAAGTATTCAGGTCGAGCGCTAAGATTTCTGAAGAACCATCTGGTTTTTTGGTCTTTTTATAAAAGCCCTCTCCGGTTTTTGCTCCCAACCTGTTTTTTTCCATCATGTCGGTGACAAATGAAGGTAGGCTAAATACTGCGTAACGTTCGTCTTTCGGACAATGCTCTTTGATTCCGTTAGCAACGTGAACAAGTGTGTCTAAGCCTACTACATCGACAGTTCTAAAGGTGGCTGATTTGGGACGGCCAATCACCGGTCCGGTAAGCTTGTCGACTTCCTCTACCGTCAGTCCGAGTGCATTGACGCTGTGGAATAAGCTTTGAATACTGAAAATTCCAATGCGGTTACCGATAAAGGCTGGTGTGTCCTGTGCGACTACTACGCGTTTTCCTAGAAAGCGCGTTCCAAAATCTTCAAAGAAAGAGAGTACTTCTGGTTTGGTTTTTGGTCCAGGTATAATTTCAAGCAGCCTGAGATAACGTGCAGGATTGAAAAAGTGTGTCCCGCAGAAGTACTGTTGAAAATCATCGCTTCTTCCTTCAGACATGAGATGGATTGGAATACCTGAGGTGTTTGAGCTGATCAAGGTTCCGGGTGTTCGGTGTTTCTCAATGGTTTCAAATACCTGTTTTTTGATATCTAGGCGCTCAACTACTACTTCTATGATCCAGTCTACACCTTTAATTTTATGCAAGTCATCGTCTAAGTTTCCGACATGAATACGAGAGGCGAATCCCTGATGATAAATAGGTGAGGGTTTAGATTTTAGCGATTTGCTTAAGGCCTGATTTACAATCCGGTTTTTTACTTTCGGATGCGCTAACGAAAGTCCTTCTTCTTCAGGGAGTAATTCTTTCGGTGCAATATCTAGAAGCAGAACTTCTAATCCGATACCTGCAAGATGAGAGGCGATTCCGCTTCCCATAATTCCAGATCCAATGACGGCTACTTTTGTGATTCTCTTTTTCATAAGACGTTAATCGATTCGTTTGTCTGGGTTTGTTGATTGAGCGCTTCGATGGTAGCGTAAAAACCTTCGATATCTCTAGGACTCAATTGTTTCTCCACCGCATGATTGAAGGCATAGACATGCTTTTTAATGAGATCTCTTTTGTCAAGCCCGTCTCTAGTGATATGAATGATAACACCTCTTCCGTCGTGAGGATTAGGTTTTCGTTCAATGAGTTTTAAATCTTCTAATGAGTTTAAAAGGCGGGATAGCGAGGTGGGTTCCATGCCCATGATAGGACCGAGAGCAGTAGAAGCCGTTCCGTTCTTTGGATCGATATTTAGCAAGGTCAATCCAAGAGCCATAGTGATACCGTATTGCTTGGCAATTTCAGTATACATGCGGGACACACTCTGCCAAGTGGCTCTAAGTGAATGATCTATAAGGGGTTTCTTTGAAGACATAACCCCATAAAGATACTCATTTATTATGCATGCATAATAAATTTGAGCTAAAAAAATAAAGTCTAACTTCTACTCTAAGAGGCGTAAATTGCATTGTAAAGATCTTTATACAATCCTCTAACCTCTTTGCGCTTTAGCTTCATGGTAGGGGTGAGGTGTCCGCCCTCAATAGACCAAGCATCAGGGGTAATTCTAAAATCTTTGATCTTTTCCCACTGTGCGAAATCACCGTTTGCATCTTCGATTTCTTTACTAATTCGAGCAATAACTTCTTGATTCGTACCGTAATCAACACGATTTTGAGGTAAGCTAATTCCCTTTTTACTGGCCCATTCTTCAATAAATTCGAAGTTGAGCTGAATTAGGGCTGCGGGCATCTTTTGGCCTTCACCAACCACCATGATTTGCTCAATAAACAGCGATTGCTTACAGCGATTTTCGAGCAATTGAGGCGCCACATACTTTCCACCCGAAGTCTTGAACATCTCCTTTTTACGATCTGTAATTTTCAAGAATCCGTCTGAATCAATCTCTCCGATGTCACCGGTATGAAAGTATCCATCCTTTAAGACCTCAGATGATTTTTCTTCGTCCTTGTAATAGCCTTGCATCACATTAGGCCCTTTACACAGAATCTCTCCGTCTGAAGCGATCTTGATTTCAACACCAGAAATGACCTTTCCTACAGATCCTATGCGCCATCCTCTGTTTCGCTGATCGTTTACCGTAATCACCGGTGAGGTTTCAGTAAGGCCATATCCCTCCATAACAGGTATTCCAGCAGCTCCAAAGACCCGCGTTAAGCGGGGTTGAAGTGCAGCACTCCCTGAGACCATGAGCTCAAGGTTTCCACCTAATGCTTCTTGCCACTTAGAGAAAATGAGTTTACGAGCGATGGCGAGCTTTAGGTTATAAATGAATCCGCGGTTATAGGGTTCAAATTTATGCCCAAGATCTACTGCCCAGAAAAACAATGATTTTTTAAGACCAGTAAGTTCTTTTCCTTTTGCAATGATTTTATCGTAGACCTTCTCGAGTAGGCGAGGTACCACCGTCATCACGCTCGGTCTAATCTCCTTGATATTATCACTGATTTTATCTAAGCCCTCTCCGTAATAAATGCTTACGCAACAGTACTGATAGAGGTAAACGATCATACGTTCAAAGATGTGACACATAGGTAGAAAGCTTAAAGCCACCGCTCCGGATTCAAAGGGTACACGTTCTCTTGAAGAAAGCACATTAGTGACGATATTTTCATGAGAGAGCATGACACCTTTAGGCTTACCAGTAGTACCAGAAGTATAGATTAAAGTGGCTAGATCTGCTGGTTTCACAGCTTTTTTGCGGGCTTCTAGTTCATTACTATGGTTAAGGTGCTGACCTTTATCACGCAATTCGGTCCAATGTTTGGCCCGTTTCAAGGCGTCGAAGCTGTATATTTCTTTTAAGTGTTTTAATTCACTACTGACCGCGAGAACCTTTTCTAAAATTTCATCGCAGGATACAAAACAAAATTTTGCTTCGCTGTGATTGAGAATATAGGCATAGTCCTCTTGAGAAATCGTAGGGTAAATAGGTACAGTTTGCGCACCTATTTGCAATACCGCTAGATCGAGGATGCTCCATTCTGTGCGATTGGTCATAGAGATCAGGGCAATCTTGTCATTTGCTTGTACGCCGAGGTCAATCAATGCTTTACTGACAGATTCGGCTTGCGCTATGAATTCAGCAGAGCTGGTCGAGACCCAATTCCCATCCTTTTTGGTGTTAAAGGCCTTCGCGATCGGATCGCGCTGCAGTTGGTCATATGCGAAATCGAATAAGCGTGTTACAGAAGTCATGTTTGTTAAATGTTAAGGTATTTGCAAAATACGCTAAACACTTAACAATTTAAAATCCAATTCTTAGCATTAATGAAGGCTTCAATCCACGGGCTGAAATGATCTTCTGAGTTTGTATAATGCGCCCAGTTCCAGGCAAAAAGAGAGCGCTCTATATGCGGCATGGTGACCAGGTGTCTTCCGCTTGGATCTACAAGCATTGCCGTATTGAAATCACTGCCATTCGGATTCGAGGGATACCCTTCGTAACCGTAGGTTCCTACAATATGGTAGTGCTCTTTGGCCAGTGGCATGCTGAACCTTCCTTCTCCGTGAGAAATCCATACTCCTAGGCGCGTTCCAGCTAATGAGCCGAGCATTACGGAGTTGTTTTTTTCTATAACCACAGAGGTAAAAGCACTTTCGTGCTTTTTAGATTGATTGAAGGTCATTTTCGCATGTGTTGGATGTTCAGGGTAGAGCAATTCTAATTCCATAAACAGTTGACATCCGTTGCAAATCCCAACAGAAAGTGTGTCTTCTCGCTTAAAGAAATCATGGAGGGCTTTTTGAGCTTTCTCGTTGTACTTAAACGCTCCAGCCCAACCCTTTGCCGATCCTAACACATCTGAGTTGGAAAAGCCTCCTACAGCCCCTAAAAACTGAACGCCTTCAAGCGTTTCACGTCCGCTAATCAAGTCGGTCATGTGCAGGTCTTTCACCTCAAACCCTGCGGCGTAAAGCGCATTGGCCATCTCACGTTCAGAGTTACTTCCTTTTTCGCGTAGAATAGCGGCTTTAGGTCTCTTTCCTTGAATTTCAAATCGCTGTGAGTGGTACTGTTTCGGAAATTGATAGGTAAGGGGTTGTCTTTTGTAATTCTCAAAACGAGTAAAGGCTAAGTTTCCTGAGGTTTGATGTTGGTCAAAGGCAACAGAAGTCTCGTACCAACGGTCTCTGAGACTCGCAATATTTAAACCAAGTTCAACACCTGCATTCTTAATGACCAATTCACCACTTTCATGCACTTCACCTATTTTGACACATGGGATAGGGCAGGTGGTTGCGATAGCATCAAAGCTGTCATCTGTGGCTTGAAATACCACAGAGGTATTCTCAGCAAAAAGAAGACGGATGGTGTCTTCGCATCCTATTGCATTGAGGTCTATAGCTGCCCCAATATGAGGGTCGGCGAAACACATTTCAAGGAGCGTCGTGATTAACCCGCCTGAGGCGACATCGTGTCCAGCACAAATACGCTCATTGGTCAGTTGGAGTTGAATCCAGTCAAATGCTGCTCCAAAGTTCTTGTGGTTCTTTATAGTGGGTGCGTCTGTTCCAATTTTTGCTTGTGTCTGCGCAAAAGAAGAGCCGCCAAGCTGATGTGTGTCTTGTGAAAAGTTAATGTAATAAATGGCTCCTTTGTTCTTCTTAAACAGGGGCTCTACGGCTTTGGTAAAGTCATTGCAATGTCCGGCGGCTGAGATAATCACTGTTCCAGGAGCTAAGACTTCTTGATCGGGATACTGCTGCTTCATAGAAAGCGAGTCTTTTCCTGTCGGAATGTTGATTCCTAAATCTATAGAGAACGCTGAAGCAGCCTCTACGGCTTCGTATAGTCTAGCATTTTCTCCTTCATTGTTACATGGCCACATCCAGTTTGCCGAGAGTGAAACCGATTTGAGACCCTCAGCAAGCGGAGCCCAGACGATATTGGTTAGGGCTTCGGCTATACTATTTTTGCTTCCGGCAACGGCATCGATCAAACCACTCACTGGGCTATGGCCTATACTAGTTGCAATCCCATTGTAACTCGCGAAATCCAAAGCTGCTATACCGTAATTTTGAAGCGGCAATTGTAATGGACCAATGCATTGTTGTTTCGCAACCCTTCCTGATACGCAACGATCAACCTTATTGGTAAGCCAATCTTTGCAGGCTACCGCCTCTAAACGCAATACTGCATCGAGGTACTCGTGGAAATCGGCTAAAGTATAGGTAAGCCCTTGGTAGATTCTTGGAGTGGTAGTGTCTTTGAGGATCATTTTTGGTGCATTGCCAAAAAAGTCTGTCAACTCAAGATCAATGGGTTTGGAGTCTGATTTTTTTGAATAAAACGAAAAATGATGGTCACCGGTGATATCCCCTACGGTATACATGGGTGCACGTTCGCGTTCTGCGATTTCTTGCAACAGCCGAAGAGACTTTTCGGGGATTACGAGCCCCATACGTTCTTGAGATTCGTTTCCGATTAACTCTTTTTCTGAGAGTGTGGGGTCACCTACGGGTAGGGCGTCTAAATTGATTTTTCCGCCGGTTTCTTCTACTAATTCTGAAAGGCAGTTCAAGTGACCTCCTGCGCCGTGATCATGCACAGAAACAATAGGGTTGTCATCACTTTCAGCCAGTGCTCTAATCGCATTAGCAGCACGCTTTTGCATCTCAGGATTAGAACGTTGAATGGCATTGAGTTCGATGGCACTTCCGAAAGCACCGGTGTCTGCGCTTGATACTGCTGCGCCTCCCATACCAATACGATAGTTGTCACCTCCGAGCACTACCACTTTATCTCCTGGTGCCGGTCTCTTCTTTTGGGCGTACTCTTTTCTTGAATAACCCACACCACCCGCCAACATGATCACCTTGTCGTAGGCTAATGTGCGCATGTCAAAGGCTGGATCTGTTTCTTGATGTTCAAAGGTCAACAGTGATCCTACTATAAGGGGTTGGCCGAACTTATTTCCGAAATCAGAAGCTCCGTTTGAGGCTTTGATCAGTATGTCTAAAGGGGTTTGGTACAGCCACTCTCTTGCCTCAATGGCGGTTTCATGGGCAGATAATTCTTTTCTGTGACGCGGATAACTCGTCATGTAAACGGCCGAGCCCACTAGAGGTAAAGAACCAATACCACCAGCTAGACGGTCTCGTATTTCTCCACCTGAACCCGTAGCGGCACCATTGAAGGGTTCTACAGTAGTTGGAAAGTTGTGTGTTTCGGCTTTGAGTGAAATCACACTCTGGTGTTTGGTCTCTTTGTAATAAGAAGCCTTTTGGGCAAGCTCTGGGGCGAACTGAGTAATTTCAGGCCCTTCAATAAAGGCTACGTTGTCTTTATAGGCAGATACTATGCTATTCGGGTGCTGTTCTGAAGTTTTGCGAATGAGCTTAAAGAGTGAGAACGGTTTGGCGACGCCATCGATTTCGAATGTGCCATTAAAAATTTTGTGTCTACAGTGTTCAGAATTTACTTGAGAGAACCCAAACACTTCGGCGTCTGTAAGCTTACGTCCTAGCTTTAAGCTAAGCCCTTCTAGATAGTTGATTTCACCATCACTTAGAGCCAGTCCTTCTTGTGCATTATAGTGTGCGATGTCTTCGATCAACAGGGTTGGATTGCGCTCTACCGAAATATCGAATAGCGTTTGATCTAAACGCTTATACTGCTGAAAGAGCATGGGATCTACCTCTTCGTTTGCATTATAGGCGTTGAATTGTTCAACTCTTACTACCCCTTTAATCCCCATGTTTTCAATGATTTCAGTGGCATTGGTGCTCCAAGGAGTGATCATGCTGGCGCGCGGACCGCTAAAAGCTTGAGAAATGCTTTCGTCTTGAAGCAAAGAGTGGCCTCCAAAGAGCCACTGTAATTTTTCAATATCCGAGGCGCTTAAAGCATCCGTTTTTTGAACGGCATAAATCAAAGAACTGGGATCTCCAAAGAAGTAAATCATAGGGGGGCTATTAAAAAATCAAAGGTATTTAATTAGGATTCACGCTCAAACAGAGCCATGAAAAAGCCGTCATAATGATCCGTTGAAGGATAAAGGTGATGCTGACTAACGAGTTTAAAGGCAGCCCCTTCGGGACGTTTCAAAAATGCTGTTACCTGCTGTTCGTTTTCTTGAGGAAGTATAGAGCAGGTGGCATAGAGTACTTTTCCGCCTGGCTTAACCATTTGGGTATAGGAATTCAGTAATTCTTTCTGCGTTTCTACCACCCGGTCTAAGAAATCTGGAGTGATCTTCCATTTAGCGTCAGGATTGCGTCTCAAAACACCTAATCCGGTACACGGAGCATCGATCAGCACGCGGTCTGCACTTGAAACCAATTTTTTAATCACCTTGTTAGAATCAATAGTGCGCGTTTCAATATTATGGGCACCGGCTCTTCTCGCTCTTAATTTTAAGGTTTTCAATTTGTGCTCAAAGATGTCTAGGGCAATGAGTTGTCCTTTATTCTCCATCAAGGTGCTAAGATGTAGTGATTTTCCTCCCGCACCCGCGCAAGCATCAATCACACGCTGTCCGGGCTTTACATCGAGTAGGGGAGCCACCCTTTGAGAACTTACGTCCTGCACTTCGAAGAATCCTTCTTTAAAGGATTGTAGCTGAAAGACATTTGAGCGCTCCTTTAATTCTAAGGCCTCATTGAGGCCGGCAAGCTCATGAGTTTCAACCCCTTCGCCGGCGAGTTTTTCTTTTAACGCTTTTCGACTGATTTTATTCGTGTTTGTGCGCAGTACCACCGCTGCTTCTTCATTGAGTGCTTTTAATTCTCGTTCCCATTTTTCAGATCCAAATGCGTTTTCACCCAATGCGTCTAGCCAGTCTGGAATAGACTCTCTGATTGCCCTTTCATTTCTCAGGGCGTCAAATCGCCCTTTGATCTTTCGGGTGGGAGCATGTTCAAATTCGGGCCAATCGGGAAGACCATGACCTCGGAGTACACACCAAACAGAAAAGACTTTGGTGAATCCCTCACCAGTTAAGGGTAACTTTTCTTCTGCAATTTCGAGATAGAGTCTGCGGTACCTTACCATTTCGTATACCGTACTCGCAATAAATGCGCGGTCTTTTGCTCCCCATCTTTTATCACGCTTTAAGATGCGTTCGATGACCTTATCGGCATAATGGTCTTGGTTGAAGATAAGATCGATAGCGTCGGCGACAGCCAGAACTAGATTGCGGTGAAAGCGCATAAGTATTGATTTAACTCGAAAGTGTTTGCATTTGGATGAGTTTGTAATAGAGTCCTTTTTTAGCCAAAAGCTCTGAATGCGTACCGATTTCAGCCACCTTTTTCTGATCGATCACTACAATGCGATCTGCATTTTGAACGGTGGATAGTCGATGGGCAATAATCAAGGTAGTTCGATTCTTCTGAATGGATGCTAAAGCTTGTTGAACCTCTTTTTCGCTCTCTGTGTCTAGGGCTGAGGTGGCCTCGTCTAAAATGAGAATAGGAGCATCTTTATAAAAAGAACGGGCGATAGAGATCCGCTGTTTTTGCCCACCGCTCAGTCGATTTCCATCGTCTCCTAATTCGGTTTCATAACCTTGTTCAAGGGTGTCAATAAAGCTTGAGGCATGCGCATCTGAGGCAGCATGTTTCACCGCTTCGATTTCTGCGTTAAAGTCTCCAAGTGCAATATTTTCGATCACAGGGGCATTGAAAAGCATGGCCTCTTGAGTCACAAAAGCGATATGTTTTCTCAGGTCGGCTTTTGAAAAGGCTGTAATGTCTATTCCGTCGATTTGAACATGACCTTGTTGAGTGTCGTACAAGCGGGCCAGCAATTGAACTAAGGTTGACTTTCCGCTTCCAGAGGTGCCCACTATGGCGACGGTTTCACCCTTTTTCACCTTTAGATTAAAATCTTCGAGTACTGTGGTTTCTCCATAACTAAAACCCAATTGTTTAAATTCAATTTCACGATTGAACTGAAATGGCTGTGGAGTAGAAGGGTCAACAATGGTGTCTTTGGCGTCCAGAATTTCTAAGATGCGATCAAGTGCTGGTCTACCTTTTTTGAGGTTATAGTTAACGGTGGTTAAAAACTTAACCGGATTGATGATGGTGTAAAAGAGGCCTATGTATCCCATGAACTCTTGAGGACTTAAGGCAGCATCTCCTTTGAGTACAAGGGATCCTCCGTACCACAAGACCACCAGTACGACTAGTACCCCAAGAAATTCACTCAAGGGAGAGGCCATTGCATTGCGCTGAATGACGCGATTCATAATCCCCCTTAGGTTTGAGGTGCTACGGTTAAATTTTTGATTGAAATAGGGCTCGGCGGTAAATGATTTGATCACCATTAGCTTTCCCAGCGTTTCTTCGAAAAAAGAAAGAAGTAATCCAGTTTCTTGCTGTGCTTTCAAAGATTGTGCCTTAAGTGTCTTGCCTACGCGAGCAATTATGAATCCAGCGACCGGAAAAAAGAGCAACACACAAAGGGTCAATTGCCAACTCAAAACAAGCATCGATGCCAGAACCAAAAAAATAGTGAAGGGTTCGCGACTCAGCGTTTCAAACGAATTGATAATAGATTGCTCTACTTCTTTTACGTCTACTGTCATTCTTGCGATCAAATCACCTTTTCGCTTTTGCTTTGAAAAACTCAGCGGCAAGGCTAATAGCTTTCGGTACAGGTGATCTTGAAGATCTTTAACCATCCCGGTACGCAAAAACGAAAGGGTGTATGCTGCGAGATAGCGGAAGGTGTTTTTTAATAAAAAGATAATTCCACTCAGCAGCACAATAGCTAACAATGCTCCGACTTCATCTGATTGCTCTGCGCGTGCGGTAATGAAATAATTGAGCTGTTGTTCTATGAAGTTTTTAACGTTCCCGATGCCTTCAAATTGAGGAGGTTCAGTTACCTTAGGTTGTGTACCGAATAGAATTCCGAGAGTAGGGATAAAGATGAGGATCGACAGTACGTTAAATACCGCATAAAGCAAATTGAACACCGCATTTGTTAAAGCGCTTCCTAGATAAGGATTGGCGTATCCAAGAAGTCTATTGTATTCCTTCATGAATCGAGATCTAAAGCGGTTGCAATTTGGTCTATACGTTCTTCTAATGCTTCTTTTTGTAAGCTGTAGCTGGAGGCGTCCTGAAGTGATGTGTGAACACTGAAATAGAATTTAATTTTAGGTTCTGTACCACTGGGTCGAGCTGCAATACGACTTCCTTTAGAGGTTTCTAATATGATCACATTGGCTTTGGGAAGCAGAATAGGCATGCGCTTACCCGTTTGAAGGTCTACTAATTCTTGTGAAAGATAATCTTCAACCTTAACTACAGGCTCTTCGGCTACTTCTTTTGGCGGATGTGATCTGAACCCTTTCATCATGGCTTCAATCTCTTCTGCGCCAGACTGCCCTTTTTTGGTAATGGATATAAGACGCTCTTGGTAGAGGCCGTATTTGACATAACAATCGATAAGGTAATCGTAAAGGGTGAAACCCTTGCTTTTCAATTCACAGGCGATTTCAGTTGCTAATAGGCTAGAGGTCACCGCATCCTTATCTCTTATAAAGTCACCAACCATGTAGCCGTAACTTTCTTCTCCTCCTCCAATGAACCTGAGTTCAGGATGGTCTTTGATGAGTTTTCCGATCCATTTAAACCCGGTAAGCGTTTGTTCAAACCGCACCCCGTATTGCGCTGCCATTTTAGCAATCATCGGCGTTGATACAATAGTGGAGGCAATAAATTCATTTCCGTTAAACCCTCTCTTTTTATGATGTGCTAATAGGTATTCTGTTAAGACGATCATGGCTTGATTTCCGTTTAGAATACTCAAACCTCCTGAGGTATCTCGCGCCGCAATCCCTAGACGATCACTGTCAGGGTCTGTGCCAATAACCAAATCGGCATCATGGCGCTTCGCGAGCTGAATGGCCATACTTAGAGCTTCAGGTTCTTCGGGGTTAGGCGATTTAACGGTACTGAAATCAGGGTCTACGACAGCTTGTTCTTCAACGATGTGAACATTAGTGAATCCAGCTTGCTGCAGTACTTGTGGAACTGCGGTAATTGAGGTACCGTGAATAGAGGTGAATACCAGTGAGAAAAGGTTGCGATCGCCTTGGCCAAGGCTCCCGTGTTTCAACGATGCTTCAAAGAAGGCCTTATCGACCTCCTTATCAATTGGGGTAATACGGTCTTTTTCTGCGTCAAACCGTATAGCTGAATAGTCAAGGTTTTGAATTTCTGCAATAATCTCTCCGTCTTCAGGAGGCACGATTTGACCTCCATCGTTCCAATACACTTTGTAACCGTTATATTCTGGTGGATTATGAGAGGCCGTTAAGACAATACCTACATCAGCGGATAGATACCTGACAGCAAATGATAATTCAGGTGTTGTTCTCAAGGCGCTAAACAGCGAAACTTCAATGCCATTTGCACTAAAAATCTCGGCAACCAGTTGAGCGAGTGTGTCGCTTTGATGACGACAGTCATAGGCAATTACTGCGGATAAGTTTTTGCCTGGGTGGCGTTTTTTGAGGTGGTTACTAAGTCCTTGGGTAGCTTTTCCTAGGGTGTATTTGTTGATGCGATTCGTCCCTACACCCAGTATCCCTCTCATCCCTCCGGTTCCAAAGGCCAATTCTTTGTAAAAGGCGTCTACTAGTTCTTCAGAATCGTTCTCTATAAGCTTTTTTACTTGACTTTGGGTTTCAAGATCAAAGATGGGATTTAACCATGTATGTGCTCTCTCTTGAGGGGTCATAAGTCTTGACTGCTATTGAGTGATTCTGTAATGATGTATCGTTCTTTGGATCCTTCATTTCGAATAATCAGTTCGCCAATAAAGCCTGCTAAAAAGAGTTGTGTTCCGATAATCATTGCGCTAAGGGCAAGATAAAAAACAGGGCGATCTGTAATCAGTCGTGCAGTAGTATTGAAAAATAATTTATCGATCCCCATGTAGAAGGCGGCCCCAAATCCGAAGATGAACATCAACACTCCAAAGGCTCCAAAAAAATGCATGGGTCTTCTACCGAATCGACTCACGAAGTGTACGGTCATCAGGTCTAGCATTCCATTTAAGAAACGTTCTGGTCCAAATTTGGTGGTTCCGTACTTGCGCGCCTGGTGTGCCACCTCTTTTTCGCCGATGCGGTTGAATCCTGAAGAAGCGGCTAGTACCGGAATGTAACGGTGCATTTCTCCCTTGATATCAAGTGCTTTAACTACTTCTGAACGGTACATTTTTAGCCCGCAATTGAAATCGTGTAGATGAATTTTTGAGGTTTTTCGTGCAGCCCAATTGAACAGCTTAGATGGGATATTCTTCGTGAAGAGGTTGTCGTGGCGCTTGCGCTTCCATCCTGATACAAGATCGTATCCTTCGCTTTGCATGAGTTCAAGTAATTCCGGTAGCTCTTCAGGGCTGTCTTGCAAGTCTGCATCCATAGTGGCTACCCACTGGCCTTGGGTTCGTTTGAAACCAGCGTGCAATGCTTGAGATTTACCAAAGTTCTTAGCGAATTTTAGCGCTCTGATTGCGGGATTTTGCGCACATAAGTCGGTTAGAATATTCCACGATTCATCTGTGCTGCCATCATCGACGAACAGAATCTCGTATTCGATATCCCGATTTTGCATAACCGAAACTATCCAAGCACTTAACTCAGGCAAGGATTCGGCTTCGTTGTAAAGAGGAATAACTATTGACAGCTGCATAGCAGCATCAAAAGTAAGATTTTATTGATCTATTCTTCGCTTTTTCTAAGGATAGCAGCAGGCAAGAGGGATAATAAAAATCCGAAGATTACCGAGAAGAGTAGTCCAAAAGCTGCTTGGATGGCTGGGGTTTGAAACTTTTGCATAGCTGCAAGTTGCATGTCAATCTGTTCTAGGGTGAGTTCGGTATTTTCGATGAGCTGCTCGCGCTGAAAGTTCATCGCTTTTGACATCGTTTCAGGATCGATTACTCGTGTTAAAACAAGATTGAAAAGGACCACGATGATTCCACTTATAAGGGCAATCCCTACACCGATTTTAACTCCTTGCCAGAACGTCATAAGCCCAGCATTGGCATTGCGATACTGGAACATTCCTATGGCATACAGGGCAACCGAAAGAACTACGCTAACGATTGTCACCATGGTTCCACCTTGGTAATGCATGTCCATGGTGTAAAGCATGAAAGAAAATATTGCACTTAAAGCACCAAGAACGCCGCCATAAGTAAGGATAAAAGATCTAGTCTGAAGAGGAGTATCCATAATGTTTATTTATTGATCTAAAAGTATGAATTAATTGCTCGAGCCTCCATAAAAGTCACTTTTTTAGCACACAAAATGCTTTGCTTTACTAGAAAGTTTGCGTTATATTTGCACTCTCAAAAATGAATAACGGGTTATGAAAAGCGAAATCCACCCAGAAAACTATAGACTAGTTGCGTTTAAAGACATGTCAAACGATGATGTTTTTATTACTAAGTCAGCCGCTGAGTCAAAAGAAACTATTGATGTTGATGGCGTGAGCTACCCTCTAATTAAAGTAGAGATTTCTCGTACTTCACATCCGTTCTACACAGGAAAATCGAAACTAGTCGATACGGCTGGTCGAATTGATAAATTCAAAAACAAATACGCCAAGTTTCAAAAATAACCTGGCCTTTTGTGATCCCTACAGACATCTCCTTTTACGGGGGTGTTTTTTTTTGAACACATTGTACCTTTGCAATTAGAATTATCCCCATGCATTACGTACTAAGTGATTTTAGCAAAACAATAGACTTTTTTCCGTTGTGCTTATCCAGGCCTCTATCAGAATTAAGGTTTGGAGTGCACACTATTGCTGATCAGTGGAGAGGTCTTATTCCCGAGGGATTCTTTTGCTATGATACTTTACCGCACTTAGCCCCGTGGTACCCGCCATTAAGTGTAGAAAAGGAGCACGTTTTACTCAACGGATCTGTTTTTCCTACGCAAGCTATGGCCGCTGCTGTGTTACGTTTAGCTACTAACGAAGTACTTGTACAGGGGGACATTGAAATAGCCCATCGCACACAACCAAAGCCTCAGGAAGTAAAACGAATCGTTTTTGAAGATCACCCGGTGGTGGAGCTGGCTCAGCCTTCAGATCTATTCTCTAAGCTTGACCTTGTTTTAAGCGAAGCGATTCAGGCTCATATTCAACATCAGAAATCTGAAGCATTACACCCTTCTTGCTGCGTGATCGGTAAACATCCAGTTTTCATGGATGAAGGGGCAGTGGCGTATGCAGCCACTTTTAACACCGAAAACGGTCCTATATATATTGGTAAGAATGCATTGGTTATGGAAGGTTCGCTTATTCGAGGCCCTTTTGTCTTAGGCGACTCAGGTGTAGTTAAAATGGGGGCAAAAATATATGGACCCACAGTGATAGGGCCATATTCTAAGGTCGGCGGAGAGTTGAACAACGTTATCATTCACTCTTATTCGAATAAAGGGCATGATGGGTACTTGGGAAATGCGGTCATCGGGCAGTGGTGCAATTTGGGCGCCAATACTACCAATTCGAATCTGAAGAACACCTTTGAAGAGGTGAGATTATACCGCTATTCATCACGACGATTTGAGCCTACAGGTCTTCAGTTTTGTGGTTTAATTATGGGTGATCACTCTAAAACGGCAATCGGAACTGTGCTCAATACAGGAACGGTAATTGGGTACAGCACGAATGTCTTCTCGAGCGGATTTCCTAGAAACTTTATCCCAAGCTTTAAATGGGGAGGTGCTCAAGGATTAAGCGAGTACCGTTTAGATAAAGCGAAACGCACAGCAGAAGAGATGATGAAGCGAAGAAAAGTGTCTTTTGCTCCTCAAGAGGACGCACTTTTCGATACCTTACATGAATTGATTCCACAATGGGAGTAGCGCGTACACAAACCAATAGGGTTGCATTTTGCACTTTGGGATGTAAGTTGAATTTCTCAGAGACTTCTACCTTGGCACGTTCGTTAGAGCAAGAGGGATATCAGAAGGTAGCCTTCGAAGAGGTGGCTGATGTATATGTTATCAATACCTGTTCGGTTACTGATAATGCCGATAAAAAGTTTAGAACTATTGCGAAATCGGCCCATCAATTAAATCCAGAGGCTTACATCGTGGCAGTAGGTTGCTATGCACAGCTTAAACCTGAAGAATTGGCTGCTGTCGACGGGGTAGATATGGTGTTAGGCGCACGTGAAAAGTTCAGTCTTTCAAGTTACCTCAACGGGCTATTAGAGTCACCCAAAACAAATGCTCAAGGACATGTTCACGCCTGTGAAATCGAGCAAACAGATACGTTTGTAAGCAGTTACGCTATAGGAGAACGCACGCGCGCTTTCTTAAAGGTGCAAGATGGCTGTGATTACCCATGTACCTATTGCACCATTCCGTTAGCGCGCGGAATTTCTAGAAGTGCTCCACTTCAAGAACTACTCGATCAGGCAAAAGAAATAGCTGCTCAGGGCATTAAGGAAATCGTCTTAACCGGGGTTAATATTGGCGATTACGGAAAAGGTGAACATGGAAATAAAAAGCACGATCACACCTTCTTAGAATTAATAGAGGCCTTAGATGAGGTTGAAGGGATCTCGCGACTGCGTATTTCATCTATCGAACCCAACCTACTATCAGATCAGATTATTGATTTTGTAGCCCAGAGCAAAAACTTTGTACCTCACTTTCATATTCCACTTCAAAGTGGATCAGACACGCTTCTTAAGCGAATGAAAAGAAGGTACCTAACTAAGTTATATCGTCAGCGCATTGAGCGTATCCGTTCAATTATGCCAGACGCCTGCATTGGTGTTGATGTCATAGTTGGCTTTCCGGGTGAAACTGACGAGCTGTTTTTAGAAACTTATCAGTTTTTGCTTGACCTAGAGGTGTCTTATTTACACGTGTTTACTTATTCTGAGCGTGAGAATACAGCAGCTGCATCAATGGAGTGGGCTGTGCCTCATGAGGTGAGAAAAAAGCGCTCAAAAATGTTAAGAAGCCTTTCAGAGAAGAAAAAACGTCAATTCTACGAACAACACCTTGGAACTTCTCGTGAGGTACTCTTTGAAAAAGAAATCAATGAAGGCTATGCGGAGGGCTTTACAGAGAATTACATTCGCGTTAGGACTCCATGGGACCCATCGCTATCGAACTCTTTGCAAAAAGTAGCATTAGATCTTATCGATAAAAAGGGCTTTGCTCGAATAAAATAAACGAATCTTTAGATACGAATGCCAACAGGTAGCATCTCTTTGTATTGTTGTCTGTGTTTTCTGAGGAAACCCGCGATTTGAGGACTGGTAGGAACAACCCTTAGTTTTTGCTCTTGAATGTGTTCTAGCACTGCTCTAATAAAAGCTTCTTTGAACTCTTTGGTATTGATTTGCTCAGGAATAACCAACTTGGTAAGAAATACTTTCTTCTCTTGTGCAGTGTATTCTATTTTGGCTAGATTTCCTTCAACGCAAACCTCGTATTGTCTTAAAAAAGTATTGTCTTTAAGGTCTAGGTTGCTCATTGATTCAATAAATGTTAAGATTTTGTAAAAATAGTAAAAATCTATCGATAAAACGCGCTAGTACTTAGCCCAGTAAACTGAAAATGAGCTTTTTGTTAAAAATCAGCAGAATAATTAGATGCGTTTGAGTTGCTGTTGCATGAGTTTTACCTGATCTAACAGTAATCCTCCTTTATCGAGCTTCTTGGCTTCTGTCAAGAGGGTTTGAGCCTCTATCTTTCTTCTTTTTTGCATCGCAATACCTGCAAGGCTTAGCTTTGTCATTGCTATATCGTGATCCATGCTTAGTCCAAGCTTAAGGGCTGATTTGAAAAACTTCTCTGCCTCATTGAGGTTGCGCTGAGAATAAATAATCCCAAAGAGGTAATTGTAATATCCCTGTTGTTTTTTAACCAAAACAGCTTGAGGATTTTTTATGCGAAGTAACAAACGTTCTGTGCCCGCTAGATCTTGTTTCCGCATTTTTAAA
Source organism: Flavobacteriaceae bacterium (assembly GCA_023262185.1). Lineage (GTDB taxonomy): Bacteria > Bacteroidota > Bacteroidia > Flavobacteriales > Flavobacteriaceae > UBA3478. The sequence continues at coordinate 84,265 of JALRDO010000007.1, forward strand.
AACGACAAGAGAATGATTTCGTTTCTGAAGTACAAAAACAGAATGAGAGTGCTTAGAAGTACAAAAAAGATTCCATTGCCAATAAACCCCTCAATAAACTGTAAGATCGCATAGCCTAAGGCGACGCTGCTCAGTAAAATTTTTATATTCTTATGGATCATGCGTTCAGGTTAGAGGGAGCAAATTTAATCAAAACTATGGGCAAGACTTTTTGCATTTGATTTTAAAAATATCTCTATATTTGCACCCGATAAATTCAAGGCACGATCCTATAAAGAATCAGGAATGAAAAGAACTTACCAACCTTCGAAACGTAAAAGAAGAAATAAACACGGTTTTCGTGAGCGCATGGCTACCAAAAATGGCCGTAAAGTTCTTGCTAGTCGACGTGCCAAAGGAAGAAAGAAATTAACCGTCTCTTCAGAGCCGCGTCACAAGAAATAAGATGCGAAGAAGAGTCTCATTGAAATACTAGTTAAGAGGTGTTACTTTTAAAGTGACACCTTTTTTTTGATCTATACTTTTTGAAAACCCATTCTCATGCCTAAACGCAAAGACCTCAATTCTATCTTAATCATCGGCTCAGGGCCAATCGTAATCGGACAAGCCTGTGAGTTTGACTATTCAGGATCACAAGCCTTAAGATCTTTACGAGAAGACGGTATAGAAACGGTTTTGATTAATTCGAACCCAGCAACCATCATGACGGACCCGTCCATGGCGGATCACGTTTACCTGCTTCCGCTTACGACTAAATCTATCATTGATATTTTAAAGAAGCATCCAAATATCGACGCGGTGCTTCCGACTATGGGAGGTCAAACGGCACTGAACCTATGTATAGAAGCTGACGAGAAGGGCATATGGAACGATTTCGGAGTTGAAATTATCGGGGTTGATATCGATGCCATTCAGATTACTGAAGATCGTGAGAAGTTTCGTGATTTGATGCAAAAAATCGATATCGGAATGCCACCACAGGCCTCAGCGAATTCATTTTTGAAGGGTAAAGAAATCGCGCAACAATTTGGATTTCCTCTATGCGTAAGAGCTTCCTTTACACTTGGCGGTGCTGGAGCCTCTATCATTTACGATCCTGAAAAGTTTGACCAACAGTTAAGTTACGGCCTTGAGATCTCACCTATACATGAGGTAATGATCGACAAGGCACTTATCGGTTGGAAAGAATACGAGCTAGAGCTTCTTCGCGATGCTAACGATAATGTGGTGATTATCTGTACGATTGAGAATATGGATCCTATGGGGATTCACACGGGAGACTCCATTACCGTAGCCCCAGCAATGACGCTTTCAGATCGTACGTTTCAGCGTATGAGAGACATGGCAATCAAAATGATGCGCAATATTGGGGACTTTGCAGGCGGATGTAATGTTCAGTTCGCTGTAAGTCCTGATGACGAAGAAGATATTATTGCCATTGAAATCAACCCTAGGGTTTCGCGCTCATCGGCTTTAGCTTCAAAGGCAACGGGATATCCAATTGCAAAAATTGCTGCTAAGCTCGCAATCGGATACACCTTAGATGAATTAGAGAATCAAATTACAAAGACTACTTCTGCACTGTTTGAGCCTACCTTGGATTATGTCATTGTTAAAATCCCCCGATGGAACTTTGACAAATTTGAAGGTGCAGATCGCTCTCTTGGTCTTCAAATGAAGGCTGTAGGTGAAGTGATGGGTATTGGACGTTGCTTTCAAGAAGCCCTTCATAAGGCTACTCAGTCATTAGAAATTAAGCGAAACGGATTGGGAGCAGACGGCAAAGGCTATACACAATACGACGAAATCATTCAAAAGTTGACAGTTGCTAGCTGGGATAGAGTTTTTGTGATTTACGATGCCATCCAATTAGGGATTCCGCTTCAGCGCATTCACGATATAACCAAGATTGATATGTGGTTCTTGAAGCAATACGAAGAGCTCTATCAATTAGAAAAAGAGATCTCTTCTCACAAGATTGAAGACCTCTCAAAAGAGCTTTTGCTAGAGGCGAAGCAGAAAGGATTTGCAGATCGTCAAATAGCCCATATGATGGGATGCCTCGAAAGTGAGGTGTACAATAAGCGTGAGGAACTAGGAGTGAAGCGGGTGTATAAGCTCGTAGATACTTGTGCCGCTGAATTTATGGCACAGACCCCTTACTATTACTCTACTTTTGAAGAGGAGATGCAGTATGCTGATGGTACCTTAATAGTTCAAAATGAATCGGTTGTTTCAGATCGTAAAAAGATTGTGGTACTGGGTTCAGGACCGAATCGTATTGGGCAAGGTATTGAGTTTGATTATTGTTGTGTACACGGGGTGTTAGCCGCTGCTGAGGCCGGATACGAAACCATCATGATCAATTGTAACCCAGAGACCGTTTCAACGGATTTTGACACTGCAGATAAACTCTACTTTGAACCTATTTTTTGGGAACATATTTACGATATCATTAAGCATGAAAAGCCTGAAGGGGTAATCGTTCAGCTTGGGGGTCAAACTGCACTTAAGCTTGCTGAAAAATTAGACCGCTATGGCATACCGATCATTGGCACTTCTTTTCAAGCCTTAGATCTTGCAGAAGACAGAGGGAGTTTCTCCACTCTTCTGAAAAATCTAGAAATTCCATATCCAAAATTTGGTGTAGCAGAGAGTGCCGACGAGGCTATAGCGCTTTCAGAGGAGCTTAGCTTCCCTCTTCTTGTTAGACCTTCTTATGTCTTAGGTGGTCAAGGAATGAAAATTGTGATCAATAAAGAAGAATTAGAAGCTCATGTGGTAGACCTGCTGAGAAGCATTCCTAACAACAAATTACTACTGGATCATTATTTAGATGGGGCAATTGAGGCAGAAGCAGATGCGATCTGTGATGGCGAAGACGTGTATATCATCGGAATCATGGAGCATATTGAGCCTTGTGGTATTCACTCTGGAGACTCGAATGCTACCCTTCCTCCGTTTAATCTTGGAGAATTTGTAATGCAGCAAATTAAAGACCACACCAAAAAGATTGCGCTCGCACTCAAGACGGTGGGTCTCATCAACATTCAATTTGCAGTTAAGGACGATACGGTTTATATCATTGAGGCAAACCCTCGTGCTTCGAGAACGGTGCCCTTTATCTCTAAAGCTTATGGTGAGCCCTACGTGAACTATGCTACCAAGGTGATGTTGGGAGACAAAAAGCTTAAAGATTTCAGCTTTAATCCTCAATTGGAAGGTTATGCAATTAAGCAGCCCGTATTCTCTTTTAACAAATTCCCGAATGTCAATAAGAATCTAGGGCCTGAGATGAAGAGTACCGGAGAAAGCATTCTCTTTATAGAAGATCTAAAGGATGATGCATTTTATGAGCTCTATACTAGAAGAAAGATGTATCTATCTAAATAGACAGTATCTTAT
>JALRDO010000080.1 GCA_023262185.1 Flavobacteriaceae bacterium
GTGACCGTGAACTCGATAACCCACTCGCTGCAGTTCAAATGGGGCTGATTTATGTAAACCCTGAAGGTCCGGATGGCAATCCTGATGTCTTAGCTTCAGCTCGCGATATTCGTGAAACTTTTGCACGTATGGCGATGAACGATGAAGAGACAGTGGCTCTCATTGCTGGCGGACATACCTTTGGTAAAGCACATGGCGCTGCAGATCCGAGCACATATGTTGGAGCAGAACCAGAAGGTGCAGCTATCGAAGAGATGGGCCTTGGTTGGAAGAACCGTTATGGGACCGGTAACGGCGCACAAACAATCTCCAGCGGCTTAGAAGGAGCTTGGACACCAACTCCTATCAAATGGGATAACACCTACTTCAAGACGCTCTTTAAGTACGAATGGAAGCAAACTAAGTCTCCCGCAGGTGCAACACAGTGGATTCCAACTGATGAATCTGCTGCGAAGGCGGTACCTGATGCACATATCGCCGGTAAAACTCATGCGCCTGTCATGTTTACAACTGACCTCGCGCTTCGTATGGATC
>JALRDO010000081.1 GCA_023262185.1 Flavobacteriaceae bacterium
AGTGTCTTACGATAGAGATAATATCTTCTTTAGTAAGAACTTCTGTAGTAGTAGGGATGTTAAGACCTAGTTTTTTGTTCAATCTGTAACGACCAACTTCACCTAATGAATATCTTTGTTCTGAGAAGAATAATTTTTCGATAATTCCTCTTGCGGTTTCTTCATCTGGTGGATCTGCATTACGTAACTGACGATAAATGTATTCTACCGCTTCTTTTTCTGAGTTGGTAGGGTCTTTTTGTAATGTATTTTGAATGATAGAGAATTCACCGCTATTTTCGTTGTGGATTAAGATAGACTTAACACCAGCATCTAAAATAAGGTCTAAGTGTTCTTTTTCAAGAACAGTTTCTCTGTCAAGGATAATTTCATTTCTTTCGATAGAAACTACTTCACCTGTATCTTCGTCTACGAAATCTTCGAACCAAGTATTCAATACTCTAGCTGCTAAAGTTCTACCTTGAACTTTTTTAAGATTCGCTTTAGATACTTTTACTTCTTCTGCAAGGTCAAAAATCTGAAGAATTTCTTT
>JALRDO010000082.1:0-253 GCA_023262185.1 Flavobacteriaceae bacterium
ACATTCATTCTCTCGCGGATGGTTCTTGCAATTCTGGAAAGACCAACACCGAACTGACCTGCCAACTGCTCGCCAACAGTCTTAATTCTTCTGTTGGAAAGGTGGTCGATATCATCAACTTCCGCTTTTGAATTTGCCAACTCGATCAGGTGGCGCACGATGGCGATAATGTCGTCTTTGGTAAGAACCTCAGTCGTTTCAGGAATATTTAAACCTAATTTTTTATTCAGACGGTAACGCCCTACCTCACCTA
>JALRDO010000082.1:263-530 GCA_023262185.1 Flavobacteriaceae bacterium
GTATCTCTGCTCAGAGAAGAACAGTTTTTCAATAATTCCTCTTGCCGTTTCCTCATCAGGTGGATCTGCGTTACGCAACTGACGGTAGATGTACTCTACAGCCTCTTTTTCAGAGTTTGTAGGGTCTTTCTGTAAAGTATTCTGAATGATAGAGAATTCGTTTGAATTTTCTTTGTGGATCAAGATTGACTTAACGCCGGCATCCAGAATAATATCGATGTGTTCTTTTTCAAGAACTGTTTCTCTTTCAAGGATGATTTCGTTTCT
>JALRDO010000083.1:0-269 GCA_023262185.1 Flavobacteriaceae bacterium
ATCTAGGACGGAAAATCATTGAAATTGAATCGCGCTATTTGCCCAGGGAACACGGACAGAGCAAAGGGGCCAGCTGGAACATTTTGAAGAAGGTTCTGAAAGACACCTTGAAACTCATTGGTATTGTGGGCCGTTTTCGCCGCAAAAGCCGCAAGAGAAACAGGCGTTTGCAGGTAGAATCCTGATGCAATTTCAGGGGGATTCGGTGTTATATTTGCCGACCCATTTTGTCCATGCAACACATTCGTAACTTCTGCATCATTGCACAC
>JALRDO010000083.1:279-514 GCA_023262185.1 Flavobacteriaceae bacterium
GATCACGGCAAGAGCACCTTGGCCGATCGATTACTGGAACACACCGGTACGGTGACGCAGCGCGAATTGCAAGCACAGCTCTTGGACAACATGGATTTGGAGCGCGAGCGAGGCATCACCATCAAGAGCCACGCGATTCAAATGAATTATGAATTGGACGGACAGAAGTACGTCTTCAATTTGATCGACACCCCCGGCCACGTAGACTTCAGTTACGAGGTTAGCCGAAGCATCG
>JALRDO010000084.1:0-236 GCA_023262185.1 Flavobacteriaceae bacterium
GTTGTAAATCAACATCCGTTTCAACAAGCACTCCACGATCGGCACCAATAGCCATAGCAGTTCTTATAGTTTCTTGACATGCCGCAACACCACAAGAAATAACAACAACTTCAGTTGCAATACCTGCCTCCTTCAAACGAACTGCTTCTTCGACAGCAATTTCATCAAAAGGATTCATCGACATCTTCACGTTCTCGGTCTGAACCCCTGATTGGTCTGGCTTAATTTGGATTTTG
>JALRDO010000084.1:246-512 GCA_023262185.1 Flavobacteriaceae bacterium
TGACGTTGTAATCAACGACCCTCTTCACCGCGACTAAAATTTTCATAAGCTTTAATCCATTTAAATTTAGACTTGCATTGATTGATACTAGCCTTAATATAAGCCAGGAACTATCTTCCATGTGACATTGTTATGACCGACATTAAAATTGCCACGGAAATTTATAAGACTATGTTTTATAACATATTTTTATGGATATCTAGCTTAAATAGCTTAGATATCAGCAAGCTCTTTAAGGTGCGCCACCACACTGCGGGCTAAGGCAG
>JALRDO010000085.1 GCA_023262185.1 Flavobacteriaceae bacterium
ATTCTCTAATACCATGAGGGGTTAATCCAAATTTCTCTGGGCTATCCCTCAGCATAAGGTAGATTGTATACGCGTTACGCACCCGTGCGCCGGTCGCCACCCTATAAGCAAGCTTATATGTGCTGCCCCTCGACTTGCATGTGTTAGGCCTGCCGCTAGCGTTCATCCTGAGCCAGGATCAAACTCTTCATTGTTGTTTCGTAAAAATCTTTTACTACCTCTTAACGAATCGTCCTACTCCTACTCAAAGGATTTTTTTTATTCTCAATCTTTTTGATTCTCTTCTCTATCTACCTAAGCAGATAAATTGATAATCGCGCTGTCTTTTCAATATGTCTATGAACTTCTGATGCCCTCAATACAACTCTGTCGTTGTGTCTCAAAGCGGGTGCAAATATACATCCCTTTTTTTCTCCCCTCCAAATCTTTTCTCAACTTTTTTTGAAGAAAAATTTTTGGGTTAAATAAGGGGGCTCAACCTCAATGATTTAGCTGAAAAAATTCCAGATA
>JALRDO010000086.1 GCA_023262185.1 Flavobacteriaceae bacterium
GGTCAGGTAACTGAAATCCTAGACTAAACTTTATCTTATAAAGTCAATAAGGTGTCCGCCCTCTGGGCGGATACCTTTCTTAATGAATACAAGATGCTTCGGCATCTGATACGGGTGTAGCTCAGTTGGTAGAGCACTGGTCTCCAAAACCAGGTGTCGGGAGTTCGAGTCTCTCCTCCCGTGCAAAGGTTCATCACCTATTTAAAAAGATCGAATATGTTGCAGTATATAAAGGAATCAATTGAAGAGTTAAAGCACAATGTGACTTTGCCTACTAAAGCTGAAGCATCAAACCTTATGGTCGTTGTAGCTGTATTTTCAGTAGTATTTGCTTTAGCCATTTGGGGGGTAGACAGTGCTTTATCCCAGTTGATTCAACTATATTTTAACAACATCATCAATTAATTGCCCTATGTCTGAGACTGTTGAGAAAAAGTGGTATGTGGTTCGGGCTGTAAGTGGTCAGGAACACAAGATCAAGGGGTATATTGAGACTGAAAT
>JALRDO010000087.1 GCA_023262185.1 Flavobacteriaceae bacterium
TAATTTTTAGCTAAAAATAACATTGACTAAAAAAGGTTATAAACTAAAAAAGCCTTACAGACTGTGTCTTATAAGGCTTCTTTGGTTGTGGGAGATACAGGGTTCGAACCTGTGACCCCCTGCTTGTAAGGCAGGTGCTCTGAACCAGCTGAGCTAATCTCCCGAATCGGGCTGCAAATATAACGGCTTTTTTTAAATCTGCAAAAAAAAACAAGTTTTTTTTCAAAAAAATCTATTTCTCGTAAAAATATATTTTGATTTGGGCCGCATCCTTTAAAAAGTCGATTTTATGGATAGAGTATCTGTGCACGTTAAAGCCCGTTCTAAGCTTCAAATCAGCTAATAAATCGGCTTGCTTGCCCTCTTTAATCATCTCAATGTTTTCGTATAAAATGGTCTTCACACTCTCTTTTTTCATGAAAATATTGCTCTCTAAAAGGTAAGTAATCAGTAATACTACCGCATTAATGCCTATTAAAAAGATATATTCAATATGATCT
>JALRDO010000008.1 GCA_023262185.1 Flavobacteriaceae bacterium
GTGGCCTTTCGATGGTGATCCATCCGAAAAACCCAATGGTGCCCACAGTGCATGCCAACTGGAGGTATTTTGAGCTCTACAACTCAGCAGGTGAAGTCGTAGACTCATGGTTCGGAGGGGGCCAAGATCTAACTCCCTATTACCTATTTGACGAGGATGCTGAGCATTTTCATAACATCTGCAAACGTGCCTGCGACGCCCACGACCCTGATTTTTATAAAACCTACAAGAAACAATGCGACAACTATTTCTGGAACACCCATCGCAATGAGGCGAGAGGTATTGGAGGGCTTTTCTTTGACTACCTGAAAGCGCGACCTGAGCGCAGCATGCAGCAGTGGTACAACTTTGTGACTGAAGTGGGTAACAGTTTCATCGAAGCCTATGTTCCAATCGTTCGGAAAAGAAAAGGTTTGAGTTACATGTCAGAACAAAAAGAATGGCAAGAAGTCCGCAGAGGTCGCTACGTAGAGTTCAATCTGGTACACGACAAGGGAACCCTCTTTGGCCTTAAAACAAACGGACGCATCGAAAGTATCTTAATGAGCCTTCCGCCACATGTTCAATGGAAATACAACTACAGTCCTAGACCAGGCACTGAAGAAGCGCGCCTTATAGAGGTCCTTGAAAAACCAAAAGCATGGGTGTAGTAGATCACCACATATTGCCACTGTATCAGGTCGACGCCTTCAGCGAAAACGTATTCGAAGGAAACCCGGCCGCGGTATGTATACTTAATGAGGCCTTAGACGTTGCAAGCATGCAATCCATTGCTGCTGAAAACAACCTCGCAGAGACCGCATTTGTTCGATTAGACACACAACCCTATGGGCTGCGCTGGTTCACTCCAACAACCGAAGTCGCGCTATGCGGTCATGCCACTTTGGCGTCTGCACATGTGCTCTTCAGTGAGGGGCTTGTGACTGCAGATCGCATTGACTTTCAAAGCCTACAATCAGGTGTTCTCTCAGTAAAAAGAGAGGCTGAAGGGAGATATACTCTTGATTTTCCGGCTGACCGCCTTGAGCCTTATGCGCTGAGCAATGTGCTCATGGAAGCGATTGGTGCACCTGTAATCGATGCCGCTAAAGGGCAGACCGATTTAATTCTGAGATTAGACTCACCTAAGAGCGTTGCGCTCGCTTCACCCGATTTCGTTGCCATTAAAAGCTGGCCGTTTAGAGGAGTTATTGTAACCGCCAAAGGTGAAGGAGAGATCGATTTTGTTTCGCGCTTTTTTGGACCCGCAGTGGGCGTCGATGAAGACCCTGTGACCGGATCAGCGCACACTTCACTAAGCGTCTATTGGGCAGAACACCTTAAAAAAACAAACCTGTCGGCTTACCAAGCCTCTAAACGAGGCGGATCACTCATTTGCGAACTTGATGGCGCCCGCGTTAAACTATCTGGTAACGCGCGCCTTTATCTAAAAGGAGAAATTTATGTACCCCATCGTAAGAAATAGAAGGCTACGCCAAAATGCAGCTATCAGAGCCCTTGTTCAAGAACATCAACTTAGCGTTAACGATTTTTTAGTTCCCCTTTTCGTCGAAGAAGGTCAAGGCGTTAAAGAAGAGATTCTCTCAATGCCCGGGCAGTACCGCTACAGCCTCGATGAATTGCCTAAAGAACTCGCCGAACTCAACGACCTAGGGCTTAAAGCCGTGCTTCTTTTCGCCAAGACTCCTCAATCTGTAAAAGACAATAAGGGCACTGAGGCCTACAATCCGAATGGTCTTATGCAGCGCGCCATTAAGGCCATAAAAAGTGCTCAGCCCGAGCTGTTGGTCTTCACCGATGTGGCCTTAGACCCTTATTCGGTTTACGGACACGACGGAATTGTCGAAGGCGGAAAGATTTTAAACGACCCTACGATTGAGGTCTTGTGTAAAATGAGCGTTTCACATGCTGATGCCGGAGCCGATTTTGTGGCGCCCAGCGACATGATGGATGGTCGTGTGCTTCGAATCCGCGAAGCCTTAGATCAAGCAGGATACCCTGATGTAGGCATTCTCTCCTACGCAGCGAAATATGCCAGTGCACATTACGGACCCTTTAGAGATGCCTTAGATTCTGCGCCTGCGGCTCTAAAAGATATTCCTACAGACAAGAAAACCTATCAAATGGATCCTGCGAATCGCAAAGAAGCGATCAAAGAAGCTCTTATGGATCAAGACGAAGGGGCCGACATCCTCATGGTAAAACCCGGAATGCCCTATCTGGATATTGTTAGAGAACTAAACCATGTAACAGATCTTCCCATAGCCGTTTATCATGTCTCAGGAGAGTATGCGATGGTAAAAGCAGCAGCCGCAAAAGGTTGGATTGACGAGCAAGCAGTGGTTATGGAGCAGCTCATGAGTTTCAAGAGAGCGGGAGCTTCTATCATTGCTACCTATTTCGCAAAAGACGCTGCAAGGCTACTTATTTAATCCCTTTAGCTTGCCAAAGAAATAAGACCTGGTATGGATTTGTTCTTTTAGGCGTATCACCTTAATGCGCTTGTCTTCAAGCCCTTTATCAATTTCAAAAATTGAACCTCCTCTGACTCCGATTGCTTTTTGTACTACTTCATCAATCTCCTTAATGGACGATCTGAGTTTTTTGATACGGCTCTCATAAGAAAGATCCTTCTCGTAAGAATTTTGCAAATAAGGATAATCAATAAAACTTGGAAAAGCTTCTAGGATCGACTTTAAAATAAAGAAGTCCTCGCTTGAAAGTTGAGTTTTTATTTCATTTATGCTTTCGTCTATTAGATCCCTTAATGACGAACTAGTGCTTTTTCTTGAAAAAAAGATTATTAAAGAAATCAGGGCTAGACCAATAATAGATAGGAAGAAGGTATTCGGTTTTTTTAAAGACAAATCAATTTCTTCATATTCCAATCCTAACAAATCGTTTTCACTAATAACATTTAAACGAGGCTTATGTGTTGTTAAATCTATTCCAAGAAGAAAATTATTAGCCCTCTTATTGTATGCTGCTATATTGGTAAAATTCTCTAGACGATTTAGGTCGGGCTCTATAAATTTAAACGCCTTGTTTTTAATGATATCTATGGCTATTATCTCATTATCACTATAGATTAAAGGGATTCTATATTGATCAAAAATTTTATAATTATCTCTAGAAACCCCTACTCTTTTGAATACAGAAGAAAGTGGTTTAAGGTCGCCGGTTTTTGTTTCAATTTTTTCTTGAGGGTTAATTTGAAAGATACTTGTGTAGAGTACTCTTTCTTCCAATTCGAATTCATGATTGGCCGATTCCCCCGCTCCAATGTAAATAGAGTTGCCTATAGAATCGTATTGAATAATTGCATTGATTCTTGGTTCTACAATATTGTTTTTAGTAGGCAACAATGTCCACTCACGATAGTCTTTTTTAAAGGCGATTAGTTTATTATTGTATTGGAATTCACCATAACCCCCAAAAGAAAAAATAGTGTCGTTTACATTTATGATTGCTTCACCAAAACGACTTAAAAACCGATAAGAGTTATCAATTCGGTACAAGGTATCTAAGGTTTCATCGTATTTGTATACCTCACCCCCTCCAACTGATATTAAATATTTTACACTATTTTCTTTCAATTGTGGTACATACCTTAACCGATAAATGTTAATATTAAATTTGTGTTTCCTCTTCATCCAGCTAGCTCCATCTTCGGTATAATAAATACTGTCATTAGAGATGATATTGAACCCCATTTTGGATGGGAAAAGAACAGCCTCTCTCTCATTTATTGAGGGTGGGTTAAGCAAAAATAAAATGAGTACTAGTACTGTCATAATACAAGAAATATATAATAAATATCCTGTAAAATTTTGATCAATCCAAGGTATATAAGTTAAGGCCGTAACAAATGCTCGAGAAAAAGAGAACCGTTTATGAAAGCAGTGTGCTCATCGGAGCAATTCACCGCAATCAGCCTGCTGAAAAGGTTGAAGAGTATCTAGACGAGCTCGAATTTTTGACCTATACCGCAGGAGGTGAGGTGAAAAAGCGGTTCGTGCAGCGCATTGATCTTCCCAACCCCAAAACGTATCTCGGCTCTGGTAAGATTGAAGAAATCGCACAGTACGTTGAAGAGCAAGAAATAGGCTCGGTGATCTTTGACGACGAGCTAACTCCTGCCCAGCAAAACAATATAGAGAAACTGCTTCGCTGCAAAATCCTCGACCGCACAGGACTCATCTTAGACATCTTCGCACAACGTGCTCAAACCAGTTATGCGCGAACGCAGGTAGAGCTTGCACAATACGAATATTTATTACCCCGACTAACCGGACTGTGGACCCACTTAGAGCGACAGCGTGGAGGTATCGGAATGCGCGGTCCTGGGGAGACTGAGATTGAGACTGACCGCAGAATTGTACGAGATCGCATCGCGCTTCTCAAAAAGAAATTAGAAAAGATCGATCGCCAGATGGAGACCCAGCGGGGCAATCGTGGCGCACTAGTCCGTGTGGCGCTTGTCGGTTACACCAACGTGGGTAAGTCAACCCTGATGAATGTGATTTCTAAAAGCGAGGTCTTCGCAGAAAACAAGCTGTTTGCTACACTAGATACCACAGTGCGCAAAGTAGTGCTAGGAAACCTGCCCTTCTTGTTAAGTGATACCGTAGGGTTTATCCGCAAGCTGCCTACCCAGCTGGTAGAAAGTTTCAAGAGCACCCTTGACGAGGTTCGGGAAGCAGATCTGTTATTGCATGTGGTGGACATATCTCATGGGCAGTTCATGGAACATATCGATGCAGTAAACCAAATTTTGCGTGAAATCGATTGTGAAGGAAAGCCAACCGTCATGGTCTTTAATAAAATTGATCAATACACACCAGAGGAGTTTGATGAAGACGATCTACTGGAGGAACGCGATGCGAGACATTACACCCTCGAAGAGTGGCAAAATACGTGGTACAATAAGATAGGCGACAAGGCAATTTTCATATCAGCCATCAACAAAGAAAACTTAGAGCACTTTAAGAAAAGTGTCTATAAAGCCATCCGTGAAATTCACGTCACACGCTTCCCTTATAACAACTTCTTATACCCTGAACACTTAGATGAATACGGAGGTTCTTAAGACTAAAGCGGTACGGCCGAACAAGCCTCTCCGTACATCAGCTTTTTAGCGACCTTTTTTAAGGCCATAGCAGCGCTTACATAGGCCTGGTCTGGCACGGGTTTTTTTGAGCACCCTTTGAGGATAACTGGGACTTCTTTGTAGATCGAAAAATCAACTTTTGCAAGAGCGCGTTCATAAAGGACCACTTCGAGCTGCTCAAGATCTCCTAAAATTATAGTTTCAGCGATGGGCGATAATGTGGCGGTAACCAATGCGTAGGTCCATTGTGGAAGAATGATGTCGCTACTGCAATGCAGCGCAATATGCGCTCCTCTATACCTTTCAAAGTCTGCTGTCTTGAGTGCATTACGAAGAGTAGATTCTCTCAGCAATTCTCCCTCTTCGAACCATTGCGCGATATCTAAAGCCATACGAGAACCCTCAACGTACAGCTCTTCAAGATCAAATGTCTTCAAGTGGCTGTTCGCCACCCGGTTTACAATGGGTTCTTTAGCGCTTGACATGACTACAGCAATCCGAGCTCTAATTTGGCCTCTTCACTCATTAAGTCTTGTGTCCAAGGCGGGTCGAAAGTGATCTCTACCTCAACATCTTTAATCTCGTCTAGCGATTTTACCTTCTCCTCGACCTCAACAGGAAGGGTTTCGGCTACCGGACAGTTCGGAGAAGTCAATGTCATCAAAATACGCACCTCATTGTCTTCATTGACGAGCACATCGTAAATCAATCCAAGTTCGTAGATGTCCACTGGAATCTCGGGATCAAAGATGGTTTTAAGCACCTTAACAATTTTTTCTCCTAAGGCTGAAGTGTCTTGTGTTTCACTCATGGCTATTCTTCAATTTGGGTTTGATAGGCAACGGCATAAAGCCTGATTTGTTTGATCATGCTCACAAGCCCATTAGCACGGGTTGGAGACAAGTGTTCTTTGAGTCCGATCTGATCGATGAAATACAGCTCGGCGTCAAGGATGTCTTTAGGGTGTTGTCCGCTAAATACGCGCAGCAATAATGCAATGATTCCTTTGGTAATGATGGCATCACTATCTGCGGTGAACTCTATCGTATTGTCTTTAAGCTCAGCAAACACCCATACTTTGCTTTGACAGCCTTTGATGGTGTATTCGTCTGTCTTGTACTGCTCATCTATCAGTTGTAACGACTTGCCAAGTTCGATCATGTATTCATAGCGCTGCATCCAATCATCGAACATGCTAAATTCGTCTATGATTTCGTCTTGAATGTCGTTTATCGATTGATGTTGGCTCATGAATACGTCGTTTATTGCAGCATGCTTACGGCCTTTTTGACCGCCTCTACTAAGCTATCAATTTCCTCTTTGGTATTGTAAAAGGCAAAGCTTGCCCTTACCGTTCCTGGTATTTGAAAATGGTGCATCACCGGCTGAGCGCAATGGTGCCCAGTTCGAACGGCTACTCCGAGTTTATCCAAAATAGCCCCTACATCATAAGGATGAATGCTGCCCACATTAAATGAGATTACTGAAGCCTTCTTCTCAGCCTCTCCGATAATGCGTAGTCCTTCAATCTGTTTCAATTGTTCAGTGGCATAGACCAAAAGCTCGTGTTCGTATGCGGCGATTCGCTCAAAGCCTATGGCATTCATGTAGTCAATAGCAGCCCCGAAGGCGATGCCTCCTGCGATATTAGGAGTCCCCGCTTCAAACTTGTGAGGAAGTCCGGCATAGGTGGTCTTCTCAAAGCTGACTTCGGCGATCATCTCGCCTCCGCCTTGGTAGGGCGGCAGCTTTTCAAGCCATTCACGCTTTCCGTAGAGGAGACCGACTCCTGTTGGTCCGCAAACCTTATGCGCTGAAATCGTATAGAAATCAACGTCTAGCTTTTGCACATCAGCCTTAAAGTGAGGCGCAGCTTGAGCGCCATCAATCAATACGGCGGCGCCAACAGCATGTGCTTTATTGATAATCTCTTCAATAGGATTTATCGATCCTAAAGCGTTCGAAACATGATTGCAAAAGACAAGTTTCGTCTTTGAATTTAAGAGCTTGTCGAAGGCTTCCATGTCAAGCTCTCCACGCCCATTCATCGGAACAACCTTCAGGTTTGAGCCCGTTTTCTCACACAACATTTGCCAAGGGACTATATTCGAATGGTGTTCCATTTCAGAGACCATAAGCTCGTCGTCTGGCCCTAGCAATGCCTGAAAACCATTCGCAACCAGATTGATCGAATGGGTGGTACCCGAGGTAAATATGATTTCTGAAGCTTCTTTCGCATTCAAATGCACCCTCAAGGTTTCTCTTGCCCTTTCGTAGGCATCCGTTGCCTCTTGTGAGAGCGTATGAACTCCACGATGTATATTGGCGTTGTAGCGTGAATAGTAGTCTACTATAACGTCAATAACCTGCTTTGGAGTCTGAGAAGTAGCGGCATTGTCAAAATAGACCAACGGTCTTCCATTGACCTCGCGATTCAGAATCGGAAAGTCTTTGCGGATAGCCTGAACGTCAAACGTCGTTTTGGTCATAAGCAACTTTTAAAGGTCGAATCCTAATCGAACACCAAGCTTGTCTGCGATGACTTGCTTTACGCGGCGCTCTAAAGCATTGTTTTTCACCGACTCGAGAACGTTGTTCGCAAAGGCATACATCAACAACGCACGAGACTCTTTCTCTGGAATCCCTCTTGATCTCAAATAGAACAGGGCGTCTTCGTCAAGTTGACCAATGGTACATCCGTGCGAACAGCGCACATCGTCTGCGAAGATCTCGAGCTGTGGTTTGGTATTAATCGTCGCCTTGTCATTGATCAACAGGTTGTTGTTCTGCTGAAAGGCATTGATTTTTTGTGCAATCTGATCGACAATAATCTTTCCGTTGAATACCCCGACAGAACGATCGTCGTAAACTCCCTTGTAATCTTGGTGGCTCTCGCAATTAGGCTGGGCGTGGTGGACCAAAGTGTAATGATCGATATGCTGACGCTCAGATGCCAAGGTAACCCCTTTCAACACAGAGTTACAGTGCTCTCCATTTTGATAGAAATTCAGGTTGTTTCGAACCAGTTTGTTTCCAAAAGACAAGGTGTGTACGCGCACTTCACTGCCTTCTTTTTGGTCGATGTAGGTGTTGTCAACTAGTGATGCCGTAAGTTGGTCGTTTTGAAACTTATAGTAATCGAGTATGACATTCTTACCTGCATAAATCTCGGTAACCGAATTCGTGAAGGCCTCAATCGGTGCAAGGGCTTGATGGCGCTCTATGATTTGAGCCTCTGCCCCCTCCTCTAAAACGATGAGGTTTCTTGGCTGTAGCAAAATCTGAGGGGTTGCCCCAGTCGCGAAGTGCACAATTTCAATAGGCTTTAGCGGAGCCTTGCCTTTAGGAATAAAAATATAGGCTCCTTCGTTCGCAAATGAGGTGTTGAGGTTGGTGAGGGCGTCTTTTTGATTCGCCACCTTATTGAAATACGCGTCTACAACATGCTTGTATTTCGGCTTTTCAATCGCAGCACTGAACAAACAGACGTCTACTCCGTCGTGGGTGGTTTCTGATAGAAATGAACTGTATTGCCCGTCTACAAAAACGATCTTGAAGGTCTCTATTTCGTGTAAAAAATATTGACGAACATTGGCGTATTCTAGGGCACATTTTGACTTCGGAAAAATACTGTAATCTGTTGCCAACAGTTCTTGCAATGAGGTATACTTCCACGCTTCAAGCTTCTTGTTTGGGAACCCCTGCTTCTCAAAACGCTTCAGTGCTTCAGTGCGAATTTCGTGGACCGGATCGTTTACATTGACCTGGTCTTCAAAGGCAATGAAAGACGATAAGAGCTTATCTGTAAGATCCATAATTAGTCGTTTTCTGCTTTGATCCAGTCGTATCCTTTTTCTTCTAGCTCTTTGGCCAGCTCTTTGGTTCCAGATTTAACGATGCGACCATTGTACAACACGTGAACGTGATCTGGAACGATATAATCCAACAGGCGCTGATAGTGGGTGATGACCACAATAGCGTTGTCTTTGTTTCTCAATTTATTGACCCCGTTTGCCACAATGCGAAGGGCGTCGATATCCAGGCCTGAGTCGGTCTCATCAAGAATGGCAAGCTTTGGCTCAAGCATCGCCATTTGAAAAATTTCGTTGCGCTTCTTTTCTCCTCCCGAGAATCCTTCGTTCAAAGAGCGCGATAAAAATTTGCGGTCAATTTCGAGCAGCGCAGATTTCTCTCGGATTTTAGAGAGCATCTCGTTAGCCGGCATCTCTTCAAGACCTCTTGCCTTGCGAGATTCATTGATCGATGCCTTGATGAAGTTCGTTACCGTGACTCCGGGTATTTCAACAGGGTATTGAAACGAAAGAAAAACACCTGCGTGGGCGCGCTCTTCTGGGTCAAGATCAAGCAAGTCTTGTTGGTCTAGGCTTACCTTTCCGTCTGTCACCTCGAAGTCTTCGCGACCCGCAATGACCGATGCCAAGGTGCTTTTTCCTGAACCGTTCGGACCCATTATAGCGTGTACCTCTCCTGGCTTTACGTCTAGGCTAATTCCTTTTAATATTTCTTTTTCTTCAACTCTTGCGTGAAGGTTTTCAATGTGCAACATGGTCAATCTTATTTATCCTACTGAGCCTTCAAGGCTGATTTCTAACAATTTTTGGGCTTCTACTGCAAACTCCATCGGCAGCTTATTCAACACCTCTTTGCTGAATCCGTTTACAATCAAGGCAATGGCCTTTTCGGTGTCTATTCCGCGCTGATTGCAATAGAAGATCTGATCTTCTCCGATTTTACTTGTTGTCGCCTCGTGCTCAATTTGGGCCGACTTGTTTTTGGCCTCGATATATGGGAAGGTGTGTGCGCCACACTGATTTCCCATGAGTAGCGAATCACATTGCGAGAAGTTTCTGGCGTTCTCGGCTCTAGATTGGATTTGTACCAATCCGCGGTAACTGTTTTGAGAGCGTCCGGCAGAGATTCCTTTCGATATAATCGTGCTTTTGGTGTTCTTTCCGAGGTGAACCATTTTGGTTCCGGTATCGGCTTGCTGGAAATTATTGGTCACCGCTATCGAGTAAAACTCTCCGATAGAGTTGTCACCTTTTAAGATACAAGACGGATACTTCCAGGTAACGGCAGAACCCGTTTCAACTTGTGTCCAAGAAATCTTAGCGTTGCGCTCGCAAAGCCCCCTCTTCGTTACAAAATTGTACACCCCTCCTTTTCCTTCTTTGTCTCCTGGGAACCAGTTTTGAACCGTAGAATATTTAATTTCAGCGTCGTCTAATGCGATGAGCTCTACCACCGCCGCATGCAGTTGATTTTCGTCGCGAGAAGGGGCGGTACAGCCTTCTAAATAACTCACGTAACTCCCCTGATCAGCAATTACCAAGGTGCGCTCGAACTGTCCGGTACCTGCCTGATTAATTCTGAAGTAGGTCGAAAGTTCCATCGGACATTTCACCCCTTTCGGAATGTAGCAGAAGCTTCCGTCTGAGAACACTGCAGAGTTTAGGGCTGCGTAGAAATTGTCTCTTGGCGGAACTACAGAGCCAATGTATTTTTTCACGAGCTCAGGATGTTCTTTGATGGCTTCTGAAATCGAACAGAAAATGATTCCTTTTTCGGCCAAGGTCTTTTTAAAAGTGGTTGCTACCGAGACCGAATCCATCACTACGTCCACCGCTACACCTGCGAGCTTCTTTTGCTCATCAAGCGAAATCCCAAGTCTCTTGAAGGTGTCTAAAAGCTCGGGGTCTACCTCGTCAAGGCTGTCGTATTTTGGTTTTTTGTTCGGTGCAGAATAGTAAGAGATGTCTTGAAAATCTGGCTTAGCATAGTGCACGTTCGCCCATTCAGGCTCGGTCATTTTCTGCCACTGCTTGAAGGCCTCTAGGCGCCATTCGGTCATCCATTTTGGCTCTTCTTTCTTTTCTGAGATTGCACGAACAATTTCTTCGTTGAGCCCCTTTGGAAAGGTTTCAGATTCTATATCGGTGTAAAATCCGTACGCGTATTCCTTGGTCTCTAACTCTTTCTTTAATTCTTCTTCTGTATAGGCCATAGCGTTTTTTTAAGGGGCTGGCTAGAGTGAAAAGCTCTCTCCACATCCGCAGGTTCGCTGTGCATTAGGATTGTTGAACACAAATCCTTTACCGTTTAATCCACCCGAATACTCTAGGGTGGTGCCTACCAAATAGAGAAAACTCTTTTTGTCAACGGCAATGCGCACATCGTTGTCTTCGAATACTTTATCGCTCTCATCGAGCGAGTTGTCAAACTTAAGTTCATAGGTAAGGCCGCTGCATCCGCCACTTTTCACCCCAACTCTCACAAAGTCGGTAGCGGCATCAAACCCTTCTTCTGTCATCAGGGTTCGAACTTTATCGCGAGCCGAAGTAGCAACTTTGATCATAAAATTTGATTTTTTCGACACTGCAAAGATAAACCAAAGCCCTGTTTTTTCACAGGTTTTGAACAAAACGGCTGCATTATTTAATGTGGTATTTTTGCGTCAAGTAAAGCCCAAATGACTGAAGAGAAAAACCAACCGCTTAGATCTATCGAAGAATTAGGCGAATTTGCCTTAATCGACCATCTTACTAAAGCGTTTAAAGCCACCCGAAGCGAGACCCTGAAAGGGATCGGAGACGACGCGGCGCTTCTTGAGATGGGAAATGAAAAAACAGTGATCAGCACTGATATGCTCGTAGAAGGCATACATTTCAATCTCAGTTACATGCCCATGAGGCATTTGGGTTATAAGGCGGTGGTTGTAAATCTATCAGATATCTGCGCGATGAATGCGCGACCCACACACATCACGGTTTCAATTTCGGTGTCAAATCGTTTCACGCTTGAAGCGTTAGAGGCCTTTTATCAAGGCGTACAAGATGCTTGTGAGACCTACAAGGTTGACTTGGTTGGAGGCGATACCACTGCATCACTCAAAGGCATGACTATTTCGGTCACCGCTATCGGAAAAGTGGCCGAAAACAAAGTGGCTTATCGCAGCGGGGCCAAAGAAAACGATTTGCTTGTAGTGAGTGGTGATTTAGGTGGTGCCTATCTAGGGTTTCAGGTGTTAGAACGCGAGCGTCAAGTCTTTGAAGCCAACCCAAAGCATCAGCCCGACCTAGAGCCCTACCATTACATCGTTCAGCGTCAACTCAAGCCCGAAGCACGCCTAGACATCGTAGAGCTTCTAGAGGCGCTTGAGGTTACGCCCACAGCGATGATCGATATCAGTGACGGCCTTTCTTCAGAGGCATTGCATCTGCATAAAGAGTCTGGGGTCGGGGTCGTGATCTACGAAGAAAAGCTGCCTATTGACCCTACCGTCATCTCGGTAAGCGATGAGTTCGGATTAAACCCCACCACAACGGTGTTGAACGGCGGTGAAGACTACGAATTACTCTTCAGCATTCGTCAAGAAGACTATTCGAAGATCAAAGCGAACCCCAATTTGAGCGTGATTGGTCATGTTGCAGAAAAAAACAAGGGGGCTCAACTCGTTTTACGCTCTGGAGAACAGTCAGAATTGAAGGCACAGGGATGGACTTCGTTCTAGTACTATTTTAACTTAACGAATAGATATACCGAACGGTATTATACCTTTCGGTTGTTCATGAGTTCTTCTATCTCTTCAGCCTCAATCGGAATAGATTTCATGAGGTTTTTAGGCGCTCCTTGTTCTTGAACCACCACATTGTCCTCTAGGCGCACACCAAAACCTTCTTCTGGAATATAGATTCCTGGCTCTACGGTAAAAACCATGTTGGCCGTAATTGGGGTCTTGAGCTCCCCGTAGTCGTGGGTATTCAGTCCCAAATGATGGCATGTTCCGTGCATGAAGTATTTCTTGTACGCAGGTCTGTCTTCAGACTGCCCCTGAACATCTGCCTTGTCTAAGAGGCCTAACTCTAGGAGTTCTGCCGTCATAATCTTGCCGACCTCTTTATGATGTTCAGCCCATAGAATGCCTGGGCGCAGCAATTCGGTAGCCTGGTTTTTGACGCGCAATACCGCTTCATAGACTTGGCGCTGTCTTTCGCTGAATTTACCACTGACCGGTATCGTGCGGGTCATATCGCTAGAATAATTGGCGTATTCAGCAGCAACATCCATGAGCAGCAACTCTCCTGCCTGGCACTGTTTGTTGTTTTCGATGTAATGCAGAATGTTTGCCGCATTGCCAGAGGCAATAATCGGTGTATAAGCAAATCCTTTAGACCTGTTGCAGACAAACTCATGCAAGTACTCCGCTTCAATCTCATACTCCCAGACGCCTGGCTGAACAAAGCCCAATACGCGCCTAAATCCTTTTTCGGTGACGCCGCATGCGTGCGCAATAAGCGCTACTTCTTCAGGTTCTTTAACCCCTCTGATTGCGTTTAAGATCGGAAAGCTCTTGGCAGCCGTGTGCGCCGGATAGTGCTCTTTTACCTTTTTGATAAAACGCTCTTCACGCGTCTCCGTCTCTACCGCTTGCCGGTAATGCTCGTTGGTGTTAAAATATACCGTGTCTGCCTCACTCATGAGATCGGCAAAAACGCTTTCGAATTGATGAGTCCAATATACCGTCTCTATGCCCGAAACCGCAGTGGCTTGATCTTTGTCAAGTTTGGGCCCTTCCCATACCGCAATATGCTCATTCGTTTCGCGAACAAACAGAACCTCTCTGTGCTTGGGGTTTACAGCACCCGGAAAAAGCACTAGAATACTCTCTTCTTGGTCTACACCAGTGAGGTAAAACAAGTCGCGCTGCTGCTCAAACGGAAAAGTGGCATCAGCACCGATAGGATACATGTCGTTTGAATTGAAAACGGCAAGGCTTTTGCCTTTCATTTGGGCAACAAACTTTGCGCGGTTTTTCTCAAAAAGCGCCTGTGGCAATTGGTGGTATTTCATTAGTCGTTTAGTTGAAAAACGCGTACGTAATCGATTTCCATTTGGTCTGCTTCAAAGCTTGCGGGAACATCTCCACCAAGGCTGCCTCCCATGGCGACATTTAATAACAAGTAGTGCGGATTGTCAAACGGCACATTAGCGGCATTGTTCATGCGGACCACTAATTTGTCATCGACATAAATATCCATGCGATCGGCGTCCCATATCAAGATGTAGTTGTGAAAACTACTGGTTGAGGTAGGCGCTGATGTTTTAAGACCATAGGTTCCATAAGCGTTGGTTCCGGTATCGTGCCAGTGAAAGGTGCCCAGGGTCTCGTTTTTGTTTGACCCCAATTGCTCCATAATGTCCATTTCTCCTGCATATGGCCATCCCACACTTCCGCGCGTGTTGCCGAAATAGTTTCCTTTCTCATCAATGTTCGAGCCCAGTGTCCAAATGGCCGGCCAGGTTCCGGCAGAAGAAGGAAGCTTTGCACGCACCTCAATCTTTCCGTATTGGAAATCGTATTTTGAATTCAATCGTGCAGAGGTATATTCTTTGGTCAATCCTGCATATTCATAGGTCTCGCGCTTTGCTACGATTTTCAAAGTTCCGTCGCTTACGTAGGCATTGTCTTCTCGGCTCGTGTAATGCTGAAGTTCGTTATTTGCCCACCCGTTATCGGTAATGGGTTCTGTTTGAAAGTGCCATTTTGCTGCGTCTGGTGTGCCTTCATAGTCAAACTCATCTCCCCAAACCAATTCGTACTCTGGGGTCTTAGGGGCTTCGTTCGCCGAGGTGTCAGGGGTGCTTGTGTCGGCATTAACCGGTTGGTCTGAAGAAGAGTAAGAGGTCATAGCCCCAATCAAAAGCAGTGTCAATGTTAAAGTTGAAGATTTCATAGCTATATTTAGTTGTTTTTCAATTCAAATTTCAACGTTCTCGTAAAGGTATTATAAAATGATCCGAACTCGAATTCTCTCTGCGCTGCTTTCTATAAGCCTTGGTTTTTCTGCATTTGCTCAACATAAGTTTGAAGCCATAGACTTCAGCCTTATCGGCCCAAGCGTCATGAGCGGAAGAGTAGTTGACCTCGAAGTAAATCCAGAAGACCCCACAGAATTTTACGTGGCCTATGCCTCTGGAGGCTTGTGGTACACTACAGATAACGGCACTTCGTTTACACCCATTTTCGACAACACACCAACTCAAAATCTCGGTGACATCGCGATGCATTGGCCCAGCAGAACGCTTTATGTCGGAACAGGAGAAAACAATTCGTCTCGCTCTTCATACGCGGGAATTGGTCTTTTCAAAACCACAGACAATGGTGATTCATGGACTCATATTGGCCTAAAAGACAGTCATCATGTTGGTCGCATTGTGGTAGATCCTTCTAATCCTGATCACGTGGTGGTTGGGGTAATCGGACACCTTTACACTCCCAATCAAGAGCGCGGCGTGTTTCGCTCAACAGACGGCGGAGCTACTTGGAACAAAACCCTCTTTATAAACGAAAACACAGGTATTATTGATCTTGCACAAGATCCGTCAGACTTCAATACGCTATATGCGGCAGCCTGGGAGCGCGAGCGCAAGGCATGGAATTTTAACGGAAGCGGAGTTGGATCGGGAATCTATAAAAGCTCAGACGCAGGACAAACATGGGTCAAAATCAGCACTCCAGATAGCGGATTTCCGCAGGGAGAAGGCGTGGGTCGCATTGGATTAAGCGTTTTTGATTCGAAAACACTTTATGCGGTGCTCGACAATCAGGCCAGACGCCCGAACGAACCCAAAAAAGCCAACGAAGGTTTGGTTAAAGACGACTTTAAAAGCATGAGCAACGAGGCACTACTCGCCCTTGACAACAAAAAACTCAATGACTTTTTAAAGACGAATGGCTTTCAAGAAAAATACCGTGCTGAAAACGTAAAACAATTGGTGCGTGATGGTGTGGTCGTTCCTAAAGATTTGGCTACCTACCTCGAAGACGCCAACGCGATGCTGTTTGACACTCCGGTAATCGGTGCTGAGGTTTACCGCAGTGACGATGGTGGAGAAAGCTGGACGAGAACACACGAAGAATTTATAGACGGTCTGTTTTACAGTTACGGTTATTACTTTTCCCAGGTGCGCGTCGATCCTAGCGACAAAGACAACATTTATCTCGCAGGGGTGCCTCTGATTCAATCAAAAGATGGCGGAAAAACGTTCGCCAACATTGACAAAGGAAACGTACACGCAGACCACCACGCATTATGGATTAACCCTAACCGTCCAGGACATTTAGTCAACGGAAACGACGGCGGCATCAACATCACCTATGACGATGGTGCGCATTGGACCAAAAACAACAGTCCGTCCGTTGGACAATTTTATGCGATTCAAGTAGACAACCAAAATCCCTACAACGTCTATGGGGGCCTTCAAGACAATGGGGTGTGGAAGGCTGTTCACACTACTAGAGACAACACAGATTGGTTAGCATCAGGACTCAATCCTTGGCAGGAGCTGATTGGCGGTGATGGTATGCAAGTAGAGGTAGACCCTCGAGGAGCTTCGAAGGTGTTCACCGGATATCAATTCGGAAACTATTTTAGAATCGATCAAGCGGGCAAGCTCACGTATATCACCCCTAAGCACACCTTAGGAGAGGCGCCTTATCGCTTCAATTGGCAAACCCCGATTTTGTTGTCAAAACACCATCCGGACGTCTTGTATATGGGAAGCAATAAACTGCACCGCTCACTCAATCAAGGCGACGATTGGGAGACGCTCTCAGACGAGCTCACCCAAGGCGGCAAAAAAGGAAATGTGGCCTACGGCACACTCACCACGCTCAGCGAGTCTAGCTCTCAATTCGGCATGCTCTACACGGGTAGCGATGACGGTCTTATACACCTAACTCAAGACGGGGGTCACAGCTTTAAGCGTATATCAGATGCCCTTCCGCAAAACCTTTGGGTCAGTCGTGTGGCTGCTTCAACCCACAAGAAGGCGCGCGTGTACGCTACGCTCAATGCATATAGAAACGACGACTTTACGCCTCATGTATACGTCAGCGAAAACCATGGTGAAACCTGGAAAAACATTAGTGCTAACCTCCCGCAGTCTCCGGTGAACGTCATCGTAGAAGATCTGGTGAACGAGAACCTTCTTTTTGTGGGATTAGACAACGGACTTTACGTAAGTCTCGATCGTGGAGATTCGTGGAGTTTGCTCGATCAAGGCCTTGTGCCCGTGGCGGTTCATGACCTCAAAATTCAAGCAGAAGCTTCACATCTAGTTGCCGGAACACACGGTCGAAGCATTTATGTGGCCGACATTTCGGCCCTCCAAAAGGCGACCCCCAACATACTAGCTCAGTCCCTTCATATGTTCGAAGTTCAGCCTGTCAAAAGATCAAACCGATGGGGAAGTGCACGCTCTTTGTTCGCTGAAGCCTACACCCCTAGCTTGTCAATAACCTTCTACAGCGACACAGACAAGAATGCCACACTAAGTGTTAGCAATGAAAAAAGTGAGTTGTACAGCGTCGTGCTTGAGGCCAAAAAGGGCTTCAATAGTGTTTCTTATCCGCTAGAACTTCAAGCCTCAAAATTTTCGCGCCTTTCTAAAAAAGACAGGTCGTTGTTCACTAAGGCGGCAAACGGCTCTTATTACCTCCCTAAAGGCAGTTATAGCTTGTCTTTAATCTCGTCTGATGGCAAAAGCACTCAGGTCTTGAAGGTAGAGTAATCAAGAATTGATTTAAATAAGGAAGCCTTGTTTTATTGAACCGCTCTTCTTTGCAGAATAAGCGTTCGAGGCTTAATTTTGTGCCGTTAAATCACTATAGGCAAACAACATTCACATGTTTAGTTCTTCGCTGTTGCGTAAGTTGGTTATGGCCCTGTCAGGGCTGTTCCTTATCTCTTTTTTGGCGCTTCACCTCGCCATCAATTTAGCCTCAGTTTTTTCGGTTGAGTTGTACAACGAGTGGTCACACTTCATGGGGTACAACAAAATCGTACAGCTCTTGCTTCAGCCCATACTCGTCGCTGGTGTTGTCGTTCACTTCGTGATGGGCTTTGTGCTTGAAATCCAAAACCGCAAGGCAAGAGGCGCTCAAGGTTACGCGGTCAAAGGCGGAGGCACCAACAGCAGTTGGTTGTCTAGAAACATGATCCTTTCAGGGGCGGTAGTTTTAGCGTTCATTGGGCTGCACATGTATGACTTCTGGTTGCACGAAATGACCTACAAATATGTAGAGCAGTTACCTGTAGACACTGAGCGCTACCACGAATTTACCGTTGCAAAATTCAGTACTATAGCAAGAACGGCCATATACAGCTTGTCTTTCGTTTTACTCGCCATGCACCTCTATCACGGTTTTGCCTCTTCAATGCAAACCATCGGATTAGACAACAAATACGGTAAAGCTATCCAGGCCTTTGCAAAGGTGTTTGCCATTGCGGTTCCGGCCGGCTTTATCTTCATCGCATTATACCACCATTTTAATCCTCTTCAATAATATGGCTTTACTCGATTCGAAAGTTCCTCAGGGCCCATTAGCCGAGAAGTGGAGCAAACACAAAAATGACATTCGCCTGGTCAATCCGGCAAACAAAAGAAACATTGACGTTATCGTGGTAGGAACCGGACTCGCCGGGGCCTCTGCATCAGCCACACTAGCAGAGCTTGGATACAACGTCAAGACGTTTTGCTACCAAGACTCGCCTCGTCGTGCGCACTCAATTGCAGCTCAGGGGGGAGTAAACGCCGCGAAAAACTATCAGGGTGATGGAGACTCGGTTTACCGACTGTTCTACGACACCATTAAAGGAGGAGACTACCGCTCAAGAGAGGCCAACGTTCATCGTTTGGCTGAGGTGTCGACAAGCATTATTGACCAATGTGTAGCCCAAGGTGTTCCATTCGCTCGTGAATACGGAGGACTTTTAGATAACCGCTCTTTCGGGGGGGTTCAGGTGTCGCGCACCTTTTATGCCAAAGGACAAACCGGTCAGCAGCTTTTGTTAGGGGCCTACTCGGCAATGAACCGTCAGATTCAGCGTGGAAAAATCAAGTCGTACACACGTCACGAAATGATGGACCTCGTCTTGGTTGACGGAAAAGCAAGAGGAATTATCGCGCGCAACCTGGTAACCGGGGAGATCGAAAGACACGGCGCACACGCGGTGGTTCTTGCCACAGGCGGATACGGAAACGTGTTTTTCTTATCAACTTACTGTATGGGGGCAAATGTAATGGCGGCTTGGAGAGCGCACCGAAGAGGGGCGCTGTTTGCTAATCCGTGCTTTACCCAAATTCACCCTACGTGTATTCCGGTGTCTGGAGACCATCAATCAAAACTCACCCTTATGTCAGAGTCGCTCAGAAACGACGGTCGTATTTGGGTGCCTAAGAAACTAGAGGATGCTCAAGCGATTCGTGAAGGCAAATTGAAGCCAACTCAAATTGCAGAAGAAGACCGCGATTACTATCTAGAGCGTCGTTATCCTGCATTCGGCAACCTTGTGCCGCGCGACGTCGCCTCGAGAGCAGCAAAAGAACGCTGCGATGCCGGTTATGGGGTGAACAAAACAGGAGAGGCCGTTTACCTTGATTTCGACTCGGCCATCATGCGTTACGGCCGTGAGAAAGCTAATACCATGGGGCTCAAAGATGCCGACGACAAAACGGTTCGAGATCTTGGAGAGAAAATCGTAGAGGCCAAATACGGAAACCTCTTTCAGATGTACGAGAAAATCGTAGATGAAAACCCCTACAAGACTCCAATGAAGATCTACCCAGCCGTTCACTATGCGATGGGGGGGCTTTGGGTAGATTACAACCTGATGACTACTATTCCCGGTTGCTATGCAGCAGGAGAAGCCAACTTTAGCGATCACGGAGCCAACCGTCTTGGAGCTTCTGCGCTTATGCAAGGTCTTGCAGATGGTTATTTCGTGTTGCCTTACACCATAGGTGACTACCTAGCCAATGACATTCAAACCGGCGCGATCGACACCAACAGTGTCGCCTTTGACGAGGCTGAGAAGGCCGTCAAAGAAAAGCTAGAGCGTCTCATGAAGGGCTCTGGGCAGCACTCGGTAGACTACTACCACAAGAAGCTCGGAAAGATCATGTGGAACAAATGCGGTATGTCGCGTAACGCCAAAGAACTACAAGAAGCCATCGAAGAAATCGCCGCATTGCGCAAAGACTTCTATGAGAATGTTCGCGTAACGGGTTATGCCGATAGCAAGAATCAAGAGCTAGAGAAGGCCGGACGCGTTGCCGACTTCTTAGAGCTAGGAGAGCTTTTTGCGCTCGACGCTTTCA
Organism: Flavobacteriaceae bacterium; assembly: GCA_023262185.1. GTDB lineage: Bacteria > Bacteroidota > Bacteroidia > Flavobacteriales > Flavobacteriaceae > UBA3478. Next base: position 20,294 of record JALRDO010000008.1, read on the forward strand.
ATCGAAACGAATCTTGCGGTGGTCACTTTAGAGAAGAGTACCAAACCGAAGACGGAGAGGCGCTTAGAGACGACGAAAACTACCGATACGTGGCTGCCTGGGAATACAAAGGTGAGCCAAAAGATGCCGTTCTTCACAAAGAAGAGTTGGTGTACGAAAACATTGAACTGAAAACAAGATCTTACAAATAAGGCTATGAAAATTCATCTTAAAGTTTGGCGCCAAAAGGACGCGAATTCTAGAGGACATTTTGAGTCGTATGACCTTGACCACATCGAGGCCGACATGTCTTTTTTAGAGATGCTAGACGTCCTCAACGAGTCTCTGATCAATCAAGGAAAAGAGCCTGTTGAATTTGACCACGATTGTAGAGAAGGTATCTGCGGAACGTGTTCTATGGTTATTAACGGTAAACCTCATGGCCCACAAAAGCGCACGACTACCTGCCAGCTGCACATGAGAAGTTTCAAGGACGGAGACAGCATTACTATCGAGCCGTTTAGAGCGCAAGCCTTTCCTGTGATTAAAGACCTTATTGTCGATCGCTCTGCCTTTGACCGCATTCAGCAAGCAGGGGGATACATTTCGGTAAACACTTCGGGTCGTCCGGTAGATGCAAACGCTATCCCTATTGAAAAAGAGTATGCAGACGCCTCTTTCAATGCAGCGACCTGTATCGGGTGCGGTGCTTGTGTGGCGGCGTGTAAGAACGCGAGCGCTATGCTCTTTACTTCTGCGAAGGTGTCGCAGTACGCGCTCCTTCCTCAAGGAAGAGTCGAGGCTACAACACGTGTCTTGAACATGGTAAAACAAATGGACTCGGAAGGTTTTGGTAACTGTACCAATACCGGAGCCTGTGAGGTAGAGTGTCCTAAAGGCATTTCTCTTGAGAACATAGCGAGAATGAATCGCGAATACTTAGGTGCAGTAGCAAAAGGATAACTAAACCCCTTTTCTTCATAAAAAAAGCCCGGAAACACCGGGCTTTTTTAGTTAGTTCTCAATGGGTTTCATCTTAAAACCTTCCATAAACTTAGTGGTGTAGTTCCCTGAGATATAATCAGGATGGTCCATTAGTTGACGGTGGAAAGGAATTGTGGTTTGAACCCCCTCAATGACAAACTCGTCTAATGCGCGTTTCATCTTGTTAATCGCCTCTTCTCTTGTACGCGCCGTAGTGATCAGCTTGGCAATCATCGAATCGTAATTCGGCGGAATCACATACCCGCTATACACATGTGTATCAAGACGCACTCCGTGACCTCCTGGCATATGTAAGGTCGTAATCCGGCCTGGTGATGGTCTGAAACCATTGTATGGATCTTCGGCATTGATTCTACATTCTATTGAGTGCAACTTTGGCTCGTAATTATTTCCTGAGATTTTCTCTCCAGCCGCAACCAAAATCTGCTCTCTAATCAAATCAAAATCAATGACTTCTTCTGTAATCGGATGCTCTACCTGAATTCTGGTATTCATCTCCATAAAGTAGAAGTTAGCGTCTTTATCTACAAGAAACTCAACCGTTCCTGCGCCTTCGTATCCAATGAATTCGGCGGCCTTAATAGCGGCTTCTCCCATCTTCTTGCGAAGCTTAGCAGTCATAAACGGCGAAGGCGTTTCTTCGGTTAGTTTTTGGTGGCGACGTTGCACAGAGCAGTCACGTTCAGACAAGTGACAGGCACGGCCATACTGGTCGCCTACCACCTGTATTTCGATGTGACGAGGTTCAAGGATAAGCTTTTCCATGTACATTCCGCCGTTACCGAAAGAGGCGGTGGCCTCTTGTACCGCTCCAGCAAATTGTGCCTCCATCTCTTCTTCCTTGAAGATGGCGCGCATTCCTTTACCTCCACCTCCTGCAGTAGCCTTAATCATGACCGGATAGCCCATTTTCTTAGCTACCTTTTTGGCGTCGGCTAAATCTTTCAATAGTCCGTCTGAACCAGGAACTGTAGGAACCCCAGCTTCGATCATGGTTCTCTTGGCGCTTGCCTTGTCTCCCATGCGCTCAATGTGCTCTGGAGATGCGCCTATAAACTTAATGCCGTGCTCTGCACAGATTTTTGAAAACTTGGCGTTTTCTGACAAGAATCCGTAACCTGGATGAATAGCATCCGCATTCGTTATCTCAGCAGCTGCAATGATGTTAGGAATCTTGAGGTACGATTCCCTACTCGGAGCTGGGCCTATACAGACAGCTTCGTCGGCAAAGCGCACATGCAGACTTTCTTCGTCGGCCTTCGAATACACGGCGACAGTCTTAATGCCCATCTCTTTGCAGGTTCGAATGACACGAAGCGCAATTTCTCCGCGGTTAGCGATGAGTATCTTTTTGAACATACCGAAGGGTTTAAGAAGGATCTACCAAGAAGAGCGGCTGATCGAATTCAACAGGACTAGAATCTTCAACTAAGACCTTTACAATCTTACCTGAAACTTCTGATTCAATATCGTTGAAAAGCTTCATCGCCTCAATGACACAGAGGGTGTCTCCTGTGCTCACCTGAGAACCAACCTCAACAAAATTCGGTTTGTCTGGAGCGGGTTTTCTATAGAAGGTACCAATGATAGGAGATTTAATAACCGTGTACTTGCTCTCGTCTTTTTCAGCAGCGGGAGCTTCGGCTGCAGGCGCTGCAGGTGCAGCGGCTTGAGCCGGTTGGGCTGCCACAGGCGAAGTCATTACTGTATGACCTGCTACAGGCATCTGATGCAATACCGCTCCCTCAGAAGAGGCGGTGCTTTCAGGAGTGGTTTTAATGGTGATTTTAACATCCTCCATTTCAAGGCTAACTTCGCTAGCCCCGGACTTTGCAACGAATCGTATGAGACTCTGAATTTCTTTAATGTCCATTTATGTGTTGTTTTAGTCTTTCGAATTGTAGGCCCATTTCAACAGTGCAGCGCCCCATGTAAAGCCTGCCCCGAAGGCTGAAACTACGATATTATCCCCTTTTTTAAAAAGGTCTTCGTAATCATTTAATAACAAAGGTATGGTAGCTGCTGTTGTATTCCCATAGCGTTCTATGTTCATTAATACTTTTTCTTCAACAATTCCCATGCGTCTTGCGGTAGCATCAATAATGCGCTTATTTGCTTGATGCGAGACCAAGTATTGAACGTCTTTGTTGGTCAACTCATTGCGCAACATGATTTGCTCTGCAGCATCGGCCATGTGTGTTACTGCAAACTTGAACACTACCTGCCCGTCTTGATAAATATAGTGCTTCTTTTCTGCAACGGTTTGCGAAGAAGCGGGCATTACAGACCCCCCTGCCTCTATGCCTAGGTGGTTTTTTCCAACGCCGTCACTTCGCAAATACTCATCTAGGTATCCGTTGCCCTCGTGGTTAGGCTCTAAGAGTACAGCGCCAGCGCCGTCTCCGAAAAGCACGCATGTGGTGCGGTCTTCGTAATTGACGATAGACGACATCATGTCTGCCCCTATGAGTAACACTTTACTATATCGGCCACTCTCAATGTAAGCCGATGCGGTAGACAGACCGTATAAAAATCCTGAGCACGCCGCCTCAAGGTCGTAGCCAAAAGCCTTGGTCGCCCCAATAGCCGTGATGACCTGGGCCGCCGTAGCGACAACAGGCATGTCTGGTGTGGCAGTCGCCACAATGATCAGATCAATTTCTTTAGGGTCTAAGCCTGTTTTTTGAAGTAGATTTTCTGCTGCCTTAGTTGCCATAAAGGCTGTTGCTTTGTTTGGCTCTTTTAAAATCCGGCGCTCTTTAATTCCTGTGCGGGTCACAATCCACTCGTCGTTGGTGTCGACCATCTGTTCTAGGGTCTTGTTGTCTAGGATGGTCTCTGGGAGAAAAGCTCCAACAGCCGTAATCGCTGCACGTGTTTTTAGCATGACATTAAATTAGGCGCATAAAAAAACTCTTGTTTAAGAAAACAAGAGTTCAAAATAATCTCTCCATTAAAGGCTATGCCTCTTCAGCTACGGCGTCGATAAGCACTTTACCTCTGTAGTAAAGCTTGCCTTCATGCCAGTGCGCGCGGTGCATAAGGTGCACTTCTCCGGTAGTGGCGTCTTTTGCTAAAGTAGGCGCTACCGCTTTATAATGCGTACGGCGCTTGTCTCTGCGCGTTTTAGATATTTTTCTTTTAGGATGTGCCATTTTTATTTGTTTTTGTAACCCTTATAATAATTTCTTCAGAGCGTCCCATCTAGGGTCGCCTTCTTCTTTGTCTGGTTCTTCTGTATTCGAGTCTTTGAGGCTTAATTCTTCTAAGCGCGAAAGTGCCTTTGAAGTTGATGTGCCTGCAACAACGTCAGGATGAATTCTTTTCTTGGGAGCGCCTAACACCACCATTTCATAAACGTATTGGGCAATGTTAAACACATACTCTCCATGTGGAAGAATTAATAGCTCATCGTCTTCGTCGTTAAAGGTTTCACCGAACTTGATTAACAATTCGAGCTCACCATTAACATTCATGTCAAACGGCTCATTGCTAAGATCACAATCAACCCCAACAGTACCTTTTGACTTCAACGAGAGCTCCATGGTAGTGCTGTTTTTCATCAGCGAGGCGTTAACCTCTATGACCACATTGGTAAACTCTTTATAGTCAAACCATTCAAAGAACGTGTCGTCGAGCGTATACTCAAACGCGTGTTTTCCTTGTTTCAGACCCTTAAAGGATATATCAAACTCCTTTAACTTCATGATTTTCTGAATCGTACAGCCTTCATCAAGGGCTGCAAATATACTGCTAAATTAGAAAATTCAAAGCCTCAATGTTAGGCGTTGCGTTCTTTGGGAGCTTTTTTTTGACTGGGCTTCAATTTATTGGCTTCGTACTCTAGGTGTGTGCTCCTTCTTTTTACGATATCAATGGCCGCATATATGGCTTGGGTAAACGAGGTGGGGTCTGCTTCTCCCTTTCCGGCAATGCCATAGGCTGTGCCGTGATCTGGCGAGGTTCTCACTTTAGAAAGACCCGCCGTATAGTTTACTCCCTGACCGAAAGAAAGGGTTTTAAATGCAACCAGTCCTTGATCGTGATAGGCCGCAATTACGCCGTCAAATCTGGTATAGGAAGAAGAACCAAAAAATCCATCAGCCGCATACGGACCGAACGCCATGATTCCTTCTTCAAAGAGCGATTGAATCGCTGGGCGCATGATGTTGTCGTCTTCGCTTCCGATGGTACCCTCGTCTCCGCTGTGAGGGTTGATCCCAAGCAGGGCAATTCGTGGTCGGACAATGCCAAAGTCTTGGATGAGCGACTGGTTCATAATTTTCACCTTATCTCTAATTCGCTTTGTAGTGATGGCATTCGCTACCTCTGAAACGGCGATGTGATCTGTGAGTAATCCGACCCGCAGTCCCTCTGATATCATAAACATTAAGGCTTCTCCTTCGAGTTCCTTGGCTAGGTAGTCGGTATGTCCCGGAAAACTGAAGCGCTCAGATTGCACGTTGCTTTTATTAATCGGCGCTGTAACCAGCGCGTCTATCTCTCCGTCCTTTAGGGCCTTGGTGGCGGCCTCTAACGAGGCTACAGCTAACCTGCCTGCTTCTGGAGTGCTCGTTCCGAACGCCACTTCAAAATCCTCTTGAAAAACTGACAACACATTGACCTTTCCGTGCTCTACCTTATCAAGGCTTCTAATGCCGTGGAACTTGAGGTCAATGTTGAACGTCTGCTTTTGAAAGGCAATCGTTTTGTTCGAGGCGAAAAATATAGGGGTGCAACTCGTCAAAATACGAGCATCTTGCAAGCTTTTAAGGGCAACTTCGCATCCAACTCCATTTAGATCCCCGACAGAAATACCTAATTTTACGGGATGTTGTTGCTTCATAATCGTCTTAATTAACGCGGGTACTAAGGTACTGAAAATTCATCCCCTCTAATGTTCACCGGAATCATAGAAACAGTAGGCAAAGTTCTCCGCTTAGAGCGCGAACAAACCAATCTTCACCTTGAAATTGAATCGCCTTTATCGGCTTCTTTGAAAATAGATCAAAGCCTTGCCCACAATGGGGTGTGCCTAACGGTAGTGGCTTGTAGCGAGTCTCATTATACCGTAACTGCCATTGACGAAACGCTTCAAAAAACAAACCTCAACGATCTTAAGGTGGGCGATCCGGTAAATCTAGAGCGCGCTATGCAATTGGGTGCAAGACTCGACGGTCATCTCGTACAAGGGCATGTTGACACCACCGCTACCTGTGTAAAGGCTGAAGAGCGCGACGGAAGTTGGTGGTTTAGTTTTGAATATGAGGCGCGGCCAGAATGGGTGACCATTGAGAAGGGTTCCATCACCGTAGACGGCACCTCGCTTACAGTTGTAGGCTCAAAAGAGGATGGATTTAGCGTAGCTATCATCCCCTACACTTACGAGAATACGCGCTTCAAGCACTACCAAGTCGGCACGCGCGTCAACCTAGAGTTTGACCTTATCGGCAAGTACGTTGCGCGCTTGACTCGACCGACTAGCTAAAGCTTGTTTTCTTGACCGCTTTTCGCAGGGCTATTCCTGCTGCAACAGCCGCCAAAAATAGCCATGTGGCCTGAGTATAATTCTGATATAGCAACTGGCCCACGGCAAAGAGCATTCCATACACCAAAACACATCCGTAGAGCATAGAAAGTATTCCGCGCGATAAAAATCCACTGCTTTTACGGTCAGTAATCGCCTTCCATCCCGGGCCCGAAAGCTCGAGTTGATCTACAAACTTCTTAAGGGTTTCACGATTTTCGGCTGGGGTCATAAAGGTTACCGCTACCCAGGTAGCCGTCGTTACCAAAACGATAAACGGATATTGCATATACCCGGGCATGATTCCTTCTGAACCGAAAAGCATTGGCCCTACGGCAGTGAAGGCGAGCAGCATAGAAACCACTCCAGAGATGATCATGGCGCTAATCTCAGACCAAGCATTAATCCGCCACCAGAACCAGCGCATCATAAAGAGTAGTCCTGTTCCTGCGCCGAACATCAGAATAACATCAAAAAGTTGTTTGGCGTTCTGAAGTTGTAAGGCTACAAATCCACTCACTGCCATAAGGAGTAAGGTGGCGAACTGCCCCATACGAACCTTGGTTTTCTCTGAGGCCTCTGGACGATGTTTCGCATATACATCATAAACCAGGTAAGAAGCTCCCCAATTAAGATGACTCGACAGTGTTGAAATATAGGCCGCTCCTAACGAGGCAAGCACGAGACCCAAGAGACCTGTCGGAAGCTGCGTAAGCATGGCAGAATACGCCAGGTCGTTTCCGAGTTTTGAAGCCTCAACCGCCGGAAAGGCCGCTGAAATTGCCGCAATATCCGGGTAACGTATCAACGAGGCCAAGGCCACCAAAATCCATGGCCAAGGTCTGAATGCATAATGCATGATGTTAAAAAAGAAGGTTGCTCCAACGGCATGCGATTCGTCTTTTGCAGCAAGCATGCGCTGTGCGACATACCCTCCACCACCCGGTTCGGCGCCTGGATACCAAGTGCTCCACCACTGAATGGCCAGGGGGATGATGAGTAACAGAATAAGGCTTTCTGTGTCGCTGAAATCAGGAAGCATCCCAAGTTTTGGCGCTACATTTTCGTGAGTGATTAGGGCTTGTAATCCGCCTATGTCTGGCTGGTTCACAATAAAATAGGCCGCGCCAATCGAACCGGCCATTGCTGCAATAAACAGAATGAAATCGGTATAGATGACTCCTTTGAATCCGCCCAGGGCGCTAAAAAAGACGGTAACAAGGCCCGCCACAACAACAACAGTAACTGGGCTTATGCCCAGCATCACCTGGCCAATCTTGATAGCGGCCAGGGTTACCCCCGACATGGCGAGTACATTAAAGATTAATCCGAGATAAACGGCCCTAAACTCATGTAAAAACGAAGCTGCCTTGCCAGAATAACGCAACTGATAAAACCCCATGTCGGTGTCTACCCCGCTTTTTCTCCAGAGACGGGCAAAAACGAACACGGTCAAGAGTCCGGTAAGCAAGAATGCCCACCATACCCAGTTTCCGGCAACTCCTTGGGCGCGTACAATGTCGGTCACAAGATTAGGTGTGTCAGTAGAAAAGGTGGTGGCCACCATTGAGAACCCCAATAGCCACCACGGCATGCTACGTCCAGACAAGAAAAATTCAGAAGTGTTTTTGGAAGCTGATCTTGAAGTGTAGAGGCCAATGCCTAGAATCACTAGCAAAAATCCGCCAATAATCAGGTAGTCGATAAACCCTATATGCATAGTTAGGTGCGTTTACCGCTAAATATAAGTAAAGATGGCGTAGGGCCAAGACCTTCTTAGTGCGAGATGCTGTCTATGATCTTAACACGAACTTGGTCTGTGCCGAGGCTGTCAATCTTCACATGCATGCGAGCATGTTTCTGTCGATGGATGTTGAGGTGAGTGCCAGACATTCCTGACATGACCGCCTTGATCTGTTCAGGGCTGGCATTTTGCGAAAATTCAACCTTTGCCTCTATTTCTTTAGGAAAACAAACAGAGACGCCGCTGCTAAGTAGCGCGGCCGCACCAAGAGCAAAAAAAGAAAGCCTTCATCTTTAAATAGTTTTAAAGATAGACGATGGGGGCTCGTGTTTTTTACAGCCCTATGATTTTAATATTCTTAGTAACGGGTAGTCAAACTTGATGGCTTTTGTGTACATTGAATCGATTTAAAAACATCCTAAACCATGAAAAAACAGCTTTTTCTGTGTCTTTTTACGGCCTTTTTTGCCATCAGTAATGCTCAAAGCTTCATTTCTGAGCGCCTTACTGTGCCTAGTAAGATCTTGAAACAAGACAGAAACTACTCTATATATCTGCCCGAGGGCTACGAATCTTCTTCAAGGGATTATCCGGTTTTGTATCTCTTGCACGGCTATTCTGATAATCACACGGGGTGGGTACAATTCGGAGAGGTTCAGCATATTGCAGATAAAGCTATCGCTTCAGGAGAAGCCACTCCGATGATCATTGTAATGCCCGATGCAGATACCACGCGCCCAGGTTACACCAACAGCCTTGACGGCAAATACAATTACGAGGACTTCTTCTTTAATGAGTTAATTCCTCATGTTGAGAACACCTATCGCATCAGAAAAGAAAAGCGTTACCGAGCCGTCTCAGGGCTTTCAATGGGAGGGGGCGGAACCTTAGTGTATGCCATGCATAGGCCTGACCTTTTCTCTGCAGCAGCGCCGCTAAGCGCATGGTTCGGACCCCAAACAATAGAAGAGCTCAAAGGCTGGGCAGAACGCAGCGGAGCATCATGGGATGAAAGCAAAGCTGAGGCTTATCTGAAGGCATACAATCCGCTAGAACTCGTGAAGAGTGTCAACAAAGAACAACTGAACAGTGTGAGATGGTACATGGATTGTGGCGACGATGACTTCTTGTATGAAGGAAACGCCAAGCTCCACATTGCTATGCGCCAACTGGGCATCAATCACGAGTACCGCGTAAGAGACGGGGGACACACCTGGGTGTATTGGAGAACCGCACTGCCTACCGTTTTAAACTTTGTAAGCAAAGGCTTTCACCAATTCTAACACCTTATGAATCAAAAGAAACTCTATTTCTATAGTATAGTCGTCGCTTTAGCCGGATTCTTATTCGGCTTTGACACCGTGGTGGTGTCTGGAGCCGACCAGCCTTTAGCCAAGATGTGGTCTAACTTTACCTTATTTGGCACCGCAGACGCCTTTCACGGTGTAGTGGTAATGTCTTCGGCTCTTTGGGGAACGGTAGTTGGTGCTGTGTTCGGTGCGTGGCCGACCAACCGCTATGGCCGCAAAAACACCTTGGTGTTCATCGGTCTCTTTTTCTTGATCTCTGCGATCGGTTCTGCAGTGGTAAGCGACCCATACTCTTTTGCCTTGTTTAGATTCTTAGGCGGACTAGGTGTAGGCGCGTCAACTATTGCGGCTCCTGCGTACATCGCAGAAATTGCTCCCTCTGCACAGCGCGGACGTTTAGTGGTGCTCTACCAATCTAACCTTGTTTTAGGAATTTTGATCGCATTCTTGTCAAACTTCTTGATCAATGATCTTGTCGCTATAGATGCTTGGCGTTATATGTTGGGCGCAGAGGCCGTACCCGCCTTATTGTATAGCATCTTGGTCATGCGTGTACCAAAAAGTCCAAGATGGTTGTTGTCTAAAGGACGTTCTTCTCAGGCGCAAGAGGTATTAGGGCAGCTTTATAGCCCAAAAGACGCCGCCGATCAATTAAAAACGATAGAGAGCGACCTCAACTCCTCTTCAGGAGAGTCGGTTTTTCAAAAGAAGTACCGCCGCCAGCTCTTATTGGTGATTGCATTAGCTGCATTCAATCAGTTTTCTGGAATCAATGCCTTTTTGTATTATTCGCCCCGCATTTTTGAAATGGCCGGTCTTGGAGAGAGTGCGGCCCTGCTAAGCAGCATCGGCGTCGGTGTGGTGAACCTTGTCTTCACCCTTGTAGGCATGGCCTTGATCGATCGCTCAGGGAGAAAGCGTCTCATGCTCATTGGCTCATTAGGCTATATCGTGTCTCTAGGGCTTGTCACCTACAGCTTTTCGACCAACTGGCTTGGACTGCACATCCCATTTTTCTTTTTCCTGTTCATTGCGTCTCACGCAATCGGCCAAGGTGCTGTGATTTGGGTTTTTATTTCGGAGATCTTTCCGAACAAGCAGCGAGCCCAAGGGCAAGCGGTCGGAACTTCAACGCACTGGGTATTAGCGGCGATCATCCCCGCATTGGTCCCCCTGCTGTTTTCGTCAATAGGAGCACCTGTAGTCTTCGGAATATTTACGTTTATGATGGTCTTGCAGCTGCTTTGGGTACTATTTGTTATGCCAGAAACTAAAGGAGTAGCGCTTGAAGAGTTAAGCAAGTCGCTGAGCAGCTAGATTTTTTTATTCTACTTTTGGCCCCTCAATCAGGCCATGAATAAATTCTTTTTAATCCTCGCTGTAGCTTTTTTTACTTTTCAAGTCAATGCGCAATACGGCTCTGTAGAGCTGAGCAGTGGCGGCTTTTCGTTTATCCCAGATTTTACTTCTAGGGATCCTCACTTCATCTTACGCGCAGGAACCGGAACAGGCGGGCGTCTGTCTGCTCACTTTTTATCTCTAATCCGCACAGACAATCTGACGCCTAGAACCGTCATTTTCATCACCAGATACCAGCTGATCGATAAGCGTTTTAAGCTTTCTGTTGGGACGCATCTGCCCGGTTTTCAAATCAAAGACGATTTTACGGTCGACAGTTTTTTTGGACAAGAGGCGCTTACCACCTATCGTGTGAACGACAAATGGTCTATTCGCAGCATGTACTTGCACGGCAAGGGGCGCAATCTCGACTTAGAGATGAATTTCTTTACATCAGGGGCTGCTTATGCTAAAGGAAAGATTAATACTTATTCACAGTTTTGGATTCTCGATCTTGACAATGCGGTCGGAATTTCACAGTCTGTTGAATACCAGCTCGCTCCGCACTACTCCCTTAGGCTCTTTGCCAACCAAACCCTAACTGGAGAGAAAGACTTTATAGCAACCATAGGTCTTAATCGGTCGTTTTAGGCTTGCCATCAAGGTTTTTGATGAAAAGACTTAGTGGGCCCATTCGGTGTCTTGTGGCAAAAGGCACACCACTAACTATTTCATAGTCTTCCCAGCTGGCCTTCACTCCTCCTATAGGAATAATAGACACCCACATTTTAAATGCGGTCGGACGATAGGTGTCATCCAGTAGCCATAAATAGCTATCTCCTGGGGTTACCCCGCCAGTGGTATGGGTTACCAGTAAGGCTTTTGTGCCGTTTTCTGTGTTAACGACTCTTCGCTCAACCCCCTTATCGTACACTTTGTAGGGAGCCGCAAGCCAATAGCTGTCGTTGTAGAAATACGCAATGGCTTTGTCGATCAACGCCTGCTTCTTTTCGACGGCCTTTCCGTTTTGATAAGCCTCTGAATTTGAAAGGTCGTCTAGGTCTAAAGCAGCTTGATAATCGCCCCATGAAACATCAACCTTGTTTGCTGCTTTATTCCACAGATAGTAGTGTCCGCCATAAGAGAACGAGATCGTCTTGAGTTGATTGAACCCCTCCACATTAAGAGCGCTTAACATCTGATTAGCGAGCGCGTCAGCTTCGGGCCCTTCGGTTCCTTCGGGTATAGGGGCCGATAATGCATAGACTAATAGTGCACCTACCACTATTAGGCTCAAAAAGATGGCTGCGGCCTTTTTTAAATTTTTTCCCAATTTGCTTGCCACACCTACAGGTTGGGTGTTTTTATGTCGGAGTTGATTTTTTATTCCCATGGAAAATCCTTTGGTTCGAGTCCATCAGGAGGAGCAACTTATAATGATATAACCGTTATACTTTTATGGTGAGGCGGGTTTTCTTTTTTGAGTTTTTCTATAAACCATCTCGACTGATTCCCTCCAAATAAATTCAACAGGGCCACGTTTAAATTTTTTAAGCCAGAAATAACTAAACAATGATTGTATTCCAAAAAACACAATAGCTACAAAGTAAGTTTCACCAATTGTGAGTTTTCCAAATAAATTAAACGTATTAGTTAGGTGATAAAAGAACAATAAATAGAGAAGTGACTGAAAAATATAATTTGTTAAAGCGGTTTTACCTACATAAACAAACACCTTTATCCCCTTTTTAATTAGTGTGCTTTGATACAAGAACCTTATTAGCGCTAAATAAAATAAACTATGAAAAACCATTCCTCCAGCAATGACAGGAGGAATCCATAATAAGTTTACAGATAATTCTAGTTGACTACTAACTACTAAATGAAAAATATAGCTTGATGAAAAGCCGATAAGTCCTGTAATTATAAAAAACTTTAATTGGTTTTGATTGAACCCTTTATTAGTAAAAAAATTAAATTTTCCAAGGATTATGCCTACGGCCATGTTTCCTAAAGCATAGGAAAATGTTATTGGAAGGTCTTTCAAGAAATTAGACCAGGGGTTCATTATAAAATTAATTTGAAGATATCGCATTAAAGAGTTTGTTAAAGGAAATTCGTCATTTAGGGCGTAATCATAGTCATAGATTTGCCATCCCAAAGCACTATTAGCAATAAACAAGAACCCGGTGACAATTACTATTAATATTGAAGATAAAATCACGAGTCTTTTTACGGACCAATTTCTTAAAAGAAGAAGTATTACTCCGCTTGTTGCATAGGTCATAATGATGTCGCCATTCCACAATAAATAAGAGTGAACGGTAGCTATAATCATGAGGACAACCATTCTAATTATAAAGTAATTACTGAATTGTTTTCCTTTTGTTTTGTGATTTGAGTATTGAACATAAAACCCAAACCCAAATAGCATTGAAAAAATAGCTATGAATTTTTTTGCAATTAAAAAATTAGATAAAAAGAGAAAGGTTTCATCTAACGTTCCGCTTATTAGGTTTGGAGCAATAGGAATATTTGCTAATAAAACTCCCAAAAGAGCAATTCCTCGAATTGAATCAACAAGTTCAATTCTACTAATATTTGAATTGGTCTTCATAGAAATTAAGTTTTAAAATTATTTGTGCTGCACCTTTGAATCCCCGGGGAGGTTAATTAATAATAGCCCTTCAAATCATACCCCACAAATTTCTGCATTAATTCATCACAAACTCATGTTGTTCCCGTGTTTATGTACACATTTTAATCAGAAGGATTCTTAGAATTATAAGACCGGTCCCAAATGGGACCGAAACTTTAGTGTTCTCTGGTTGGTTCGGGACCAAAATGAGCCATATCTAAATCTTTTCCCGAATGAAAATCAATGAGTTGAGCGCCTATTATTGATACCCATAGTGATACCTAAATCACATTTTCGGGAAAAAAAGAACCCTAACTTCCTCATCTGTAAGGAGTTAGGGTTTCTCTTGGGTGGTCCCACCTGGGCTCGAACCAGGGACCAACTGATTATGAGTCAGCTACTCTAACCAACTGAGCTATAGGACCAAGCGGGCGCCAAAATTAGTGTTATTTTTTTCGTGTTCCAAGACTAAAAACCGTGCTCACTGAACGAGGACGCTTATTATCGCTATTTTTGCCCCATGGAAAGTGAAAGACAGCGAAAAGTCGCATCTGTAATCCAGAGAGACCTGGCCGACATCTTTAGAAAATCGGCAAGTGAGTATCCAGGAAAGGGGTTGCTTATATCGGTTTCAGCCGTCAAAGTCACGGTCGACATGGCGATCGCTAAAGTGTATTTAAGCATCTTTCCGACTGATGGGGCGAAGAGCATACTTGAAGGTATCACTTCTAACGCTCCACTCATCAAACACGAGCTAGCTCAGCGCACAAAAAACCAAATGAGACGGGTGCCTGAATTGCTCTTCTACATTGACGACTCTATTGAGCTGGCCGAAAAAGTAGAACGATCTCTTAAAGGAGCCGACAACCCCATTCAAGATCCTTCGCTTCTCGTAAGACGCAAGAAAAAGTGAAGGCGGCTGTTTACATCGCCTGGCGTTATCTCTTCTCAAAAAGCCAACAAAGCGTTGTTAATCTTATTGCTTACATCACGCTATCGGTGATCGTTGTGGCCACCGCCGCACTGCTAATTGTGCTTTCTGCTTTTAGTGGACTCAAAGAATACAGCCTGTCTTATGCAGAACAGAGCGGTCCTGAATATACTGTGGTTGGCGAAAAAAATGGGGTGTTTGAGATAGCGCCCGAACAAGTTGGGTGGCTCATAGATGCGGACATAGAGGTTACTCCGCTTCTTAAAAAACAGGCGGTGATCCAATGGGACGAAGGTACTGCGGTTGGTTGGTTTGAGGGGTATCCGCTGGGTGCAGGTGCTAGTGGTGCGCTACTCTATGGCGTTTCTGAACCCTCTAAAGATAGTTTGCTCATTAATCTGGCTCTTTATCGACAAAGTGGGCTTCATCCTGACGACTCAAGAGCGCTTTCTGTGAGCGTGCCCAAGCGCAGCGATCGCGCACTTTCTGTTGGGGTCGGAAGCTCACCCCTCAATACAGCCTCTGGACGCGTTAGTGGCGTGTTTCAATCCGCTGCGTCCGACCAGGCCCCTATTGTTGTGTTAGATTATTCAAGAGCGTTAGGTCTGCTGGGGCTTAATCAGGGATGGTGGGTTACGCAGCTCAATTTGTCAAACCCCTCGCTTGACGAAAGTGAATTAAGGGTTTTGGTGGCACAAGTCTTTGGCGAAGCGGTTGTGCTGCGATCAAGAGCAGAGTCTAATGCGGCCCTCTTTAAGCTGCTCAATTCTGAATATGTCGCTACCTATGTCATCTTTACCCTCATTTTGATCTTGGCGCTATTTAATCTGGCCGGCGCTCTAAACGTAATTCTCTTAGACAAACAACAGCAGCTACCTGTATTTAAACAGCTTGGAATGACTCCGGCGGCCATACGAACGGTGTTCTTTTTGCTCGGATGGTTTCAGGTGGCCTTTGGAACCCTTGTGGGTGTCTTGCTAGGGGCTTCAATCGTTTGGATGCAAGCTCTTTTTGGGTGGGTCAAGGTGGCGCCAGGTTTAGCGTATCCGGTATCGTTAGAGTTTTCTCAGATCAGCTTAGTGGCCGTAACCTTGTTGGTTCTTGGAGCTATAAGCTCTTCTGTGGCCCTTCTCGTGGCCCCGCCGCTTAAACGGTGCTAACTGAAAAGTCGTGGTCGGCAAACCTCATGCGCGCCTCCTCTAGGGCTTCAAATACTTCTTCAGAGGTTTCTGAGCTGACCATCTTCATGCGAAGCTCTTTAAAGTTCGGAATGCCTTTGAAATAGTTGGTGTAATGTCTTCGCGTCTCGTAAACAGCGAGCTTCTCACCCTTCCAGTCTATAGACATCTGAAGGTGTCTCTTGGCTGCTTCAACCCGAGCCTCCATGTCTACTGGTGCTAAATAAGTGTTGTGTTTTAAATAGTGCTTAACCTCTGCGAAAAACCATGGGTTGCCAATCGAGGCGCGTCCTATCATGGCGCCGTCGAGTCCGAATTCGTCTCGCATGCTCTTGGCGGCCTCGGGGGTTGCAACATCGCCATTTCCGAAAACCGGAATATGCATTCTTGGGTTGTTTTTAACCTCTGCGATCGGCTTCCAGTCGGCATCACCCTTATACATCTGAACCCTCGTTCTTCCGTGAATAGAGATCGCTTTTATTCCGACGTCTTGCAGGCGTTCGGCCACCTCTACAATTCGAATAGAGTCACTATCCCAGCCCAATCTTGTTTTCACGGTTATCGGCAACTTGGTGCGCTTGACAATCGCCTCTGTCAACTTCACCATCAGCGGAATGTCTCTCAAGATTCCTGCACCTGCGTTTTTACAGACGACCTTTTTTACAGGGCACCCGAAGTTAATGTCTATAATGTCTGGTCCGGTCTGCTCTACGATGTCTACAGCCTCTAACATGGAGTCTAGCTCGGCACCAAAGATTTGAATGCCTACTGGCCGTTCTTTTTCATAAATGTCAAGCTTGATAGTAGACTTCGAGGCGTTACGAATAAGCCCTTCTGAAGAAATAAACTCGGTGTACACCAAGTCTGCCCCTTGCTCTTTACACAGCGTCCGAAACGGAGGGTCGCTCACGTCTTCCATCGGCGCTAGCAATAGCGAGAATTCTGGCAAACTTATTTCTCCGATTTTTGGCAAGAGCTCAAGATTTACCGCAAAATTATGGATTATCTTTGTTCCCCTGAAGAATAGCGCTATTGGCGACTTGTATGAAGAACATTCGCAACTTTTGTATCATCGCTCATATTGACCATGGAAAAAGCACCTTGGCCGATCGCTTATTAGATTCGACGGGCTCTGTAACAGAGCGTGAGAAGCAAGATCAGCTTCTCGACAACATGGACCTAGAACGAGAGCGCGGTATCACCATCAAGAGTCACGCGATTCAAATGAATTACACTTATAAGGGAGAGCACTACGTGCTCAACCTCATCGATACCCCTGGTCACGTTGACTTCTCTTATGAAGTTTCGCGATCAATCGCTGCCTGTGAAGGGGCGCTTTTGATTGTTGATGCCGCACAAAGCATACAAGCACAAACCATTTCTAACCTTTATCTAGCCTTAGAAAATGACCTTGAAATCATTCCGGTGCTTAATAAAGTTGATTTGCCGAGTGCTAATCCCGAAGAGGTAACCGATGATATTGTTAATCTTTTGGGCTGTTCTCCAGATGAGGTGATCCACGCGAGCGGAAAAACCGGGTTCGGAATAGAAGATGTGTTGGCGGCCATTATTGAGCGTATTCCTGCTCCTAAAGGAGACCCTGAGGCGCCTCTTCAAGCTCTGGTGTTTGACTCAGTATACAATCCGTTTAGGGGCGTAGAGACCTATTTCAGGGTCATCAACGGAAGCATTAAAACTGGTGGGCGCATCAAATTCATGGCGACGGGAAAAAGTTATTTCGCAGATGAAATTGGGGCCCTTAAGCTAAAGCAGGAGAAACGAAGCGAAGTAAACACGGGTGATGTAGGCTATCTCATCACCGGGATCAAAGATGCGCGCGAGGTAAAGGTGGGTGATACCATTACGTTAACAGAGCGTCCTTCTACCGAAATGATCTCGGGTTTTGAAGAAGTAAAACCTATGGTGTTTGCAGGAATCTACCCTGTTGATACCGAAGATTACGAAGAATTGCGCTCTTCTATGGAGAAGCTGCAGCTCAATGACGCCTCGCTTGTGTTTGCTCCTGAAAGCTCTGCGGCCCTTGGGTTCGGATTTCGTTGCGGATTCCTAGGCATGTTGCACATGGAGATTGTTCAAGAGCGCCTTGAACGCGAATTTGACATGACCGTGATCACCACCGTTCCCAACGTGAGTTATCACGCCTACACCAAAAAGGATCCTGAAAAGGCTGTAATCGTAAACAATCCGTCAGACCTTCCTGAGCCTTCGGTGCTCGACCGGGTCGAAGAGCCCTACATTAAAGCTTCGATTATTACCAAGGCTGATTTTGTCGGAAATGTAATGTCACTGTGCATCGACAAGCGCGGTGTGATCACCAACCAGTCTTATTTAACCCCAGAGCGCGTAGAGCTGAACTTTGACATGCCGTTAGCTGAGATCGTTTTTGATTTTTACGATCGTCTGAAAACCATTTCTAAGGGCTACGCCTCTTTTGACTACAGCCCTATCGGAATGCGGGAGTCTAAGTTGGTGCGGGTTGACATTCTTCTCAACGCACAATCGGTTGACGCTTTGTCGGCGCTAGTACACTTCGACAACGCCCACAACATCGGCAAAAAGATGTGTGAAAAACTCAAAGAGCTGATTCCAAGACAGCAGTTTGACATTCCTATTCAGGCTGCTATCGGAGCAAAGATCATTTCTCGAGAAACGATAAAGGCCTTGAGAAAAGATGTTACTGCCAAGTGTTACGGGGGGGATATTTCAAGAAAACGCAAACTGCTTGAAAAACAAAAGAAGGGTAAAAAGCGCATGCGCCAAATTGGTAATGTAGAGATTCCTCAGCAAGCCTTTATGGCCGTATTAAAGCTTAACGACTAAGCAATATTTAGTACCTTCAGAAACTCGCTGAAAAAGCTGTTTCTAATGTCTGTTAGCACAAATTCTTCTTCTCCCGTACTGTTCAAAAAGGTGCTTTTTGGGTTTGCTTTTTCGCCAAACCTTGAAAACAATTTATACGAGGTGTTCAGGGTGTGTCGCTTTCTGGGCGCTGAACTCACGCTTTTACACGTGGGGGCCTGCACCGAAAATAAGAAGGTTGCGCTGTCTGCTTTACTCCATCAAATACCCGACGCTCAAGTGGTGAGCGAGGTGCTGTGGAAAGAGGGAGACCCTTTTCAAACGATTTACAATCAATGTGTCGTCCTCGATATCGACCTCCTTATGATTGGCGCTCAGCGCCATGAGGCTCTTTTTAGATTTTATGTGGGGTCGGTCGCCCGAAAACTCACCCGCCGAGTAAATTGTTCGGTGCTGTTGTTGACCAATGCTTCACGAGAGCGTGTTCCATGCAAGCATGTAGTGGTTAATGGGGTACTTTCAGACTACACTGCCGACGCCATCAATGCCGCCTTCTTTGTAGGGCAACGACTCGGTGCACGCCAACTCACCATCGTAGAAGAAATCGCGCCAAACAAAGTTCAAGTAGCTGTTGACGACGACCGGTCTCTAGTGAAATCTCTGCGAAAAAAACATCAACTAGAGCTACAAGAAGATGAGAGGGTGCGTTCTATTGTGTCGGCAGTTCCGACGTCTTATAAAGAAGGCCTCTCGTATAGAACACAGCCTATATTCGGTAAAAGGGGCTATTCTATAGGTCATTATGCCGAAATAAGTCGAGCAGATCTGCTGGTGTTGAACGCTGAAAAACACACCTCAATATTCAAGCGAATAATTACGCGGGACATTGAGTTTATATTGTCTGACCTTCCCTGTGAGCTACTAATCATCAGGCCTAAAAAAGAGCAGAATGCCTAAAACGTCTTTCATAGGTAGTCTGCACAAAAATGTTTTTGCGGGGTTTGTGGTGTCGCTGATCGCGCTCCCCCTTGGGCTGAGCCTTGCCATTGCAAGCGGCCTGCCGCCGAGCGCTGGCATTGTGTCTGCAATAGTTGGTGGGGTGGTCGTTGCGTTGTTCGGAGGGTCACATGTTACTATTGCGGGGCCCGGATACAGTTTGGTGGTTGTGATTTTAACCGCTGTCACTACTCTTGCAGGAGAAGATTACTATCAAGGCTATTTACTGACCCTGTCGGCCATAGTGCTCGCGGGGGTTATTATGTTTGTATTAGGCCTGTTGAGGATGGGCGGGCTGGCAGCGTTCTTTCCGTCTTCGGCTATCGAAGGCATGATGGCCGCCATTGGATTAAGCCTCATTGCCAAACAGTTTCACGTTATGTTAGGGGTTGACCCCTCAAACAAGGGCGCTTTAGAGTTGTTGGCTGAAATTCCCTCACAAGTGGCGGCCTTCATTGCGCTTGCGTCCCAAGACGCCGGCGTTTTGGTCACAGGAAGCCTAGGATTAATTTCGCTTTTTATTTTGCTTTTCAACTCTTCAATCCGCAATAGTTTTTATCAACGTATTCCTGCGCCGATGTGGGTGCTGCTCATTGCCATTGCTCTCAGTTATTACTATGAGTTCACCGGTTTTGAAAACCCTATACCCAAGACAGCTTTGATCTCGCTGCCAAACAGCATTGAACAGTTAGTGGTTTTTCCGGATTTTAACTTTACCTGGTCCATTGTTTCTGTCGCGCTAACCATTGCCTTTGTCGGAAGTATAGAGTCGCTCCTCTCGATTAAGGCGGTTGACAAGCTAGACATCTTTCGTCGGCGCTCTAATGCTAGCAAAGACTTACGGGCGCTAGGGTTGGCAACCTCTATCAGTGGTTTGTTCGGAGGGCTTAATGTCGTTACGGTCATTTCGAGAAGTTCGGTCAATGTGACACAGGGTGCGACCAACCGCTCTTCAAACTTCTTCCATGGCGTGTTTTTGGTGCTGTTTGTGCTCGTTTTTAGTCAAACCCTTAACAGAGTCCCGCTGTCGGCCCTAGCGGCTATCTTGGTTTATACTGGATACAAGCTCGCTCATCCGCTAAAGTTTGTTTCTGCCTATAATATCGGCTTCGAGCAGCTACTGCTTTTTTGTGTAACCCTAATTGCAACCCTGAGCACCAACATTGTACTCGGAGTGCTCATTGGCGCACTGTCGACTTTGATTTCACACATTATAATCACGCGAGACCCGTTGCTTTTCTTTTTAAACGTTTTCAAACCCAATGTTTTGGCCTTTAAAGAGCCCGAAGAAGACACCTATTTCGTGAGTGTCAAGCACTACTGTACTTTTTTAAACTTTTACAAGCTTCAAAAGAAGCTAGACGCGATTGGATATACTAAAAAGGTGGTGCTCGACTTTTCGCTTTGTCGCTTTGTAGATCACACTGCGATGGAAGGGGTTGAAAGCTATGTTCAGTACTACGAGAAGAAAGGTGGGCTGGTTGAGGTGGTAGGGCTAGACACCTTGGGTGCCACGTCTACGCATCCGTTTGCTGTTCGAAAAGTGGGCCAAAACCCTCTTTCGCGCGTGCTCACCCGAAGACAGAAGCAGCTTGGTGAAATGGCCGAAGAATACGGCTGGAGTTTTAGCGCTGGCGCCCAACAATTAACAGCCTCTCTTGGCTCCTTTGTGTTCTTTGCGACGAGAAGCCTCAATAAATCGTATAACAAGCTTGTAGATGCCGAGCAGCGCTGCGTCATCTTCGATGTTGAATACAGTGAAGGAGAGTTTATTGCCAAAGAAGACGTCAAGTGTACCGTGATGTCGTTGCAGTTGAATGGTGAGATTCCGGCCTTTACCCTCAGCCGAGAAGGCTTATTAGAGCGGCTTTATGCGCTGGCTGGATATCAAGACATTCAGGTGCCCAACCACAAAGAATTCAACAAGAGATTTCACTTGAGCGGACCCAACGAAGAAAAAATCCTGAAGCTATTCAACGATCAACTCGTGCTATTTCTTGAAAGCAATACCGTGTACCACATTGAGGCTTCTGAAAATCGTTTATTAGTCTTTAAAAACGAACGCTTGCTCTCTCCTAGCGAGATCAAGGCTATGGCCTATTTTGGGCGTGAACTCGTATCTTTGATAGAATGCAACTTTACCTCGTAGAAACAGGCAATTTTAAGCTTGATGGTGGTGCCATGTTTGGGGTTGTTCCTAAAAATATTTGGCAACGAACCAATCCTGCTGACGATTCAAATCGCATCGACTTGGCGGCCCGCTCTTTGCTTATTGAAGAGGGTGATCGCCTAATTCTTGTCGATTGTGGCATGGGAGACAAACAAAGCGATAAATTCTTTTCTCATTACCACATGTGGGGGCCTCATAGCTTAACTGGTTCGTTGAAGGCTTTAGGGTTTTCGCCAGATGACATTACCGATGTTTTTTTAACTCACCTGCATTTTGATCATGTCGGAGGAGGAGTGCGATGGAACGCTTCTAGAGACGGTTATGAGCTTACTTTTAAAAATGCACGCTATTGGTCTAATCGCTCGCATTGGGGTTGGGCAACTGCCCCTAACGCTCGTGAAAAAGCCTCATTCTTGTCAGAAAACATCCTTCCTATTGAAGCCTCGGGGCAGCTCTATTTCACCGACGACCACGCTGCTGAGGCGGCGCGACTTCCGTTTGAAATTCTCTATGTAGACGGACACACTGAAAAGCAAATGCTCCCCATCTTACGCTACAAAGGAAAGACGCTAGCTTATGTGGCTGACCTAATCGCCACCGCCGGACATATTCCGCTCCCCTACGTAATGGGGTACGACACACGGCCATTGCTTACGCTTTCTGAGAAGGCTGCTTTTTTAGAGCGAGCTGTTTCAGAAGACATTTTGTTGCTTTTTGAGCACGATGCTCATAACGAACTCGTTTCTGTCAAACCTACCGAAAAAGGGGCTCGCCTGAACGAGGTTTTTGAATTTAACGCCTATTTTTCATGAACATCTCACGTTATCAACTAATAACGGCTTTGGGAATAAGCCTATTGCTTTCCTCTTGTTCTAGCCTCAAGGTGCTCGAGCCCCAGGCCCCCATTTTGGGTGCTGAGCTTGTGGCAAAAAGCCAAGCGCTTTCTGAAAGCGACCTTCAGCAGTGGCTGGCGTCGGATCCTCAGCTCGACTCTATACCTGGTATTAGCCTAAACAGAGTAACCTCTTCCCTTAAAGCCCGGCCCAAAAAACCTGTTGTGGTTGCAATTATTGATTCTGGTGTAGACCTAAATCACGAAGGTTTCGCGTCCGTTTTTTGGGTGAACGAAGACGAGATCCCCAATAACGGAATAGATGACGACAACAACGGGTACATCGACGATATTAACGGATACAATTTTTTGGGCGAAACCTATTACGAGCAGATGGAGTATGTGCGTATGCTTGCCCGAGGTATTGGCACTGAAGAAGATTTGGAAAAAGCAAAGAAAATTCACGCTTCTGAGCTAGAAAAGGCACAAGAGAACAAGTCGCAATACAAGCGCTTGTATAACGTAGCCAAAACTGCAGTCGACACCTTAGCCTCAGTGCTAAAAACTCAACATTTTGATTCAGAAATCTTGGGCGCCTATACGCCAGAAACCGCATATATGGCCCAACAAAAAGCCGTTCTGTCTCAACTTTTCACTTACGTCGACAATGCAGAAGGCCTGCTTAGCGAGCTTTCTTCGGGGCTGTCGTATTTTACCGAGCGCTACGACTACAACCTCAACCTTGATCTCACTGCTCGTGATGTGTTGGGTGACGATCCATACGATTTCAATGACCGTATTTACGGAGACGGTGACCCTCAAATACGCAACGAAGACGAATCGCACGGTACACATGTTGCGGGCATCATTCAAAAGATTGCTCCCTTTGCTCAGCTCATGTTTATAAGAGCCGTTCCAGCGGGTGACGAATACGACAAAGATGTTGCGCTGGCTATTCGATATGCCGTTGACAATGGGGCGAACATTATCAACTGTAGCTTCGGTAAGTCTTTCTCTCCGGGGGCCGAATGGGTTTGGGACGCCTTGCGTTATGCAGAACAGAACGATGTGCTAGTTGTTCATGCCGCAGGCAATGACGGCAAAGACTTAGATGCACCTAACGCCAAAAACTATCCCGACGACGACACTCCTGAGGGCATTGAAATGGTGTCAAATTTTATTTCTGTTGGGGCCCTAGCTCCTTCGCTTGACCAAGGGCTTGTGACCAACTACTCGAATTATGGACGATCTAAAGTAGATGTGTTTGCTCCCGGGGACGAGATCTATTCATTCATGCCCAACAACACTTATGAATTTCAGGGTGGCACCTCTATGGCTGCTCCAGTAGTCAGTGCCACAGCGGCTTGGCTTAAAGCTTATTTTCCTAAAAAGTCTGCGGCTCAGATAAAGCAGATTTTGCTCGATTCAAGCATTCGACTACCTTTAGAGGTGGTTGTTCCAGGTAGCCAACTAATAGCGCCTTTTAGGGGGTTGAGCAAAACAGGAGGAATCTTAAATCTATACAACGCGCTATTAAGCGCTCAACGTCGTTAACGCATATGAAGTCTTGTTTTTTCGCATTTTTTTCTTTGTTTGCCTTTAGCCTCACAGCTCAAAAAGACAAAGGTTATTGGCAACAGCACATCGCCTATAAAATGAATGTAGACATGAATGTTTCTGACTACACCTATTCAGGAACATCAGAGGTCACCTATACCAATCATTCTCCCGATACGCTGAATCGAGTGTTTTTTCATTTGTATTTCAATGCCTTTCGTCCAGGAAGCGACATGGATCATAGGCTTCAATCGATTTCTGATCCGGATAGGCGCATGGTCGACGAAAATGGTCTAAGCAGAATAGCCGCTCTGAATGAAGACGAAATGGGAATGCTTCGTTTGACCTCAGCCAGCCAAAACGAAACTGCGCTAAACCTGTCACATGAAGAAACTATTGTCGTGGTCGACCTAGCAGAGCCCCTTTTGCCAAACAGCACAACCGTACTAAGCCTTTCGTTTGAAGGGCAAGTGCCTTTACAAATTCGACGTTCGGGGCGTAATAGCGCTGAGGGCGTTGCGCTCTCTATGAGTCAGTGGTATCCTAAAATGGTAGAGTACGACCACGAAGGGTGGCATGATTATCCGTACATAGCCAGAGAATTTCATGGTGTTTGGGGAGATTTCGACGTAACCTTAACCTTAGACAAGAATTACACTGTTGCCGCAACAGGGTACCTGCAAAACCCAGAAGAAATAGGACACGGATACAGCAAAACGACGCCTCGAATCAAAAAAAGCCAGAAAACATTAAGTTGGAACTTTAAGGCCGAGAATGTTCATGATTTTATGTGGGCAGCAGACCCTGAATATGTTCACGACACCTTGGTTACCGAAGAGGGGGTGACGCTTAATTTTTTCTACAAAAATCGCCCTGAGCTTCAAGAGAACTGGAAAAACCTTCAGGCTAAAACAGCAGAAGCGATGGCTTTCTTTAATCGCCACATAGGCACATATCCCTACAAGCAATACAGCATTGTTCAAGGGGGCGATGGGGGTATGGAGTACGCCATGGCCACGCTTATTACAGGCGATCGTTCTTATGAAAATCTCGTTGGTGTAATGGTACACGAATTCGCCCACTCTTGGTTTCAGCACATTTTAGCGACCAATGAAGGAAAGCACGCGTGGATGGATGAAGGCTTTACGTCTTACATCAGCAGTTTGTGTATGAACGAGTTGATGGAGCGCAACAACCCTAGACCTTATGTCGCAAGTTACCGCGGTTACTACGCTTTGGTTAAGTCTGGACTAGAAGAACCTCAGACAACGCATTCTGACCGCTACGACACCAACTTTGCATACAGCATCGCCGCCTATTCAAAAGGGGCTGTTTTCTTAGCACAACTGGGTTATATTATCGGTGATGAGGCTCTAGCACAAACGCTTAAAGCTTATTACGCCCGCTTTAAATTCACCCATCCTACTCCAAATGATTTTATTCGAACTGCTGAAAAGATAAGTGGTGCGCATTTGGGGTGGTACCTCAATGATTTCACAAAGACGGCCAAAACAATAGATTATGCTGTTGGCGAGGTGAGTGCGAATGGCGACACTACAACTGTAACATTAGAGCGTAAAGGAGCGATAGCTATGCCCATTGACCTCGTGGTGACTCACACTGACCAAAGTGTTCGTTACTACTATATTCCTCTATCCGAAATGCGGGCAGAGAAACCGAATGAAACAGCGGATGAGCGAGTGGTGCTGAGTGATTGGAGCTGGGCAAAGCCTTCGTATACATTCGAATTGCCTATTGATCTAAGTCACATTGAGAAAATACAAATAGACCCCACAGGCCGAATGGCTGATGTTGATGCCTCAAATAATGCCTTCAACCCATAGACTTCCTAAAACGACGAGACTTTCTTCTAGTCTTGCCATAGAAGACCTTTTTAAAAGAGGACGCTCGTTTCACAAAGGGTCTTTGCGGTTCTATTATATTCCAAGCGAGCACACACAGGTGCTTTTCATGGCACCTAAACGGGTGTATAAGAAGGCTGTAGATCGCAATCGTGCTAAACGATTGTTACGGGAGGCTTTTCGAACAACAGACAGTAAACCTTCTCAACATTTTCATCTGGGCATTATGATTGTTAAGCCCATAGATTTAATGGACGCTGCTCGAATAAGAAAATGGGTAAACGAAGGCTTAACTGAATTGTAAGCGCATTTTAAAGTGTGGTAGATTGTCTTCATAATAACGCTCTCCTTCTGCCACAAAACCAAAGCTTGAATAAAACGCTAGCAGGTATTCCTGAGCGCTAATCGTAATGTCTTGACTTCCATAAATCGCCCGACACTGTTCAATCGCCGCTTTCATTAGTGTAATTCCATAACCTTTTCTGCGCTGGCTGGCTGGAGTAAGAACCCTGCCAATATGAGATTCTGATCCGTCTTTATAAAGCCTTGCGTAGCTAAGGACGTTCTTGTTTTGATCCGTCTCATACAAATGATAGGCCTCGTAGTCGATACGGTCTAGATCTAGGTAATTACAGTCTTGCTCAATAACAAACACCTCTTGTCTTAGGCGAAGTAATTCGTAGAGCTCTGTTTTATCAAGCTCGGCAAAACGCTTACAATTCATCATGATTGCACTATTTTATCAACCCTTCTTGAGTGTCTACCACCTTCAAAATTCGTTTCAAAAAATACTTTGACCATCTCTAAAGCAAGTGTATTCGAAACAAAGCGTGCAGGTATAGCAATGACGTTGGCGTTGTTGTGTTGTCTAGCAAGTGCAGTTATCTCAGTAGTCCAGCATAAGGCAGACCTTACACCTGGATATTTGTTTACCGTAATATTTACCCCATTGCCACTACCACAAATTACTACTCCCATCTCTGTTTCGTTTTCATTAACCATTTTTCCTACCTGGTGCGCAAAATCAGGATAATCTACAGACTCATCTGAATCTGTTCCAACATTAATAACGGTATGATTGTTTTCTTCTAAATAGCGTAAGACTTGCTGTTTTAATTCTGTTCCTGCGTGATCGTTACCTATAGCTATTTTCATGTTGAGAGGATGTTAGTAATTCAAACTTAAGTGTTAAGAACTTATAATAAGAAAAACTTGTGTTTTCTATATATAAATGTAATGTGATAAATCAGTGTAAAAAGCAAAAATAACTTTGAAATTCTATCGACTATTTATCAGCACTGCTTAATGAGATATAAACATCAAAAACTGTTTAAAAATTTCAACAATTAATTAGCGAAAATCATATGAACAATACGTTTATAACCAAATCAAAAAATTGATATAGAAATATTTAGCTTCATATAGTGTTGTGTATAAAATCTAATAAGTGAAGAATCTAAAGAAAGGGTAAAAAGTTATTCTACTTACGAACAAGCTATAATAATACCCATATCTTCGAATAGAAATAGAAATAGAGTATTCTATTATTAACAGATGTCAAAAAAGAAAGGAAAGAAGAAAGGGCGAAGAGATTACGGTTTAACAAAAGCCCTCTATACTTTACTTGAAAAAACCCCCGATAAAAAGTATAGCTTTAAAGAAATTGCTTCTACCCTCAATTTACGGGAAACCTCAGAACGTAATAAACTTATAACACTTATAGGTGAGCTTAAAGCTAAAGGAAAACTAAAAGAACCTATCAGCGGTAGGTTCATGTTAGCGACTTCAAACCAACCTACTTATACAGGAACGATAGATATGACACAGTCTGGTAACGCATATGTGGTATCAGAAGAATTGGATGATGATTTCTTTGTTCATAAGAGTAAATTAAAAGGAGCACTTCATAAAGATGAGGTAAGATTTAGTTTGCATTCGCGAGGATCAAAATCTAAACCTGAAGCAAAAGTAATTAACGTTGCAAAACGCTTTAAGACACGATTTGTAGGAGAGGTAGAAGAAAGCGAACACTTCTATTTTATCAAGGTTTCTGACAATCGCATGAACCAGGATATTTTTATTTCTAAACCTAGTGAGGTTCAAATAACAGAGGGTGATAAAGTTGTAGTAGAGATAGTTGTGTGGGGCACAGAACACCAAGCACCTGAAGGAAAGATTATTGAAAACCTAGGAGAAGGAGGTTTACATCAGACTGAAATTCATGCTATTCTTGCTGAATATGACCTACCTGCTCGATTTTCAAAAGAAGTAGAAGATTATGCGAATAGAATTGACACCTCTATTCAAGCTGATCAAATAAAACAGAGAAGAGATTTCAGAGAGACGTTAACCTTCACTATTGACCCTAAGGACGCAAAAGATTTTGACGACGCGCTCTCCTTTAAGGTTTTAGAAAACGGTGCTTATGAAATAGGTGTACATATAGCAGATGTATCTCATTATTTAGAAGAAAACAGTTTATTAGATGAAGAGGCATATGAGCGTGCTACCTCTGTTTATTTAGTAGATAGAGTTGTTCCAATGCTCCCAGAAATTTTATCTAACCAGGCGTGTTCGTTACGACCTCATGAAGAAAAATACACCTTCTCAGCGGTCTTCGAATTAAATGCTAAAGGTGAACTTTTAAATCAATGGTTTGGTAGAACAGTTATTTGTTCTCAAGAACGCTTCGCTTATGAAGAGGCAGAGCATATTCTATCCACAAACGAAGCTGAAATACCTGAAGAAGTTTCTATTCGTGGAGAAGCATATACAGTTTCAGAACAGGTGGTAGAAGCATTGTTAGCTATGAATAGTTTAGCAAAGCAATTCAGAGCGAAAAGAATGGCTTCTGGGGCTATTTCTTTTGATAAAGAAGAGGTGAGATTTAATTTGGACACCAATAATGAACCACTAGGGGTGTATTTTAAGCGTTCAGGGCAATCGAACAAATTGATAGAAGAATTCATGCTCTTGGCCAACCGTAAAGTGGCAGAATTTATAGGTAAGCAGAAAAAAACTTTTGTTTATCGTATACACGATGAACCGGACTTAGAAAAATTAGAAGCGTTGAACGGAGTAGTACAGCGGTTTGGTCATCGTCTTGATCTTAGTAGCACCAAAAAAATTGTCTCTTCTATCAACAAACTTCTAGCTGATGTTTCAGGTAAAACGGAGCAGCAATTAGTAGACACCTTAACCATTCGAAGCATGAGTAAAGCGGTATACTCTACTGAGAACATTGGGCATTACGGTTTAGCATTTGATTATTACACGCATTTTACCTCTCCTATTCGTCGTTATCCTGATGTAATGGTTCATCGTTTACTTCAAGCTTATCTCGATCAAAAACCTTCAGCAAAGCAAGAGGAATTTGAAGAGCGTTGCTCGCACTGTTCTTCAAGAGAGGTGTTAGCTGCAAATGCAGAAAGAGACTCTATCAAGTACATGCAAGTAAAGTTCATGCAGCGCTATGTTGGACAAACTTTCGCCGGTGTAGTCTCTGGGGTTACAGACTGGGGTGTATTTGTAGAAATGGATGAAAATAAATGTGAAGGAATGGTCCGTATTAGAGACTTTAAAGACGACACGTATTATTTTGATCAGTCAGAATATGCCTTAGTAGGACACAGGACAGGAAATCAATTACAATTAGGAGAAAAGGTAAAAGTGATGATAAAGTCTGCAGATTTAGAGAAGCGGCAGTTAGATTTAGCTTTTATCTCTAAAGTGTTGGAAGAATAAAAAAGAGGCATCGAGCGGATTCGAACCGCTGTACAAGCTTTTGCAGAGCTGTGCCTAGCCACTCGGCCACGATGCCTTTGTAAGCCGCGAAGTTAAGGCAAAATTTCGGCTTCTTAAAGTTAGTAAAACTACCTGCTTAGGGTTACAGAAACGCTTTCTACATGCGCTCCGACAGGCGGGGCTATTTTCTCAACGCAGACTTCAGCTTTGTCTAAACTCTTGAATGCCTCAAAAAGCCCATCCAAAATACGCTGTGCTACGTGCTCTAATAGCTTAGAGCGTTGGTTCATCTCTCGGGTAACTACCGCGGTAGCAGTGACGTAATCAAGCGTGTCTTCTAGAGCGTCACTTTCACATGATTTTTCGAGTGAAGCCCAGAGACGAAGGTTCACAATATAATCACTACCTATTATTGCCTCTTCATCGAGACAGC
Organism: Flavobacteriaceae bacterium; assembly: GCA_023262185.1. Taxonomy (GTDB): domain Bacteria; phylum Bacteroidota; class Bacteroidia; order Flavobacteriales; family Flavobacteriaceae; genus UBA3478. Next base: position 50,358 of record JALRDO010000008.1, read on the forward strand.
CATGGTAGGCATAAACCTTAATATTGTTGACCTTGATTTCTCCCATTTCACAAAAGTAAGAAACGCTAACTTTGCCACCAGCAGTAATCTAATTTCATGGAGTCACAGAAGCGCTCATTAAACTTTATTGAGTTAATCATTGAAGAGGATCTTAAAGCCAAAACCCACTTGAAAGAGGGTTTGCGTTTTCGTTTTCCTCCAGAACCCAACGGATATCTTCACATCGGTCACGCGAGCTCTATTTGCTTGAATTTTGGGTTGGGCCTCAAATACCAAGCTCCTGTGAATTTGAGATTTGACGATACTAACCCGAGCAAAGAGGAGCAAGAATACGTAGACGCTATCAAACGCGACGTAGAATGGCTAGGATTTAAATGGGACCGCGAATGTTATGCGTCAGATTATTTTGAACAGCTGTACAAGTGGGCGGTACTTTTGATTGATAAAGGATTGGCCTACGTCGATTCACAGGCTTCTGAAGAAATTGCCGCTCAGAAAGGAACGCCTACCGAGCCGGGTGCCCATAGCCCGTTTCGCAACCGAAGCGTGGAAGAAAACAGGAGATTGTTTGCTGAGATGAAAAACGGTGAACACCCCGACGGCAGTCACGTTTTGAGGGCAAAAATCGATATGAGCTCGTCAAACATGCTGATGCGTGACCCTATACTCTACCGTATTATGCACCGCTCACATCACCGCACCGGAGACAAGTGGTGTTTATACCCAATGTACGATTGGGCTCACGGTCAGAGTGATTTCATTGAAGGGATTTCACATTCCCTTTGTACACTTGAATTTGTTATGCACCGAGAGCTCTACGACTGGTGCCTAGATCATATTGTTGCTGAAGATCAAAAGCGACCAAAACAACGAGAATTTGCACGCCGCAATTTCTCCCATACCGTTGTGAGCAAGCGAAAACTGCTTCAGCTCGTCGAAAACAAGGTGGTAGACGGATGGGACGATCCGCGTATGCCCACCATTTCTGGTATGAAAAGAAGGGGATATCCGCCACAAGCCATACAGAATTTCGCCGAGACTATCGGAATCGCAAAGAGAGAGAATCTCGTTGACCTTTCTTTGCTTGAGTTTCATGTGAGAGAAGAGCTGAACAAGACCGCAGACCGCGTAATGGCGGTTCTTGACCCAGTCAAGCTAATCATCACCAACTACCCAGAAGGTCAAGAGGAGTGGCTGGACGCCGAAAACAACCCTGAAGATGACAGCAGGGGCTTTAGAAAGATTCCTTTTTCAAGGGAGCTTTATATTGAAAGAGAAGATTTTAGAGAAGAAGCATCACGCAAATTCTTCAGACTAAAACTAGGTGGAGAGGCGCGTCTTAAAAACGGATATATTATACAGGCGAACGACTGTGTTAAGGACGAACACGGAAATATTATAGAAATACACGCCACCTATGACCCTAAAAGCAAAAGCGGCAGCGGCAGCGAAGAAAGCCTTAGGAAAGTTAAAGGCACCCTACACTGGGTGTCAATTTCGCATGCAGTAGAAGCAAAAGCAAGGCTATATGACCGCCTTTTTTCTCACGAATCTCCTGACACACAGAAAGATAGAGATTTTTTAGAATTTTTAAACCCGAATTCACTGACCACGGTTACAGCCTATTGTGAGCCGGCATTATCACAAACAAAGCCAGGAGAAGTGTATCAGTTTCAGCGCCTAGGATATTTTGCGGTAGACGAAAGTTCAAGCCCTAACAGCCTGTTGTTTAATCGGACCACACAACTTAGAGATACCTGGGCGAAACTATCAGAAGCTTAGGGCTTAAGCTGAGCTATTGCGCGTTTAATGCGCTCAGCGGTCTCGTTTTTGCCGAGAAACGTCATTAGACTATAAACAGAAGGCCCTTTTAATGACCCCACAAGGGCTATGCGAAGTGGCGCCATAACTTTGCCTATACCAAGCTCCCTTGAGCTTACATATTCTTTAAGACGCCCCTCAAGCGCAGACTCCTCAAAAGAGGTTGTTTGTGCTAGGGCCATAAAGCCTTCTAAAAGCTCAGCGGTCTCTTCTTTCCATTGTTTCGCAACGGCGCTTTCGTCGTAAACCCCAGGAGCGTTGAAGAAGTATCCGTGTTCTGTATCAAGGTCTGCTGGAAAAATCAGGCGCTCTTTGACAAACACAAGAGCCTTTTTAAGCCGATCATACGGAACGTCTTGTAGTTTAGGCGCCCCTATTATGCACTGTTCTATAAGCGCATTGTCGTCCATTTTTTGTAGGTGTTGTTGGTTAAACCAACGCAGCTTTTCTACGTCAAATCGCGCTCCTGCCTTTTGAATACCATCCATCGAAAAGGAGTCGATCATTTCTTGAAGGTCTAACACCTCTTCGTCGGTTTTGTTGCTCCACCCAAGCAGGGCTAAGAAATTTAACAGGGACGCTGGAAGATATCCTTCTTCTTTAAAACCTTTAATGCCACTCCAGGTTAAGGGGTAAACAGGAAACCCTCCGGCCTCGCCGTCGCGCTTGCTTAACTTTCCTTTTCCGTTCGGCTTAAGAATCAGAGGTAAATGCGCAAACTTTGGCGGCTCCCACCCAAAAGCTTCGTACAGCAGAAAGTGAAGAGGCAAAGAAGGGAGCCATTCTTCTCCGCGAATAACATCAGTGATCTCCATAAGGTGGTCGTCAACAACGTTCGCAAGGTGATAAGTGGGCATTCCGTCGCTTTTGAACAGCACCTTGTCGTCAAGAGTATTGGTGTTTACGGTAACCGCTTGACGCACCTCGTCACTAATGGTTAAGATGCGATCGGCCTCCATTTTAAAGCGAACAACGTAAGGAACCCCTTCTTCTAACAATTGGGCTACAGCAGTCTTCTCAAGGGTTAGGCTATTACGCATGTTCATGCGCGTGTGACAACCATAACTGAAATGTCCTTTATTCTCAGTTGCTTTTTGGCGCTCCTTTTCAAGGTCCTCGGCACTGTCAAATGCATAATAAGCCTTTCCCTGCTCCAAAAGTTGAGTTACATATTCGCTGTAGACAGAGAGCCTTTCGCTTTGACGGTAAGGACCAAAGCTTCCATGGTGTTCAGGGCTCTCGTCTGGAGGAATCCCAGCCCAAGCTAGCGCGCGCTGGATATACTCTTCAGCCCCCTCTACGTAGCGATTTTGATCGGTGTCTTCTATGCGCAAAATAAAGGCGCCGCCCTTTTGTTTGGCAAGGAGGTAATTGTATAAAGCAGTTCTCAACCCTCCAATGTGTAAGGGTCCGGTTGGGCTCGGGGCAAATCGTACGCGTACCGACATGGGTAATCTTTTTTCAAAGGTAATACTATCAAAATGATCAATTGGTATCTTTGTGCGGTGGAAAGCCTTGTGTTTTTTGATGGTTTACCTCCCACAGCTGTCTCTTCAAGAAATTGGAAAGATCGGATTGGGAGGGCTATGGCTTTTCTTGACCTCGAGCTCGAGGTTTTCTACAAGTTCATTACAGACGAAGAAATGCTTGTTGAAAACAACCGATTTCTAAATCACGACACCTATACCGACATCATTACGTTTGATTTACGCAATGATGGACTCAACGAGGCTAATATTTTCATTAGTTATGAGCGGGTTAAAGAAAACGCTGAGGAGTTCAAAAGTCCATTCGAGACAGAGCTGTTCAGAACTATGGTGCACGGCCTTCTTCATCTTACAGGACAAGGAGACAAGACCGCAGACGACGAAGCGCTGATGCGAAAGAAAGAAGACGAATTAATCCAAATGTTTCACGTGGAACATTGACGCTATGTTTGAAGAATTTTACGACGTTATAGTGGTTGGTGCAGGCCATGCAGGCGCAGAAGCCGCCGCCGCCTCTGCTAATATGGGCATGAAGACGCTTTTGATCACCATGAATCTGCAGACTATAGGCCAAATGTCTTGTAACCCGGCCATGGGAGGAATCGCCAAAGGCCAAATCGTTCGAGAAATTGATGCTCTTGGTGGCTATAGCGGTCTAGTTAGCGACGAAAGCGCCATACAGTTTAAGATGTTGAACCGCTCTAAGGGCCCTGCCATGTGGAGCCCGAGAACCCAGAATGACCGCATGCTTTTCGCAGAGTCCTGGCGCATTCGACTCGAGCGCACACCAAACTTAGACTTCTATCAAGAAATGGTGACCAGCCTCTTGGTCGAGGGAGAGTCTGTTGTGGGCGTTGCAACCACTCTTGGTATTCATATACGGGCGAAAAGGGTGGTACTCACGAACGGCACCTTTCTCAACGGGCTTATTCATATTGGAGAGAAAAACTTTGGCGGCGGAAGGGCTGGAGAAAAGGCCTCTTTTGGAATTACCGAACAGCTGGTTGATCTCGGCTTCGACGCCGGGCGCATGAAGACCGGAACCCCTCCACGGGTCGATAGTCGGTCTTTAGACTATTCTGTGATGATCCCCCAACCCGGAGACGAACGCCCAGGACACTTTAGTTATTTGAAGGAATTCACCTTGGATCGCCAAATCGACTGCCATTTGACACACACCTCAGAAGAGGTCCACGACCTATTGCGATCAGGCTTTGATCGATCGCCGATGTTTAATGGGAACATACAATCAATCGGGCCACGCTATTGCCCTTCAATTGAAGATAAGATCAATCGCTTTGCTGAAAAGGATAGTCACCAAATTTTTGTAGAGCCTGAGGGATGGAAGACCGTCGAAGTTTATGTTAACGGATTTAGCACCTCGCTTCCGGAGGATGTTCAATACACCGCCTTGAGAAAGGTAAGGGGGTTTGAAAAGGTTAAGTTTTTTAGGCCGGGTTACGCTATTGAGTACGACTACTTCCCTCCTACCCAACTTAAGAACACCCTAGAAACAAAACTGATTAAAGGGCTCTATTTTGCCGGTCAAATCAATGGCACAACGGGGTATGAAGAAGCGGCTAGCCAGGGGATTATGGCAGGGATCAATGCTGCCCTTAGCATTCAAGAAAAGGAACCGTTTGTTTTAAGGCGCGACGAGGCCTATATAGGGGTGCTCATAGACGACCTTATCACCAAAGGAACAGAAGAACCTTATCGCATGTTTACCTCGCGGGCTGAATACCGAACCCTGTTGCGTCAAGACAATGCCGACCTAAGGCTTACAGAGCGCTCTTATGAAATGGGGCTTTCCAAGTCAGATCGAATGAAGGCTATGGAGATCAAGTTGCAAGAGACTGAAGCGCTCATGAAGTTTTTCACAAACACCTCGTATCCGCACCAAGAGGCTAACACGCTTTTGTCTTCAGTTGATTCGGCCTTGGTGAAGCAAGACGACAAGCTGTACAAACTTTTGTCAAGACCCAAATTGACCCTTGAACACATGAAGACCCTTAGCCCTGTTGCCGACTATTTTGCAACACACAACCCTAGCGAGGACGCGGTGGAACAGGTAGAAGTAGGCATTAAGTATGCTGGCTATATTGACAAAGAAAAGGCGAATGCCGACAAACTTACCCGGCTAGAACACGTTAAAATTCCTGAAGGATTTGACTACACCCTACTTAAGTCGTTGTCTTTTGAGGCGCGAGAAAAACTAGGCGCAATTAAACCTTCAACGGTTTCACAAGCCTCCAGAATTAGCGGCGTTTCGCCTTCTGATATAAGTATATTGTTGGTTCACCTAGGACGATAGGTTCCACGTGAAACATGTTTATGGAGATTACAGATCATTTTTTGTCAAAGGAGCGCTTCGAACTCGTCTATGATCAGGAGATAAAGGCGTATAAAACAACCCCAGCGCCCAGCAATCTTACAGCCTATTACAACACCCCAAACTATTATTCCCACAACAACAAAGGCCTGTCGCTGACCGAAAGGCTTTACAGTGTTGCCAAGCGTTTTCGGAATCGCCAGAAATGGAAGCTTGTGACGCGCTCAATCAATGTCTCAAGTCGCCCAATATACGCCTTAGACTTTGGAAGCGGAGACGGCACTTTTATTGCAACGGCCCCCACCGCAGTGAACGCTTTTGGTGTCGACCCCCTCTCTCCTAAGAACGCAACCTTTAAGACGCTAGAAGACGCCAAGACACCGACTCGTCGCTACGACATTATCACGGCATGGCACAGCCTAGAACACACCCATAACCCGAAGGAGGTTTTGAGAGCAATGGTCGAGCTTCTGGAAGAAGATGGCCGTATTCACATTGCGGTTCCGAATTATAATTCTTGGGACGCACAACACTATGGCCATTTTTGGGCCGGATACGATGTGCCAAGACACTTGTGGCATTTTTCTAAAGAAAGTTTTGTGACGCTTGCTGCTCAGCTTGATTTGGAAATTGGCGAAATAAGACCCCAGTGGTTTGACGCTTTTTACGTGAGCTATTTGTCTGAAGCTTACAAAGGCAACCCTAAACCCCTTTTAAAGGGCGCCTACGAGACCACAAAGGCCCTTTTCACCCTAAAAGCCCTTAAACAACCTTCTGCACTCTATTTGCAATTGAAAAAAGCAAAATAAAGCCCTCTGCCGTCTTTTTGGAGGGCGCCCGCCACTTGTACACCTAAAATTTTCGAAACACGCTTAAAATGAAGCATAGCGCCCCACTCACACATAAGGAAACCTTATGGAAGGACAAAACACAATAAGAAAGCCTTATTGTTGAAAGCGCTCAAGGATAATCCAAAAAAGAAGGGTGGGGATGAGGTAGACGACGATGGTCATGGCGCCTGTATAATCTTTTGCAATCCGCTGTCCTAGAAGAAGGCATAAAAGAGAAGAGGCGCCCAAGAGGCCTGCAATTTTTGCAAAGCCAAAATAATGGACACGGTAAATTTCTGTGATGGCGATAAGTGAAATTAAAGCCGTCGCGATCTCGAGCAACATGATTGCAACAAGCATGAGAGGAACCGCGTTGCGCAGTATGGTTTTTTCAAAGTGTGAAGTTAGAAACGACAACTCTTCCTTGAAGTTCAGGGCCTTGTCAAGGCCGCTTTGTCCGAAAACGATACAGAAGAAAACGAGAATGATGTAAATCGATGTCATGGTGAAGTAGAGGCGCGCTTTGGTTTGTGAATGAGTTTGGTCATTTGCAATGCCATGTCGCTGAAGAGCAACTTCGTGTTGGCATTGCGTGAGTGATTGTATAGAGCTTCTTCTAAAAAGGCGTTAAGGTCTAGGGTGTTTTCTTCATGAACAAAAGGAGCAAATCGCTCTAGCAAGAATCCGTCTGCTAGCTCTTTTTTGGCAACAAGACGCTCAGCCCCGTATTGAAGCAGCATGGCTGAACGAATCTGCCGTTGCGCAAAGCGCAGAAAACGGCGCTGATGCTCTTTAGACATTGAAGCCAAACGCTCGGCCCAATCGAGCAAGACACCGACTGCAGAGGGGTCTTTTTTAACCTTAAAGGCAGAGCGAACCCATTCGACAAAAAACCGCTCAAAAACCTCTTCAGCATCGTCTTCTGCGAGCATAGAAAGGGCAACACTAAGGCTTCCTTCTGCGCGCAAAGCAATTTCTTTAGCACGTTCATTTGACATACCTCGTTTTTGGATATAACCAACAAGGACGTCGAAGGGCTCAGGACGCACAACCAACCTCTGGCAACGAGAGCTTATGGTTTGAAGCATACGCTCTTCGCGCTGAACAAGAAGCAAGAAATGGGTGTTTTTGGGCGGCTCTTCGATCACCTTAAGCAACTTGTTTGCCGCCTCAGTATTCATTTGCTCGGCCCCCCATATAACTATAATTCTAGAATGGTGTTGCACCGGCTTCAGAGCGGTGTGTTTCAATATTTCACGCGCCATGTCCACTTTGATGAGGGCCCCCTTATCTTCAATGCCGGCCGTGGCATACCACTGGTCTAGCGAAAGATGAGGGTTGTCGAGCACAGCTGCACGAAACAAATCCATGAAATCCGAACAGAGCGGATCCTTTTTAACCAAAGGAGAATTGTTGATCGGAAAAACAAAGTGAACGTCAGGATGAAGCATGCGCTCAAAAGAAGGAGCGCGATCGAGAAGCTCATTTACATACCAAAGGGCTAACGGAAGCGCCGACTGATTGTTTTGAGCTACTAATACCTGCGCATGCGGAACCCGACGGCTTTCAATGACAGATTTGAGGTACGCTTTGCCACTCTCATATCCGTCAATCGTCGAAAAATCCATGTCTCAAAGATAGTATTTCGTTACTTTTGAAAGAATCAAAAAACACCAAGAATGAAGACCGTATCTTCTTTCAATTTTAATAAAAAACGCGCGCTTATTCGAGTTGACTTTAATGTGCCTCTCGACGCTGAAAAGCAGATTACTGACACAAGCCGAATCGAGGCGGCTAAGCCAACCATAGTTCACATTTTAGAACAAGGCGGAAGCGTTGTTCTTATGAGTCATTTAGGGCGTCCAGAAGGGAAGCCGTCGAGCGATTTTTCACTACGCCATATTGTTGATCGAGTCTCAGAAATCATTGGAGTAAGCGTTCAATTCAGTGAAGCCACCATAGGCGAACAGGCCGAGAAAGCCACTGCCGAATTAGCTCCAGGGCAGGTGTTGCTTCTTGAAAACCTAAGATTTTTTAACGAGGAGACCGACGGAGACCAAGCCTTTGCAGAAGCGCTGTCAAAGCTTGGAGACATTTATGTTAATGACGCTTTCGGAACGGCGCATCGCGCCCATGCATCTACCGCCATTATTGCCAAGTATTTTGGCGAAAACAAATGTTTTGGCTTATTAATGGAAAAAGAAATCAGGGCCATTGAACAGGTATTAAAAACAGGCGAAAAGCCTATAACCGCTATCATGGGAGGCTCTAAGGTGTCGTCTAAAATCACAATAATCGAAAATGTTCTTCCGGCTATTGACCATCTCATTGTAGGAGGAGGTATGACCTATACCTTTGTTAAGGCATTAGGCGGATCTGTGGGGGACTCAATCTGCGAAAACGATAAACTAGACCTCGCGCTAAGCATCTTAGAGAAGGCCAAAGAACACAACGTTGCGGTGCACATACCAGTAGACGTAATAGCTGCCGACGACTTTTCTGAAAATGCCAACGCCAAGATTGTCGATTCAAACGCCATTGAGGCCGGATGGCAAGGCTTAGACGCAGGCCCGAAGACACTTGAACAATTTGAGAAGGTCATTTTGGCGTCTAAAACATTGTTGTGGAACGGCCCTGTAGGTGTTTTTGAAATGGACGCTTTTTCAGGCGGAACCAAGGCCGTTGGTCGATTTGTTCAAGCAGCAACTGAAAATGGCGCCTTCTCTTTGGTAGGAGGAGGAGACTCGGTTGCCGCAGTAAAGCAATTCGGATTTAGCGATAAGGTAAGCTACGTCTCAACTGGAGGCGGCGCGATGCTAGAGAGCCTAGAAGGAAGAACGCTTCCGGGTGTTGCCGCGATTTTAGAATAAGCATTATGGTCAAAAAGGGGACAGCATTACTTTTAGGGATTATCGGTATCGCCTTTCAGGCAGAAGCCCAAGGCGGGCCTAAGGGCTCTGTCCGCGCTGATGAACTCAAAGAGTTTGCTAAAGCCGCACTATATGCGGACGAAAAAAACCTTTCTTACGAGCTCCCCGATCTTTACCAGGCTTATCGATACGATTCATTGTGGTTAGAAGAGCTCGTTAAAGCGCGTAGCCTTTTCGTTAATATGCCGACGCCTACGAGCGAGTCAACGGAGAGCAACTTGAGCACAGATGATCTCAAAGCCCGACTTGTCTTGCTCAACGAAAAGACACCTTTTGACTTGGTATACAGCCCTATTCTTGAGCGTGAAATCGCACGCTATCTGAGAGGAGATGCGACACTTATCAGAAAGATGAGGGATTTAAGCACCTTTTATTTTCCGCTTTTTGAAGAAGAGCTTGATAAAGAGAATATGCCGCTTGAGATGAAGTATTTGGCGATCGTTGAATCAGCCTTAGACCCCAGGGCTCAATCGTATGTAGGGGCGAAGGGGCTGTGGCAATTTATGTATCCGACCGCCAAGATGTTTGACCTCGAGATCAACAACTATGTCGATGAAAGGATGAGCCCTTCAAAGTCTACCCAAGCAGCTGTCGCATACCTCAAGCAGTTATACGGCATCTTCGAAAACTGGGACCTGGCTTTGGCGGCGTACAATTCTGGGCCGGGAAACGTGTCTAAGGCCATACGCCGATCAGGTGGATATACCAACTACTGGAACATCCGCCCGTATTTGCCAAAAGAAACGGCAGACTATGTTCCGAGATTTTATGCAGTGATGTATCTCTTTGAAAACGCCGCAGCCCACCAGCTGGCCCCGTCGCACAAGGGCAGAACGTATTTTGAAACAGATACGATTCACCTCAAACACAGCGTAGACTTTGCGCAGCTTTCAAAGCAACTGCCAATAACAGTCGAGCAGTTATCAGCACTGAATCCTGAATACAAGCTCAACCTCATTCCGTATTCGAGCGACAATAAAAGGCCGCTAAGACTTCCTAAGGCGTTAATTGGCGCGTTTCTTGCGCAAGAACAAGAGGTGTATGCGGCCGCAAAAGAGGCCGAGAACGCCAGAGAAAAACCGCTTCCTGAGCTCATCAACGCACCTGAGCGCCTGCGCTACCGCGTAAGGCCCGGCGACGCATTAAGCATCATTGCTGAGCGCTATGGGGTGAGTGTTTCTCAGATCAAAACCTGGAACAACCTCAAAGGCAACACCATTCGCGTGGGCCAACGCTTAACCGTATACCCGAGAAGACAGCCTAAATCTTAGCCACGATGAAGAAACACATGCTACCAATTTTCGCTATCGTCTTAATGGGGTTAAGCATTGCGGCTTGCGAGCAAAAAGAGGTTAAAAACTACCTTCCTGAATCGAACGGCCCTTTGAACGAGGTTATTGTAGTAGCTGACACCGACATTTTAGACGGGACGGCCGGAGGCGCATTGAAATCGTACTTGTCACAACGGCAGTTAGGGCTTGGTGTTGATGAAGCGAAATACACTATTCGGCACTTGACTCCTGATCTTTTCAAGGGGGCGATCATGCGTTCGAGATCAGTAGTTTACATGCAGCTCGACACCCTCTCTCGCGCTCACGTCAAAAGAGACATGTATGCGAGGCCGCAACACTTGGTGGTGATCAAGGGAAGAAATGAATTAGAGCTCGCTCAAAACGTAGATCAAATTATGCTTCAGGCCGTCGACAGTTTTCGACAAAGCGACCTACGAGTCGCTCAAGGCCGCTTCAAACGTTCTTTATATACAGAGCCTAGGCTTAATTCAACCTTCGGAATCGATCTTACGATACCCTCAATTTATCGCCCCGCAAAATTCACAGAAGACTTTGCATGGATAGACCGTCCTATTGAAAATGGTACGATGAATCTTTTGGTGTACGCAGTAAACCCTGGGAAATTTTCAGATGAAAACACCTTCTTAGAAGATTTGATTCGTATACGAGATTCGGTCGGAAGAGCCCAGGTTCCTGGTCCAGACATTGAAGGCGCTCAAACCTATATGCAAACCGAACCTATCTTTAGACCTTACGTTTTTGGAACAGAAGTAAACGGCTTCAGGGCCGCAGAAATGAGGGGAATGTGGGACATAAACGGCTATCCCATGGCAGGGCCCTTTATCACCTATGTGATTAACGACACCATTAACAAGCGAAACCTTGTGCTTGAGGGGTTTGTGTTTGCACCAAACAAAGAAAAGAGAGATTACCTCTTTGAGTTAGAGGCAATTATCAAAACGCTTAAAATTGAAAAAATAGACTAGAAGCAGTGAAGCTTAGTCCTATTTAGACCCTAGATTCTTGTCTTCTTTGTTTTTGTCTTCGGCAGAAGCGTCTTTGAACTCTTTAATTCCACTTCCTAGACCTCTCATGAGTTCTGGAATCTTCTTTCCTCCAAAAAGAAGAAGAACGATTATCACAACAAGGACTATTTGCCAAGGACCTACTAGGCCTAATGAAATTGCGAATGACATACTAAAGGTGTTTATAGAAATGTAAATGTAGTAAAATTAAAGTGTTTCGGGGGTCATCGCGTATATTTGTCTTCATGGCAAAAGACACTTCAGATCAGCCCAAAGAACGGTCAAAGCTGTTCGACAAGATTAAGCTGGTGGTCGTAAACGACAGCACCTTTGAAGAGTTGTATTCACAAAGCCTTAGCCGACTAAACGCTTACTCTATTATTGTCTTTTTTGTCGCCCTCATCGCCCTTTTCACTTTTGTGTTGACAGCAACTACCCCGCTGAGGTATTTGATTCCGGGGATTGAGTCCTCTGAGGTTCAACGAGAGGTGGTAAGACTCGCACTACGCACAGACTCTATCTATCAAGTGATGGAGCGTGACAAGCGCTATATCAATCAAATTGGCAGCGTAGTTCGAGGCGAAGTAAGCTATGACGACCTCCCTAAAGACAGCCTTATTCTTGATCAAACACTAGTGTTGTCAGACGCCGCCCTCGAGGCGCAAAAAAACGTAGCAATGCTGGCCTTAGAGCGAGAGGTAAGAAGAGAAGACCAGTACAACCCTTTAATTTCTGAAGACAGCTTTGAAAACCTTATGTTTTTCGTTCCTGTCGAAGGGGTGATCTCTCAAAATTACGATCCGCGTTCAGGACATTTAGCCACAGACATTGCGGCCAGAACTGGGGCAGCAGTAAAAGCCGTTGCTGACGCTACTGTAATTCATGCAGAATGGTCAAGCGACACAGGATACAATCTTATCTTGATTCACCCAAACAACATGTTGTCGGTGTACAAGCACAACGGAGAGATATTTAAAAAACAAGGGGACGCTGTAAGGGCAGGCGAAGTGGTGGCTTTAGTGGGTGACACTGGAGAGCTTTCGACAGGAGCACACCTTCACTTTGAACTTTGGAGAAACGGAAAGCCGGTTGACCCTCAAAACTATATCGACTTCTGATGGGGCTTAAATCACTTTTGGCGAAGCCATATGCGAGATGGCAAGTGAGAAAAGAGCGGCAATGGGCGCAGCACCCTAAAGCCACCCAAGAAAAAGTGTTTGCACAGCTAGTGCAAGCCGCAGCAGCCACCGCTTTCGGAAAAGACCACGGCTTTGATCAGATCAAAAGCCACGCAGATTTTGTTGAGCGCGTCCCGGTTAGAGATTACGAAGACCTTAAGCCTTATGTTGAACGCATCATAGGTGGAGAGAAAAGCGTGCTGTGGCCCGGACAGCCAGAGTATCTTGCCAAAACCTCAGGAACGACCTCAGGCGCTAAATATATCCCTATTACAAAGGCCTCAATGAAAGAGCAGGTCAAGTCTTCAAAGCTTGCGCTCCTGAACTATATCGTTGAAAGCGGCAACGCTAACTATGTAAGCGGGAAAATGATCTTTCTGCAAGGGAGCCCTGTATTGGGTAAAAAGGGGGCCATTAAATCCGGAAGGCTCTCGGGCATTTCAGCACACTATTTGCCAAACTATTTGCTAAAAAATCGACTCCCAAGTTGGGAGACCAATTGTATTGAAGACTGGGAAACCAAGGTAGAGGCTGTGGTTGACGAAACAATCACCCAAGACATGACGCTTATTGCAGGCATTCCATCATGGGTGCAAATGTACTTTGAGCGCCTCTTGGCCCGAACCGGAAAGACCGTGGGAAGCCTGTTTCCTAACTTTTCACTTTTTGTTTACGGAGGGGTGAATTTTGAACCCTATCGCCAAAAATTTGAGTCCCTCATCGGAAGAAAGGTCGACAGCGTCGAGCTCTTTCCTGCCAGCGAAGGGTTCTTTGCCTATCAAGACCAACTTCATCAGAAAGGACTCCTGCTGCAATTGAATTCTTTTATTTTCTACGAGTTTATACGGGTGGATGAATTTTACAGTGAAAACCCAAAACGCCTTAGCGTTGCTGAGGTTGAGTTAGATGTAGATTACGCCCTGATCATAAGCTCTAACGCAGGGCTCTGGGCATACAATATTGGAGACACCGTAAGGTTTGTTTCATTAAAGCCCCATCGGGTGGTGGTTTCAGGACGCCTAAAGCACTTTATTTCTGCTTTTGGAGAGCACGTGATTGCCAAGGAGGTTGAAGAGGCCCTAGCTACGGCAGTAAAGGAAATGGACGAAAAAATAGAAGTGATAGAGTTTTCGGTAGCGCCGCAGGTAGACCCCAAAGATCCGCACGAGCTTCCGTATCACGAATGGTTTATAGAGTTTGATACCCCTCCATCCGACGAAGAGACGTTTATGCAGAAAATTGACGCCTCTATGCAAGCCCAGAATGTTTATTATAAAGACCTCATTGAAGGAAAGGTGTTGAAGCAGGCGGTTTTGACCAAGGTTCAGCGCGGAGGCTTTGAGGCATTCATGAAGTCTCAGGGCAAGCTGGGCGGGCAAAACAAGATTAAACGATTGTCTAACGACCGCTCTGTCGCAGACGGACTCGCCTCTTTTGTCCTCATATGAAAACGATCGTAATTACAGGAGCAGCTGGGTTTTTAGGCTCACACTTGGTCGACCGAATGTTGGCAGAAGAATACAGGGTAATTGGCATAGACAACCTTATCACTGGCGACCTTAAGAACCTTGAGCACCTCAAGAGCGAAGAGCGTTTTGAGTTTGTGGAACACGACGTGACCACTTTCACCTCTGTGGCTGGAGGCGTCTCTTGCATCTTACACTTTGCATCACCCGCCAGCCCGATTGATTATTTAAAAATTCCGATTCAAACGCTCAAAGTGGGCTCGCTCGGAACGCATAACTTGTTGGGTCTTGCGAAGGCTAAAAACGCAAAATTCATGATTGCCTCGACCTCTGAGGTGTACGGAGATCCGCTTGAACATCCGCAGTCAGAGAGCTATTATGGAAACGTAAACTCTATAGGCCCACGCGGTGTTTACGATGAGGCAAAGCGCTTTCAAGAATCGATGACGATGGCCTACCATAGAGTCCACAAGCTTGACACTAGGATCGCCAGAATCTTTAACACCTATGGCCCGCGAATGCGCCTCAATGATGGAAGAGTAATACCCGCGTTTATAGGGCAAATCCTAAGAGAAGAGCCTTTGACCGTATTTGGTAAGGGAGATCAAACACGCTCGTTCTGTTTTGTTGACGACTTGGTAGAGGGAATAGTGAGGCTATTGGCCGCTGAATATCACCTTCCGGTCAACCTCGGAAATCCTGACGAAACTACCATTCTCGAATTTGCACAAGAACTCATCGGCCTCACCGGGAGCAAGAGCGAAATCTTGTTTAAGCTACTTCCAGAGGACGATCCGTTGCAGCGTCAGCCCGACATTAAGCTGGCAAAAGAACTCTTAGGTTGGGAGCCACATATCACGAGAAGAGAGGGCTTGGAGAAGACGATAGCCTATTTTAAAAGGCTAAGCCCTGAAGAACTCAGACACAAAGAACATAGAACCTTTAACTAATAGGCTCACATGAGAGAAAGAATATTAATCATCGGATCAGGCGGAAGAGAACATGCTATAGCCTTTAGCTTGTCACAGAGCCCGAACTGCGAAGCGCTTTTTATTGCTCCCGGAAACGCCGGAACCTCAGAAATCGCGGTGAATTTAGACCTCAGTGTGAGTGATTTTTCTGTCATTGGAATGGCCTGTGAGCAACACAGTATCAGCATGGTAGTTGTAGGTCCTGAAGCGCCCTTAGTAGAGGGGATTGTCAATTATTTTAAAAAGACCCCAAGCCTCTCATCTCTCAAGGTGATAGGCCCTGACCAACTGGCAGCGACGCTTGAGGGGTCAAAAGACTTTGCCAAGGCCTTCATGGCCAAACACGGCGTTAGAACCGCGGCCTATGCCACATTCACGAAAGAAACACTCCAAGAAGGCCTGGCGTTTTTGGACAAGCTCAGCGCCCCCTATGTGCTTAAGGCAGATGGCCTTGCGGCAGGCAAAGGGGTGCTCATTCTAGAAGACCTTGAAGAAGCCAAACAGAAACTCAACGCCTTTCTGAGCGAAGACCTGTTCGGACAGGCGGGATCAAAGGTGGTTATAGAGGAGTTTTTAGATGGCATTGAATGCAGCTGTTTTGTGGCGATTGACGCCAACTACAACTACAAAGTATTACCTCTTGCCAAAGACTACAAACGTATAGGCGAACAAGACACAGGCTTAAATACAGGAGGAATGGGTGCTGTTTCTCCTGTTGATTTTGTTGACGACAGTTTATACCATCGAATTGAGAACGAAATCGTTGTACCTACGGTTGAGGGGATAAAGCGTGAAGGATACTCCTATGTGGGCTTTGTGTTCATCGGCCTTATGATCGTGAACGGAACACCTTACGTGATCGAGTACAATGTGCGCATGGGAGACCCCGAAACAGAGGTTGTTTTCCCCCTTATCACGAGCGACACAGTGGCCCTTTTCGACGCTATGAGCAAAGGAACATTAGACGCCTACACCCTTGCCATAAAGCCAGGCTATGCCGTAACGGTTATTGCCGTTTCAAAGGGGTACCCTGAGGCCTATGAAAAGGGCAAGCGAATTGAGGGCCTAGAAGGCGCCTACGAAAGCGCAGTCTACCATGCGGGCACAACCATCAAAAACGACAGCGTGGTCTCTAATGGCGGAAGGGTTCTCGCCGTGACTTCGTTCGGAGAAACACTTCAGCAGTCTTTAGACAAAAGCTATGACACCCTTAAAAAGGTAGGCTTCGAAGAGATGTATTTCAGAAGAGATATCGGAAAAGACCTAATGTAGTCTTATAAGAACGAGTGCGCCGTGCTTGATGTGTCGTCGTCTTGAGCGTCTTTGTATTTCTTAAGCTCGTTCATCCAGTAAGCCCCGGCCGCTAACCCAACAAGCACAAACAACCAATTAATGGCGTTTGAAAGCCACCAGCTTTCGGTGAAACGAAGGAGGTTGTAAGGGATAAATAACACATTTTCAAACAGAGAGGCGATTCCGTAAAATAATGAGGTCATCATGGCACGTTGTTTTAGCGCTGTAAAAATAGCGCATCTATTTGTGCTTTCAAAGAGGCGGTTGCCGCAATCAAATCTTGTCGCGACGCTTCAGTAACTTCTCAAGGTAATATTTCAAGGGGTTGCTGTACTTCAACAGCTTCCAAGGTCTGCTCGAATGAGGCTTATGGATCACAGGCGTGTCAAAGACAACGCGGTTAAAAAAGTTGAGCGCTAAGGCTTTTTTAGAGATGAAAGTGTCATACCAATCTTTGGTGTCATTGAGTTCTTCAAATGAAAAAGCAGACAAAAAAGAGGGCGTCATTAGCGTGCAGCAAAAACTTAGACTTCTCTTGGTGTCGCAATAGGTGCCCGTAAATGACTTGAATTTTTCATATGGATAATTGATTCGCCCAGAGGCGTCGGTAGTAACCGCCCCTACAAGGCCCAAACCGTCTTCTCTAACACAGTGTTCTAAAAGGTTTTCGAGCGTGGTTGATCCGACGGTAACGTCTGATTCTACAACAACAAAAGGGAGACCCATTTCTAGCGCGCGCTTTTGAACTAATTGCAGCACTAATTTATAGTTTGGAGAGGGGTGGTTGGTCAGGTCTTCGAGATGAACAAGTTCAAATCCGTAGACTTGTTTGGCCTCTTCAAGCCCCCATTTAGTGGAGTCGTCGCTAAAGTCGTTGTATACAACATGTGTGACCTCTACAGAAGAAGAGGCGATGGCTTTGCAGGTTTCGAGAGTATTGGCAAGTGCGTTTTTAACGGGAGTGACGACTAGTAGTTTGGGCATATGTGGCTAGGTTAGGCTGCCTTGACAAGAGCTTCCGGCGCCAGCCGTACACCCATAACAGTGCTGGTTGACCCTAATGGGCCTCTTTAACAAGCGGTCAAGGTTAAAATTATCTATATGATTTGAGGCGCTGTCAACGGCAAGCTCTAACATTTGATTAAAATCGCAGTCATAGAGCGCGCCGTCCCAACCCACTGAGAGCGTATTGGTGCACATCACCCCCGACAATGTAGCGGGATTAAAGCTTTCTACCAGAGTTTCCATATAGGTCTCATAGTTTTCTGAGGCAATGAGATATTCTAGAAACCGAGAAATGGGCAAGTTGTTAATGCAGAACAGCTGATTGAAAGAAATGCCGAATTGGGCCTCGAGCTTTGTTTTAAAGTTCTTTTCAAGCCCTGCTTGGTCTGCCGAAAGAAAAGCCCCAGACGGATTATAGACAAGGTCAAGTATGAGCTCTGGATTAGTTCCATACCCCAAGGCATTCAGCTTTTGTAAGGCAGTAATGGATTTTGAAAACACCCCCTCGCCCCGCTGCTTGTCGGTGCGCTTTGCGCTGTAATGAGGCAACGAAGAAACGATTCTTAATTTGTGCTTTTTGAAGAATTGTGGAAGTGTTTTGTAGCTCGCGTTTGCTTCGAGTATAGTCAGGTTCGAACGAACGATTATTTCTTTGATTCCTTCTGCCCGCGCTGTTTCAATCAACCATCTAAAATGGGGATTCATTTCAGGTGCACCTCCTGTCAAGTCTAGCGTAGGGACCCCTGTTTTTTTGGCGACGGCTAGCACCTTTTTTATCGTGTCGATACCCATGATTTCTTTGCGATCTGGACCGGCGTCGACATGGCAATGTGCACAGGTTTGGTTGCACATATAGCCTAGGTTTACCTGAAGAATGTCTAAGGCGCGCGGTTTTAAAGGCCATGCCCCTTGATGTTTTAAGGTTTCGTCAAAGGTTTTTAATGTAGCGTTTTGAAAGTCGCCCCCCTCTAGCGTGTTGATTTGATGCTTGCTCGAGGCTAGCGGAACCGCTCTTGAACGAAGAGATTTGAGCATATCTACAAACTGAGCTTGTCGTGTTTGTTCATCATTTGGACAGCGTGAACCAAAGTGGCCCCCGCCTCGATTGCAGCGCCCGCATGAACAGCCTCCATCATTTCTTCTTCCTCAATTCCGCGCTTTAGGGCGTCTTGGGTGTAGGCGTCAATGCAATATGGACATTTTACTACATGAGAAACCGCTAGTGCGATTAGCGATTTTTCACGAGCTGAAAGCGCCCCTTCTTCGAAAACCTTTTGATAGTATGAAAAAAAAGCCTCTCCAAGCGGCGCGCTCCAATCTGAGATATTTTTAAAGTTTTTTAAATCTTTGGGGTTGTAATAGGTGTCGCTCATAGCTGTTTTTTGTGGCTATTAAAAGTACAATCAAAATCTGAAGGCCGCTTTATTTTCTACCTTTGCACTGTGAATCAACAAGGTACACAAACAGCTTTAATATTGTCGGGCGGAGGCATCCGCGGAATGGCTCATATCGGCTTTATCAAGGCGCTTCAAGAGCACGGCATCACCATAGATCGCGTTTCAGGCGCAAGTGCAGGCGCTTTAGTGGGGGCCTTGTTTTGCAACGGAAACAGCACTGAAGAGATGTTGGCCTTTTTCAAAGAAACCCCGCTGTTCAGATATAACTACTTTAGCATCAATAAGCCAGGCCTAATAGACACCGATCGGTATTATTCTGTATTGAAAGGCTATTTGATGCACGATTCTTTTGAAGAACTGGCACTACCTCTGCATGTCGCGGCGACGAATTTGCAAGAAGGGTATTTGCGTGAGTTTCATTCTGGCCCACTTATTAAGCCCTTATTGGCGTCTGCCTCATTAAGCCCGGTGTTTAGCCCGGTTGAAATTGACGGTCAACTATATGCTGATGGAGGTATATTGAGCAACTTTCCGCTAGAATTTGTAACAGATAAGGCGCAACGATTTATCGGCTCAAATACTACTGAGCTCAGTTCGCTGTCTGCTAAGCACCTGAAAAACGCGCTTCAACTCACTGCACGCGTGAGCAGTTTGATGATTTATTCTCGTACCAAAGAAAAACTCCAGCGCTGCGACTTTTTCATTCAACCAAGCGGGTTAAAGAAAATCGGATTTCTCGACAAATCAGGAATTGAAAAAGCGTATACCATCGGCTATGACGAAGGAAGCCGTGCTATTTTGAGTTTCTTAGACAAAGAGCGCCAACAGGCTGCGGGCTAGACGTTATCGTAATCTATTGTCAAACTTGAGGTAGTAGCCTTAGCCTGGCAACTCAATACAAATCCGTTAGCTATTTCTTTGTCGGTAAGTACTTGATTGCGCTCCATTTCAGCAGCGCCCTCTTGGATTTTGCAGATACAGCTACTGCAGGTGCCTCCTTGGCAAGAATACGGAGCATCGACACCCTCTTCTAAAAGCAAATCAAGAATAAATTCGTCGGCGCTACCGTTTACCGTGTACGTTTTATCGTCAAGAATTACCTTGATTTCAACCTCGCCTTCAGTTGTTACATCGCGCTTTTCCTCTGAAGCAGTAAACAGTTCAAAATGAATAGACTCTTCGTCCATGCCGGTCGCTGAAAGCACAGCCTTGCACTCGTGAATCAACGGCTCTGGGCCGCACAAATAGGCCATGTCAAAGGCAGCGACCCCACCCTCGGCTTTTAGGCTATGATTGATAATTGCCTTGTCAATACGTCCAAAATAGTCTCCCTCATTCGATCGCGAGAAGGCGTGTTTTAACACAAATCGATCCCCGGATTTTTGTTGCAGGTCTTCTAGGGCTGAGCGGTACATAATGCTTGCCGCGTCAGTGTTTCCTAAAACGAGTAGAAGACGGCTGTTTTGATGTGACTCTAAGGCTGACCGCGCAATACTGAGAATGGGGGTTATCCCGCTGCCTGCAGCAAAAGCCACAACCCTTGATCCGTCATTAGCATCGAACACAAAACGCCCTTCGGGCTCTGAAACTTCTATAACATCACCCGACTTGAGCTCACGATTGGCTATCGCAGAAAAAACCGCACCCTTTTTAAGTTCTTTTACCCCTATCTGAAGAAGCCCTTCTTTCGGAAGATTAGAGATCGAATACGATCTTCTCAAGGTTTCCCCCTCTTTTGTGGTGTAATTCAAGGTGACATATTGCCCGGGTAAAAAATCAAAAACCGCACTTAGGTGTTCCGGTATTTCAAACTGAATAGAGACGGCTTTCGGGCTTAACCGATCTACCGAATGAATCTTTAAAAGATGAAAGTTCATGTGATGCAATTTTGAATACAAAAGTACAAACTGTTGCATTTTGTGAAGTTCCTGAAACTCCGACTACCTTTGAATTATGAGGCGTATCGTTTTACGACTATTGTTTGGGTTAGGAACAGTTCTAGGCATCATCTCTTGCGCTAGCTCTCGTGAGGTGAAGATCACCGCGTTTAAAGAGTTAAGCGCCAACTACAATGTACTGTTTTACGGTGAAGAGGCGCTGGCTGAAGCTAGTGCGCGTCTAGATGGCTCATTATTCGACTTAAGAACTTCGCCCTCTCTTTTGCCCGCATCTCTTAGAGAAGGGCCACGAGACAGTAGCGTATTCGCGCTGCTAGAGCGCGCCGAAGAAAAGGCGACAAAGGCTATTCAAAAGTTCAGCGTCACTATTGGCGGAACAGAATACAACAAACATGTCCCAAGGGCGTACCATCTTCTAGGCATGGCTCGATTGCTTTCAGGAAGACCTTATCCGGCACTAGAAGCCTTCGAGAAAGAAAAAGAGCTGACCGAGGGTCTGAAATCTAATGATCAAGCGCTATTAGGTATTGCGCTAACGCGTTACCACCTTGGCGCCTGTAGAGAGGCTTTGGCCCAACTCGCTCGATTGAGTGCAAAAAATCGCTCAGAGCAATCTACAATGCTCGAACTGGAGTTGTTGAGGTTAACCCAGTCAGACACACTGCTTCTCGCGCTCGGCCGTTCGGCCACAAAAAGGGGGGTGAAAAAACAATCTAACCGGGCACGCTTTGCGCTAGCGAAACAATACGCTCGACTAAACGCCGACACTCAATCCAAAAAACTATTCGAAAAACTCTCAAAGCTAAAAGGCTACCACAACGCTTGGTTGCGTACGGCAGCATCGGTAGAATTGGCCAGCGCCTATGCGCAAGATTCAGGACTGTATTTTAATGCGTTGCAACGCATAGAAAGAAAGTGGAGCAACCACGATGCGCGTTATATCGTATCTCAGTCTCGAGGAAACTGGCTGTTGAACACAGCGCGCCAACACCCTAAGCGAAAAGAGCTTTTTGAAGGCAAAGCCATTAAAGCGTATCAGGCGTCTAATTTGACCGCAGATGAAGAAACAAAGAATGTTAACACTAAAGCCCTAGGAGATTATTTTCTAGAAACCAGAAACTATGAGGCGTCTTACGCCTATTACGACACCTTAGTCGCTTCTTATGTGCTTCAGAGCGGAGAGGTACAAGCCAGACAGCTGCATCAAAAACTCACACGCTATTTAGATCTCAGCGAACAGCTAAGGATCAAAGACAGCCTTCTTTTAACACAAAACGCCGGCGAAGAAGACGAACTCTTAAAACTAAACGCTTCTGCTTTAGCACCGGGCACGGCTGTTAAAAGGGAGCGGCAACACCTAGAATTACTCGAGTCAATTTCTGATCTGCGGTTTGAATTGAGCGGCCTTCTCGCCTATGATTTTGGCGACTATACGAGCGCCACTAATCACCTTCAAAAACTCACGGTTACCCCTTACAGCCAGTCCATTCAAGAAGCGGCCCTATTCCGCCTATTTCAAATAAGCAGAGACTTAGGATATGAAGACCAAGCAGAAGGCTTTGGAAATAAACTACGAAGCACTAATAGCATTTACGCATCCTATGTGAATCCTGAAGAAAACACCGTTTCTGAATTCGAACATCGTTTAGCAACGGCCTATCAAGAAAGCGATTTACAGAGGGCGTATCAAACGGCACAAGAAGCACTTAAAAAAAGGCAACCATTGAGCGCCGAAAGCTTGCTACTGGTCGCTATAATAGAAGCCCAGATCGAGGGCGTGCAATCTTATAGTAAACGCTTGAAAGAGGTTCAGCAAATCTTCAGAAACAGCTGGGGCTCTCGAGAAGCAACCAATCGCCTCGAAGCCATTGAAAAACAACCGGCCATGGAAATTGTCAGTCAGGGGCGTTTTGCAGTGGTGATCGACACAGATCAAAAGAACGCAGCTCAGTTGAGGGTTCAGATGGCGGATTTGCTAGAGGAGCAGAATTATGAAGCCACTGCAATACTTGATTCATTTGACAGCGCAAAGAGCCTTTTGGTGGTAGGTTGGTTTACAGGAGAGAATTATGCAGAGCGATTTGTATCACAGAACCCCAAAGCGTTTCTAAACAAGAAAACCATCATCATTTCACAAGCAGACTACTTGAGGGCGCAGATCTACAAATCGAACTTATTTTGAAGAAAAGCACTTACAACCAATCCATAAAGTATATCGGCGTCGCCATTCAAATGGGCGCCACTATTGCTTTGTGCAATTATCTAGGATCTTGGGCTGACGGGCGTTTTCAAACCAACTGGATTGAAAACGCAGCAACCATTTTTGGCGTTGTGGCTTCTATGGCTCTGGTGATTATCCAAGTGATTCGAGACAGCAAATCGCAACAAAACTAAATCGCAATGATCACTTCTTTTAGTATCTATTTCGTAGTTTCGTCGGTAGTGGTGATCGGCGCCCTGTACTTACTTAAACGCAAAGGCAAAACAGAACAGCTTGGCTATATATACCTTGGATTTATTCTTCTCAAATTATTGGTTTTTGCCCTGTTGTTCAGAGACTTTTTAGCGACGATTGACACCTTAGAAACCCGTAAAAGAGCCCAACCGCTAGCACCGTTAGTTATAAGCTTAATCATTGAGGCTTTCGCCGTTTCAAAACTCCTAAGAAAACGCGCTAAATAAGCCACCTTAAATCTTTTTCTAGGACCTTTTTTAGTTAATGATAATGCCTATATTTGCAAAAATTTTAACAAAAAGTCCCCTTTTGAAAGGAGCACAAATGAAGTCAAGAAATCTGTTTTTGAAGACACTCTTTTTCTCTCTTGCACTTGCCTTTTCTTCGACAAGCCTATGGGCTACCGACCCCGTCAAATCTGATGAGCCAACTCATGAAGAACTCGCCGACCAGTCTGTAAGCACAGAAGAACAGATCAGTGAATACATCGCTCACCACATCAAAGACGCTCACGATTTTCATTTGTTTTCGTACAACGATGCTTCTGGCCATCGTAACCACATAGGTTTTCCCCTGCCTGTTATTGTGTACACCTCTCAAGGAGTTAGATTCTTTATGTCTTCTGAATTTCACCATGACGACTCAGGACATCAGGTTGTTGAAAGCGACGGGGTGTCTTTGGCGAAGTATCACGAGAAGATATATGAATTAAATGCAGAGGAGCAGGCCTTGTCTTTTGACGAAGCGCATCATCCGACAAACGCACACGAGGTGATCGATCTCTCTATTACCAAAAGTGTTTTCGGATTTCTTATGGTCTCTCTCTTAATGCTCATCGCGTTTCGATCGCTTGCGAAGCAATACAAGAAAAGAGCGGTTCCTACTGGTTTTGGACGCGTGTTAGAACCGTTGGTAGTATATGTGCGGGACGAAATCGCACGTCCGAACATTGGAGAAAAACACTATAAAAAGTTCACCGGGTTTTTGTTGACGGTTTTCTTCTTTATTTGGACGTCTAATTTATTAGGCCTTACCCCACTAGGTTTTAATATTACCGGACAACTTTCAGTAACTTTTAGCCTTGCCTTATTTACATACATAATAACACAATTTAGCGCTAACAAAGACTATTGGAAGCACATTTTCTGGATGCCGGGGGTGCCTGTATTAATGAAGGTTATTTTGGCACCAATAGAACTTCTAGGCACATTAACAAAACCGTTTTCTTTAATGATTCGACTATTTGCTAACATTTCTGCTGGGCATATAGTCGTTATGAGTCTTTTGTCGTTAGCTATAATAATGAAAGGCAGCATGGGAGCTTCTGGAGCAACAATTCTAGCGCTTGGCCTTTCTTTCTTTTTAACATTAATTGAACTGCTTGTGGCATTTCTACAAGCTTATATCTTTACCATGCTCTCCGCCTTGTTTATCGGAATGGCAGTACAAGAACATGAACACCATTAAAACTAGAACGTTTAATTTTTAAATTTTTTATATGACAGTTCCAAATTTAGTAGGCGCCGGATTAATTGTAATTGGTGCGGGTATTGGACTAGGGCAAATAGGAAGGGGAGCAATGGAAGGTATTGCACGTCAGCCTGAGGCAACTGGGAAGATACAGACAGCCATGATTATCATTGCGGCATTATTGGAAGGGTTGGCTTTTGGCTCACTTTTCTTAGGAAAATAAACCTAAAAAGGGCGGCGCGCAGCAGTTGGCATTGCGCCGCCTTTTTAACGAAAACAATAAGCAATGGAACAATTATTAAACGATTTTTCACCAGGCCTCTTTATCATGCAAAGCATCTTAATGCTTGCGGTTATATTTTTGATGGTCAAGTTTGCCTGGAAGCCCATCGTTTCTTCACTTGAAGAGCGCGAAGAAGGAATCAAGAAAGCACTAGAGTCTGCCGAAGAAGCAAAAGCTGAGATGGAAAACATTTCGTCGGCAAATAAACAACTTCTCAAAGAGGCAGGTGAAGAGCGTGAAAAATTGATGAAAGAGGCTAGAGAAACTAAAGCAAAGATGATTGCTGATGCCGAAGAGGCCGCTCAAGAAGAAAGCGCAAAAATTATTGCCAAAGCTAAAATTTCAATCGAATTAGAGAAGAAGGAGGCACTTGAGCAGATTAAGAAAGAAGCAGTTAGGCTTTCAGTAGCCTTGGCCGAAAAGATTTTGCAAGAAGAACTTTCATCGGCCTCAAAAAGCGCCGAACACGTCGACAAACTTCTTAAAGAAGTAACGTTGAAGTCATAATACTATGAAGCAATCAAGAGCATCCATTCGCTACGCCAAAGCCTTTTTGCAGGTTGCAGATAAGCAGAACAGCCTAGACAGTGCAGCAGCCGACATGCAAAAGGTAGTCAGCATTACTGCGGAGTCAAAAGACCTCGTTAGGGCCCTTGAAAACCCGATGGCTAACACGTCGGTTAAGAAGGCCATCGTTGACGAAGTTTTCGCAGGCGCAAGCGACATTACCAAAGACTTGTTGCGCGTTCTTTCAGAGAACGATCGACTAGATTTGCTTGACGATGTTGCTCGCCGATTTGCTCAACTCTTGGCCGCGCACAGAGGCCAATTACAGGCGACACTTATAGTGGCGTCTTCTGAAAATCAAAAAGATCAAGAAGCGGCTGTGTTAAAGCTATTAGCAGAGCAGGGCTACAGCAATGTGTTGTTAGACGTTCAAGTCGACCCCGAACTTATCGGCGGATTTGTCTTAAAACTAGATGATTTGCGTTACGATGCTAGCATTGCAGGAAAGATTAAACGCGTTAAAAAAGAATTTTCAAACAGTCTATAAGATGTCAGACCTTAAAGCAGCTGAGGTTTCAGCAATTCTAAAAAAACAAATCGAAGGCTTTGATTCAAGCGCCTCTCTAGACGAGGTAGGAACAGTATTGTCTGTAGGAGACGGTATTGCTCGTGTATACGGTTTGTCGAACGCTCAGTACGGTGAGCTTGTTGAGTTCGATGGCGGACTTGAAGGAATCGTATTGAACCTTGAAGAAGACAATGTCGGAGTTGTTCTCTTAGGCCCTTCAAAAGAGGTAGTAGAGGGAGCAACGGTAAAACGCACGCAACGCATTGCTTCGCTAAAGGTTGGTGAAGGTGTTGTCGGACGCGTTCTTGACACGCTTGGTAATCCTATAGACGGAAAAGGAGCAATCGAAGGAACGCTTTACGAGATGCCATTAGAGCGTAAAGCTCCTGGTGTTATTTATCGACAGCCTGTAAACGAACCGCTTCAAACGGGAATCAAATCAATTGATGCGATGATTCCAGTTGGAAGAGGACAGCGTGAGCTTGTAATTGGTGACCGTCAAACTGGAAAAACAACGGTATGTATAGACACCATCTTGAACCAGAAAGAATTTTACGACGCAGGAAACCCTGTTTATTGTATCTACGTTGCCGTAGGTCAGAAAGCATCAACAGTTGCGGGCATCGCCAAGACGCTTGAAGACAAGGGAGCCCTTGCATATACCACTATCGTTGCGGCAAACGCATCAGACCCTGCTCCAATGCAGGTTTATGCTCCTTTTGCCGGAGCAGCTATTGGAGAGTATTTTAGAGACACTGGACGCCCAGCACTTATCGTTTATGATGATTTGTCTAAGCAAGCGGTTGCTTACCGTGAGGTGTCGCTTCTATTGAGACGCCCACCAGGACGCGAGGCTTACCCTGGTGACGTTTTCTACCTGCACTCAAGACTTTTAGAGCGTTCAGCCAAGGTGATTGCAGATGACTCTATTGCACAATCGATGAACGATCTTCCAGAGTCTATAAAGCACCTCGTAAAGGGAGGCGGATCACTTACCGCCCTTCCAATCATCGAGACACAAGCAGGTGACGTTTCAGCTTACATTCCGACAAACGTAATCTCGATTACTGATGGTCAGATCTTCTTAGAGCAAGACTTGTTCAACCAAGGGGTTCGTCCGGCGATCAACGTAGGTATTTCGGTGTCGCGTGTAGGAGGATCGGCTCAGATCAAATCGATGAAAAAGGTTGCGGGAACATTGAAACTAGACCAGGCCCAGTTTAGAGAGCTTGAAGCCTTTGCTAAGTTTGGTTCAGACCTTGATGCGGCTACATTAAATGTGATCGAAAAAGGAAGACGTAACGTTGAGATTTTGAAACAAGCTCAGAACGACCCGTACACGGTAGAGGCTCAGATCGCGATCATCTTCGCAGGATCTAAGAATTTATTAAGAGAGGTTCCTGTGGTTAATGTAAAAGCTTTTGAAGCAGACTACATTGAGACCCTTCGTCTAAATCACGCAGAGATGTTAGCGACACTTAAGAGTGGAGCGCTTACTGACGAAGTAATTGAAACCTTGACTCAAGTCGCAGCTGAAGTTGTTAAACGTCATAAGAACTAAAACCTAAACCCTGATGGCTAACCTCAAAGAAATACGTAATCGCATCTCTTCGGTTTCTTCAACCATGCAGATTACAAGCGCCATGAAGATGGTGTCTGCTGCAAAATTGAAGAAGGCCCAAGACGCTATTTTAGCTATGCGCCCGTATTCTGAGAAACTTTCAAGCCTACTTGGACGATTGAGCTCAAGTATTGGCGAGGAGGTTGAAAACCATTACGCGGATAAGCGTCCTGTGAAAAAGGTCCTTTTTGTAGTGATAAGCTCCAATAGAGGACTTTGTGGAGCGTTTAACTCTAATGTGATCAAGACAGCATATCAGGCCATTGCCGAGGCAAGCTCATCCGCAGAAGTAGAGGTGATATCTATTGGGAAAAAGGCAAAAGACGCGTTGAAAAACAAGACAAAGGTAATTGCTGACCACAGCGACATTTTTGACAATCTCAACTACGAGAGCGCTACTGAAATTTCAGAGCGGATCATCGCTTCTTTTATCGCTAAGCAATATGATGAGGTAAGAGTGGTTTATAACTCGTTCAAGAATGCGGCAACGCAAGTCGTTAAAAACGAGCAACTTCTTCCTATTGTTCAAGAGCAGTCTTCTGAGGCCACGACTGAAGATTATATCTATGAGCCAAGCGCTGAAGAAATGGTAAATCAGTTGATCCCAAAAGCTCTAAAAGTTCAGTTTTTCAAGGCCATTCGAGATTCTTTTGCAAGTGAGCATGGCGCGCGTATGACAGCTATGCACAAGGCCACAGACAACGCCACAGAATTGAGAAACCAGCTGAAACTGACCTACAATAAGGCGCGCCAGGCAGCCATTACCAATGAGATTCTTGAGATCGTTGGCGGGGCTGAGGCTCTGAACGACTAACCTATTGTGCTTGCTGCTCATCTATGCCTATCTTTAGGCCAGATGTTGTTCGAATGCCCTTACTTTTAATGCACTTTAGCACCTTGTCGATTGGACTTGCCGCATTATTTGCGCTTAGTCTAAATCAGTGCGATTCGCCTCCACAGATTAAAAATTACCGCCTTCAACGCGTGTTACCAGGTCGTGTACAAACAACCGCTCTATATAATCTTGAGGTAGAATTGGAGGGCGGCCCTTATCGACGGCCACTATTTGTAAAACCTTCTTCAGGAGAGGCCTCTCTAATGAACCAAGAGAGAGACAACAGGTTTGGTGTAAGAATCGCCGAATACATCAACCTAAAAGAAGGTCTCAAACTCTACTTTGAAGGAACGACGGACACGCTATTGATCATCCCTCCATTAAGGCTAACTACTGAAATTCGAAACTAAGGCATGAGCGCGGTAAAACGATTAGGATCACAAATCATCGTCTATGGGCTCGCCACGGTGCTCCCAAGAGCCCTGTCGTTTTTATTGCTCCCTCTATATACCACGGTGTTTAAAGAGGCAACAGGATACGGAGAATACATTTTTATTTACTCATGGATTGCGCTTTTCAATGTGCTCTTGACCTATGGAATGGAAACTTCCTTTTTCAGGTTTTTTCACGACAAAGAGTGTGATCAAGACAGCGTAGTTTCTACTTCTCTGTGGTCTCTGGTAATGAGTTCATTGGGATTTCTGGCACTCGCTAGCCTGTTTGCAGAACAATTTTCAGCCCTGGTCGGAATCCGCCAAGAGTTCATACAAAAGACGGTTTATATACTCGTCTTAGACGCTCTTGTGGTAGTTCCTTTCGCGCTGCTTCGTGCCCAAGAAAAGGCAATGCGTTACGCCTTGATTAAGGCGCTAAACGTGGGGGTAAACGTCGCCTTTAACGTGTATTTTTTACTGTTCTCTTACGATCAGTTCTTAGGCCTTGAAATAGACGCTATTTTCCTGGCCAATATTATAGCGAGTGGCCTAACCTTAATCTGGTTTTTTCCAGCATATGTAAAGCGCCGCCCTGGCTTTGACAGAGATTTATGGAAGAAGATGTTGAGGTACGGTCTGCCGATCATGCTTGCGGGCTTTGCCTTTATCATCAACGAGGTTTTCGATAAAATTTTACTTACAAGACTAGACTCAGCACATGCCGCAGGAATCTACGGGGCCTGCTACAAGCTAAGCGTCTTTATGACTCTGTTTGCTACAGCCTTTAGAATGGGAGTTGAGCCCTTCTTTTTCAGGCAGGCCACAGCGGAGAATCGTGAGGTGCAGTATGCACAAGTCGCTTATTATTTTGTCGTTTTCGGCTCGTTATTGTTTTTAGCGGTGATCGTTTTTTTGGATCCCTTGGCGAAACTTTTTATTCGAGAGGCGGTGTATAGAGAAGGGCTTCACATTGTTCCATGGGTGCTGATGGGCGCGTTATTCTTAGGGGTTTACCACAATTTATCTGTTTGGTATAAGCTTAAGGACAAAACGCATATTGGCGCCTTGATTTCAGGAGCAGGAGCATTAGTCACCCTTGTAATTAACATCGTATTCATTCCGAAGTGGGGCTATTTGGCCTCGGCAGTAGCTACCTTTTCTGCCTATCTGCTAATGATGTGCGTTTCGTTTTTCTGGGGAAGAAAGGTCTACCGGATCCCCTATCGAGTTGGAACTATGCTAGTCTATTTGCTCTTGGCTTTTGGTTTGGGGTGGTCGGCCTACGACCTCTTCGCTGATCAATCTTGGGTGAAGTATGGCCTACTTCTTGTATTTGCTAGCTTTGTAGCAGTGAAAGAAGCGAAAGATTTTAAACGAATATTTTCTGAATTATGATCGATATAAAAATCATCAACACCTCATCCCACGACTTGCCGAGCTATCAAACGGCTTTGTCTGCGGGCATGGATCTTAGAGCAAACAATCCTGAGCCCATTGAGCTCGGCCCTCTAGAGCGTGCAATTATACCAACCGGTATATTTATTGAACTCCCTTCGGGATATGAAGCTCAGATACGTCCGAGAAGCGGCCTTGCGGCAAAGAAGGGAGTTTCACTAGTGAATAGTCCGGGTACTATAGATGCCGATTACAGAGGAGAGATTGGAGTGATTTTGATCAACCTTTCAAACGACCCTTTTACGGTAGAGCGCGGAGAGCGTATTGCCCAAATGGTGATTGCCAAGCACGAGCAAGCGAGATGGATTGAGGTCGATCAACTCGAAGAGAGTGAACGTGGAGAGAAGGGTTTCGGAAGCACTGGAGTTCGCTAAGCCATGAAGATAATTGTCCCAATGGCGGGTCGTGGCTCGCGCCTTCGCCCTCACACATTAACCGTCCCAAAACCGCTATTGCCAGTAGCCGGCACGCCTATTGTACATCGATTGGTAAAGGATATCGCCAAGGTTTTGAATCAGCCCATCGATGAGGTGGCTTTCGTTATAGGTGATCCTGCTTTTTTTGGAGACGAGGTTGTTCAGTCGCTTACAGAGCTGGCCGCCTCACTAAATGCCAAAGCTTCAATATACCGGCAAGATCAACCTTTAGGAACGGGTCATGCTATCATGTGCGCGGAATCTTCGTTGCAGGGTCCGGCGGTCATTGCTTATGCAGACACATTGATTCGGGCGAGCTTTGAATTAGATCCGGACGCTGACAGTGTGATATGGGTAAAGCAGGTCGAGCAGCCTGAAGCATATGGCGTGGTTGAACTCAACGATCAGCAAGAAATCGTTTCTTTGGTTGAAAAGCCTACAGCATTCGTATCAGACCTAGCGGTTATTGGAATTTACTATTTCAAAGAAATTGAACGCCTCAAAGAGTCGCTTGCCAAGGTGATTGAGCAGAAGATTGCACACTCAGGAGAATACCAGATCAACGACGGTATAAAAATGATGATGGCAGACGGCAAACGCTTTGTTCCTGGACAGGTTAGCGACTGGATGGACTGCGGAAATAAACAAGTTACCGTTGAAACCAACGCCAAAATGTTAGACTATCTCAGCCAAGAAGGAGAAGAGCTGATCGCATCAGATTTAAGTGTCGAAAATGCTAAAATCATACCCCCTTGCTCTGTCGCTTCAGGGGTAGAATTGATCAACGCCACTGTTGGGCCACATGTCTCTATTGGTGCGGGCACTCGAATTGAAAACGCCACTATCGTTAACAGCATTATTCAATCAAACTCCGTTGTAAAGC
>JALRDO010000009.1 GCA_023262185.1 Flavobacteriaceae bacterium
GTTTGTAGTGCTTCAGTTGCTTACTTTTATGCTGGTCTATTGGCTGAGGCCTGAGATGAACATCGCGCTCGGAATGTTTCTGGTTGCTGCTTGTCCAGGGGGTAATGTATCGAATTTCATGTCACACATAGCCAAGGGAAACAGCGCTCTTTCAGTAAGCCTTACGGCAATTTCATCGGTTGGGGCTGTTTTTATGACTCCGCTGCTTTTTAGTGGATTTTCATCACTTTATTTTGAGATGAATTCAAGCCCTGAGGGGTTAGAGGTTTCATTTTTTGAAATGTTCAAAGTGGTGGTTTTTATACTTGCGATTCCGTTGTTGCTCGGTATGACCTTTGCTCATCTTTACCCAGAGCGTGCACAAAAGCTTTCTAAAGGGTTCAAAATTGCTTCAATGTTGTTCTTTGTGGCTTTAGTGGGTATTATGATTGCTCAAAATAGTGCCGCCTTTCAGTTTTCGATTCTCAGCCTTTTCGGAATTGTGGTACTGCACAATGCGCTCGCTTTGACCTCTGGCTATGGGGTGGGTATGCTCTTTAAGCTAAAATCAGCCGATAGGCGAACCCTTTCTATCGAAACCGGAATTCAGAATTCGGGTCTTGGTTTACTCCTTATTTTTACGTTTTTTGATCAAAACCAATCGATGGCTGTTGTGGCAGCTCTCTGGGGTATTTGGCATCTCGTTTCAGGTTTAGGACTGGCTTTTTATTGGTCAAAACATCCGATTAACTCTTGATGTATGCAAGATTTGATAGTTTCTGGGGTTAAAGCGTTGTTGAGAATTTTACTAAGACTATATTTTGCCGAGCTGCGGCACACTAAGCGCGATATCCCAAAAGAAGGTCCGCTGGTTTTTTTGGCAAATCACCAAAATGCGCTGCTAGATGCGCTTTTGATTGCTGCTTTTAACCGACGAAAAACCTTTTTTCTGGTTCGATCGAATGTCTTTAAGAACAGGCTTGTAGCCCACTTTTTATATTTTTTTGGTTTACGACCTATTTATAGGATCCGAGATGGAAGAGAGAAACTAGCTCTGAACGAGCCGCTCTTTGATTTCTTTGCTCAAGCTTTGGTTCAAGGAAATTGCGTGCTGCTCTTTCCTGAAGGGAACCACGCTTTGCAGCGTACAGTGAGACCGCTGCGGAAGGGATTTATTGAAATTATAGATCGGGCCTATGCCATTGCTCCACATCTCAGTCTCCGGATCGTCCCTGTTGGATTGAGTTATCAGCAGCCAGCTTGTTTTTTTGATCGTGCTGCTATTCAGTACAATCCATCCCTTGATGCTGCTGATTTGTTTTTAAACCAACAGGATCAAAAGCTTCGTGACAAGCGTATTTTAGATCGTGTACACGCTGAATTGTGCTCGGCCACCGTTCATATACCTAAAGGGTCGTACGATGAAATAATTGCTGTATTGGGTACTAAAGCTATTGACTTCACTCAAGTTCAAGAGGTCAATCAAACAATAAAGAAGGTCTTAAAGGAACAAACTGAATTCGATTTAAATCGCGGGTCGTTGTCGCTGCCAGAGGCGGCATGCACGTATTCCTTTCTTCAAAGGTTTTCTCTTGCATTGGCTTGGCCTGTCACCTTTTTATGGCGTTTGATTGTAAAGCCACGAATTAAAGAGGCCGAATTCATAAGCACTTTCAGGTTTGCCTATTTCACGCTTTGGGTTACACTAATCGCCCTCATGGCTTCATTTCTTTTATTGTATCTTCTAATTCTAAAGTAGACTTATGAGTACTTCAAATACAACCAAACCAGAACATCAGATATACTGCAGAGAGTGTGGTAATCTCATCAGTAAAAAAGCCTCTATGTGTCCGCATTGTGGACTTTCGTATGCAGAGGCTCCGAAACAACCTTTTAATGCTGAACCACGCTTTTTAGCCACGCTATTACTCTGCTGGTTTTTGGGTGTTTTTGGGGTGCACCGCTTTTACACCGGACACACTACAATTGGTATCATTCAACTGTTTACCCTAGGAGGATGCGGTATTTGGGTCATCATTGATTTCATTCTCATAGTTACCGGGGGGTATAAGGATTCAAATGGAGTTCCTATTCGCGCAAATGGCTAGGGTTTTAAAGCCTCTTTCAATAGAGAAGAAAATACTCTTTAGTGTCTTACTGTATCAGCTTTTAACGGGGATTTTAGCCGCTTACTCTTCTATTGATGTTATGATTCCCTGCATATTCAAAGCTATATTTCACATCGAGTGCTGGGGCTGTGGGCTTTCACGTGCTGCAATTGATGTGGTGTTATTTCGCTGGAATAGTGCTTACGCTCAGCATCCACTGGTCTTTTTAATTATAGGTCTTGTAGGGTTTGTGCTCTTCAAAACACAACTACAAAAGGTATTTCGAAAAAAAATATCCCATAGGTTTCATCGAATTCATTTTTAATTAGTTTTGCCGAAAAATGTAACCCTTGGGTTGCAACCTTAACGTTTTGAAAATGAATGTTATGTTCGGGCCAAAGGGTGTGTTGAAGTTCGTCCTGGAAGCCGTATTCAGAGGAGTACGCCGAGCAAAAGGTCAAGCTTCAAAAATGATTTCATTTCTAATGAGAGAACGCATAGTGCTCACGTTTTCAGAGCTGCATACGCAATCTAGCTCTCATATTCGCATTTAATAGGGCCTTCAAAAAACCGATCGAAGTATTTTTTTGATGTACCATTCTTTTAAATGTTCTAATGAAAACCAAATACATAGATTTAATTGACCAGACGTATTTCTTTCCTCAAGAAGAATTTACGCTGCGTGACGACAACTTACTTTTTCACGGTATAGACTTGATGCAATTGGTAGAGCAGTACGGCTCTCCGCTCAAGTTCATGTACCTGCCTAAGATTTCTGAGAATATCGGAAAAGCGAAGCAATGGTTCGCTGATGCCTTTCGCAAATACGATTACCACGGAGCCTATCACTATTGCTATTGCACCAAGAGCTCACACTTTCGACATGTGATTGAGCGTGCACTCGATTCAGGGGTTTATATAGAAACTTCATCGGCATACGACCTTTCAATCGTTGAGGTACTGTTGAATGAGAAGAAGATAAAAACCGATGATTGGGTGATATGCAATGGGTTTAAGCAAGAAGGATATGTAGATAAGATCGCTCAGTTGATGTCTTCGAAGGCGGTTAATGTGCTTCCTGTACTCGATAATTACGTAGAGATTGATCAGATCAAAGCGAAAACTACTGAGCCCTTTTCGGTAGGTATTCGTATTGCCTCAGAAGAAGAGCCCAAGTTTGAATTCTACACCTCGCGTTTAGGCATAGGATATAAAAACATTGTGCCGTTTTACAAGCAATACATCCAAGACGATCCGCAGGTGTCATTGCGCATGCTGCACTTCTTTATCAACACGGGTATTCGAGATACAGCTTACTATTGGAACGAGCTTCAGAAATGTTTGAAAGTTTATGTCGGATTGAAGAAAATCTGCCCCTCTCTCAAGGCGCTGAACATTGGCGGAGGCTTTCCGATTAAGAATTCATTGGCCTTCAACTACGATTATGCCTACATGGTAGACGAGATCGTAAACCAGGTGCGTAATGTTTGTGAAGATGCAGGCATTGAAGTGCCAGACTTGTACACCGAGTTCGGAAGCTACACGGTAGGTGAAAGCGCCGGAACCGTTTATAAAGTGTTGTATCAAAAGCAACAGAACGATAGAGAAAAGTGGAACATGATAGATTCGTCATTCATTACCACCATGCCAGATTCATGGGCGATTAACAAGCGTTTTATCATGCTTCCGCTCAATCGATGGAACGATACCTATGAACGCGTATTGCTCGGAGGAGTCACCTGCGATAGCGACGACTATTACAATTCAGAGCAGCACGTAAATGCCATTTATTTACCGCGCTTTAGTAAGTCGTATCCGCTTTATATCGGATTCTTCCATACCGGTGCCTATCAAGAGACTGTGGGTGGATTCGGAGGATTACAGCACTGCCTGATTCCTCAACCCAAATACGTATTGCTCGACAGAGACGAAGAAGGGAACCTTACAACCAAGCTCTTCAAGGGACAACAGACTGCAGATGAATTTTTAACTCAACTTGGATTTACCCAATGAAAACATTCGCCGGAATTCCTCAAGAATTCGCCGGAGCTGATCGCTCTAAAGTAACATTGATTCCAGTGGCTTATGACGGAACTAGCACCTGGGGAAAAGGTGCCGACAAGGGGCCTGAAGCCTTTCTAGATGCTGCCGAAAATATGGAGCTCTATGACATTGAGACAAGAACAGAGGTCTACAGAGAGGGGATTTACCTGCATCAAACCTTAGAAGGGTTTACTACTCCCGACGCTATGGTTGAAGCAGTGTATGCCAAGTTCAAAGATCAATATACACGTGGTAAGCTCGTGAGCATGATCGGCGGAGAACATTCGGTTTCTATCGGTGCGATTCGAGCTACAGCCGAATTCTTTGACAATGTTACCGTGGTACAACTCGATGCACATACCGATCTCAGAGAATCGTATCTCGGATCAAAATACAATCATGCGTGTGCTCTTTTTGAGGCGCAACAAACCACAAATCTGATTCAGGTAGGGATCCGTTCTATGGATAAGCTTGAGCAAGATCGTGTCGACCCAGAACGTGTGTTTTATGCGCATGAATTAGAGGCAGATGAATTTTGGATGGATAAGGCGATCGATCTCATGACTGACAATGTGTACATTACTATTGACTTAGATGCCTTTGATCCGTCTATACTTCCTGCTACTGGAACACCTGAGCCAGGAGGAATGCTATGGTATGAAACGCTCTACTTCTTACAGCGCATCATAAACGAGAAGAAATTGGTAGGGTTTGATATTGTCGAACTTTGCCCGAATGAGCACTCAAAGCCCTCAAACTTTTTAGCAGCTAAACTCTATTACAAAATACTATCTTACCACTTTACTAAAGAAGAATGAGCGTAACGCACTTTATAGAACAACACTTTAAACATTTCAATGCAGCGGCCTTAGTCGATGCGGCGAAGGGTTATATTGATCAATTGGAACAGGGCAACAAGATGTTGGTATCACTAGCTGGAGCCATGAGTACCGCAGAACTTGGCCGCATTTTGTCTCCCATGATTCAAGAAGACAAGATACATGTCATTTCTTGTACAGGTGCCAACCTCGAAGAGGATGTGATGAACCTAGTGGCTCACAAGCATTACGAGCGTATTCCAAATTACCGAGACTTGTCCCCTGAGCAAGAGCGAGATCTGCTTGACCGAGGCTTGAATCGCGTCACTGATACTTGTATTCCTGAAGAGGAGGCTTTTCGCGTTCTGCAGAAATACATGTTTAAGCTGTGGAAGTCAGCAGAAGAAAAAGGAGAGCGCTACTTTCCGCATGAGTTCTTGTACCAATTGCTGCTCTCTGGAGACTTAGAGGAGCATTTTCAGATTCCGGTAGCGCATTCATGGATGATGACGGCCGCAAAGAAAAACCTTCCGATGGTCGTTCCGGGCTGGGAAGATTCTACCATGGGAAACATCTTTGCTAGTTACGTCATTAAAGGTGAATTGAAAGCTTCTACCGTAAAATCAGGAATTGAATACATGACCTTATTGGCCGATTGGTACACCAAACAAAACCAGGTAGGTTTCTTTCAAATTGGTGGAGGTATTGCCGGAGATTTTCCAATCTGTGTAGTGCCTATGCTGTATCAAGACCTAGAGCTCGAACAAACGCCTTTTTGGAGTTATTTCTGTCAAATCAGTGATTCAACCACAAGTTATGGGTCATACTCAGGGGCGGTTCCGAACGAGAAAATCACTTGGGGTAAATTGGATATTGACACTCCAAAATTTATTATAGAATCTGACGCTACTATTGTTGCACCTTTAGTTTTTGCATATATCTTAGGATACTAAATGAAACGAGTCATAATTGATTATAAAAAGCTCTCTTCTGGGCAGAAACAAGCCTTCTCTGATTTGTACAGTGAAGGTTATGGCGACAATGAGTTGATAACCTTAACCATGGGTGACGGTTCACGCGTAAGCTGCCTGCCTATGTCTTTTGAGGACACTTCTTTCTTGGTTAAAATCGGCTCAGTTTCAAAAGACTTCTGGGATGCCGATTTTCTCGATAGTATAGAGCCTGTTGAAGATGTCGACTTCGACGACGATTAAACTGGATTAAGATTTTGTGAGGGTTTGCTAGGGGGCGTGAATTGGGATTGTACCTTTAAACAAAAATGCACTACCTCATTCACAAAGCAGCTCAACGCGGAACAGCCAATTTTGGATGGCTAAGGTCTTTCCATAGCTTTAGTTTCGGATCGTATTACAACCCTGACAACATGCAATTTGGTGCGCTACGGGTGCTCAACGATGATTGGGTTGAACCTGCTGCAGGATTCCCGAAGCACGGCCACCGCGATATGGAGATCGTCTCTATTCCTCTATCAGGAGACTTGAAGCATCAAGATAGCACTGGGAAGGCTGCGGTTATTCGATCAGGCGATGTGCAAGTGATGAGTGCAGGAACCGGAATTGAACACAGTGAATTTAATGCGAGTATTACAGAGCCGGTGGCTTTTCTTCAGATCTGGGTAATCCCACGTGAAAAAGGGGTGCAACCGCGTTATCAGCAGTTGACATTGCCACAACCCTTTCCACAAAACAATTGGATTCAAGTAGTTTCTCCGAATCCAGATGACGATGGAGTCTACGTTCATCAAGACGCCTGGTTCTCTATGGTGCATGTAAGTAATGGGATTCCCATAGAGTATACATTGAAGTTGCCAGAATCGCACGGCGTTTATTTCTTTGTGATTGAGGGGGCGCTAGAGGTTGAAGGGGTGCGATTAGACCGTCGAGACGCTTTAGGAGTTTGGGATGTAACTAAGGTTCATCTTGAAGCCAAGTCTGATTCGAGAGTGCTTGCCATAGAGGTGCCTATGGGGGCGAATTAATAGCTTTTATCGTCGCATTTTGTCTAAATTTGCGCCCATGATTGCTACCATCTGCCGAAAGGCTCATTTTAATGCCGCACATCGATTGCACAATCCAAAATGGAGTGATGCCAAAAATATTGAGGTATTTGGAAAATGCAATAGTGCACATTTTCACGGGCACAATTTTGACCTTGAGGTTCGCGTTCGCGGAGAGGTGGATCCTGACACCGGTTTTGTAATTGACTTAGGCGTTCTGGGAGTGATCATTAAAGAGCATATCGAAGATCGATTCGACCACAAAAACCTCAATCTTGATTGCGAAGAGTTCAGTGATTTATTGCCTTCTACAGAACACTTTGTCAAGGTTATTTACGATATTTTAAAGCCTATTCTTGGTGCTCAATATCAATTGCACATTACACTTTTTGAGACCGCAAAGAATGCTGCTGAATACGGCGATTGGTAAGCTATAAGGCTTCTAAGATTTGCTCGAGAGCCATCCCTCTAGAACCTTTTATGAGTAGGTTGAGCGTTCGTACTTCTTCGGGTAGCGTTGAGATGAAGTCTTTGGTGCTATTGAAGGTTTGATATTCATTTTTGGTCCCTGTAAAGTGTTCTCCTAATAGATAAACCTTCTTAAATCCGAGAGACTGAACGAAGTTGACAATATTTTGGTGTTCGAGTGCACTATCTGATCCGAGCTCAAACATATCTCCTAAGATTACTCCTTTGTGCTGCCAATCAAGGGTATCGAAAACTTTTAAGGCCGAAATCATACTGCTTGGATTGGCGTTATAAGCGTCTAATAGTATCTTCTGCTGCCCCCACTCGATAATTTCTGATCGCATGCTTGAAGGAACATAGCCCGTGATTCCTCTTATCGCATCTGCAGCTGGTATTCCAAAATAACTTCCGATACATAGGGCGGCGGCGCAATTGACTGCATTGTACAACCCGAATAACAAGCTCTCAAAGGGCTGACCCTGAAAAGAGAGGTGTAAATGAGGGGTTTCGGATAAAACGACCAGGTTGCATTCAGCCGTTGAAGCATTCGAATCACATATTCCATAAGCGACTTTATGCGAATAGTCTATTATGGCCTTTTGTTGGATGGAGTCTTGACTGTTGTAAAAGAGGGTCCCATCTTTGGCTTTGAGGTGATTATAGAGCTCTTGTTTTCCTTTAATCACCCCTTCAACACCTCCGAAACCTTCTAGATGGGCTTTTCCGAAATTGGTAATCATTCCGTGCGTAGGATCTGCAATATTCGCTAGAGCTGCAATTTCTCCTTGATGATTGGCACCCATTTCAATCACAGCCATCTCATGGTCGGGATTCAAACCTAGAAGCGTTAGGGGGACACCAATGTGATTATTAAGGTTCCCCTGAGTGACTAAAACCTGGTATTTCTGACGCAATACACTGTTTATAAGTTCTTTGGTAGTGGTCTTACCATTACTTCCCGTTAAAGCGATCACCGGAATGTCAAAGGTTTTTCGGTGAAAACGGGCTAACTCTTGTAGTGTGATCAGCGGATCATCAACATGAATGAGTTGAGGATGATCTGAAGAAAAGGCGTTGCTTACGATGGCATAATGCGCCCCTTGATTCAGCGCCTCAAGAGCAAAGTCATCTGCATTAAATGCAGGTCCTTTCAAGGCAAAAAAGAGTTGCCCCTTCTTGAGCGTTCTCGTATCAGTACTTACTCCATTACTCTCTAAAAAAAGACGGTGTAGCTCTTGAAGTTTCATATAGAATTCTTGAAAGTCTAAAGATACGTATTGAACGAATGTTCGTATTTTAAACTTTTGATATAATACGGTACCCATGCGCAAACTATTGGCGTTATTTTTCTTTCTTCCTCTTTCTTTTTTCGTTCAAAGCCAAGAGGAGGTCCTTCCAAACGCGGCAGTTCTATGGATTCGGATACCTGCCGACATCAGGGCCTCAGGTATGGGAGATACAGGAGTTGCCACAGAGGCTGATGTGAATGCTGCACGCTGGAATCCAGCAAAATTGGTTTGGCTGGGGCATACTACTGAGTTGGGAGTTTCATACTTGCCTTACCTAAGAACCTTGATCCCTGATGCTTTTTTATTGGGTGCCAACTACGCGAAGCGGATTAACGATGAGAATAGTCTGGCTATAGGATTTACCTATTTCACGATCGGAGAGGTACCGCTAAGAGAAACCATTGATCAAGAAGCGTTAATTGTTCAGCCATATACATTTACCATAGACGTTGCTTATGGATTACAGCTCAACGACGAGCTTTCGGTAGGAGCTGGATTGCGCTTTATCAGCGACAACCAGCAAACGCCAGACGATTTCACTAGCGATCGAGCCGGAAATGCTCTTGCGGCAGACGCGGGTGTTTTTTATCGCTCTAGGTTACGTGTGACTGAAGGGAACGACACACGCTGGAGGGCAGGTATTGCCTTGACGCAAATCGGAACCCCTATTTCTTATGTTTCAGATGGACCTGAGTCTCCGTTGCCCTCAACGCTGCGCTTTGGTGTAGGGCGGGACATCATCTATGATTACGATTCTATGCTCTCGCTGACCCTTGAAGCGAATACTTTGGTGGTTAACGATGCTGATCGTTCATGGGGAGTGGGATTGGGAGGCGAATATGTTTTTAGGGGAGATCTATTCTTGCGATCGGGATACTACATCGATACCGCCTCAAACACCGATAGGAACTACCTTACGGTAGGCGCGGGAGTACGTCGTGGAAACCTCTTACTAGACATGTCGTATTTGTTTTCAACGAGTAGAGTAGTCAACCCCTTTGAGAATACCTTGAGGCTTGGTGTAACATTTAGTTTTGGTCAGCGATTCTATCATTATTAATGCCCGATTTCGCATCGAATACGATCTAATTTTGTCTTATTTTTGCGACTACCAATAGTGACTTCATGAAAAAGATTACGAAAGAGACCTACATTCAGTGGTACGAAGACATGTTGTTCTGGAGAAAATTCGAGGACAAGCTAGCCGCTGTATATATCCAACAAAAAGTAAGAGGCTTTTTACACCTATACAACGGTCAAGAAGGATTGTTAGCTGGATCACTGCACGCTATGGATCTTTCAAAAGACCGCATGATTACTGCTTATCGTAACCACGTTCAACCCATTGGAATGGGTGTGGATCCTAAACGCGTTATGGCGGAGTTGTATGGAAAGGTCACCGGTACCTCAAAAGGGATGGGTGGATCAATGCACATCTTCTCTAAAGAACATCGTTTTTATGGTGGTCACGGTATTGTTGGTGGACAGATTCCTCTAGGAGCAGGTTTAGCCTTTGCCGACAAGTATTTTGATCGTGACTCTGTGACATTAACATACATGGGTGATGGTGCAGTCCGTCAAGGTTCACTTCATGAAACCTTCAACTTGGCCATGTTGTGGCAACTTCCTGTGGTATTTATTTGTGAAAATAACGGATACGCCATGGGTACCTCAGTAGCCAGAACGACCTACGATACGGATATTTATAAGCTCGGACTTGGATACGGAATGCCATGTTCTGCCTTTGACGGGATGGATCCTGCTGCTTCGGCAGAGGCCGTTTCAGAGGCTATTGAACGTGCACGTTCAGGAGGAGGCCCTACTTTTTTAGAAGCAAAAACGTATCGCTACCGCGGACACTCGATGTCAGATGCGCAGCATTATCGTACAAAAGAAGAGGTACAAGAATACCAAAAAATAGACCCGATCACTCAGGTTAAAGAGCTCATCCTACAGAAGAAATGGCTGAACGAAGATCAAATTAAAGAGATCGACCAACGTGCGAAGGCACTAGTAACCGAATGTGAGGAGTTTGCTGAGAATTCAGACTTCCCGCCAATCGAGCAATTGTACGATACGGTTTACGAACAAAAAGACTATCCATTTTTAGCACATAAACTCTAAAGAATTAGCATGGCCGAAGTAGTGAATATGCCACGTTTGAGCGATACCATGGAAGAGGGTACCGTTGCAAAATGGCTTAAAAAGGTGGGAGACGCAATTGAAGAAGGAGATATTCTAGCAGAAATTGAGACCGACAAAGCGACCATGGAATTTGAGTCGTTTTATTCTGGGACCTTGCTGCATATCGGAATTCCTGAGGGTGAAGGAGCTCCTGTCGATTCACTGCTCGCTATTATAGGTGAAAAAGGAGAAGACATCTCAGGTTTAATCTCTGGGGGGGCGTCAGCTCCTGCAACTCCAGCACCTGCCGCTGAGGTAGCCGCTGCGACACCTACGACTGAAGTAAAAGCCGCGACTCCGGTACCTGCTGCTATTCCAGAAGGTGTTGAGATCGTGACGATGCCTCGTCTAAGTGATACCATGGAAGAAGGAACCGTAGCCACTTGGCTTAAAAAAGTGGGTGATACGGTTGAAGAAGGAGATATTTTAGCGGAAATAGAGACCGATAAGGCGACTATGGAATTTGAGTCGTTTTATTCAGGAACACTCTTGCATATCGGAATCCAAGAGGGACAATCTGCACCCGTTGATGATGTTTTAGCGATTATAGGTCCTGCAGGAACAGATGTAAGTGCTGTTCTTTCAGGGGGTATGGCTACTGCAACATCAGCTCCGGCTGCTGTCTCTGCACCAGCTGCTTCAGCAGGAGCAGTTTCTGCTCCTGCTGAAGCTTCAAGCCAAACGGTTCAAGTCACAACAAGCGGTGGAGAACGTGTTTTAGCCTCACCTTTGGCCAAGCGTATTGCAGCGGATAAAGGCATTGATCTTT
The DNA here is from genome assembly GCA_023262185.1 of Flavobacteriaceae bacterium. Lineage (GTDB taxonomy): Bacteria > Bacteroidota > Bacteroidia > Flavobacteriales > Flavobacteriaceae > UBA3478. Next base: position 11,676 of record JALRDO010000009.1, read on the forward strand.
CACAACTAAAAGGTTCTGGAGAAAATGGACGTATCATACGTCGTGATTTAGAAGGAGCAACTGCTCCACAGGCTGCGGGTGCACCAGTGTCATCTGCAGCAGCAACAGCTTCTTCAGCGCCTGCTGTTCAACTTCTAGCCGGACAAGAATCTGTAGAGAGCGTTAAAAACTCTCAGATGAGAAAGGTAATTGCAAAGCGCTTAAGTGAGTCTAAATTCACTGCACCTCACTATTACCTGACTATTGAAGTTGAAATGGATGAGGCAAAAGCGGCTCGTGAGAGCATGAATGAATTGCCAGACACCAAGGTGTCATTCAACGATATGGTGCTAAAAGCTTGTGCTATGGCACTTTTAAAACACAAACAGGTAAACACTACCTGGAAAGACGATCATACCCTTTTCAACCACCACGTTCATTTAGGCGTTGCGGTGGCTGTTGAGGACGGATTGGTAGTTCCGGTAATACGACATGCCGATCAGCTTTCGTTGAGTACTATTGGCGCTCAGGTAAAAGATATGGCTGGACGTGCACGTACCAAGAAACTCACCCCGGCAGAAATGGAGGGTAGCACTTTTACGGTGTCAAATCTAGGAATGTTCGGAATCGAAGAATTTACATCGATTATTAACCAACCCAACTCGGCAATTTTGTCGGTTGGCGCTATCGTTGAAAAGGCGGTAGTAAGAGATGGGCAGATTGCGATTAGAAGCATGATGAAGCTCACACTGGCTTGCGACCACAGAACGGTTGACGGTGCCACTGGTGCTCAATTCTTGCAGACGCTTAAAACCTATCTAGAGCATCCGGTAACGATGCTCGCATAATAGTAATTCACACACGAGTATATCTAAGAAAGCATTCTCCATCAGGGAATGCTTTTTTGTTAATTTCAAGGTGTATTTAAAAGGTATAAAGTGGGATATTTCATTGTTACGGGTGCAAGTAGGGGAATAGGACTAGAAACGGTAAGAGTATTGCTAAACGAAGGGCATCGGGTGTTAGCCATTTCTCGATCTGATGTGAAGTTGCAGCATGAGCACCTACATTTACTTAAATCTTGTAGTCTAGACCTTTCAGCCAATGACTTCTCTGATGTCGTAAAGGCCATCTCTGATTGGCCTAGAGTTGACGGTTTGATACACAATGCAGGAGCCTTTTTAAACAAACCTTTTGCTGCCACTACTATGGACGATTTTAAAACGGTATACAGTGTCAATGTCTTTGCGGTAGCAGGACTGACTCAGGCGATTGATTCAAAGCTTGAGATAGGTTCGCACGTTCTGGGGATTAGTTCAATGGGTGGTGTGCAGGGCAGTGCAAAATTTCCCGGGCTATCGGCCTATAGCTCTAGCAAAGGAGCGCTTATCACCTTATTTGAATTGCTTGCTGAAGAGTATAAAACCCGGGGAGTTTGTTTCAACAGCCTCGCCTTGGGCGCAGTGCAGACCGAGATGCTCGAAGCAGCTTTTCCGGGCCTTAAGGCTCCTGTAAGTGCCAAACAGATGGGGGCCTATGTGGCAGATTTTGTGCAGCACGGTCATCAGTATTACAATGGTAAAGTGCTACCAGTAAGCAGCTCAACTCCTTAAAATTCTATGATTGAAGTTCTTGGTCGATACTTACCAGAAGCGGCAATTATTCCTTGTTTTGAATTGATCAAAAAACATGGGGTTCATTTGAAGATAGTCGATCAGCGTTTGACGCGGCATGGCGATTACAGAAAACTTCCGGGAGGAGGCCATTTGATTACGATCAATGCAGGACCTAATCCTTATCGGTTTTTGATCACACTCATTCACGAGTTGGCGCATCTAGTTGCATTCATTGAATACGGGCAACGAATAGCGCCACATGGAATAGAATGGAAGACCACCTTCAAAGAAATGATGCTTCCATTCTTCAACCCTACCGTTTTTCCGAAAGACTTACTTCCGGTGCTTGCAAGACATTTTAAAAATCCAAAAGCGAGCAGTAGTGGTGATGCTGTTTTAGATAAGTTTCTCGCTTTATATGATACCGAAACAACCGGAGTTTTTATCGAAGATCTCGCAGAAGGTGCCCTGTTTTCATATCGCAAAAATCGTACATTTAGAAAGGGAATGAAGCGACGAAAACGCTTTGAGTGTATTGAAATCGCCACCCAAAAAATGTTCCTGTTTCAACCTAACGCACGGGTTATACCGCTACCTTATGACAACGAATCAAGAAAATCACATTAAGCAAAACGCAAAGGGTTTTGTTCAGAGTATACTGGTGTTTCTTAAAGAGCTCTTAGATATTCGAACTAATACCGACATGCAGGCCACACGAGATTCGATTATCGCTGACATTCCATTTAAAGGGCATACCTCTTGGATTTTAATCAGCTCAATATTTATTGCTTCTATCGGTCTTAATGCAAATTCTACCGCAGTGGTTATTGGAGCCATGCTAATTTCACCGCTTATGGGTCCGATTTTAGGGCTTGGGTTCTCCTTGGCCACAAACGATATTGATCTACTCAATCGATCACTCAAGAATTTCTTGGTGATGGTGGGATTATCGGTAGTGACGGCCTATCTCTTCTTTGCCCTCTTTCCGTTGCGTGATGAGAGTTCAGAGCTTTTAGCACGTGTGAGGCCGGATATTCGTGATGTATTGATTGGATTTTTCGGGGGAGTCGCGCTTGTTGTTGCGCGGGCGAAAAGGGGAACCATTGCAAGTGTCATTTTTGGAGTAGCCATTGCAACGGCGCTTATGCCACCTCTCTGTACGGTAGGATTTAGTCTTGCGATCTCAAACTGGAGCTATGCATTAGGTGCGCTCTATCTCTTTCTGATTAACACAATCTTCATCGCTCTGGCAACCTTCGTGGTCATCAAGTATTTGAAGTTTCCGATGGAGCGTTATGCAAACTCTTCGCGCCGCAGATTAATCTCAAGGATTGCCTATATCTTGAGTATTGTAGTAATGATTCCTGCAACCTATATCTTTTATGGGGTATTGCAAGAGTCTCTGTTTAAACGCGATGCCCAGCAGTTTTTAAAAGAAACGATCGAGCTCTATCCTTTTGAGGGCAATGGGGTGTACAGAAGAGATTTTTCAACCCTTAATTTTAATCGCGGACAGGCGCCAGAGATCAGTGTGATGGTGTTAGGAGATGAGGTGATACCGCAAGAAGTGATTAACACCTGGAAGGTAAAGCAACAACAATACGCACGCCTTCAGGATGCCTCTTTTCAAGTGCTTCAGGGCAATCAAGAAGACAGTGAGGCCCAGTTTAATTACGTCATGGAGCTCTATGAGAGTAAGAAGAGCGAGTTGGTTTCAAAAGACAGACAGATACAACTTTTGGAGCAAGAGCTTGCGCGATTAAGCCGTTCGGGTAGTCTGCAGCTTCCTTTTGAGCAAATCAAAAGTGAATTGGTGCTTACCTTTCCTGAGCTCATTAATTTGAGTTATGGCGCAAAGATTCAAACCGATTTCGCACGTCAAGACACCTTGCAGGTGTTTGAAGTTCAATGGCTCGGAGAATTAGATCCATCACGTAAATCAGAACTTTCTACGCGTCTAGAGGCTTGGCTTAAAACACGACTGCAACAAAAGAATGTGGTGTTAGAGGTGAAAGACTAGGTCTTGCTTTTAGCTTTCTCGATGTAAACTTTGCGTACATTCTGATAAAGATCAGAGGCATAAACGAAATCGCTGATCGCCTGATTGTTGGTAACAAAGATTTCTTCTTTACTGCCCTCCCAAGCCACTTTACCTTCTTTTATAAAGACGATCTTTTCACCAATCTGCATGACGGAGTTCATATCATGGGTGTTGATAAGGGTAGTGATATTGTATTCTCTTGTGATCTCTTGAATCAGGTCGTCAATAAGAATAGCGGTTTTAGGATCAAGCCCTGAGTTAGGTTCGTCGCAGAAAAGAAACTTAGGATTCATGACAATCGCACGTGCAATGGCCACACGTTTCTTCATTCCCCCAGAGAGTTCAGAAGGGTATTTCTGATGTGCATCAACAAGATTAACGCGCTCTAATACTCGGTCTACCTGTTCGCTCTTTTCTTTAGATGAGTAGGAGGTGAACATTTGAAGCGGAAAACAAACATTTTCGGCTACTGTCATAGAATCAAATAGAGCGCTTCCCTGAAAGACCATCCCCATTGCTTTTCGCAGTTCACGTTGCTCATCGCGCTCTAAGGTGTCAAGATAGACCCCATCGAATGCAATTCGCCCCTTATCGGTCTCATGCAGTCCAATCAACGATTTGAGAAAGACCGTTTTACCTGATCCACTCTGACCTATGATGAGGTTTGTTTTACCGCGCTCAAAAGTGGTACTAATGTCTTTGAGTACGGTGGCTTCTCCGAATGCCTTTGATATGTGCTCGACTTGTATCATTAGCCTAAGAGTAATTGAGTGAGCACATAGTTGACAATGATTATAACAACACTCGTCCAGATAAATGATACGGTAGCCGCTTTTCCGACCTCTAATGCTCCACCTTTTAGGTAATAGCCGTGATAGGCGGGTAGGGTAGCGATGATAACAGCAAACACTAACGACTTAATAAAGGCGTAGGTGACGTGAAATCCAACGAAGTCCTCTTGAATCCCAGCAATGAAGTCAGCCGTGGGTGCGTAGTTTCCGAACATTGCCGCCATCCATCCACCGAAAATACCGGTATACATTGCAATAGCGATAGCAAATGGATAAAAAAGCATGGCAATGAGCTTCGGGAAGATGAGGTAATTCACTGAATTTACCCCCATAACCTCAAGAGCATCGATTTGTTCGGTAACCCTCATCGAACCGATACTAGAGGTAATATAAGAGCCGACCTTACCCACCATGATGATTGAGATGAAGGTTGGGGCAAATTCTAAAATCACCGATTGACGTGTCGCAAAACCTATCAGGCTTTTCGGTAAAAAAGGGGAGGTCAGGTTGAGTGCGGTTTGAATGGTAACTACTCCGCCGATGAAAAACGAAATAAAAATGATTATTCCTAAAGAGTTAAAAATAAGCTCATCGATCTCCTTGAGGATAAGCTTACGCATAACGCTCCACTTGGTAGGCTTTCTAAATATCTCTAGCAACATGAGCCCATAACGGCCAATTTCTTCGATGTAGCGCATGAAACCAAAAATACGTTTTTGATGGCATTTAAAGTTCATTTATCGTTGCGCTTTCCCTTAAATTGTAGCTTCGTAAGAAATCCATTACAACCATGAAAAGAATACTGTTAATTGGCGCTTTGCTGCCTTTTTTTAGCCTTCAAGCTCAAGAAGAAAAACCTTTTGAAACTCCAAAGCTTGTCGTCGGAATTGTAGTCGATCAGATGCGTTTTGATTATCTAACTCGTTTTTGGGACCGCTATTCTGAAGATGGGTTCAAGCGGATGGTCAATAAAGGCTTTAATGCTAAAAATCACCACTTCAACTATTTACCCACTACTACAGGGCCAGGGCACGCCTCGGTCTATACCGGAACGACTCCTTCAATACATGGGATACTTGGAAACGATTGGTACGATAAATTCGCTCAAGAGATGGTGTATTGCGCGGGTGATGAAACTTATCCTGCACTCGGAACTGAAAACAAGCGCGGTATGGCTCCTACGCGCATGTTGAGCACAACCATTACTGATCAATTGCGCATTCATTATCAGTTTCGTTCGAAGGTAATCGCGATGTCTATCAAAGACCGCGGTGCGGTTCTGCCAGGGGGCCATAGTGCCAATGCGGCTTATTGGTTTGAAGGAGGGTCTACTGGAGATTGGATTTCATCGACCTATTATATGAATGAATTGCCAGAATGGGTGCAAAAGTTCAACCGTTCAAAAGCGGTTGAACGCTATAAGAAAACCTGGAACACTCTTGAACCCGTTCAGTCTTATGTTGAGAGTGGTTCAGACCGCAATGCCTATGAGGGACTTTCAAAGGGTGAAACGCATAGCGGGTTCCCACACGAAATTGATAAGGTGTGGGATGAAAATGGATTGTTTAGCAGTTTAGCGGCTACCCCCTTTGGGAACAGCATTCTGACCGATTTCGCCTTAGAAGCAGTCGAAAAAGAAGAAATGGGTGTCGATAGCATTCCTGATTTTTTAGCCATCAGCTATTCTTCGACCGATTATGTAGGGCATAAGTATGGAGTAAACTCTGTTGAGGTACAAGACACCTACATGCGATTGGACCTTGAACTTGCTCGACTCTTTAATTATTTAGACCAGCAGGTAGGAGAGGGTGAGTACCTTGTCTTTCTCACAGCCGATCACGGTGCGGTTCATGTTCCTGCCTTTTTGAGCGATCATAAAATCCCTTCAGGGTATGTAGATAATAAAGCCATGGCAAATGCTTTAAGTGAAATGATAGTCGAGCGCTACGGAAAAAGTGACCTAATCGAAAAATTGAATTACAATGAACTGTTTTTAAATCACGGATTGATCAAGGAGATGGGTCTTGATCTAAGGACGGTACGTGAAAACATTGCAGACATGATCATACAATTAAAGCATGTTGAGCAAGTATTCACGGCTCACGAACTCGAGCGACTGGGAACAGCAGATCGCATCAAAGAATTGGTCCGCAATGGCCATAACGCAAAGCGATCAGGAGATATCATCTTTACCATGCAACCTGCTTATATCTCTTATTCTAAAACAGGTTCGACGCACGGTTCTCCGCATATTTACGATACGCATGTGCCGCTTCTCTTTTACGGAACAGGTATACCTGAAGGAAGCTCAACTCCTGAGCGCACAGAGATTCCAGATATTGCACCGACATTGGCAGTACTCCTTGGAGTGGGGATGCCAAACGGTACCACGGGTACTCCTATAGAAGATCTTATTGAGGATTAACTATTACGAAGCGCTCTGAAGAGTTTTCGGTAACGCATTTTGAGGATGTCTTTACGTGCCTGGTCATCGACCAGGCGCTTTCCTTTTAGAAGGGCGCTGAAATAGCCGCGCATGAGAAGCAAAAACATCCTTAAACTCTTTTTCTTAAAGGCCATCTTTAAAGCACTTAGCCCGCTTATCACAAAATCGTATCCAATGTGATAAAAGTTAGCGCCCCGGTTCACTAAATAAGAGGTGCTGAGGTAGTCATTGTTGGTCGGTCTTAGGTGTTCTACCACTAGTGTTTCATCAGTCTGTACTCCATACCCTCTAGCTTCAGCTAGAAGCGTGTCTATGCTGTCCCATCCTAATGCAGGAAGCAAGCCATTGATGGCTTTGAAACAGGCTGCAGAATATAGCTTGATTGGACCACGCACATGCTGACGATTTGAGATGTTTTCATAGGTGAGCGTCCCATTGAGATCCATATGCAAGAGACCTCCAAATATTCCTAACATAGGGTTACTTTTGAAGGCTAGTTCGCAGCGCTCGAAGTAGGTGGATGGGAGTAGGACATCAGCGTCAAACTTGCCAATCAGATCGAATGGGGCAGCGCTTTTCATTCCATAATAAAATGCCCGAATGATCTTCTCTCCTGGAATTTTGGTAGGTTCTGATTGCTGTGAGAGGAGTGAGATAAATGAATACTGATCGGCATAGTGCTTTGCAATAGATTCACTGTCGTCTGTACTAGAATCGTTTACAAGAATGAGCTGGTCGGGTTGCCTGCTTTGTGATACAAAGCTTTTGAGGCAGGTATCGAGATGCTCAGCTTCATTGTGAAAAGGTATAATGATGCTGATGCGCATGAGCAGCGATTAGTAACGGTAAACGATGCAATTGATGTTCATTCCGGCCCCCACACTAGCAAACAGAATGATATCGCCTTTTGAAAGCTGATGCTCCTCGTAGGCTCCTCTGCGAACCATGTCTAAAAGAATAGGTACTGTTGCCACGGAGTTATTTCCAACCTCTTGAATGTTCATAGGCATGACATCTTTCGGGGCTTCAGTTTTGTAGTTTCTGTACAGGCGTTTAACCATGGCCTCATCCATTTTTTCATTGGCTTGGTGTAGAAACACCTTTTTCAGCTCTTGAATAGATACCCCAGCCTCATCTAAACATTCAGCCATTGCTTTGGGTACTTCAACTACCGCCAATTCATAGACTTTTCTCCCGAGCATCTTGATGTATCGGGTGTCGTCTCCTGGTGTTGCACAATTTCCTTTGCCGAAATACAGATAGTAGGCCTCATCATTCGCTAGTGTTGCACTAGAATGCGCTAAGATTCCTCGATCTTCTTCAGTGGCAGAAACTATACAAGCTCCTGCGCCATCGGCGAAAATCATACTGTCTCTATCATTGTGGTCTACCACTCTTGAGAGGGCTTCAGCTCCAATCACAAGACAATTTTTGGCCATCTTCGAGCTGATGAATGCTTTTGCTTGAATTACAGCCTCAATCCACCCCGGGCAACCGAAGATCATGTCGTAACAGATGCATTTGGGATTTTTAATACCCAAGCGATGCTTAACGCGAGAGGCTAGGCTAGGAAGCATGTCTGTTTGTGTCTCTCCGTGTCGAACGTCTCCGAAATTATGTGCAAAAATGATGTAATCGATCTGTTCTTGATCTAAACCTGCATTGGCAATGGCTTGCTTAGAGGCCTCATACCCCATATCTGAGGTGAGCATGGCGGGATCGATATAGCGTCTATTTTGAATACCTGTGATGGCTTTGAATTTCTCAATAATCTCTTGATTAGAGTTTGGAAAACGCTCTCCATCTTCAGTGTAGAACTCATGTGCCAGAAAATCTTCGTTCGACTGCACCTTTTCTGGTAAAAAGTGACCAGTACCCGTAAAGCATATATTCATTGAAGCGTTCTTCTAGCGAATGAAGTTATAAAATAATGTGCTGCCTCAAAACAGTTGGTCAGGATTCATAGGCTTCCATAGGTGCACAGGTGCAAATCAGATTACGATCCCCGAAGGCTTCGTCTGCCCTTCTAACTGAAGGCCAAAACTTGTTCTCTTCAACAAATGGGAGCGGATAGGCCGCCTGTCTTCGCGAATAACTATAGGGCCATTGATCCGCCGTAATCATTGCTAAAGTATGTGGTGCATTCTTTACCACGTTGTCGGGCTGTTCTAATTCAACGTGATCGATCTCGTCTTTAATAGCTAGCATTGCTTCACAAAAACGATCGATTTCAGCCAGACCCTCACTCTCTGTAGGTTCTATCATCATTGTGCCCGCTACTGGGAAGGAAACCGTGGGGGCGTGGAATCCGTAATCCATTAGACGCTTAGCGATATCGGTTACCTCGACTCCTTTTTCTTTAAATGCACGGCAGTCAATGATCAATTCATGTGCGGCTCTGCCTTTTTCTCCGGTGTAGAGGATAGGATAACTAGACGATAAACGATCTTTGATGTAGTTTGCATTGAGTATAGCTATTCGAGTAGATTGTGTCAGTCCCTCGTCACCTAACATTCTGATATAGGCATACGAAATAAGACAGGCCAAGGCGCTTCCGAAGGGTGCGGCTGAAATGGCAGTGATGGCCTTTTTACCCCCCGTTTTAACCAAAGGGTTACCAGGTAAAAACGGTGCGAGCTGCGGTGCAACACAAATAGGGCCAACTCCAGGTCCTCCTCCTCCGTGAGGAATGGCAAATGTTTTATGAAGGTTCAAGTGACATACGTCTGCTCCGATGGTCGCGGGGTTAGTTAGCCCTACTTGGGCGTTCATGTTGGCCCCGTCCATATAGACTTGACCACCGAATTCGTGAATCAATGAGGTGATCTCTTGAATCGAAGATTCAAATACGCCGTGCGTAGAAGGATAAGTCACCATTAGTGCGGCCAGATGGTCCGCATGTGTCTTAGCCTTTTCTCTTAGATCTTCTAGATCAATGTTTCCTTTGTCGTCTGTTTTAGTAACTACGACCTGCATACCGGCCATCACAGCTGAAGCCGGGTTTGTGCCGTGTGCTGAAGAGGGTATCAGGCAAATGTTGCGATGAGATTCTCCTCTAGAGGCATGATAGGCTCTAATGGTCATAAGTCCGGCATATTCACCTTGTGCTCCTGAATTGGGCTGCAATGAGGTGGCGGCGAAACCGGTAATCTCATTCAGATAAGTTGCGAGTTCGTCTAGCACAATGCGGTATCCTTGAGCCTGATCTTCTGGTACAAAAGGATGAATGTTGGCCCACTTAGCCCAACTTAATGGAAGCATTTCAGTGGCTGCATTCAACTTCATTGTGCAGCTTCCGAGCGCAATCATGGAGTGATTAAGGGCTAAGTCTTTACGCTCTAAGCGCTTAATGTAGCGCATGAGCTCGGTTTCACTTTGATAACTCTTGAAAACATCGTGCTCGAGGAAAGGAGTGCTGCGCTTATTGCCTGCAGCGATAGTCGTTACATCTATCGTGTTGATTGCAGCATCCACTGCCGTTGGGGCGCATGAGTCACCAGTAATTACTTCAACAAGTATGGCTAGGTCTTTTACTGATACAGTCTCTCCTAAAGAAAGCGAAAGGCTAGTGTCGTCGATATAATTCAAATTGACCTCATGAGCCAGAGCTCTTTTTTGAATGGCTTTTGCATCTGCATTGACAATGTGAATCGTATCAAAAACCGGGGTGTGGCCTAACCCTATTCCTTTTTGGGTCAAGAGCTGACCTAAGCCAGCCGTCATTTTTTGGATATGAGAGGCTATCGCCTTCAGGCCTTCAGGGCCGTGATATACCGCATACATTGATGCCATGACAGCTAAAAGCACTTGCGCCGTGCAGATGTTTGAGGTGGCCTTATCGCGTTTTATGTGCTGTTCACGTGTTTGAAGTGCCATTCTCAAGGCAGGGTTGCCATCAGTGTCTATGGTTCTTCCGATGATACGACCTGGTATGGCGCGCTTGTATTCTTCTTTGGTTGCAAAGAAAGCTGCGTGTGGTCCTCCATAACCAAGCGGTATGCCAAAACGTTGCGTAGTTCCGACAACAACATCTACCCCATACTGTCCGGGAGCTTCGAGCACCACTAGACTCATGATATCGGCTGCTACGGCAATCTTAATTTCGTGTGCTGTGCAGCGCTCTTTTAAGGTAGCAAGATTCGGTAAAGCCCCGTACTTGCCGGGATATTGTGCAAGTACGCCAAAGTAATTTTCATCCAAGGTTACCTCCTCTAATGAACCTACAACAAGTTGTATGCCTAATGGGGTGGCTCTTGTTTGAAGGAGACTTAGGGTTTGAGGTAGGATCTCTTGATCGACGTAAAACCCTAAAACGTCTTCTTTTTTCTGAACTCTTGATCTTAGATCGTACATCATGGTCATCGCTTCAGCAGCAGCAGTGCTTTCATCGAGTAACGAGGCATTTGCTACTTGCATACCCGTTAACTCTGTGATTACCGTTTGATAGTTCAGTAATGCCTCTAGTCTTCCTTGTGCAATCTCGGCTTGGTACGGGGTGTATGCGGTATACCAACCTGGGTTTTCTAAAATATTGCGTTTGATGACAGACGGAAGAATGGTTTCGTGATACCCTAACCCTATGTATTGACGATAGCATTTATTCTTTTCTGATAGTCCTTGAAGGTGATCGAGTATCTCAGCTTCGCTCATAGATGCTGGAAGATCCATTGGCTTTTTCAGACGAATAGCAACCGGAATAGTCTCTTCAATGAGTTGTTCAACAGAAGATGCGCTCACTTGCTGGAGCATTTTTGGAAGGTCAGATGGTTGAATTCCAATATGGCGATCTGCAAATGTTTTCATAGAAAAACAGTGGTATAGAAAGAACAAAATTATAGATTTAAGACCTCTAGAAAACCTAAAAGACGGTGTAATTTTCGTCAGTTATCAAACATGTGTTAAGAAGTGTATTTTTGTTCAATGGCGTTTCTGAAGCAAGCCCTTGATTTTTATCTAAAATCTAGTATTCACGTGGCCTTATCGGTAGTGGCCTTGAGTGTTCTGAACGGAATGTTCTTAAACAAAATTCTTGACGTAAACCTGCTGATTTTTCAGTTCTCTTCAACGATTTTCTACTACAACGGTTTGAAATACGGTCAATTGCTTTTAAAGGGCACCTTAAAGCAGCTTTGGTTTACAATAGCGCTATGCGTTCTTATTGGTATTTCCCTAATTGGTTCGTTGTACACGCTTATCCATTTGAGCTACTTTCAATTTCTCATGATAGGAATTGCGGTAATTCTCGGATTGAGCTATGTCTTTTTACCTAGCTCTGTTTTTGGAAGAGAAAACGGCACTTTCAAGACATTAACCGTCGCACTTGTATGGGCTATTGTAACAAGCGCATTACAGGCTGAGGATGCCAAAGATATCACCATCTCAAATGTCGTTCAATTCATCGCGACCTCGTGTTGGATTCTTGCCCTTATGTTCCCCTTTGAATTTCGAGACAGAAAAGACGATCAATTGAGGCATCCGACTTTAGTACAGCGTTTTGGATTGGGCGCGAGTCGCTTTTTGGCACAGTTCTTTCTCGCTTGCTGGGTAATTCTAATACTTGCTTCAGTGCGTTTTGAGCGGCAATATATAATTGTGCTCTTGCTGTCTTATGTCCTAGCCGCTCCAATAGTTGCCAAGGGTATGAGAACTTCTTCGCTTCTTTATACCGAGTTTTGGGTTGAGGCCTTACCAGTAATGGTGTTACTGAGCTTTGGACTGGCGTGTATTATTTTTTAAGAGCGGCAGCTCCTTCTTCTACTTTTTGTTTAAGCTCTTCTTTGTAGGCAATAATTTTTGCTTGGAGTATGGCGTCTGAAGCCCCTAAGATTTGTGCTGCTAAAATTCCGGCATTTTTTGCACCGTCAAGTGCAACCGTCGCTACGGGCACTCCTCCGGGCATCTGAAGTATTGATAATACAGAGTCCCATCCGTCTATAGAATTTCTGCTCTTTACCGGGACCCCAACAACTGGGAGTGGTGAAATAGAGGCGACCATACCTGGAAGGTGGGCGGCACCTCCTGCCCCTGCTATGATGACCTTAATTTCTTTTTGGTGAGCTTCTTTTGCAAAAGAAACCATCTTTTCGGGTGTGCGATGAGCAGATACAATATCCGTAACAACCTCTACACCAAACGATTGAAGTATATCGATGGCTTCTTGCATGACGTTGAGGTCACTGGTGCTCCCCATAATTACCGCTACTTTACCCATTGCTTTTTATGATTAAGATTTCTTTGACTTTTTTAGCTTTTTCATAGGCCGATTCACGGTCTTGATCTACTATTGTGACATGTCCCATTTTTCTAAAGGGTCGTGTCTCACTCTTGCCGTAGATATGTACCGTAACACCCTTTAGTTTCATTACTTGCTCAATGTTTTCATACAGCACTGGTCCCTCAAAACCCTCTGCACCTACTAAATTAACCATAATTCCGATGGCCTTAGAGTCTGTGCTACCTAGAGGCAATCCTAATATGGCTCTGAGATGTTGTTCGAATTGATTGGTATAACTAGCCTCGATGCTGTAATGTCCACTATTGTGGGGCCTTGGAGCTACTTCATTGACTAAGATGCGATCGTCTTGGTCTAGAAAAAGTTCAACTGCAAGTAATCCGGTGATTTTAAGGTTCTCTGCCACCTTAACCGCAATTTGACGCGCCTCATTGGCGATTACATCATCGATAGCTGCCGGACAAACCACATACTCAACCTGATTTGCAGTCGGATGAAAATCCATTCCGACTACGGGGTAGGTGGTCATTTCTCCATTCTCATTGCGCGCAACGATTACTGCAAGCTCTTTTTTAAACGCTATCTTTTCTTCGATAAGGCAAGGGGTGTCTGGTAGGGCCTTTAGGTCTTCAGCGTCACGAAGTACAGAAACTCCTTTACCGTCGTAGCCGAATTCTGCGCTCTTCCACACACAGGGATAAGAGAGTTGAGCTTCTAAAAGTCCTTCTTTTGAACTGAAGTTTTGATGCGCCGCAGTGGGAATACCTTTTTCACAGTAGAAATCCTTTTGTTTGCTTTTGTTGCTTATGATTTCAAGGGCCTCGGGTTCAGGATACACCTTAACACCTTGGTTCTTAAGAGTTTTTAGTGCCTCTATATTGACGTTTTCAATCTCTATAGTTAGCAAGTCTAGCCCTTTACCAAAATCTAAAACAGTTTGGTAATCAAGAAGGTCACCCTGCACAAATTCATTACAGCTTATTCGGCAAGGTGCATCTGCCGAAGGATCCAAAACTTTGGTGTTCACATCCCATTTACGGGTTTCGTACAAGAGCATCTTTCCGAGCTGTCCTCCACCAAGGATTCCGAGACGAAACGAAGACGAGAAATACTGCATAGTGGCTATTTCAAGGCAAAAGTAGCACAATTCTAAAATTGTATCTTTGAAAGCTTAAAAGTACCCACTCATGCGCCTTTTGGATCAAGATTTTGAACTCTTCCTGACCCAGGCAGAAATTGAATCGGCGATTGCCGCAATGGCACGTCAACTCGCTGAAGATTATCGCGGAACTTGTCCGCTATTTGTGGGAGTGCTCAATGGGTGCTTTCGCTTTGCGGCAGAGTTATTTAAATATTATGATGCGCCCTGTGAGGTGAGTTTTGTGAAAATGGCCTCCTATCAGGGATTGACCTCTACCGGAATTGTGGAGACGCTACTAGATGTATCTGAATCGGTTGAGGGCCGTGATGTGGTGATTCTTGAAGATATTGTTGATTCAGGACATACCTTGCAACATTTGGTAACGCATTTTTCCGATAAAAATATCCGCAGTTTTAAAATCGCCACCTTATTCTATAAGCCTGCTTCTTACGACAAAGAATATGAGATTGCCTACAAGGGTATTGACTTGCCTAGTGAGTTTGTAGTGGGTTACGGATTGGATTATAACGAAAAAGGGAGAGAACTCAACAACCTATATATTTTAAAGAATACATGAAAATCATAGTATTATTCGGAAAGCCAGGGGCTGGTAAAGGTACCCAGGCGGCACTTTTGAAAGAAACATTTTCTCTTGTTCACATTTCAACAGGGGACGTGTTCAGGGCGAATATTAAAGGAAATACACCACTTGGTGTAATGGCCAAATCGTTTATCGATAAGGGTGAGCTCGTACCCGATGCAGTCACGGTAGATATGCTTAGCGCAGAGGTAGAGAAAAATCCCGATGCGAAGGGCTTCATCTTTGACGGATTTCCGCGAACTACGGCTCAGGCAGAGGCTCTTGACGCTTTGCTCGAGGAAAAATGCCTGAAGGTCGACGCTACCATTGCGCTAGTTGCGGACGATGAAGTGTTGATTGAACGCCTTCTTGAGCGTGGAAAAAGAAGCGGTAGGTCTGACGATACTGACGCCTTGAAGATTCGTACGCGATTTGAGGAATACAACTTAAAAACAGCCCCATTAATAACTTATTATTCGCAGCAGGGTAAATACCAAGAAGTGAATGGAATAGGTGAAATTGAATCTATTAGCGCGAAGCTGGCTGCCATTATTGAGGCTTTATGACCGAAGGAAATTTTGTCGATTACGTAAAAATCCATGTATCCTCAGGAAATGGTGGTAAAGGATCTACGCATTTGCACCGTGAAAAATATGTAGCCAAGGGTGGACCTGATGGCGGAGACGGTGGCCGCGGAGGCCATGTTATACTCCGCACCAACTCTAACCTCTGGACCTTGGTGTCGTTTAAGTTTAAGCAACACTTTAAGGCCGGTCACGGAGAGCACGGAAGTAAAAACCGATCGACCGGAGCCGATGGAGCAGATGTCTTCGTTGATGTTCCTTTAGGTACGGTGGTTCGTGATGCAGAGACCAATGAAGTACTCACAGAACTTACCGAAGAGAACCAAGAATTCTGTGCCGCTGAAGGTGGACTGGGGGGCAGAGGAAACTGGCATTTTAAAACCCCAACCAATCAAACACCGCGCTACGCTCAACCCGGAATACCGGGATATGAAAAGCAGCTGCTACTCGAGCTAAAGGTGCTTGCCGATGTTGGGCTTGTTGGTTTTCCGAATGCAGGTAAATCAACACTATTATCTGTGTTGACATCAGCGAAACCTAAAATTGCAGATTATCCGTTTACCACCTTAAAACCGAATCTTGGTATCGTAGAATACAGAGATTTCAAAAGCTTTGTGATTGCCGATATTCCTGGAATTATAGAAGGAGCTTCAGAGGGTAAAGGACTTGGACATTATTTTCTACGACACATAGAGCGCAATTCTATTTTGCTCTATGTGATCGCCGCAGATGCCGATGACGTTGCAGAAGAATATCGCATTTTAAAATCTGAATTGACCAAATACAATCCTGGCCTTTTAGATAAGCGACAAGTCATCGCCATTTCAAAAAGTGACCTCCTAGACGACGAGCTCAAAACCGAGCTTTCAGAAAGGATAAAAGCAGATTTTAAAGGAATCTCTCACTTGTTTATTTCTTCGGTAGCCCAGCAGAATTTAAGCGCGCTTAAAGATCTACTCTGGAATGAGTTAAATACTGAGGATTAACGGTATTCTTCACGCACAGGGGTAAAGACATCCATTAGCACGCATTCGGTAATAGCCTTTCCGTAATGCGGAACATTAGAAGGAATACAGACCACATCTCCTGGATGGCACAAACGTTTAGTTCCATCAATTTCAAATTCAAATTGGCCTGAAACCACATGCATCATTTGTTCATGGACATGTTGGTGTCTCGGTACCTCTGCCTGGGCATCAATATTCCAAAAAGCCCAAGAAAGTCCGTCTCCGTGAATGAACTTACCTTTGACTCCAGGAAAAAGTTCTTTCGCCTCTATTGCATCTAAATTTGAGTGATTCATAGCTGAACTTATTTGTAATTTGACAAGTAGACTCGAAAGGTAGAACTTATTTTTGCTTCATGAACTATCACTTTATCGCCATTGGGGGCAGTGCAATGCACAACCTAGCCCTTGCACTACACGATTCTGGACACCAAATTACGGGTAGCGATGATGCTTTGTACGATCCGGCTAAAACCCGATTAGAAAAAGCTGGTATAGCCCCAAAAGCCTTAGGGTATCATCCTGAAAACATTCACCAGGGATTAGACGCGGTAGTTCTGGGTATGCACGCTAAAGCCGATAATGTCGAACTGAAAAAAGCTCAAGAATTAGGGATTACGATTTATTCATATCCAGAATTTGTTTACGAGCAATCGAAGCACAAGACCCGTGTCGTGATTGCTGGAAGTCACGGTAAAACAACCATCACTTCTATGATTCTTCACGCCATGCATTACCACGGAAAGGAAATAGATTATCTCGTGGGCGCCCAATTGGAGGGTTTTGACCGCATGGTTCGACTCAGCGACGGCTCGGATTTCATTATTATTGAGGGTGACGAGTACCTTTCATCGGCCATTGATCGCAGATCTAAGTTCTTGTGGTACCAGCCCAATATTGCTTTGGTAAGCGGCATCGCTTGGGATCACATTAATGTCTTTAATTCAGAAGACATCTATGTCGATCAGTTTAGAAAATTTATGAATACCATTATTCCTGGGGGGTCGCTGACGTACTTCGAGAACGACTCTAAGGTAAGAGCCTTAGTAGAAGAGTTGCAGGTTCCAATACGTAAGTTTCCGTATGTTGCAGCGGCGCATGAAGTGTTGGCTGACCAAACCATGGTGCATACTGAAGAAGGTGAGTTGCCTCTGAAGATTTTTGGAGAGCATAATATGGCAAATCTTGAGGGAGCCCGCTGGATCTGTCAGCAGCTAGGAATAGAGCCTATGGATTTTTACGAGGCGATGATGTCGTTCAAGGGAGCGGCTAAACGCCTAGAACGAATGCCGTCTTCAAAGGGGACAGTATTCAAAGATTTTGCCCATGCGCCGTCTAAGGTAAGGGCAACCTGCTCGGCCGTCAGACATCAGTTTCCGAATAAAAAATTACACGCAGTACTAGAGCTTCACACGTTCAGTTCGTTAACCCCTGCCTTCATTGAACATTACAAGGGAGCTCTTTCCAATGCAGATACCGCAGTTGTAATGTACGACCCTGAGACTTTGTTGAAAAAGGGAATGGCGCCACTCGACCCTTTATTTATTCAAAAGGCTTTTGATAGAGACGATTTAATCGTAATGCATTCGGCTGATGCCTTGCGAACCCATCTCGAACCGTGTCGTGAAGAAAATGCCCTTATTTTGATGATGAGTTCGGGTACTTTTGCCGGCTTCGACTTTGGTTATTTTCAGACGTAATGATTTTAATCTATACCCATAAGAATACTCCTAGGCTGCGCTTTGTGGTCAGGCATCTCTTTAGACGGATCATGGGTGCAAACGCTGAACTGACTGACTCGGTCGATGACTTTGTAAAGCATGCGGGACCCAAACTCACCTATGCGCGTCAACCCTTGCAATCTGAGTTTTTTATACGGTCAAATGAATTACTGTTTGATCGTAATATTGAGCCTCAAGACATCCACTGGCGCGATTGGGAGGGAGTACCATGTTTCTTTGAACTCGATTCGAGGTCAAGTGTTCCATTCGATATTTTTTCTGCCTCTTTTTTTCTGCTCAGTCGTTATGAAGAATACCTACCGCATCAGAAAGACGACTTAGGCCGTTTCAGGGCGATAGAGAGTGTTTTGAGCGATAGGCAAGGGGCAATGAAACGTCCATTGGTTGATTTATGGGCGCTAAAACTGAAGGCAGCATTATTGGAGGCTTTTCCGGGGATCGAATTTAACGATCGCATTTACCAGGTCAATGTGGTGATCACCGCTATAAGTGCTCATAAGTATAGTTATCGCTCCATTAGTCGGCATGTTTTAGAATCGCTGATCGATATAGGTAAGATGCGGTTTACGGCACTTTCTTCGCGATTTAAGACCGTGGTGCTTGGCCAGAAAGATCCCTATGACAACTATCTTGAATTGCAGCAACCCTTAAGCGAGATGGGTGTCAGTTTGTTCCCCTTCTTTCAATACTCGCGCTACGATGTAAACGACAGAAACGTTTCTTGGTCAAAGAGCAAATACGGCTTCTTTCTAAAGCATATTAACGATTACCTTGAAATTGGGTATTTGCGTTCGCGTATGGCTATAGAAGATGCAGGATTATTCAAGCTTGAACTCAAGAAGATGCAACAGTTACTTCACAGACCCTTGTACAAGGTGGTTTTATCAGAGCACCGGGTTTTGCTTCCAGACGCCTATCAAGAATTGGTGCAAGAAGAGGTTAAAGAAGACTTTTCAATGGGGTATGCAGATGTGATAGGGTTTCGTGCAGGAACCTGCACTCCCTTTCCTTTTTACGACTTAGGATTAGAGGTAGAGCAACCTTTGAGAGTTTATCCGATCTGCGCTTCGCATGAGGCCTTAAGAGCACTTGACATTGAAACTGTTGAAAAGCAGCTTATGAATAGTGCTAATGAGGTCAAGGCGGTTAATGGAATCTTTTGTCTTCAGCTTTCAAATAAGTATATTCATGAGATGGGTATTGAGTCGGTAACACGATTTGTAAATGCTGTAGTATGATTCCGAATACTATTACCGATATATTTTTTGATCTTGATCATACGCTTTGGGATTTTGAGCGAAACTCTGCTGCCACCTTTCAACATTTATTAGAAAAACATGAACTCGGGTTAAGTCTACACGATTTCCTGGCAGTTTACGTTCCGATCAATAGAGCTTATTGGAAGGCCTATCGCAATGCAGAGGTCACCAAGGAACAGTTGCGCTACGGGCGCCTGAAAGATGCTTTTGATAAGCTGGGTCACCCTGTCAATGACACTATCATACACGATCTGGCTGAAGGATATATCACCCATCTCACCTCTTTTTCACATGTTTTTGATCATACCCATTCGACGCTTGAATATCTAAGTACGAAGTATAGACTGCACATTCTGACCAATGGATTCAAAGAAATACAGCACAAGAAGCTGTCAGGTGCTCAAATAGATCAATTCTTTTCTTGTGTGATAAATGCAGAGGAGGTAGGGGTGAAAAAACCCGATCCGGAAATCTTTAATGCTGCGCTGAAACGGGCTGAGGTTCTACCTGAACAAGCACTTATGATAGGGGATGATCTTGAAGCAGACGTATATGGAGCGCTGAATGCCGGTTGGTCGGCTCTGCATTTCAACAATGATGATTTAGCCTCAGATCCTAATTGTGTTAGCTTTAGCTGCCTGAGCGAATTGAAGCAATTGCTGTAGTTAATACAATTTTCGCTGGCGAATCACCTCATATAGCATCACCCCACAGGCTACAGATACGTTTAGTGAAGCGATTTGTCCGAGTTGCGGAAGACTCAAGGTGGCATCTACCATTTTTAAGACTGAAGGATTGACTCCGCGTTCTTCAGACCCCATTATCAATGCAATGGCTTCGGTAAGGTCGCTTTCGTAAAGTGAAGTATCACTTTTTTCAGATGCCGCTAACACTTTAATCCCTGAGCTTTGAAGGTACATAACCGCATCCTTGAGGTGGGTTACTTTGGCAATAGGAACCGAAAATGCAGCACCTTGAGAAGTTTTAATGGCATCTCTGTTTAAAGGGGCCATTCCTTGCTGAGGAATCACTACGAGGTCAACCCCACTTGATTCTGCTGTTCTTAGTACCGCTCCGAAATTTCTAACGTCTGTGAGGCCGTCAAGTAATAATATGAGGGGTGCAGATGTTTTTTGTTCTAGCAAATGTTCTACACTTTCTTCAAAAGATGCAAAGGGGATCGGGACGATCTCAGCCACAGCTCCTTGGTGATTGGCTGAAGTGAAGCGCTGAAGCCTTTCAGCTGGAACATATGATATTTGAATCTTGGCTTTTCTCAATTCTTGCTCTAATTCTTTGAAGAGCGGTCCAGAGGCTCCCTTTAGCAAGTAGGCCTTCTGAAGGTCTTGATCAGCCTTTAGTGCTTCTAGAATAGTTCTGATCCCATAAATGAAGGGAATAGATGGTTGACTCATTTTTATGCTTAAAACAGGTGCAAATTCTTACTTTTAAATGAATATTCGACCAAATCCAGCGTTTAAATGAAATTTTTCAAGCTTCTATGGGTGCTGACCCCATTGATTTATTCTTTTGAATACCGCAGCGAGGATAAATCCTACACCGCTTATATCTTCATGGGCCTCGAGTGTCCTATCTCTCAAAAATACATCCCCACCTTGAATGAGATAGCCGATTCACAGACCGATTTAGCGATAATTGGGGTGTTTAGTGGAGCAATTACTGATCAAGAGATAGCCAAATTTAAAGCCCAGTTTGGAGTTGAATTTGAATTGGTGTCGGATGTTCATTATAAGTTAGCTGATAGGTATAAGGCATCCGTTACCCCTGAGGTGTTTTTGATCGATGCCTTTGGTGCATTGCGGTATTCAGGAGCTATTGACAATTGGTTTGTGAGCCTCGGAAGAAACCGCTTTAAACCAAGTGAATTTTATCTACTTGACGCTTTGGCAGCCATTAGGAAAGGAAACGAAGTCGATCCGGATAGAACCTTACCCATAGGATGCTTTTTAGAACGCAATAAAGCGATGTCTCATGAGCACCATTAAATCAATTTTGACCATAGGGTTGATGGGGGCAGTGGCTACAGTAGGAGCACAAACTACCTATGAGAAAGATGTAGCTCCTATTATTCAAAAAAATTGCGTGAGCTGTCACACGCCAGGAGGTTATGGTCCATTTTCACTGCAAACCTTTAACGATGTTTATAAGCGCGCAAAATTTATAGGTCATGTTACTCAAACGCGATATATGCCTCCATGGAAGGCAGATCCAACTTTTAGTCGGTTCGCAAATGAACGTTTTTTGAGTGATGATGAAATTGCTACCATACAACGGTGGATTGATGAAGGATTGTTGAGAGGTGAGGATAATTCAGAATCGCCAAGAATTATTGAAATTACTGATGAGGAGCCTGCAGATTTGGTTTTAGAGATGGCCAAGCCATTTGAATTATCCAATAATGGGATAGAGGACTATCGTTTTTTTCATATTCCTACTGGCCTTAAAAAGGACACCTATGTATCCAAGATTGAATTCATTGCAGGAAATAAGCGCTATTTACATCACAGTCGCGTTATGGTAGATACTTCAGGTCAAACTGCCGGAATTGACGGGCTTTCAGAATTTGATCCGCTATCTAGATTCTTTCAGACCCAACCTTTAATGGATGAATTTCTATATGGTTGGGTTCCGGGAAATCTTCCGGTAACTTTCCCTAAGGGTATTGCAAAATTAATTCCAGCAAACTCTGATTTAATCCTTAACATACATTACGCCCCATCTGCAGAAAGAGTTACCGATTTATCGGCAGTGAAATTATATTTTTCAAAGAATCCTGTTGAACACCTGGTAAAGAGTTTTTATATCGAAGAAGAGGATATCGCAAATCCCCCTTTCATTATAAAGGCCTATGAAAAGCCGACGTTTTATGTCAGTAAGACGATCACCCAAGACATGAATGTGGTTTCTCTTTTGCCGCATATGCATTTCTTAGGTAAAAAAATGGTTGCCTTAGCCATCACACCTGATAATAAGGAAATCCCTTTGATACGTATCAATGATTGGGACTTTAATTGGCAAAGCACCTATTTGCTTCAAGAGCCTTTATTTTTACCAAAAGGTACCGTACTATTACTAGTAGCTGAATATGATAACACTATTGAGAATCCATTAAATCCATCGGATCCACCTCGTGACGTAACTTATGGTTGGAATTCTACGGATGAAATGATGAACCTAATCTTTTATTATTACTAATAAAAAAGGCCACCTTTTTGGGGTGGCCTTTTTTTATAATCCTTTATTCAAGAATTATTCTTTACATAGATCAAGTAGCATAAGCCCTTGAGCTCTAGCGGCATCATAAGGAACCCAATTTAAAAGGGTATTTCCATTAGGATTTTTGATGGTTACACCAACCTCAGAATCCCAATCTCCTTTGTTATAGCTAAAGTACATTGAGCTTGAGCCAGCTGGAATAGTGATAGTTGCAGAAGCTGCTGCTGCGGCTACAGTAAATGAAGTGAACACTGCTCCATCAACATACACATCAATTGATGCGCCGTTCCATCCGTCACCATATGCATCAATACCGGTTATAGTCCAATCTCCTGTTCTTAATGTGATTTCTGTTGCACATGTAACACCCCAGTCGATAGCGCAATTGGCTTCTGGGAATTCCGTACATACAGAAGGCGACCAAGAATCAAAGACTCTTCCATCTTCGGTAGTTAGAACCCAAGTAAGTCTAAAGGTATCTCCAGGAACAAACTTTTTGTTTGCTCCACGTCCTTTTCCAAGCGGGTCTGAATAAACTGATTGAGATCCGTTTCCAAATCCATAATCAAAGGTGGCTGATGAATAAACATTATAAACCTCCGCTTGACTTATTGAGAAGGATCCAAACTCACCATCTGCTTTAGGGGTAATTGATTTTACCTTTTTCCCTTGAGCACCTCCATGTGAGGCAACAGCCTTGTTACCATCCTTGTCTGTATATTCCTCGTTAAAGGTTACATAAAGGTCAATATTAGTCACTGTATTTAACTTATCGATTGATTTCCATTTGAAATTCACGTCGATAGTTGCCGCGGCGTTAGATGTACTAAAACCAACAGCAGGATCTGATGTTAGTAGTCCATAACCATGAACTCCAGATTCCCAATCAGGAACAGCAATTAAAGATTCATCTTTACAAGATAGTAAGGTAACTGCTATAAGTGATAGAGAAAACAAATATGTAGTTATTCTTTTCATCGTTTCTATATGTTTAATTTATTAAAACTGGAATTTTAAAGAATCCCAGAATACAGCAGAACTCGGAGAGTCATAAACCTTGCTAGGTGTATTGCTATTCAAATTCACTTCGTCTTGAGCGTACGGTAAGCTCAACGCGTACTGTCTAGGCAACTGCATAGGTGCTTGTATATCTGCTGGAAGACCAGTTCTTCTGAAAGCATTATATCCTTCGAATCCGTTACCAAAATTAGCTTTCCATGCTTGTTTTAGCACATATCCTAATTTTTGATTTTCAGTACCTGCAGCAGGGTAAGCAGCTTTTACATTTGCAATATAATCTGCTTGCGTAAGATATGTTACGGCCCATTGGCTATAACTAGCTGGCCAAGTGGTTACATCTGCTTTAGCGTTTGCATCAGCTGTAGTTCCAACCTTCCATACTTTTGCAAACTGATCAGTTAAGGCTGATGCTAATAGATCAGCATCACTAGATCCAGAATTTACTCCCAAAGTGATTTGAGCTTCAAGTAGGTAGAATTTAACCATCCATGAAGTAATGATTGGGAAAATACCATCCCCTTTTCCATACTTGTTACCACCTGTAGTACCATACGTTGCATCAAACAATCCTGCTCCTGGGTAGGCTGCAGTGGTAGTTCTAAGTGGGTTATCGTTAGGAATACCTGATGGATCTGAACGATCTCTTCCAAAGAATCCTGCGAGGTATGCAGCTTCTTTTGAAGAAAGTGCACTGGCATCTTTTCCGTAAACTGCTTGAGTTACGAAATTACTAAGCGGGAAATATCCATAAGTACAATCCGTTCTTTGAGAACAAGGAATAGTCTGCTTGTCAGTTGGATCTTCCGGGTTTAGAATAGTAGCGGTCTGTCTTTTAAAATAAAACGGTGTTCTAGGATCTTTAGAAGCTAGCATTTCTGTCATTAATTGGTGACCGAAATAAGAATATCCAGCATCCCCACCAACATAACCTGCTTGATACATTGGGTGACGGTTATCAGGATTTTTCAAAGCTCCATAGCGCAATACAAAGTCATCGGCTTCAGATTTAATATAGTTACCTTCAGTAACAATAGCTTGAATGGCAGCTCCGTTGCTTTGAACATTACGTGTTTGAATTAAAAGTCTAAGCTTTAATGAATTAGCCATTTTAATCCATTTGGTAGCATTACCACCGTATATGATATCTCCCTTAACCGAACCAGAAGTTCCTGTCAGGTTAGCTATCCCTTTATCAATCAATGAGAAGGCATCCGCATAAATATCAGCACCTTTATCATAAACGGGCTCTAGGATTTTCTCTTCTCCTAAAGCATTTCCTTTAAATGCTTGTGTGTATGGAACATCCCCCCAAAGGTCTACCATCATAGTAAAATAGTAGGCCTTTAGAATTTGGGCAATCCCCAGATATTTTGGATTTGTTTCTGGATCTGCTGCAGCGATTAATTCTTCAAGATCCTTTAAAGGTCCTGAGTATAGGAAGTTCCAAGTACCGTTCCAGCTAGAATTTGTAAAGTTAAAGTCATCGCTAGAAGTGTTAATGGCTTGAAAGCCCATGGTGGTGTTATTGAGACCTCCACCGAAAGTGCTTATTCCTTCCCACTGTGAGTTTGTAAGCAAGAGCTCTAACGATGCTTGGCTTGCACTGTTTGGATCTACGTTAATATCTAGATCATCAAGCTCACATGATATCATTCCTAGAGCAAGGATACTTCCTCCAAGAAAGAAACGTATGTTATTGAATTTGAATTTCATTTTTCTTTTGTTTAGAGATTTCAATAATTAGAATGTCAAACTAAGGTTAAAGCTAATGCTGCTAGTAGTTGGTGTAGCGCCATATTCAAAACCTTGAACATTAGACCCGGCATTTTCTGCCAATACCTCTGGATCAAGATTTAATCCTTCTAGCATGTTAGGAGCTTTCCACCATAGGTTACGTCCACTAACTGCTAAAGCACCTGATCCGAATGGAGTCTTATCTAATAATCGTTTAGGAATATCATAGCTTAATGCTACTTCACGTAAACGAATAGTTGTAGCGTCATAAATATTCACCTCATCCTGTCCATAAGCACCCCATCCGTTAGAGAAGTGTGAGTCAAATGCAGTAATAGGGGTGGTATTTCGAATCTTATTTCCACTAGCGTCAAGAACTGCTTGGAAAGTTTGGTTACTACCGTAAACTCCAGGAACAACACGTAAATCTTCACGTTCTACAGAATTAGCTAACTGTCCTCTTAACATCAAAGAGGCTGCGGTGAAGGAATAGATATCACCACCTTCTCTCCAGTCAATTAACGCACGAAGCGTAACATTCTTAAACTTGAAGCTATTAGTAATACCTAAAGTAAAATCTGGGTTTGGATCTCCAACTACTGTAGATACCTCTGCAGGGAAAGGAAGACCAGTTGCTTTATCAATCAGCAAGTTTCCTTCGTTATCCTTGGCGTTTTCAGTACCGAAAATTTGCCCGTAAGGAAGACCGTTTCTATGGATAGTTCCTAGTGAAGAACCAGGACCACCGATAAAGATCTCTCCATTTGGACCAGCATCAACAACTAATGATTTGATTTTAGTGAATGCGAAGTAGGTATTCCAAGTAAAGTTGTCATTGGCAATAGGATAGACATCCATTCCTATTTCTAGTCCTGTATTGTCAAGCTGACCAATGTTAACTACCTGACTTGTGAATCCACTTGAACGAGCAACAGAAGCTGTTGCAATTTGCTCGGTAGAAGTTCTCTTAAAGTAGGTAACATCCAAACTCATTCTATTATTGAATAAAGTAGTGGCTAAACCTGTTTCGAATTCTGTGGTAAACTCAGGTTTTAACGTTGAGTTACCTAAAGTATTAGCCAAGGCCGCTCTATTTAGCGCACCATAAATCGGCGAGGTAAATGGAGTAAGGATGTTAAAGTTTGTAAGTGTTCTGTAAGGCGAAGCATCGTTACCAACTTTGGTGTTTGAAACTCTCAATTTCAAGCTATTGATTACTTCTGGTAATTCAACGGCTTCACTAAGTAGGAATGATAAACTCGCTCCTGGATAGAAATAGCTGTTAGCATCCGATGGAAGAGTTGAAGAATAATCCTGTCTTCCAACCAAGCCCAAATATAGCATATCCTTGTAGCCTACAGACACATCAGCAAAAACACCATAAAGTCTTCTAAGACTTAAAAAATCATAGTCAACAATTTGGGTAGAAGTGGCACTTGTAATATTTAAACCACGTGAAATGATTTGATTACCAGTAACAGCACGACTAGTGCGTTTTCTTTCGTTCGCGTTTAGACCAGCAACAGCTGTTAAGGAGATATCATCACTTAAATCCTTGTTGATGTTTAATAGGGCAGTAAAGTCGCGTTCAGTATTGTTGACATCGACTGTTGAAACATTACCTAAAGCATTGTAAACCCCTCCTGGAACAATATTACTTCTTTGGAAATCATGGTAGTTATTGATACCACCTTTAAGAGTTACATTGATTCCATCAGCGATATCATATCCGATGGTAAGGTTTCCATATGCGCGATTTACATCAGATTTATACAAGTTATTGTTTGCAATCCAAATTGGGTTGTCTAGTGCACGATAGAAAATATTCGATCCATCAGCAGGGTTTTCCCAAGGGAGACCCATTAAGTCGAAGTTTCTAGGTAGATAGAATAAACGTGCATAGAGCGATCCTCCACCACCTCCATAATAATCGTTGAATGCAGATGCACCTGAACGAGGAGATTGCTGCGAAGTATTCACATAATTCACGGTACCTGAAACAGTTATTCCATTGTCGAGAGTTGCATTTCCTCCGGCAAAGAAACTCGTTCTTCTAACAAACTGATTAGGAACTATACCTCCTTGGTTGGTATTTGAAAATCCAGCATTAACGTTGGCTTTCTCACTACCTCCACTCAAACTAACAGCATGATCCATGGTTTGACCTGTTTGGAAGAATCCTCCCACAATATCGTTTGCTTTGATTTCGTAAGGAGCAGAAACATTTCTTACCGATCCATCAGGCATAGTGTACTTCTGCATTAATTCAGGAAACACATTAGGAAATCTGTTTGAAACAGGGTTTGAAGCATATCCATCTGGATATGGTTTTCCGTCAGGATATAGTGAATAGGTTTTGGTATAATTAGTACCGTATTGTTGATTAATTCTATCCACATGATTAGGCATTGGAGAACCCCAGTTTCCAATGAATGCCCCGTTATACACCTGGTTCGACCCTTGAGTATAAACGTCTTGGTAATCAGGAATACCAGAAATATTAGTGGTCATCATAGAACCATTGTAGGTAACCTCTAATCCTTTACGTGTTCTAGTAGAAGCTCCTTTGGTCGTAATTACCACCACACCATTTGTAGCACGAGATCCGTAAAGCGCAGAAGCAGCAGCACCTTTAAGTACCGAAATACTTTCGATTGAGTTAGGATCTAAGTCAAAACCACGGTTTGAAAACACAGTGTTTTGTCCTGCACTAGCTGTTGCATTAGTACTATTGTCAAAAGGAATACCATCAACTATGAATAAAGGTTGGGTGTTACCTGTTAGAGAAGACATACCGCGGATGTTGATCTTTGTACCCTGTCCAGGAGCTCCACCACCACCGGTAATGTTCACCCCAGTCATTTTACCTTGCATTGCACGAAGTAAGTCTGGTTCGGCACGCCCTTGAACATCTTCGCCCGTAACTTTTGCGACCGCATAACCTAACGATCTAGCTTCTCTTTTAAGACCAAGTGAAGTAACAACCACCTCGTCTAGTTGCTGGGCATCTTCTTCCATTTGAATGGAATAGAAGTCGCTTGAACCAACGGTAATGCGTACTTCTCTTTGACCAATGTAAGAGAGTACAAGAACATCTCCTACAGACGCCTGAAGTGTAAAGTTACCGTCAAAATCAGATTGAGTTCCAGTAATGGTTCCATCGATAATGATGTTAACACCAGGCAGCGGAACATTTGACGAGTCTGTCACTGTTCCTGAAATCGTCTTCGACTGCGCAAAAGTGAACTGCGCAACTAACACTAAAAGAAGAGTTAGGATTCCATTTGACATTGCTTTCATATAAATTAACATTTGTTTAAGAGTAGCAAAAATGTAAATAATATGTTAAATCACCAACATTTTTTTTAATGAATTCACAGATTTAACTTTCTGATATATAGGATTACTACTATATTTTCGCTCTATCTGATCAATGCGCTTCTTTTGTTAACCTCACATTTTTCTAAGAAATCTACTCCATATGTGAATGAGTTTTATGTTGGTGTTTATTTCAACCAGTAGAGAGGTCGAAACATGAAAAATACTATTTCTTTTGAATAGGGGTGCTCCAAGCTAAAAATTGCACACAATATAATTAGGTAGGATTTAAATTGCGATTTAGTGCGGCATTCTAAGAAATTTTCAAAAGCCCATTTGAATAGTAAATAAAAATGGATACATTTGCAGCCCCTTAAAATGGGGAGTAAATAATTTACATGCCAACTATATCACAATTAGTAAGAAAAGGTAGACATTCATTAGCCAAGAAGAGTAAATCGGCGGCTTTGGAGTCGTGTCCTCAACGTAGAGGTGTATGTACTCGTGTATATACTACCACCCCTAAGAAACCAAACTCAGCGATGAGAAAGGTAGCAAGGGTTAGGTTGACCAATGGAAAAGAGGTCAACGCCTACATTCCAGGAGAAGGACACAATCTTCAAGAGCACTCGATAGTATTGGTACGTGGTGGACGTGTTAAGGACTTGCCTGGAGTTCGTTATCACATTATTAGAGGAGCCCTTGATACCGCAGGTGTTGCTGGGAGAACACAAAGACGTTCTAAATACGGTGCTAAACGCCCTAAGAAGTAACCCGCTTAATTACGCAGTATCATGAGAAAAAGACAAGCAAAAAAACGCCCGTTACTTCCAGATCCAAAGTTTGGTGATCAATTAGTAACGCGTTTCGTTAATATGATGATGTGGGACGGAAAGAAATCAGTTTCGTTTCGCATTTTTTACGATGCTATTGATATCGTAAACGAGAAAAAAACAGACGACGAAAAGACAGCTTTAGAAATTTGGAAAGACGCCCTATCGAATGTAATGCCACACGTTGAAGTGCGCAGTCGTCGTGTAGGAGGAGCTACTTTTCAGATTCCAATGCCTATTCGTCCAGATCGCAAGATTTCAACCGCAATGAAATGGCTAATCAGTTTCGCGCGCAAGCGTAACGAAAAATCTATGGCTCAGAAGTTAGCTGCCGAAATTTTAGCTGCTGCTAAAGAAGAAGGTGCTGCTGTGAAGAAGCGCATGGATACGCACAAGATGGCCGAAGCAAATAAAGCATTCTCACACTTTAGATTCTAATTGTAATAATGTCAAGAGATTTATCACTTACTCGTAACATTGGAATTGCAGCGCATATTGACGCTGGAAAGACAACGACTACTGAGCGTATTCTTTTTTACACTGGTGTGAGCCACAAAATTGGTGAAGTGCACGATGGTGCTGCCACTATGGACTGGATGGAGCAAGAGCAAGAGCGTGGAATCACGATTACCTCTGCTGCAACCACATGTACCTGGAACTTCCCATCTGAAAATGGTCAGCCAACTGCTGATTCAAAACCTTACCATTTTAACATCATTGACACCCCCGGACACGTTGATTTTACCGTAGAGGTAAACAGATCATTGCGTGTACTTGATGGTTTGGTGTTCTTATTTAGCGCTGTAGATGGGGTAGAGCCTCAGTCTGAAACGAACTGGAGACTTGCGGACAACTACAAGGTACCTCGTATGGGCTTTGTGAACAAGATGGACCGTCAAGGAGCGAACTTCTTAAATGTTTGTAATCAGGTGCGCGAGATGTTAAAGTCTAATGCAGTACCTATCGTACTTCCAATTGGTGATGAGGCAGACTTTGAAGGAATTGTGGATCTAGTTAAGAATCGTGCGATTGTATGGCATGACGATAACTACGGATCTACTTTTGATGTAATCGATATTCCTGCCGATATGGAAGACGAGGTTAGAGAGTATAGAGCGGCCCTTATAGAAGCGGTTGCTGAATACGACGAAAACCTTATGGAAAAATTCTTCGAAGATGAAGATTCAATTACCGAGGACGAGGTACATGCTGCCCTTCGTGCTGCTGTAATGGACATGAGCATCATTCCTATGGTATGTGGTTCTTCTTTTAAGAATAAAGGTGTTCAATTCTTGCTAGATGCGGTTTGTCGTTACCTACCTTCTCCTTTAGATAAAGAGGCGATTATTGGAACAAATCCGGATAATGATCAAGAAGTTGCTCGTAAGCCTGATCCAAAAGAACCATTTGCGGCTCTTGCCTTTAAGATTGCTACAGATCCTTTCGTTGGACGTTTGGCATTCTTTAGAGCCTACTCAGGTACATTGAACGCTGGATCATACGTGTTGAACAACCGCTCAGGAAACAAGGAGCGTATTTCACGTATTTATCAGATGCATTCAAATAAGCAGAATGCAATCGAGTCCATCTCTGCCGGTGATATCGGAGCTGCTGTAGGATTCAAGGATATCAAAACAGGAGACACCCTGTCTGATGAAAAACACCCAATCGTACTCGAGAGTATGGTGTTTCCTGATCCAGTTATCGGTATCGCTGTTGAGCCTAAAACGAAGGCTGACGTTGATAAGTTAGGTATGGCTCTAGCCAAATTGGCTGAAGAGGATCCAACCTTCCAAGTTAAAACGGATGAAGCTTCAGGTCAGACCATTATTTCTGGTATGGGTGAGCTTCACTTAGATATTATTGTGGATCGTCTTAGACGTGAGTTCAAAGTTGAGGTAAATCAAGGACAACCTCAAGTGGAGTACAAAGAGGCTATTACGGCTTCTGCAAACCATCGTGAGGTCTACAAAAAACAAACGGGTGGTCGTGGTAAATTCGCGGATATCGTATTTACTATGGAGCCTGCTGAAGAAGGAAAAACTGGCCTTGAATTCGTTAACGAAATTAAGGGTGGTAATATTCCTAAGGAATTCGTTCCATCAGTAGAAAAAGGATTTAAAGAGGCTATGAAGAATGGTCCTTTAGCTGGATTCGAGATGGATAGTATGAAGATTATCTTGAAAGACGGTTCTTTCCACGCTGTGGATTCCGATCAACTTTCTTTCGAGTTAGCCGCCAAATTGGGATACAAAGAGGCAGCTAGAGCGGCAAGAGCGGTAATTCTTGAACCGATCATGAAATTAGAAGTATTGACTCCAGAAGAGAATATGGGTGATATCGTTGGGGATCTTAACCGCAGACGCGGACAAGTAAACAATATGGACGATAGAGCCGGATCTAAAGTAGTTAAGGCTCAAGTTCCTCTTTCAGAGATGTTTGGGTATGTAACTTCTTTAAGAACACTCTCTTCAGGACGTGCTACTTCTACTATGGAATTTTCACATTATGCCGAAACTCCTCCGAATATCTCTGAAGAGGTCATTAAGGCTTCAAAGGGAGTTTAACGAAACTATTTAGCGGCCATGAGTCAAAAGATTAGAATTAAACTAAAATCCTACGATCACAACCTAGTAGACAAGTCTGCTGAGAAGATTGTGAAAACGGTAAAGACAACCGGTGCTGTTGTAACGGGTCCAATTCCATTACCAACAAACAAGAAAATCTTTACAGTGCTTAGATCACCTCACGTGAATAAGAAGTCTAGAGAACAATTTCAATTGAGCTCTTACAAGAGGCTTCTCGATATCTACAGCTCTTCATCGAAGACTATCGATGCACTTATGAAGCTTGAGCTTCCGAGTGGAGTTGAGGTTGAGATCAAAGTATAAGTGATAGGGCACATGCCCGTAACTGACATGTCTTAAACGAGGGTTTAAGAAAAACGGTGAAAGAAAAAATCTGGGTCAGAGCTTTTCTTGACCCAATTTTTTTGAGAATAAGTATTAATTAAAATTAGAAATAGAATGTCTGGGTTAATTGGAAAGAAAATCGGCATGACCAGCATCTTTGATGAGAACGGAAAAAACATTCCTTGTACCGTCATTCAAGCTGGACCATGCGTGGTTACCCAAGTCAGAACCGAAGAGGTTGATGGGTACAAAGCGCTTCAACTGGGTTTCGATGACAAGGCAGAAAAAAGTGCGAACAAGGCCGAGATCGGTCACGCCAAAAAAGCCGGAACTTCTCCTAAAAAGAAGCTCGTCGAATTCCTGAATTTTAGCGGTGATCACCAATTAGGAGATACACTCGATGTGTCTCTCTTTAATGAGGGTGAGTTTATTGATGTTATTGGTACATCAAAAGGAAAAGGATACCAGGGGGTTGTGAAGCGCCATGGTTTCGCCGGTGTTGGCCAGTCTACGCACGGTCAGCACAACAGACTTAGAGCTCCTGGTTCTATTGGTGCGGCTTCTTATCCTGCACGTGTGTTTAAAGGCCTTCGAATGGCTGGACGCATGGGTGGTGATACCGTAACGGTTGAGAACTTACAGGTAGTTAAGGTCGATGCTGAGAAAAATATTATTGTAGTAAAAGGCTGTGTTCCTGGTCACAAGAACGCATACGTAACAGTTCAGAAATAATGGAACTAGAAGTTTTAGATTTTAAAGGAAAGTCAACAGGTAGAAAGGTTACCCTTTCTGACGCTGTTTTTGGAATTGAACCAAACGAGCACGCTATTTACTTAGATGTTAAACAGTATTTAGCACACCAACGCCAAGGTACTCACAAGGCGAAGGAGCGTGCCGAGATTGCGGGTAGTACGCGCAAACTTAAAAAGCAAAAAGGCACAGGTACTGCACGTGCCGGTTCTATCAAGTCTCCTGTATTTAGAGGAGGTGGCCGTATTTTTGGACCACGACCAAGAGCCTACGAGCAAAAGCTGAACAAAAATGTGAAGCGTTTAGCACGTAAATCTGCTCTAAGTATGAAGTCTAAAGGTCAAGCACTGCATATCATAGAGGATTTCCAATTTGATGCACCAAAAACCAAAAGCTTCTTAGGGTTGCTTGAGTCATTGGGTATTAACGACAAAAAGTCGCTCTTCGTGTTGGCAGACACTAACAAAAATGTATATTTGTCGTCTCGAAATTTAGAGCACTCTAAAGTCGTAACTTCCTCAGATTTAAATACTTACAACATTATGAATGCTTCAAATGTTGTGGTTTCTGAGGCTGCTGTTGCGCTAATCGAGGAGAGTTTAACCAAATAATGGGATCATGAGTGTATTGATAAAACCAATTATTACAGAAAAAATGACGGCGGACAGCGAGCTGTTTAACCGTTATGGATTCATTGTTGATCCCAAAGCGAATAAGCTCCAAATTAAGGAAGCCGTTGAACAAGCTTATGGTGTGCGTGTTGAAAAAGTTAGAACCATGAATTATGGTCCTGAGCGCAAGACGCGTTACACTAAAACAGGTATTCAGCATGGTAAGTCAAACGCTATTAAGAAGGCGATTGTTGACGTAGCCGAAGGTGATGCTATTGATTTTTACAGTAATCTATAATACGAACAGATGTCGGTTAGAAAATTAAAACCAATAACTCCAGGACAGCGCTTTAAGGTGGTGAATGGCTTTGATGCGATCACAACCTCGACTCCTGAGAAGTCATTGATTGCTCCGCTTAAAAAGACTGGAGGCCGTAACTCTTCTGGTAAGATGACTGCATCACACCGTGGTGGTGGTCACAAAAGACGTTACCGTCTTATTGACTTTAAGCGTAATAAGTCAGGTGTTGCTGAGGTACTTAGTATAGAATACGATCCGAATAGAACAGCGTTTATTGCACTTACGCAATACACAGATGGAGAAAAGCGTTATATCGTTGCTCCTACCGGCTTGGCTGTCGGATCTAAAATCTCTTCAGATACAGGTTCTTCTCCAGAAATAGGGAATGCACTTAAATTATCAGAGATTCCTCTAGGTACGATCATTTCTTGTATTGAATTGCGTCCTGGTCAAGGAGCAGTTCTTGCGAGAAGTGCCGGAACATTCGCTCAGTTAATGGCGAAGGACGGTAAGTTCGTAACCATTAAACTTCCTTCAGGAGAAACTCGATTGATTTTAGCTGAATGTTTGGCTATGATTGGTGCTGTTTCTAATTCTGATCATCAACTTATCGTATCTGGTAAGGCTGGTAGAAGTCGTTGGTTAGGAAGAAGACCACGTACACGTCCTGTTGTGATGAACCCTGTTGATCACCCGATGGGTGGTGGTGAAGGTAGAGCTTCAGGAGGTCATCCACGTTCTAAGAACGGTATTCCTGCTAAAGGTTTCCGTACGCGTTCTAAGACTAAGGATAGCAACAGATATATTGTAGAACGAAGAAAGAAATAATCAATGTCACGTTCATTAAAAAAAGGTCCGTTTGTGCACCATAGTCTTGATAAAAAAGTTCAAGCTAATGTTGCTTCAGGTAAGAATTCAGTGATTAAAACCTGGTCTAGAGCATCAATGATCACTCCAGATATGGTAGGTCAAACGATAGCGGTTCACAACGGTAAGCAATTTGTTCCTGTGTATGTCACAGAAAACATGGTAGGTCACAAACTTGGAGAGTTTTCACCTACGCGTTCCTTTAGAGGTCACGCGGGTGCAAAAAACAAGGGTAAAAAGTAATCTTGAGCTATGGGAGTTCGTAAAAAATTAATGGCAGACAGAATTAAGGAAGAGCGCAAGAGCATTGCTTTTGCACGTCTTAATGACTGTCCGACATCACCAAGAAAGATGCGATTAGTTGCTGACCTTATTAGAGGCAAGCAAATTGAAATGGCACTAGGAATTTTGAGGTTTAACTCAAAAGAGGCTTCAAAGCGCCTTGAAAAATTAGTGCTATCTGCTGTAGCTAATTGGCAGGCTAAGAATGAGGATGCTGATGTTGAATCGGCAAATCTTTACATTAAAGAAATCACGGTTGATCCTGGAACAATGCTCAAGCGTTTGCAGACTGCCCCTCAGGGTAGAGCGCACCGTATCCGTAAAAGATCAAACCACGTGACTGTGACTTTGGGTTCAACTACTAACGCTGAAGCAACAAAATAATATGGGACAAAAAACTAACCCAATCGGAAATCGTTTAGGAATCATCAGAGGATGGGAGTCGAACTGGTACGGCGGAAACGATTATGGTGATAAAATTGCCGAAGACGATAAGATCAGAAAGTACGTTAAAGCACGCCTTTCTAAAGCTAGCGTTTCAAGAGTAATCATTGAGCGTACCCTCAAATTGATCACGATCACCATTACAACAGCGCGTCCTGGTATCATTATTGGTAAGGCTGGACAAGAGGTGGATAAATTAAAAGAAGAGCTCAAGAAGATTACCTCTAAGGATGTTCAGATCAACATCCACGAGATTAAGCGTCCTGAGCTTGATGCCAACTTAGTAGCTGCCTCTATTGCGCGTCAGATTGAGAATCGTATCTCATACAGACGTGCCATTAAAATGGCCATCGCTGCTGCTATCCGCATGAATGCAGAAGGAATTAAAGTTATGATTTCAGGTCGATTGAACGGTGCTGAGATGGCGCGTTCAGAATCGTATAAAGAAGGTCGTATTCCGCTTTCTACATTTAGAGCAGATATCGATTACGCTCTTGAAGAAGCACATACTACCTATGGTAGACTCGGAATCAAGGTTTGGATTATGAAAGGTGAGGTTTACGGTAAGAGAGAATTATCTCCTTTAGTAGGCTTGTCTACCAATCAATCTAAATCTAAACAAGAAGGGCCGAAACGCCGTCGTAGAAAGTAATTAACACAACGTAAAGTAAGATGTTACAACCGAAAAGAACCAAATTCCGTAAGGC
Source organism: Flavobacteriaceae bacterium (assembly GCA_023262185.1). GTDB lineage: Bacteria > Bacteroidota > Bacteroidia > Flavobacteriales > Flavobacteriaceae > UBA3478. Next base: position 48,109 of record JALRDO010000009.1, read on the forward strand.
CCAGAAAGGCCGCATGAAAGGAATCTCGCAAAGAGGACATCAGTTGTCTAACGGAATGTTCGGAATAAAATCAATGGACTCTATGTTCATTACCTCAAGACAGATCGAGGCTGCTCGTATTGCTGCTACAAGGTATATGAAGCGTCAAGGTCAACTTTGGATTAAAATTTTCCCAGATAAGCCTATTACAAAGAAGCCTCTTGAGGTTCGTATGGGTAAGGGTAAAGGAGCACCTGAGTATTGGGTAGCTGTAGTAAAACCTGGACGTATTTTATTCGAGGTTGCTGGAGTTCCTAAGGATGTAGCTCAAGAAGCTTTGCGTTTAGCTGCACAGAAATTACCTGTGCGTACAAAGTTTATTGTAGCTAGAGATTACACGGCTGCCGAATAATTACAGTAAGGATGAAACAGTCAGAAATTCAACAACTATCAAACGAAGAGCTAGTAGCAAAATTAGCCTCATTGAAAAAGGAATACGCAGACATGCAAGTGTCTCATGGAGTCTCTCAATTAGAGAACCCAATGGTGATTAGAGCTGCACGTAAGACCGTGGCTCGTCTAGCAACAGAATTGTCAAAAAGGGAAATACAATAACACCCTGGCCCTATGGAAAATAGAAACCTAAGAAAAGAAAGAATTGGTGTAGTTACCAGCAACAAAATGGAGAAATCTATTGTTGTATCTGAGGTTAAGCGCGTTAAGCATCCGATGTACGGAAAATTCGTTTTGAAGACCAAGAAATATGTGGCTCATGACGAGAAAAACGATTGCAACGAAGGGGATACCGTAAAGATTATGGAAACCCGTCCGATGAGTAAGCGCAAATGCTGGAGATTAGTAGAAATTTTAGAACGAGCTAAGTAATTCGATATGGTACAGCAAGAGTCTAGACTTAAAGTAGCCGATAATACAGGAGCAAAAGAGGTGCTTACCATCCGTGTTCTTGGAGGTACAAAAAGACGTTATGCGTCTTTAGGCGACAAGATTGTAGTTACTGTGAAAGAAGCTACCCCGAACGGAACAGTGAAAAAGGGATCTGTTTCAACTGCTGTTGTGGTTAGAACTAAGAAAGAGGTGCGTCGTCCAGACGGATCTTACATCCGTTTTGACGACAATGCCTGTGTATTGTTGAATGCTGCAGGAGAAATGAGAGGTACTCGTGTTTTTGGTCCAGTGGCCAGAGAACTTAGAGACCGTCAGTTCATGAAAATCGTTTCATTAGCTCCTGAGGTGCTATAATTTCACTACCATGATTAAACTAAAAGTTAAAACAGGAGACCAAGTAAGAGTTATCGCCGGTGAGCACAAAGGTTCAGAAGGTGCAATTCTTAAGATTGATCGCGAAAAGAATAGAGTTCTCGTTGAGGGAGTAAATCTTGTTTCTAAACACGAGAAACCAAGTTCGAAAAACCCACAAGGAGGTATCGTTAAAAAAGAAGCTCCTATTCACCTTTCAAATGTTGCTTTGATTGATGCAAAGTCAGGTAAGACTACACGCGTTAAGTATGAAGTGAGAGACGGAAAGAAAGTTCGAGTTTCAGTAAAGTCTAACGAAGTTATTTAGTGTGATGGAATACACGCCAAGATTAAAGAAAGAATACAGAGAGCGCATTATTGCTGCTTTGATTGAAGAATTCGGGTACAAGAATACCATGATGGTACCTAAACTAGAGAAAATTGTAATCAGCCGAGGTGTCGGTGCTGCTGTCGCAGACAAGAAACTTGTAGACCAAGCTGTTGATGAATTAACTCTTATCACAGGTCAAAAAGCAATCGCTACGATTTCTAAGAAGGATGTCGCTTCATTCAAATTGCGTAAGGGAATGCCAATCGGTGCGAAAGTGACATTGAGAGGAGAGCGCATGTACGAGTTTTTAGATCGCTTAATTACAGTGGCGCTTCCTCGTGTTAGAGATTTCCAAGGTATCAAAGCTTCTGGCTTTGATGGTAGAGGAAACTACAACTTAGGGGTTACAGAACAAATTATCTTTCCAGAGATGAACATTGATAAAATCAATAGAATCAGTGGTATGGATATCACATTCGTGACTACAGCTCCTACGGATAAAGAAGCAAAATCACTATTAACAGAACTAGGTCTACCTTTCAAAAAGAACTAAGATGGCTAAAGAATCAATGAAAGCCCGTGAGCGTAAAAGGGCAAAACTTATTGCGAAATATGCAGCGAAGCGTCAAGCCCTATTAGAGGCAGGTGATTACGAGGCATTGCAAAAGCTTCCTAAAAACGCTTCACCTGTTCGCGCTAGAAACCGATGCAAGTTAACTGGTCGTCCAAGAGGATACATGAGAACTTTCGGTATATCACGTGTAACCTTTAGAGAAATGGCGAACAAAGGGCTAATCCCTGGAGTAACTAAAGCCAGCTGGTAGATTAAAATAAAGAACGTTAAAGATGGTAACAGATCCAATCGCAGATTATTTGACCCGCATCCGTAATGCAAACAGTGCTGGGCACCGTGTGGTCGAAATTCCGGCATCAAATTTGAAAAAAGAGATCACAAAGATTCTCTTTGATCAGGGTTATATTTTGAGCTACAAGTTTGAAGAAAACGACGCTCAAGGGAGCATTAAAATTGCCTTAAAGTACGATAAGGCGACTAAAGAACCTGTAATTAGAAAGATCCAGCGTGTTAGTAAGCCTGGTTTGAGAAAATACGCAGGTTCAGATGATCTTCCTCGCGTTTTAAATGGATTGGGAATTGCTGTGGTTTCAACTTCTCATGGAGTGATGACCTCTAAACAAGCCCGTGAACAAAAAGTAGGTGGCGAAGTACTTTGCTACGTATACTAAGAAACGAATTATTATGTCTAGAATAGGAAACAATCCCGTTAGAATACCTGAAGGTGTTACTGTTGACATTCAAGGTCAAGAAATCACCGTCAAGGGAAAACTTGGAGAACTCAAGCAAACTTTCGACGCTGTAGAGATTAAGGTTGATGATTCGAATGTTTATGTTACGCGTCCTTCTGACTCAAAGGAGCACAAAGCGAAACACGGTCTTTACCGCTCGCTTGTGAATAATATGGTTAAAGGCGTTTCTGAGGGTTGGACCAAAGAACTTGAATTTGTTGGGGTAGGATACAGAGCGAGCAATCAAGGGCAAACCCTTGATCTAGCTGTAGGGTTCTCTCACAATATTGTTTTGGAGGTTGCTCCAGAGGTAAAGGTTGAGACTATTTCAGAAAAAGGTAAGAACCCGATTGTGAAGTTGACCTCACATGACCGTCAATTAGTAGGGCAGGTAGCGGCTAAAATCCGCGCCTTTAGAAAGCCTGAGCCTTACAAAGGAAAAGGAATCAAGTTTGTTGGAGAACAAATTAGAAGAAAAGCTGGTAAGTCAGCATAATATCATTGCGCTATGGCATTAAGTAAACTAGAAAGAAGACTTCGAATTAAAAAGAGAATCCGTAAGGTCTCTTTCGGTACTGCTGAAAGACCACGTTTAGCAGTTTTTAGAAGTAACAAAGAAATCTATGCCCAGATTATCAATGACACGGATGGAGTAACCTTAGTTGCTGCCTCGTCTAGAGATAAAGGGGTTCCTGTTGACGGAAACAAAATCGATCAGGCTGCTGCAGTTGGTAAAGCACTTGCTGAAAAGGCTGTCGCTAAAGGTATTTCTGAAGTCGCCTTCGATCGTGGAGGAAACTTGTACCACGGAAGAGTAAAATCACTAGCTGAAAGTGCTAGAGAAGGTGGATTAAAATTCTAATAAGAGCTATGTATCAAAACTATAAAAACGTCGAGACTGTAAAGCCAGGTGGTTTAGAATTGAAAGACCGTCTCGTTGGCGTTCAGCGTGTTACCAAAGTAACCAAAGGAGGTAGAGCATTTGGATTTTCTGCAATTGTTGTTGTAGGTGACGAAAATGGTGTTGTTGGTCACGGTTTAGGTAAGTCTAAAGAGGTTGCAACGGCGATTTCTAAGGCCGTTGAAGACGCAAAGAAAAATTTAGTACGTATTCCATTAGACAAAGGAACACTTCCTCATGAGCAGAAAGGAAAGTTCGGTGGAGCGCGAGTATTTATTAAACCTGCTTCTCAAGGTACCGGGGTGATCGCCGGTGGAGCTGTTCGTGCAGTACTTGAAGCAGTTGGTGTACACGACGTATTGTCTAAGTCACAAGGATCTTCAAATCCACATAACGTGGTGAAGGCAACCTTCGACGCCCTATTGCAATTACGCAGTGCTAAGGTGATCGCTAGACAAAGAGGAGTAAGTCTTGATAAGGTATTTAAAGGATAAAGTTGTCCGTTATGGGAAAAATAAAAGTTACTCAGGTAAAAAGCAGCATTAAGCGCCCTCAGAATCAAAAGCGTACGCTTGAGGCTTTGGGTCTTAAAAAGATTGGGCATTCTGTTGAGCATGAGACCACTGCTTCTGTACTTGGAATGGTAAAAGTTGTTGATCACTTAGTCTCTGTTGAAGAGCTTAAATAAGAGCATATGAATTTACATAGTCTAAAACCTGCAGAGGGTTCAGTTCATAGAGAAGGAAAGCGATTAGGTCGCGGTGAAGGTTCTGGTAAAGGTGGAACTGCTGCTCGTGGGCATAAAGGAGCTAAGTCTCGTTCTGGTTATTCTAAAAAGATCGGTTTTGAAGGAGGTCAGATGCCACTTCAACGTCGAGTTCCAAAATTTGGATTCAAGAATATTAATCGCGTAGCTTATCAAGGAGTTGATTTATCTAAGCTTCAAGAACTAGCGGATGCCGGTATAAACGAAATCTCATTCGAGACCTTAGTAGAAAACCGTATTGTAAGTAAAAACGACAAAGTGAAGATCCTTGCAAATGGATCTCTTAAGTCAAAAGTGTCTGTAACCGTTCACAAATTCACTGGTGCTGCTCAGGCAGCTATTGAAGCTGCAGGCGGTTCAGCTACAACACTTTAAATCGCTTAGTTGCATGAAGAAATTTATAGAAACACTAACCAATATCTGGAAGATTCAAGAGTTGCGCGAACGCGTATTACTTACTCTAGGCCTTTTGTTAGTGTATCGTTTCGGAGCTCAAGTGGTATTGCCAGGTATTGATACAGAACAACTTGTTCAGTTGAACCAGAATACAGAGCAAGGAATCTTGGGTATTCTTAATGCCTTCACCGGAGGTGCATTTGCGAACGCTTCGATTTTTGCATTGGGGATCATGCCTTACATCTCTGCCTCTATTGTAGTGCAGTTGATGGGAATTGCCATTCCGTATTTACAAAAATTAGATAAAGAAGGAGAGAGTGGACGTAAGACAAAGACTCAGATCACGCGCTGGTTAACTATCGTGATTTGTATTGTTCAGGCTCCGGCTTACTTATTTGGTTTAAGTGCGCTAGGAGTTCCGGATTCTGCTTTTGTCTTAGGAAAGGGTCTTGACTTTATGATTCCTGCTGTTGTTATCCTTTTAACGGGAACCATCTTTGCGATGTGGTTAGGAGAGCGTATTACGGATAAAGGAATAGGTAATGGTATCTCTTTATTGATTATGATTGGTATCATCGCCAATTTACCTCAATCTTTTGTTCAAGAATTTATCTCAAGAACCTCTACCAATAATGGTGGACTGATGATTATTCTGTTAGAAGTAATTCTTTGGTTCTTAGTGATCCTTGCGTCTGTTCTCATTGTTATGGCGGTTCGACAAGTTCCCGTGCAATATGCAAGACGCTCTGCCTCAGGGGCTGTAGATAGCTCTGCGATGGGAGCACGACAATACATTCCATTGAAAGTCAATGCCTCTGGTGTTATGCCTATTATTTTCGCTCAGGCCATCATGTTTGCGCCGGCGTTAATTGGTAGATCATTCAATAGCACAGCTGCAGGTCAGTGGTTAGAGGTAAACTTCCAAGATATCTTTGGATTGGCTTACAACATATTGTTTGCCTTCTTAATCGTGTTGTTTACTTTCTTGTATACTGCGATTACGATTCCGACATCGAAAATGGCGGATGATTTAAAGCGAAGCGGTGGTTTTGTTCCTGGAGTTCGTCCTGGAGCAGAAACTGGCGATTTCTTAGATCGTATCATGTCATTGATCACTTTCCCCGGAGCATTGTTCTTGGCCCTTCTTGCAGTTTTACCTGCGGTTGTGGTTAAAGTGCTAGATGTTCAATCGGGTTGGGCCTTGTTTTACGGAGGTACATCTCTTCTAATTATGGTTGGGGTTGCCATTGATACTGTACAACAAGTAAACGCATACCTGTTGAACCGTCATTACGACGGACTTATGAAGACAGGGAAAAATAGAAAAGTGGCTTAATTATGGCAAAGCAGGCTGCAATAGAACAAGATGGAACTATTATTGAAGCACTCTCTAACGCGATGTTTAGAGTAGAGCTTGATAATGGCCATGTGGTTACTGCGCATATTTCTGGTAAGATGAGGATGCATTACATCAAACTTCTTCCAGGAGATAAGGTCAAGCTTGAGATGAGCCCTTATGATTTAACGAAAGCAAGAATTACATACAGATACTAATATGAAAGTTAGGGCATCCATTAAGAAAAGAAGCGCAGATTGTAAGATTGTGCGTCGTAAAGGTCGCTTATTTGTGATCAACAAGAAGAATCCAAAATTTAAACAAAGACAAGGATAGTTATGGCAAGAATCGCTGGGGTAGATATACCAAAACAGAAGCGCGGTGTAATTGCACTTACCTACATTTTCGGAATCGGAAAGAGTAGAGCTAAAGAAATTCTCGATCAAGCTAGTGTCTCTGAAGACAAAAAAGTATCTGATTGGGATGACGATGATATCAGTAAAATTCGTGAGGCCGTTTCTCAGTTCACTATTGAAGGAGAGTTGAGATCTGAGGTTCAATTGAACATCAAGCGTCTTATGGATATCGGATGTCAGCGAGGAATCCGTCACAGACTAGGTCTACCATTACGTGGTCAGCGCACTAAGAACAATTCGCGTACACGTAAGGGTAAACGTAAAACAGTTGCTAACAAGAAAAAAGCGACTAAATAATCTTTGAGTTAATAGCTAGTACGTATGGCAAAAGGAACAAATACTAAAACAGCAAAAAAGAGAAAGGTTATCGTTGAATCGAACGGTGAAGCGCATATCGTTTCTTCTTTTAACAACATTATTATCTCATTAACCAATAAGAACGGGGATGTAATCTCATGGTCTTCAGCTGGTAAAATGGGTTTTAGAGGCTCAAAGAAAAACACCCCTTACGCTGCTCAAGTAGCTGCTGAAGAGTGTGCTAAAGTGGCCCACGAATCAGGTCTAAGAAAGGTGAAAGTCTTTGTTAAAGGACCAGGTAATGGAAGAGAATCAGCCATCCGCTCATTACACAATGCAGGTATTGAGGTAACGGAAATAATTGATGTTACTCCACTGCCACACAATGGATGTAGACCTCCAAAAAGAAGAAGAGTATAATTTTTAATCAACCAACTTGGGCTATGGTTATCGAAGGATAAGCCTTAATTCATAACCGCTCAGTTAATTTTTAGTTATGGCAAGATACACAGGACCTTCTACTAAGATCGCACGAAAGTTTGGCGAGGCCATTTTCGGAGACGATAAATCATTCGAAAAAAAGAATTACCCTCCAGGGCAGCACGGTCAAAACCGTCGTCGTGGTAAGAAATCAGAATACGCCGTTCAGCTCATGGAGAAGCAGAAGGCGAAATACACTTACGGTATCCTCGAGCGTCAGTTTAGAAACTTGTTTTCTAAAGCGAATCGCAGCAAAGGAGTTACCGGTGAAGTGCTTCTTCAATTGTGTGAATCACGTCTTGATAATGTGGTTTACCGTTTTGGAATTACTTCTTCAAGAAGAGCTGCAAGACAGTTAGTATCACACAGACACATCACTGTTGACGGTGAAATCGTAAACATCCCTTCTTTTCTGGTAAAACCTGGTCAAGTCGTTGGAGTGCGCGAAAAATCAAAGTCTGTACAATCGATTGCTGATGCCCTAGCATCTCGCTCGGCTTCATACGATTGGTTGAACTGGAATGACGCAAAGATGGAGGGAACGTTCGTTTCTGTACCTACCCGCGATCAAATTCCTGAGGCGATTAAAGAGCAGCTTATCGTCGAATTGTATTCTAAATAATTCCACCCTTCAATTATTATTTCTATGGCGTTACTTAATTTTCAAAAACCTGATAAAGTTATAATGGTTGAATCTACCGATTTTGACGGTAAATTCGAATTTCGTCCTTTAGAACCGGGTTATGGCCTTACCGTAGGTAATGCGCTTCGTCGCGTACTACTATCATCTCTTGAGGGCTTTGCAATTACTTCAATTCGCATTGAGGGTGTAGATCACGAGTTTTCTGTAATACCTGGTGTTGTAGAAGACGTTACTGAGATCATCTTAAATCTTAAGCAAGTTCGATTTAAGCGTCAAATTGAAGACGTAGAAAACGAAACTGTTGCGATTTCATTAAATAATGCAGATCAAATTACCGCTGGTGATTTTCAAAAGTTCATCTCTGGGTTTCAAGTGTTGAATCCTGATCTTGTGATCTGTAATCTTGACAAGAAGGTATCTCTTAACTTCCAGTTATTTATTGAGAAGGGTAGAGGTTACGTTGCTGCAGATGAGAACAAGAAAGCGAATGCTCCAATGGGTACTATCGCTATCGATTCAGTTTTCACGCCGATCAAAAATGTTAAGTATAGCATTGAGAACTTTAGAGTTGAGCAAAAGACTGACTTTGAGAAGCTAGTTTTTGAAATCAATACTGACGGATCGATCACCCCTAAAGATGCGTTGACTGAAGCAGCGAAGATCTTGATTCACCACTTCATGTTGTTCTCTGATGAGCGTATCACGCTTGAAGCAGAAGAGCTTGAGCGCACTGAAACTTATGACGAAGAATCTCTTCACATGCGTCAATTGCTTAAGACTAAACTCGTAGATATGGACCTTTCTGTTCGTGCATTGAATTGCCTTAAAGCAGCAGAGGTTGATACGCTAGGGGATTTGGTTTCATTCAATAAGAATGACCTTATGAAGTTCAGAAACTTTGGTAAGAAGTCGCTTACTGAATTAGAAGAGCTAGTACAAACTAAGGGACTTGAGTTCGGTATGGACTTGGCCAAGTATAAATTAGACAGAGACTAAGAGATTATGAGACACGGAAAGAAAATAAATCACTTGAGCCGCACGGCTTCTCACAGAAGCTCGATGCTCGCCAATATGGCGTGTTCTTTGATTGAGCATAAACGCATTCAAACGACTACTGCAAAAGCAAAAGCATTGAAGCGTTTTGTTGAGCCTATTATTACAAAGGCAAAGGCAGAGAACAACGATAATGTTGAGCGTAATACACACAACAGACGTATCGTTTTCAGTTATCTAAGAAATAAGGAAGCCGTTTCACAACTTTTTGCTGAGGTTGCCGAAAAGGTTGCAGATCGTCCAGGTGGTTACACGCGTATTATTAAGTTAGGTAATCGTTTAGGAGATAATGCTGATATGGCACTTATCGAACTTGTAGATTTTAATGAAACCTATGATACAGGAGCGAAAAAGAAGTCTTCACGCAGAAGAAAGAAAGCTGCTGATGCTCCAGCCCAACAAGCCGCCGCTAAAGAAGAAGCTCCAGTAGAAGAAGCAGCTCCGGCTGTAGAAGTTGCTGAAGAGGTTGCTGCTCCAGAAGCAGAAGAAGCTCCAGAAGCAGAAGTAGCCGTTGAAGAGACTGCTGCTCCTGAGGAGTCAACTGAAGAGCCTTCTGAAGAGGCACATGACGATACTAAGAAAGACGCGGCTGAGTAAATGACGATGTTGATTACTTTCGAATAGAACCTTAAAGGATACTCCAAAAGAGTATCCTTTTTTTATGTTTTTTTGCCTAAACGTTTTACATGAAATATCAGAAAAGAAAAAAAGCTCTTTTAATGCTCGAAGACGGTACCATTTTTTACGGTAAATCTGTCGCAAACAAAGAGCATACTGCTTTCGGTGAAATCTGTTTTAATACGGGTATGACAGGGTATCAAGAGATATTCACCGATCCTAGTTATTTCGGTCAAATAATGGTCTTGACCAATGCGCACATCGGAAACTATGGAGCCGCTCTTGATGAGGTTGAATCAGACAGTGTAAAAATTGCAGGTCTGGTGTGTAAGAATTTCAGTTATACCTATTCGCGTCCTCATGCGAATGAGAGTTTAGAAACGTTTTTAGAATGCAACAATACCTTCGCAATTTCTGATGTTGACACCAGAGCCTTGGTAAGTCATATTCGTGAACACGGTGCTCAAAATGCAGTGATATCAACGCGTGTAGACGAGATTGAGGCTTTGAAGAATGAATTAAAGGCTGTACCCTCTATGGCAGGATTAGAACTTTCTTCAAAGGTTTCTACCACCGAGCCTTATTTCTTTGGCGACGCAGACGCACCTTATAAGGTTGCGGTTTTAGATATTGGAGTTAAAAAGAATATTCTGCGCTGCTTGGCAGAGCGTGGGGCCTATTTAAAGGTTTTCCCATACAACACTCCTTTCAGTGAGATGAAATCCTGGAGCCCTGACGGATATTTTCTTTCAAATGGTCCTGGGGATCCTGAGCCATTGGTAGATGCTATAGAGACAACCAAAGAAATACTAGCTTCTGGGAAACCTTTGTTCGGTATTTGCCTGGGACACCAAGTTTTGGCTTTAGCAAATGGGGTTTCAACCTTTAAGATGCACAATGGACACAGAGGGATCAACCACCCTGTTTTAAACCTCATTTCAAAGCGCGGAGAAATTACTTCACAGAATCACGGATTTGCGGTCTCAAAAGAAGAGGTGCTCGCGCATGCTGAGCTTGAAATTACCCATGAGCATCTCAACGATCACACCGTTGCTGGTATTCGTTTAAAGAATAAGCCGGCATTCTCTGTTCAGTATCACCCTGAGGCGAGTCCTGGACCGCACGATTCACGTTACTTATTTGACGAATTCATAACCTCTCTGGCTGAGGCATAACAAAAAAGGCCAGTATATTTAATCATCTAAATCAATAACTATGAGTATTATCGTTGACATTTTTGCGCGACAAATTTTTGATTCGCGAGGTAACCCAACCGTCGAAGTAGACGTGATTACAGAGAATGGAATCCTTGGTCGTGCAGCAGTGCCTTCGGGTGCTTCAACAGGAGAGCACGAGGCTGTCGAACTGCGCGATGGCGGATCTGATTATATGGGTAAGGGGGTTCAAAAGGCTATTGACCATGTGAATGGAGAGATTGCTGATGAACTTATCGGAATGTCTGTGTTTGAGCAAAACCTTATCGATCAAACCATGATCGATCTAGACGGAACTCCAAATAAATCACGCTTAGGTGCCAATGCCATTTTAGGCGTTTCTCTTGCGGTTGCTAAGGCTGCTGCAGAAGAGCTTGAGATGCCGTTGTACCGCTACGTAGGTGGCGTAAGTGCCAATACACTTCCGGTACCAATGATGAATATCATCAACGGAGGATCACATTCTGATGCTCCTATTGCCTTTCAAGAGTTTATGATTATGCCCGTGATGGCAGAGTCTTTCACCCATGCCATGAAGATGGGAAGTGAAATCTTCCACAACCTCAAAAAGGTACTTAAGGATCGCGGATTAACTACTGCTGTTGGTGATGAAGGAGGATTCGCTCCAGGATTAGACGGTACTGAAGATGCATTAGAAACGATCGGAAAAGCAGTTTCGAATGCGGGTTACACGCTTGGTAAAGATGTGATGATCGCTCTAGATTGTGCCGCTGCAGAATTTTTTGTAGACGGAAAATACGATTATACCAAATTTGAAGGTTCAACCGGAAAAGTAAGGTCTTCTAAAGAGCAGGCAGAGTACTTGGCTTCCTTGTGTGAGAATTATCCGATTATCAGTATTGAGGACGGAATGGATGAGAACGATTGGGAGGGTTGGAAGTACCTTACTGAGATGGTAGGCGACCGAGTTCAGCTTGTTGGTGATGACCTTTTTGTTACCAATGTTGAGCGCCTTTCTAGAGGAATCAAAGAGAAGATTGCAAACTCAATCCTCATTAAGGTGAATCAGATTGGTACGCTTACAGAGACCATTGATGCCGTAAACATGGCGAAAAATGCGGGCTATACTTCGGTTATGTCTCACCGTTCTGGAGAAACTGAAGACACCACCATTTCAGACTTAGCTGTAGGGCTAGGTACCGGACAGATCAAAACAGGATCTGCCTCGCGTTCTGATCGTATGGCCAAATACAATCAATTGTTGCGAATAGAAGAAGACTTAGGAAGCACCGCCTTTTATCCGCAAGACAAAGCGTTTAAGGTAAAGCGCTAGCAATGTGTTAAACTCAATGAAAAGCGTCACGAGAGTGGCGCTTTTTTTATGAAAAAAGCTTGGCTGTTTAGTATATTTGCAATTCCACTACAATCCAATAAATTATGGCCGATAAAGCGTTCTTAGAATTAGAAGGTAAGCGATACGAATTTCCTTTAGTGAAAGGATCTGAAGGAGAAGTAGGTATCGATATTAAGACCTTAAGAGCGCAGACTGGGGTAGTAACTTTAGATCCCGGATATAAGAATACGGGTTCGTGCCAAAGCGCCATCACATTTTTAAATGGAGAAAAAGGAGAGCTGCGCTACCGAGGGTATTCGATTGATGAGCTCGCCGAAAAGGCCTCTTTTCTTGAAGTTGCTTATTTATTGATTTTTGGAGAGTTTCCTACAGAGGAGCAAATTCAGCAATTTCAATCAGACATTCAGAAAGAATCGAAACTAGACGATAAGCTAGTTGATATCATTGATGCGTTTCCGAGTTCGGCACACCCTATGGGGGTTTTGGCCTCGGCTACCAGTGCTTTGATTGCATTCAATCCATCTTCTGTTAATGTCTCTTCAGAAGAAGACATGTATAAGGCCATCGTCAAGATCATGGGTAAATTCCCAATTTTAGTGGCTTATGCGCAGCGTAAACTTACCGGTCAGCCTTTTGTGAGTTCTGATGCGTCACTTGATTATATGCAGAACTTCTGTCAAATGATGTTCAGTAAGGAAGGTACTGCCTATCAGGCCAATCCGATCGTTCTTGATGCCCTAAATAAACTGCTTATTTTACACGCCGATCACGAACAGAACTGCTCTACTTCAACAGTGCGCATAGTAGGATCATCACATGCCGGATTATATGCCTCTATCTCTGCGGGTATTTCTGCCCTGTGGGGCCCTTTACATGGTGGGGCCAATCAAGCGGTATTAGAGATGTTAGAAGCCATTGAAAAGGATGGAGGAGACACTAAGAAATACATGGCGAAGGCTAAAGATAAAGGTGATGCTTTTAGACTAATGGGCTTTGGCCACCGCGTTTACAAGAACTTCGACCCTAGAGCGAAGATCATTAAGGTTGCAGCTGATCAGGTGCTAGCCGATTTAGGTGTACATGATCCTATACTTGATGTTGCTAAAGGCCTTGAGAAAGAAGCCCTTGAAGATCAGTACTTCGTCGACCGAAAGCTATATCCGAACGTAGATTTCTATTCGGGAATCATTTACAGAGCTATGGGTATACCCGTTGAGATGTTCACTGTGCTGTTTGCTTTAGGACGTATCCCAGGATGGATTGCTCAATGGAAAGAAATGCGATTGAACAATGAGCCGATTGGTCGTCCTCGTCAAATTTTTACTGGAGAAACACTGCGTCTACTCAACCGCTAGAAATATTCAGGCCTTTTCGTTTAAGGAAGGGGGTAAATGCACGGTTTTTTCATCTATAATGCGTTTAAAGAATGCTTTAATACGAGCGTTCTTTGCCTCTAATTTTATATTGTGTTGGTCTATGAAGACCGTAAATACATCTTTATCACCCTTATATAGAGTCAGTTTGTAATAGGGTATCGGTAAGGCGTACGTGTCTAAACGCGACTTAAGGTGTACGATAATTCCTTTAGGTCGAAGCTCTATAGAGCACTGGTGTCGATCTTGATTAACGTAAATGAGTCGTGACAACTCTTCTGAAGCCGAAATGATGTTTAGCTTGGGAGAACCGATACCTCCTTTTAGGATACGATCTATTAGTGAGTAGGGTGATCCGACAGCGGTATTGATTTCTCGTTCTACCTTTTGATCACTGTGCGATGTATTCCATACCATAACCCTATAAAATTACTTAGTTTTACGGCCAAATTGCGAAGTACCCATGAAAGACCTTCAATTACAACTCAGCGGACTTGTTGAGCGTGTTATTCACGAGCAATTCGGTGTTCGTATTTCTAAGGTTGATTTTACCCCTACCAAAAAAGAGTTTGAAGGCGACTTGACTATTGTGCTTTTTTCGCTGCTAAAAGAAATCAAAGCTAGTTTACCTGATTTGGCTAAAACCATTGGAGATTACCTCGAGCAAGAGTGTGACGAGGTGAAGTTTTATTCGGTAGTTAAAGGCTTTTTGAATTTATCTTTTTCAGACGCCTATTTGTTAGGACAGTTTGAGGTTCTTTACAGAAACCCATCCTGGGGAACGCATGAACGAAAAGCTAAGACCTACATGGTCGAATACTCGTCTCCTAACACCAATAAGCCCTTGCATCTAGGGCATATCCGAAATAATGTACTAGGGTATTCCGTAGCTCAGATTTTAGAGGCGGCCGGTAACAAGGTTATCAAAACTCAAATCATCAACGATAGAGGGATACATATCTGTAAAAGTATGGTCGCTTGGAAGCGTTTTGGGAACGGAGAAACACCTCAGTCATCAGGTCTTAAAGGAGATCACTTAGCCGGAAAGTACTATGTGCATTTCGATAAGGTTTACAAAGAAGAGCAGGCTGACCTTATGACCCAAGGGCTCTCAGCTGAAGAAGCAGCAAAACAGGCACCTATTTTTGTAGAAGCTCAAGAAATGTTGCGCAAGTGGGAGGCTCAAGATGCAGAAATAAGGGCTCTGTGGAGTGAGATGAATGCATGGGTCTATGAAGGATTCAATGAGACCTATCGCAAATTGGGTGTTGACTTTGATCAATTGTATTACGAAAGTGACACCTATCTCTTGGGTCGAGACATTATTGATGAAGGACTTGATAAAAAAGTCTTTTTCAGAAAACCCGATCAAAGCGTATGGGCCGATCTGACTGCTGACGGTCTCGATGAGAAGTTAGTACTGAGAAGCGACCAGACCGCCGTTTACATGACTCAAGATCTTGGAACCGCAGTTCAACGCGTGGTAGACTTCCCTGAAATTGACGGAATGGTGTATACCGTTGGGAATGAGCAAGATTATCACTTTAAGGTACTGTTTTTATTACTTCAGCACTTGGGTTATCCATGGGCCTCGAATCTTCATCACCTGTCGTACGGAATGGTTGATTTACCTTCAGGAAAGATGAAAAGCCGAGAAGGAACGGTGGTTGATGCAGATGATTTGATGAGTGAGATGGCAGAAACTGCCGGAAAGATTGCTTCGGAGCTCGGTAAATTGGACGGGTTTAGTGAAGAAGAAAAACAAGTCTTGTTTCACCAAATTGGTCTTGGCGCCTTAAAATACTTTATCTTAAAGGTAGATCCGAAGAAACGAATCTTATTTGACCCCGAGGCATCTGTCGATTTCCAAGGAAATACAGGTCCGTTTATTCAATACACTTACGCCCGTATCCGCTCGATTGCTCGAAAAGCAAATGAGAATGAATTTACTTTTTCTTCAGTGACATTAGAGGGTAAGGAGAGAGATTTGATACTTTCACTAACCCAATACCCCTCTGTGATTGAACAAGCCGCTGAGATGCTATCTCCGTCGATTGTTGCCAATTACCTTTATGAATTGGTAAAGCAATTCAATTCTATGTATCAGCAGCTTCCAATTCTCGGGGTTGAAGACCCTTATCTGCGTTCGTTCAGAGTGGCACTTACTATGAAAGTAGGTGATGTTATTAAGCATGCCTCTTCGCTTTTAGGTATTGAGGTTCCAGAACAGATGTAATAAAAAAAGCCGCTGAGATCAGCGGCTTTTTAGCATTTACTTGAACAACTTTTATTTCGCGTCGCGAGCAGCAACAGCAGCGCCGTAAACTACTAGACCGAAACCAATTTTGTTAACGGCATCACCAATGTTATAAATAACATCCATGGCTAATCCGCCAAATATACCTTCATACCATCCTGGTGTTCCAGCCATATAACCGATAGGATAGATTGCCCATCCTACTAGAACGAACCAGCATAATGTTTTGTGTGCTTGTAATACAGACCCTCCGGCGGCAACGGCCAATTTCTTTGCTTGTCCGAACCAGATGTCGTAAACAATAACGAAATAAGCGATACCAGATACTAGACCCCAGAATGCAGCTTGATCACGGTTCACGGCTTCTCCCCAGTATCCTGTTACGAGCATGATCACTGAGAGAACAATTAGTCTCCACATTAATGCTTTCTTGGCACCCGCAGCTTTTAAGATGAGGTAGAATTCAACACACATCAGCGGCACGGTGAGCACCCAGTCAACATAACGGAAGAATGTTGGAGATTCTCCGTTTGATGCCCAGTAATCTCTCATGTACCAATAGTGAACAGCAGCGATAAACGTAATCAAACCTGAAACTAGGATTGAAGTACGCCATTTAGAATCGAAACTGTTCATCGATAAAAAGAAGAAGGCAGAAGCTGCCATCATAGCCATACACCCTACGAAGAAGGTGAAGCCTACGTAATCGTCAGTAGCAATTTTTGAAACATCTGCTACCAACGGTAGTTGGAGTAGTAAACTTTTCATAAGAACAATAGTTTAGTTTTTGTTTAATCAAATGTAAATAAATATAAACATAATTCTTTAACATTTTAACTAATAATTTATCAACTACCTTTATAATTGAAGAATTTTATATGAATATCCTCAAAAAACAATTTTTTTTTAGCCTCATTGTGGGTTTGGTAGGGTTCAGTATTTCCGGGCCTTTTGAGGACTATTTAGCCCTCTTTCTCATTCTTTCGCTGGGTCTTTTGCACGGTTCTAATGATCTTATGGTAATCCAAAAATTGGCTTCTTATGAACAAGTTGTAAGTATATCATACCAAAAAACCCTTTTAGTGTATATAAGTTTGATTTTGCTGGTGCTGTTTTTATTTTACACCCAAAGGCAATTCGCACTGTTGTTCTTCGTTCTAATCAGTTCTTTTCATTTTGGCCAACAACATTGGCATAGGCGCACCAAAGGCATGAATGGCCTCCGCTATGCTTTCTATACAAGTTATGGATTGCTCATTTTTGGACTTTTATTTTGGACGCATGCCGAGCAATCGTCTCTTGTTATCGAAGCGATAACCTCACTAGCTTTTACAGCACATCATTTTATAGGTTTATCTGCGGTTGCCTTTGTCCTAGTTTTAGTGCTATTCATTATCCAGAGTTTGTCTTTTCGGGTTATTCTGCTTGAGCTTGGAGTTCTCCTTTTCATATTAACAGTGTTTCGCTATACAAGTTTATTGCTCTCTTTTGCTCTTTATTTTTCTTTATGGCATGCTATGCCATCTATAAAAGATCAGATTGAGTTGCTCTATCCGAAGAGCTCGAGTCTCAGCTTTACTTCTTATGTCAAGGCAGCATTTCTTTATTGGGGGATATCAGTGGTTGGATTTGGGCTTATTCTATTTCTTGTGGGGTTAAGCGCTTTGGATGTACTGGAGCTATTGGTGTATTTTCTAGCCGCCATTACCTTTCCTCATGTTATTGTCATGAGTAGGGTCGAAAGGGCACTTGAAAGCTAAAGAATCTTAGTACTTTTGTTCTTTCTTCAAAATCAACCGACGTAGCGTTTATGTTTGATCAGTTAAGTACCAAAATTGAAGGAGCTCTTCATAAACTCAGAGGAAAGGGTAAGATAAACGAGCTCAATATTGCGGAATCGATGAAGGAGATCCGAAAGGCCCTCCTCGATGCTGATGTCAACTATAAAATTGCCAAGGATTTCACCAATACGGTGAAAGAAAAGGCCATGGGCCAGCAAGTGTTACAATCACTTCAACCCGGACAGCTCATGGTCAAAATCGTCAGAGACGAACTTGCCAGTTTAATGGGGTCTAATGCCTCAGAACTTCAAATCGGTTCAAAGCTTAGCGTGGTTCTTATGGCAGGGCTTCAAGGTTCTGGTAAAACTACCTTTTCAGGAAAGCTAGCGAACTACCTCAAAACGAAGAAATCAAAGAAACCGCTTTTAGTAGCCTGTGATGTTTACCGTCCGGCGGCCATCGATCAACTCCATATTGTTGGCGAACAATTAGGGGTTGAGGTCTATTCTGATCGCGAACAAAAAGATCCTGTGATTATTGCCAATGCCGGTCTTGAAAAGGCAAAAACGGAAGGTTTTAATGTAGTGATTATCGATACCGCGGGTCGTTTGGCCTTGGATGAGGCCATGATGAAAGAAATCAAGGCAATTCATACGGCTATTCATCCCGATGAAACCCTTTTTGTGGTAGATGCTATGACAGGGCAAGATGCCGTCAATACAGCCAAGGCATTTAATGATGTTTTAGACTTTGACGGGGTGGTGTTAACCAAGTTAGATGGTGATACTCGCGGGGGTGCAGCCCTTACTATCCGAGAAGCAGTAGACAAGCCCATTAAATTCATCGGAACTGGAGAGAAGCTAGATGCGTTAGATATCTTTCATCCCGATCGTATGGCCGATCGTATTTTGGGAATGGGTGATGTGGTGTCACTTGTTGAAAGGGCCCAAGAGCAGTTCAATGAAGAAGAGGCCCGAAAGCTACAGCGTAAAATCGCTAAACAGACCTTTGGTTTTGATGACTTCTTAACCCAAATTCAACAAATCAAAAAAATGGGACCCATGAAAGACCTAGTGTCAATGGTTCCTGGAATGGCTAAGGCGACCAAGGGCTTAGACATTGATGATGATGCCTTTAAGCATATTGAAGCGATTATTTATTCTATGACGCCGAAAGAGCGCAGTAATCCCAAGGTTATTGATCAAAGCAGAAAGAAGCGTATCGCTACTGGAAGCGGTAGAGAAATTCAAGAGGTGAATAAGCTGATCAAGCAGTTCGATCAAATGAGCAAGATGATGAAGATGATGCAGGGAGCCAAAGGAAGAAATATGATGCAGATGATGCAAAATATGAATATGCGCTAATGATTTTATTAGACGGAAAGAAAACGAGCCAAGAACTCAAAGAAGAGATTGCCGCTGAGGTTGCTGAGATTCGACAGCAAGGGCAAAAAGTTCCACACCTTGCCGCAGTAATTGTCGGTAATGATGGAGCGAGCCTAACCTACGTTTCAAGTAAGGTGCGCTCTTGCGAGCAGGTAGGCTTTGAGTCTACACTTGTGAGACTTCCAGAAGATACCACCCAAGAAGACTTATTAAAAGAAGTAGCCGCATTGAATGCAAATGAGGCTATTGACGGTTATATCGTTCAGCTGCCATTACCTGCTCATCTCGATGAAGAAGAGGTGCTGTTAGCGATCGATCCGAAAAAAGATGTTGACGGCTTTCATCCGACAAATTTTGGGCGCATGGCCTTAGAACTCGAGTCGTTTATTCCAGCAACTCCTTTCGGAATTATGCAGCTTCTAGAACGCTATAAAGTAGATACCTCAGGGAAGCATGCTGTGGTTATCGGACGTTCCCATATTGTGGGTAGACCTATAAGTATTCTCTTGAGCCAGAAAGGTGATTTTGCCAATGCCACTGTTACGGTTGCGCATTCTCGCACAAAAGACCTTAAAGCGCTTCTTAATCAGGCCGATATTATTGTTTCTGCTTTAGGTGTGCCAAACTTTGTTAAAGCAGATATGGTAAAACCTGGCGCCGTAGTTATCGATGTCGGAATTACCAGATTAGAAGATGCTAGCCGACCCAGAGGATACCGTATAGTGGGTGACGTAGATTTCGAGCAGGTTGCTGAGAAAGCGTCTTATATCACACCTGTTCCTGGTGGGGTAGGTCCTATGACTATTGCAATGCTTCTCAAGAATACACTGCTAGCTCGACGACGTGCTCAATCTTAAGTGGCAAATAGCGACGAGATATGCTTAAAGCTCTTGAACTCTAAGGCGTTGTCTGACGGATCTTTAAAAAAGAGCGTTTTCTGCTCTCCGGGCAGCCCTTCAAATCTCAAATAAGGTTCGATGATAAAGGGAATCCCTTTGCTTCTTATGCGTTCGGCAAAAGCATCGAAAACCTCCCATTCTAAAACGACTCCGAAATGAGGAACTGGAACGTCCTTTCCGTCAACGGGGTTAGAAACCAAGACACCTTGATGGTTGCTGTCTAAATGAATCACCAGCTGGTGGCCAAAAAAATTGTAATCCACCCAGTGATCGCTGCTGCGCCCTTCTTCAAATCCGAGGATGTTGGTGTAAAAATTGCGAGCGGCCTCAAGGTTATTGACCGGAATTGCTAAATGAAAGGGTTGAAGTTCCATGTATGTTTAGTTGTTATTTAAAAATAATATGATTTTCGCACAAACTTCATCTTGGTGCATTGAATGACCAAAATTTTCAGTCACTACCAGTTCGCTATTTGAAAGGACTTTGTGCAGTTGCTCAGATTGACTACTCGGTATGGTAGGGTCAAAGCGATCGTGCATAAGCAATGCTTTTTGATGAATTTCTTTCGCAAAACGGCGGCTTGAAAACGCTTTGATATTCATATTTACCAATCGGTACATCTCTTGATTTAATGCATTGTATACTCTTTTGTTAAAAGGTACACGCCGGTTGTATCCAGCAACAATAAGAGAAAAGTCTACGGGAGCGCCAAGGGTAATAAAGCGTTCAACAGGATTTTCTTTGTGCTTGAAGAGTAAATAGCAAATCGCCATACCTCCCATAGAGTGTCCTATAAGTGTTTTGATGCTGTGCTTCTTCACGAGATAGTAGGCAGCCTTCACAAAGTCTGGCAAAAAATGATAGCTCCCAGTTGAGTATCCATGCGCAGGAGCATCCAGGGCAAAGATTTCAAATTTTTCTTTTTCGAGCTGTGAGATCAAATTTCGCCATCGATGGGTATTGCTCTCCCATCCGTGCAGCAACAGCACTGCCTCTTTCTCTCCTTGCCAGTGGTACGATTGAATTTCATGTGTACCAATTGAAAAGCGTTCGCCTTTCGCTTCTTCTAAGAGCGGAAGTGTTTTTTGTCCATTGAGTTGTCCTTTGCGGACCTTGGCAAAAGTCAATAAGGCTAGTTTTCCGGCCTTCTTTGGAGCGAACAATGAGATGGCATTGAAGTAGTTACCAAGAAGTTTGGGAACTAGGGTCAGAAGAATACGTTTCATCTTACCAGCTGATAATCACTTGATTGATCACGGCTTCTGAAGGAAGTTGTACCGGATCAATAGGATCAAAACTGTATTTGATGCTTTCAGGAAGTTCACTGCGGTCAAAAAGGAATAGAAGAGGAGATTCTTTAACGTATACGGAAACGCTTTTTATTGCCGGAACCGCCCTTTCTATAGTGTATACCTTTTCAAGTTCGCCTAATGTGTTTCCGACGCCGATACCTTTTTTGGTTTTATACAAGCCATCGTATACTTGAACGACCTCAATAGCACCCTCGAGATTCGCTCTCAACTGAAAACGTTTTTTCTGGTTGGCATTTAGCACACTTAAGCCTACTATTTGACCTGTGTTTAGTCTTTCAAAGTCTATTGAATCTCCAGGAAACAATGAGCTTACCAGCCCGATACTGTCAGTAGATTGCAATGAACCTAGCTGATCCTTACTCATTAAATTTTCATTTGAAGGAGTACAGCTGAAGAAAAGAGGCAGCGAAAGTACTGCGTAAAGCATTTTTTTCATGGGGCAAAAATAGATAAAACAAGCCGTTAAGGTACGCCTATGTACTTGTGAGTTTGTAGCGTTAAACGCCATTTAGGGTGGACTAATACATATTCACTCATTAGAGGCATAACTTTCTCTCTGACCTCCCATTCTGGTTGTAGCGATAATTTACAAGTTGGCTTAACACGAGCAGCCTCATCCTCGGCAAAGGTGAAATCACTTTTGTTGTATACGATACACTTGAGCTCATCGGCGCGCTCGTAAATGGTGTCTAATGGTTTTTTGAATTTTTTCGGAGACAGGCAAATCCAATCCCAATACCCGGATATCGGATGGGCCCCAGAGGTCTCTATATGTGTTTTCAATCCCTTTGCTTTGAGTGCTTCGGTTAGCTCATCTAGCGGATGCATCAAAGGTTCTCCTCCAGTTATCACTGCGATTTGAGCGCGATGATCAACTTTAGAAACAATACTTTCAATGGTTTGTTCCCATTCAGGGCGTATGCTCCAACTTTCTTTCACGTCACACCAATGACAACCCACATCACAGCCTCCTAAACGAATGAAATGTGCAGCGGTACCCTGGTGAAATCCTTCTCCTTGAATGGTATAAAAGGACTCCATTACGGGTAGCGTTAATGCCTCAATTTTTTGCATGCGGCAAAGATACGGGCTTCAAGGGTACCTCAAATACTTTGAGCGGATAGATTTAAAAGCTTCGAGTTCACCCTTCCAACTGGCGCGAATTTCTTCTTCGTTCATTCCTGATTCAATTTGACCTTGAAGCTCACTTCTTCCACTGTGTTTAGCAAAAGAGTCTTCTCTAAAGAATTTTCCGTCGTGGGCCTTATAGCTCTCAATGAGTGGGTTCAAACAGACGTGATCGGGTGCTTCTTTTTCGCTAAGATCTCGCCCGTAACAAATGGTGTTTAGGTGTTTCGGGTAGCGGGCGCCGGGTACCGAAACTGGAGTGTATTCAAAATCGAAAATTACTGCCGATAGTTGAGGTGAACCGAAGCGTTCAAAAGGTTTTGTGGTTCCGCGGCCTGCATTAATCTCGGTGCCTTCGAACAAACCCAGGCTAGGGTACCACGCAATTGCATGGTCACTTTTAAGATTCGGTGAGGGTTTAATGGGTAGGTGATATGACATGTTATGGTTGTAGTCTTCTAGGGTAATGAGGGTCAAGTCAATGGGTTTTTCGGTGCGTAACCACCCTTCACCCTTTAGCATTAGAGCGTATTCTCCAATGGTCATTCCATAAGCTAATGGGATAGGGTTTAGCCCTAAAAAACTTGCATTCTCGCCTTGCAAAACCGGCCCATCGATCAGTTTAGCGTTCGGATTTGGACGGTCTAACACCATTACAGAAACTGAGGCATCGGCCGCCGCCTCCATCACAAGCTGAAGTGTGGCGATATAGGTGTAAAAACGAACTCCCACATCTTGAATGTCAAAAAGAATAATATCGATGTCTTTGAGATGATCTGCTGAGGGCTTTTTTTGACTTCCATAAAGAGAAACTAAAGGCAATTGCGTTTTGGGATCGATGCCGCTATCTACTGCTGCTCCAGCGTCGGCCTCACCTCTAAACCCATGCTCTGGTGTAAAGATTTTTTTTATCTGAACACCTCTAGAAAGCAGGCTGTCTACAATATGAGTGTATCCATTAGGGTGAAAAATAACCGATGTGGCATTCGCCACTACAGCTACTGATTTTTCTGAAAGCATCGGAAGATAGGTTTCTGTGCGATTGGCCCCTACAACGATTTGAGCGGTAGATATCTGTACACTAATACCCCATAGGATCAGTGCTAAAAGTCTATTTTTGAAAGAGAAGAAGTCTAAGAGACGCATATGTTCGAATGGTTCGTTGTAAAAAGATTCTTGTTTAAGGATCACATGATCTTACCTAAAGGTAGCGCAAAAATTGGCGTTATCGCTGTGGCTATTGGCCTAGCTGTTATGTTGATTGCCATGGCAACGGCAAGAGGATTGCAATTTGAGGTCAAGAAGAAATTGGAGTCTTTTCAGGGCACGTTCAAATTAGCCTCCTATGATATGGGAGAGGCCCTTGACAGCAGCCATATCGCCATGCTTAACGCTATTGAAGGCGATTTTCGTAGCCATAAAGTTTCAGAACGCATAGGTGTGCTACGCAATGAAATTGATTACGCAGGATTGCTCTTTAAAGGGGTTTTTAGTGATTTTGACGCTACGGTTTGGGAGTCTTATCTGGTTCAGGGGGATTGGCTTCAATACGAGAACCAAGATCAAGTTGTTGTTTCTGAAGAGGTGGCACGCCAATTAGGCCTTGTAATAGGGGATGTCGTTTATGGTTTATTTCCGAATAATGAAAACCCTCCGCAGCAACGACGAATGATCGTTCATGGGATTTACAATTCTTATTTTGCTGAATTCGATCAATCGGTTGTATTTGTTTCTGGTGATATGGTTGGCCGTTTGAATAGGTATGAGGCAGATCAATTTGAAGGCCTTGAAGTGTTCTTGAAAGATTCTGAAGACGAAGAATCGGTTTATCAGGCTTTTCTCGATCGATTTCCGGCTCATATTGAGGTGGTGAGAACCAAAGATGAGCGATCGATCTTATTCAATTGGTTGGCGCTTTTCGATGTGAATTTGCTCATCATTAGCTTGGTACTATCTGTTGTAGGAGCTATGAATATCATAACCAGTTTATTGGCTGTGGTTTTCGAGCGATCAAATGCCATTGGTTTGTTTAGGGCATTGGGTTCTAATGAGCGGAGTGTACGCAAATTGTTTTGGATCCAGGGTTCTTATTACCTAGGACTTGGATTACTCATCGGAAACGCAATTGGTTTATTGCTGTACGCCATTCAGTTCTATACCCATTGGTTGACCTTTTCAAACCCTGAAGAATACTACATCACTTATATCCCTGTAAAACTCGACGTTTCTGAGGTATTACTCCTTAACGCTATGGTGTTTGGCTTGAGTGCCATGGTGCTTTGGTTGGTATCGCGCATAGCTGTTCGAATGACCATTACCAAATTGATTAGAGGATAGTGGAGCCGGAGGGGATCGAACCCTCGTCCAAACAAGCAACTCAAACGCTTTCTACATGCTTATTCACTGAGTGATTGTCAGAAAGCAGCTGATCAGTGACCATCTACTTACTTTCTTAGCTTCTAAATTTTAAATGCCTTGCGAAGCGAAAGACATTCGTTGTTGACTTTAATGGTGCCTCTTTGAAGAACGCCGCCAACAAGGGCTTTCTAGAGACATTTAGCTTTCTCGCCTCGCGAGACTAGGCCAAATCTTACTATAATTCAGATTATTAGGCAGCTAAAGCGTAATTGTTTTCGCCATTTAAAATGGTTGAAGTAGAGATTTACGAGCATTAACCTCATAGCTCGGCATGCTTACGATCTCATTGATCTTGCTGTCAAATCCAGATCGGCCCCGATAAATTAAAGAACATAAAGAGCCGACAAAGATATGAAATCTAGTCGCCTACACTAACCCTCCAGGTCAGTACAGGATGACTTTTTGGAGCGTAAAATACTCCTAGGGCTTCAAACTTCAAGTCAAAAGCAGAAAGTTCTTCTAAGGTTTTGACTTTCAGCACCTTGCTGTCGTGAGCCTTCAAAACAAAAACCGGTGAGCTTTCGTAGAATGTGTAGTCACTCTTATTTTCGAGTAATAAGTCACTACTAGTTTGATTGGTAATAGTCAATTCTACAATTTTTGTGTTGGGAATATAATGGGCTCCCTCAATGCTTATGCTCTTTAAAAGCAGAGGCTCTAAATACTCCTTTCTACCTATAAGCAGATCGTTGTAGGCCGCAACAGTTCTTCCTTCGATGAGTGCCTCATGAATAGCAGCTAAACTCCTTTCTTTGGCGAAGACTAAGGTCACCGGTCTTTGAAGACCTTTGTTACTGTAATCCCATTCGATGAGTCCGTGCACATCAGAGGTTGCCAATATGGTAAGATCTTGTTCTAAGGCAAGTGCTAGAGATTCTTCTGCAAATGCCCCGAAGTTCACTACCTCGATCCCGTGTAATTCATCTGACTTTATGCGCTCTTTTTGAAATGCACTGAGCACGGGATTGCCTTGACTGTTTTGAGCGGTCCATGCCGGATGATTCCAAAAGATGAACGCTCCTTGCTTTCGAGCCTCTTTAAAGGCGTCTTCAGCCTTCTCTTTTAAGAGTGGGTTCGCGTCTTCAATAAAGATGGCATTGTTGTGGCCGACGGGTGCTCCTCTTGTGATTTCAGATCCTCTTATAATAAGTAGGTCATGGCTTTTCGCCTCCTCTAGTGCTAAGTGATAGGCACGGTTGCGATCGGGGTGAGGTATGTCAGCGCTATGCGGTTGGTATTCGAGGTGTTCTGTTACTGCGATGGCGTCTAATCCGTCTAGTAACGCCTCTTGAACTCTGATATTGGGCCACACGTATCCGTCAGAAAATACGCTGTGTATATGCAAGTCGGTAGAAAGGGTGAGGTAGTTGTCTACATCAGGAAAGTGGATGGGACGAGCACTCACATGGCTGTGATCTTGAGCCTGAAGCCCTATGATCCCTATCAAAAAGGCTGAAAGAAGAGAAAGTGTTTTCACGAGAATTATTTTCTCACAATATAGTTCCTATCTCAGTAGGATGAGCGCCTGAACTTTTAAGAAAAGGTTAGTTCTCGAGTCTTACAACCGTATCTCTCAAACCAGCCAAGGTGCTTAAGAGTTTTTCGAGACGCTCAAGGGGTAGTTGGTTCGCCCCGTCACTCTTTGCACTTGCAGGATCTGGATGAGTTTCGATAAAAATTCCGTCTACTCCGACTGCAATTCCTGCCTTAGCCATGGTTTCAATGAGCGCAGGTCTTCCGCCAGTTACTCCTGAAGCCTGATTAGGCTGCTGTAGTGAGTGGGTTACGTCTAATACTACTGGGGCGTATTGTTGCATTACTGGGATACCTCTATAGTCAATCACAAGATCTTGGTACCCAAAGGTGGTTCCTCTCTCCGTAATAAGGCTGTTAGGATTTCCGCTGTCTTTCACCTTCTGAACGGCAAATTGCATGCTTTCAGGGCTCATGAATTGCCCTTTCTTTAAGTTGACGACCTTTTGCGTTTTTGCGGCGGCCACTACAAGGTCGGTTTGGCGCACTAAAAAAGCGGGAATCTGTAGGATATCAACATAAGCTGCAGCCCTTGCCGCATCTTCTTCAGTGTGAATGTCGGTGATGGTGGGTATACCGAAGGTTTCTCCGACCTTTCTCAAAATTTTAAGGGCTTTTTCATCCCCAATCCCGGTGAATGAATCGATACGACTGCGATTGGCCTTTTTAAAACTTCCTTTGAAAACATACGGAATCTTCAGTGCATCGCTAAGAGCCACAGCTTTTTCAGCCACAGCCATAGCACTCTCTTCTGACTCAATGGCACAGGGCCCTGCAATCAGAAAGAATTGATGACTTTCAGCATGTTGAAGTTGTTTGAGGTCTGCTCTATTCATGGTTTCAAAGGATTTCGGCACAAAGGTAGTTTTTTATCACATCTGGGGCGGTTTTCAACCTATATTTGCGCCGCCTTAGCGCTCAAATTATTTAGATGCAGCACATCAAGAACATTGCCATTATTGCTCACGTAGATCACGGAAAGACTACACTTGTCGATAAAATCCTTTACCACTGTCAACTTTTCAGAGAAAATGAGAACAAAGGAGAACTCATTCTAGACAACAATGATCTCGAGCGAGAGCGCGGAATTACTATTGTTTCTAAGAATGTTTCGGTACAATATAAAGACCATAAAATCAATATTATCGATACCCCTGGTCACGCTGATTTTGGCGGAGAGGTAGAGCGTGTATTGAACATGGCAGACGGAGTGTTATTGCTAGTTGATGCCTTTGAAGGCCCTATGCCGCAAACCCGATTTGTATTGCAAAAGGCGATTTCAATGGGATTAAAACCCTGTCTAGTCATCAACAAGGTCGACAAAGAGAATTGTACGCCAGATGAGGTGCACGAAAAGGTTTTTGATCTCATGTTCGAGCTAGGTGCTGAAGAATGGCAACTTGATTTTCCGACGGTTTACGGTTCGGCCAAAAACGGATGGATGAGCACCGATTACAAACAGCCCACCTACTCTATAGAGCCCCTTTTAGAGATGGTCCTAGCTGAAATCCCTGAGTTCAAACCTCAAGAGGGTTCAACACAGCTGTTAATCACCTCTCTAGATTACTCTTCGTTTACCGGACGTATCGCAATTGGTCGCCTACAACGCGGATCACTCAAAGAAGGGCAGCAAGTGAGTCTTGTAAAACGTAACGGTTCTATTTCTAAATCAAGAATTAAAGAGCTATACACCTTTGAAGGATTAGGTCGTGTGAAAGTGCAAGAAGTTCGGGTAGGAGATATCTGCGCGATCGTCGGAATGGAGAATTTTGAGATTGGCGATACGGTAGCCGATCACGAGGCACCTGAAGCGTTGAAGTCGATTGCCATCGATGAGCCTACCATGAGTATGCTCTTTACCATTAATGATAGCCCGTTCTTCGGTAAGGACGGAAAATTTGTGACCTCTAGACATATAAAAGAGCGTCTAGAGAAAGAGTTAGAGAAGAATTTGGCGTTGCGCGTTGCGCCCACGGATAGTGCGGATCGCTTTATGGTGTACGGGCGAGGTGTACTGCACTTGTCAGTACTTATAGAGACCATGCGCCGTGAAGGATACGAGTTACAGATTGGTCAACCTCAAGTCATCATTAAAGAAATAGATGGGGTAAAGTGTGAACCTGTCGAGCAATTGACCATTGACCTTCCGGAGACTGTCTCGGGTAAGGCCGTTGAAATGGTATCTATGCGCAAGGGAGAACTGCTCAGTATGGAAACTAAGGGTACCCGAATGATCTGCGAGTTTGTGATCCCCTCTAGAGGTATTATCGGTTTGAGAAATCTACTTCTCACGGCAACTGCAGGCGAGGCGATTATGTCACACCGTTTTATTGAATACCAACCCCTTAAGGGGACAATCCCTGGACGAATTAATGGGTCATTGGTTTCTTTAGAAAACGGAACGGCGATTCCCTATTCTATCGATAAAATCCAAGAACGAGGGGTGTTCTTTATTGATCCAGGAGAGGATATTTATGAAGGACAGGTGATTGGAGAAAATTCTAGAGCAGACGATATGGCGGTGAATGTGACTAAGACCAAAAAGCTTTCAAACGTCCGTGCTTCTGGTTCCGATGAAAAGGTAAAAATTGTTCCCGCAATTAAGTTTTCGTTAGAACAAGCTTTAGAATACATTCAGAAGGACGAATTGGTTGAGGTAACTCCTAATCACATTCGTCTACGAAAAATTCATCTTAAGGAAACCGACAGAAAGCGCGCTAAATCGATCTAATAGCGGCCGCTGCAGCACCGACAATTCCAGCATTATTGCGCAGTGCAGCTGGCTTGATGTGAACCGGAGAGTCGATAAGGTGTGCATAATTATCCCACTCCTTAGACAGTCCACCCCCGAGGATAATGAGGTCTGGGGCGATGAGAAGGTTCGTAATTTTTAAGAACTTATTAAAGCGTACAGCCCATTCTTCAAGGCTTAAATTTTCGCGCTCTTTTGCAGAGGCAGAGGTCCACTCTTCAATCTTTTTGAACTTTTTGTATGGAATTTGGCCTAACTCAAAATTTGGAATAAGTGTCCCGTTAAAGAAGGCGCCACTGCCTATTCCAGTGCCAATGGTTACCATAAGGACGAGTCCCATTTCACCTTTTCCTACACCGTACTCCATGGTCGCATAGGCTGCGGCATCTGCATCATTTACGACAATAACTTTTTGTCCTGTCTTTTCCGCAAAGACATCGGCTACGTTAAGCCCCTTCCATTTTTTATGCAGGTTGCCTTGGGATCCGCAAATGCCATTCTTGATGATGGTAGGAAACCCAACTCCAATAGGTCCTTCGTAACCAAAATGGTCTACGATTTCTTTGAATAGATCGGCCATGGCTTCAGGATCTCTCTTTTTAGGCGTGGGTAGGCGAAAGCGTTCACTGATTAATTCTCCAGATTCAATATCGACCAAACCACCTTTCATACCGGTGCCCCCTATATCAATGCCTAAAACTGCCATAAATCTTGAATGAGATACAAATAAACAGAAAAATTACCAGTTGAAATTTAGCCTTGATGTAAGCTCTGATTTTCGCAGCGCACCACAGGATGACCGTAATGGCGGATCAATTGGTGGTTATGGGTGGCGACAAATAGTGTCTTGCCGTTTCGATGAATGTCTTCGAAAACCTGCATGACCTCGAGGCTAGTTTCTGGATCTAAATTTCCGGTGGGTTCATCCGCAATAATCAGATCAGGGTCGTTCAATAAAGCCCTGGCGATAGCAACGCGCTGTTGTTCTCCACCTGAGAGCCGATGTGGAAAGCTTTTCATTTTTCCGCTAATCCCAACGCGCTCTAACACTGTTTCGATTTGGTTTTTGCGCTCGCTCGATTTTTTCCATCCGGTCGCTTTAAGCACAAAGTCGAGGTTGTCATAGACATTGCGGTCTGAGAGTAGTTTGAAATCTTGAAATACGATTCCAAGCGAGCGTCTCAGCGTTGAAAGCTGTGCTTCTTTTAGGGTGCGCAGATCGAGGTTTTTGATCCGGGCTGTCCCTGCGCTAAAGGGAACATCTCCGTAGAGGGCTTTAAGTAGACTACTTTTTCCGGATCCCGTTTTTCCGATTAAGAAATAGTAATCCCCCTTGTGAAGGCTAAAATTGAGCGTGTCGAGTATAATGCTAGTGTCTTGCTTTATTTGGGCATTCTCAAGATACAAGACGGTGTCTGATTGCATTAACAGAGATTTGAAAGTTCAGCCTTAAAGGTAATGATTCGTCCAATGCACTTATATTTGAAACCGTAAATCCTAGGCATTGAGCCCCTCAACCTCAAAACATTCTAATTCCGGCTCTTTTATCCGACCAGAGTCTTTTCCATTTTTCTACGGTTTTGTAGTGCTTATTGTCGGAACCATTGGGGTCTGGTTTAGTATTCCTGGCCAAACTATTGGAGTTTCTGTATTTACCGACCC